>DAIDJP010000037.1 GCA_027451285.1 Acidimicrobiaceae bacterium | reverse complement strand
GGTGGCGACAGGAATACAATCACGAACGTCTTCACAGCTCTCTTTGCTACCTGACCCCGGTCGAGTTCAAGGAGCTGTGGCAGAAGCAACACCAACAACGACTCTCAGTCGCATTGGACCACTGACAGGGGTCCCCGCAGCACCCCCGCGCGTCTGAGCGAGTTGCTGGGCGGGAAGCGCCCCGAGGGAGATTCCCGCGTAGACGACGGCGTGGGGCAGTTCCTCCGCAAATCGGACGCCACGGTCGAGGAGAACGTCGAAGCCCACCGAGCGAGCGAAGGCGACGCCCTCGTCGAGGGAGGCAAAGACCCGACCTTCGTACAGGTCGGGCAGGTGGACCGTATGACCTGCGCCACGCAGCCGATCGGCGAAGGCGAGCGTCCCCGCCGTCAGCCCCTGGGCGTGGTGAAAGAGCACGACCTCCGCCATAACGCGCACTCTACCCAGCGCGACGCGGCACGTCTACTGTCACTGCGTGGGCGGAAGATCCAGCCCGCTGCGACGCTCGCACCAGCGCCAGAGCTCGTCGCCGTCGGCCTGGGCGGAGCGGCGCGGGCGCGTCCACGGCAGGTAGTACTCGCCGCGCGCACGCCGGTCGAGCCAGATCCCCGAGGTGGTTCCCGTCTCGCCGGCCGCGCCGCTCGCCAGCCAGACGGCGGTATCCGCCCCTTCGTCGACACGGCGCAGCAACGGCCCGAGGCGGTGAAACGTCGGAAGTGACGTCGCGAGGCCCGGGGTGTCGGTCCAACCCGGGTGCATGACGTAACTGCGCACGCCGTCGCGCCCCCAGCGACGCGACCACTCGTGCGCGAGGAGAACCTGCGCGCGCTTGGCCCGCGCGTACGCCTTGACCCCGTCGTAGTCACCGGGTCCCATCTCGAGGCGAGACAGATCGAATCGCTCGGTGTACATACCGCCCGAGGCCACGGTGACGATCGTCGAGAGAGTCGCTGCTCGCAATAGAGGAGCCAGCCGCAGTGTCAGTCGAAAGGGGGCGAGCACGTGGGTGGCGACCGTCGTCTCGACGCCCTGGGCGTTCGTAGCGAACTCGTGGGTCAGCGCGCCCGCGCTGTGGATGATCCCGGAAAGCCCCGCCGCGTCCTCGCTGATTCGACGGGCCAGGTCGTCCACGCGCTCGGCGTCGGTCACGTCGAGGGCGGCCGTGTGCACCGTCGTGCCGCCAGCGCGAATCTGCTCTGCCAGTTCTTCGAGGCGACCCTCGTCACGTCCGGTCACCCACAGGTCGGCCCCCGCGCGTGACAGGGCCAGCGCGCTCGCCCGCCCGATCCCCGACGACGCTCCCGTCACGAGGATGGTGCGACCCTCCATGGAGGCCACCGGTGGCCAGCCCTGGGTCGCGCGCCGCAGCACCGCCCCGACACGGCTGAAGCTGGCCACGATGGTGGCCTCGAGGGCGGCGTCGAGCGCGCGGGCGGCAACGTGGTGGCCCGTTGACCAGGTACGAGAGGGTTTGGTGGGCACGGATTCATTTTAGTGCTAAATTAGACCTCTCGCTGCCGGCGTCCTCTCCCGCGCTGGCCCAATCACCACGGGACGTACCACGCCATGCGTATCGCCATCATCGGCTCGGGAATCGCCGGCCTGACCAGCGCTCACCTTCTGTCGCGTCACCACGAGGTGACCGTCTTCGAGCACGACCGCCGCCCGGGCGGGCACGCACACACCGTGGACGTGAGAGTCGGCGGCGAGGATCTCGCCGTCGACACCGGCTTCATCGTCTACAACGAACGCAACTACCCGGGGTTGACCGAGCTCTTCAACCAGCTCAGTGTCACGACCCAGCCGAGCGACATGAGTTTCTCGGTGAGCGATCCCCGCCACGGGCTCGAGTGGCGATCGAGCACGCTCAACACCGTCTTCGCCCAACGGCGCAACCTGCTGCGACGCGACTTCGTCGCCATGCTGGGCGACATCGTCTCCTTCAACCGCCAGGCTCGTGAACTGCTGAGCGACGCGGACACGAACCCGATGAGTCTGGGCGAGATGCTCGAGGCCGGACCCTGGTCGGCGCGACTGCGCGAGTGGTACCT
The DNA here is from genome assembly GCA_027451285.1 of Acidimicrobiaceae bacterium. Classification (GTDB taxonomy): domain Bacteria; phylum Actinomycetota; class Acidimicrobiia; order Acidimicrobiales; family RAAP-2; genus RAAP-2. Next base: position 24,724 of record DAIDJP010000037.1, on the reverse strand, counting down.
GGCGCCGATGGTCTCGGCGATCTGGTCGGCGCCCATGGCCGACGCCCTCGACATTCCGGCCGCCACCTTCGCGCGCTTCTTTGACAACCACGGTCTGCTCGCCCTCGGCGGTCGGCCCCAGTGGCGCACGGTGACGGGCGGATCGCGCGCCTACGTCGAGAGGATCGCCGCCCCGCTCGGACGACACCTGCGCCTCAACACCTCGGTCACCAAGGTGACACGGCGCCGCGACGGCGTCGAGGTGAACAGCGACCCCTACGGCCCCGAGACCTTCGACCACGTAGTCCTCGCCACCCACAGCGACCAGGCTCTCGCGCTGCTGAGCGACCCCACCGAGGCCGAGCGCGAGATCCTCGGCGCGATCCGCTACCAACCGAGCGCGGTCGTCCTGCACACCGATGAGAGTCTCCTGCCGCGCTCGCGACGCGCCTGGGCGAGCTGGAACTACCGACTCGACGGCGACTGGTCGGCCGCGACGGTCACCTACCACATGAACCAGCTCCAGTCGATCCCCTCGCGCCGCCAGATCCTCGTCAGCCTGAACCAGACCGATCTCATCGACGCGGACCAGATCCTGGGCGAGTACGACTACTCCCACCCGGTGCTCGACGCGGGCGCTATCGCCGCCCAGCGCCGGATAGGTGAGATCGACGGTCGACGCGGCACGTGGTTCGCCGGCGCCTACTGGGGCTACGGGTTCCACGAGGACGGCCTCCAGAGCGCCCTTCGCGTGGGCCGCGGCTTCGGGCTAGAACTGTGACGCAGATGAGAAGCGCCCTCTACGAAGGTGTGGTGCGACACCGGCGCAGCGGTCCCGTAGGTCACGAGTTCACCTACCGGATCGTGCTGCCGCTGATCGACCTGAGCGAGCTCGACGCCGTCTGCGCGCTGCACCCCTGGTGGGCGCGCGAGCGGATCCGCCCCGTGACCTACCGGCGCCGCGACTTCTTCGGGCCGCGGGACCTCGAACTCGACGAGGCGGTGCGCGAGCAGGTCGAACGCGTAAGTGGCGTGCGCCCGCGCGGACCAATTTCGATGCTCGCCCACCCGAGGATCTGGGGCTGGCAGTTCAATCCGATCTCCCTCTACTACTGCTACGACGAGTCCGGCACGAGCGTCGAGTCACTCCTCGCCCAGGTGACGAACACCCCCTGGCACGAGAGCCACGCCTACGTGCTGGGCGCGCCCGGAACCCACCAGGTCGACAAGGCGATGCACGTCTCACCGTTCATGACGATGGACGCCCACTATGACTTCACCTACAGCGCGCCGGAGAGCGACCTGCACCTCGCGGTGAACGTGATCGAGCACGGCGAACTCACCCTCGAGACGTCGCTCGATCTCACGCGCCGCGAGATCACGAGCCGAGTGCTCGGCCGCGTGCTGTGGGACTATCCCCTCATGACCGCGCGGGTCCCACTTGGCATCTACCACCAGGCCGCCAAGCTCTGGCGCGCCGGCGTGCCGTTCGTCACCCACCCCAATCGCGCGAGCGCGAAGGGGAGTCCCACCTCGAAGGGAGCCTCACGTGTCTGATACCGCCACACCGCTGTCGATCGATCGATCGGACTCGCTGGCGAGCCTCGTCGACCCCTCGTTGCAGAAGAGCCGCCGGGCGCGGTGGATCCTCTTCACGCTCGCGCGGCGCTCGCGCGGCGGACGACTCGTCGTGCGTGACGCGAACGGAGCCGTCGAGCTCGGACGGGGCGCTCTGCTCGCCCACGTCGAGGTCCACGACCTGCGCGCGTACACGGCGCTCCTGCAGCGCGGATCACTGGGGCTTGGTCTCGGCTACCTCGAGGGCTGGTGGGACTGCGACGACCTGGTCACCCTGGTGCGGATCCTGGTGCGCGCCCGCGGACGGCTCGGTCGGATCCAGGACGAGACGGGGCGACTCTTCAGCCTGGTCGCCGATCCCCTGCGCCGCCGTCGCCGGCGCCCCCCCACCCAGGACCGGCGCTTCGTCCAGGCTCACTACGACATCGGCAACGAGTTCTTCTCCTTGATGCTCGATCCGACGATGAGCTACTCGTGCGCGGTCTTCGAGAACGTCGACGACACTCTCGAGAGCGCCTCGCTGGCCAAGCTCGATCGCATCTGTCGCAAACTCTCGCTCGGCGCGAACGACCACGTGCTCGAGATCGGTACCGGATGGGGCGGCTTCGCCGTCTTCGCGGCGTCGCGCTACGGCTGTCGCGTCACGACCACGACGATCTCGGCCGAGCAGTACGACTACGCGACGCGCCTGGTCGCCGAGCGCGGGCTCGCCGATCGCGTCACCGTGTTGAACCAGGACTACCGCGACCTGCGCGGCACCTACGACAAGCTGGTCTCGATCGAGATGATCGAGGCCGTCGACTGGCGCCAGGTGCCGGGGTTCTTTCGCGCCTGTTCGCGGCTGCTCGCGCCTGATGGCCTGATGGCCCTGCAGGCGATCACCATCGAGGACGCCAGCTACGACCGGGCCAAGACGACCACCGACTTCATCAAGGCCTTCGTCTTCCCGGGTGGGAGCCTGCCGTCGATGACGTCACTGACCAACGCGAGCGCCCGGGCACACCTGAGCGTGGTCGACGTCGAGGACATCGGGCGCCACTACGCCGAGACGCTGCGGCGCTGGCGCGAGAACTTCAACCTCCACCGCGACGAGGTGCGCGCCCTCGGCTACGACGAGCGCTTCGAGCGGCTCTGGTCGCTCTATCTCACCTACTGCGAAGCGGCCTTCCTGGAGCGCCACGTCAGCGACGTCCAGATGATCCTCGCGCGCGACGAGTGGCGTCCAACGCTGGCGCCACGCGCCTAGCTCCGACGCTCGTCGCGCAGGCGTGCGACCAGCGCGACCACCTCGCGGGCGTCGTGACCGGTCCAGTGATCGCTACCCAGCGCACGCGCCGCGCGCTCGTCCTTCACGGCCGCGCCGCCGACGAGAACGACGGCGTCGGTGCGCTCGCGCAGTCGCGCCGCGGTGTCGGCGACGGCGTCCTCGTGGCCCCCGGTCGTGACCGAGATCAGCACGCAGAGAGGATGCTCACGCTGGGCCGCGTCGACGAAGGAGTCGGCGGGAGTGTCGCCGCCCAGTTCGATGACGTGGAACCCGGCGCCGCGCAGCTGGTCGGCCACGATGGCCACCGGGATCTCATGGCGCTCGCCAGCGACCGCACCCACGATCACGGTGCCGCGCTTGCGTCCGGGTCGCGCGAAGCGGGGTCCCAGGCGGGCGATCAGTCGGCGCGTCGTCGCGCTCGCCAGGTGCTCGTCGGCGACGTCCAGTTCGCCGCTCCTCCAGCGTCGTCCGACCTCGCGCATGGCCGGCGCAAGGAGGCTGAGATGCACCTCGGCCGGCTCCGCCCCCGAGGCCAGCGCGCTCTCGACCAGCCGCCAGGCCCCGGCCTCGTCGCCGGCCACGAGGCGATCGAGCAGGTGCGCGACCGACGCCGTGCGCGCGCTGCCGCGCGGTTGATCGGTCCCACGTCCGACGCGCACGGTATCGAGGTCCGCGGTCCTCACGCGCCAGGTGTGTCCGTCGTGGGTCGCGGCGAGGCGCCCGGTTCGCACGTAGCGATACACGGTCATGTAGTGCACGCCGAGGATGTCGGCCGCCTCCTGGAGACCCACGGTCTCCTCAACGCGCGCCGCACCCGTCACCCTGCCTCCGATCGTGTCGCGGGCCGACCGGCGAACGGTCGCGACCCCGAACCATTAATTTAGTACTAACTATCGAGGAGTCACCGTGCCCCACGTCGTCGTCCGCATCACCACCTCGCGCCCGCCCGCGGAGGTCCTCGCCTACATGGCCGACTTCAGCCACGCCCCGGAGTGGGACCCGAGCGTCCTCTCGGCCACACGACTCGACGAAGGGGCCCTGCGCGTCACGAGCTCCTTCGACCTCGTCGTTCGCTCGGGCGGACGATCCCTACCACTGCGCTACGAGGTGACCGAGCTCGACGAGCGCCACGCGACGCTGAGTGCGCGCACGCCCACCCTCGAGTCCGTCGACACACTCAGCGTGGCTCCCGTGGGTGACGGCACCGTCTTCACCTACGACGCGCGCCTTACCCTGATCGGCGTCTGGCGCGTCTTCAATCCCGTCCTCGCGATTCTGTTCCGCTCCCTCGCCGCCAAGGCCGAGGCCGGGATCCGCAAGAAGTTGGCCTAGCCGCCGCGAGACCCATCGCCACTCAAGCGCCGCGCCGGACCGCGCGCGCCGTCGAGGGCCAGCGCGAACAGCTCACGCACCGTCGCGGCGTTCACGGGATGACCCAGCAACGCGCGCACCTGCAGTGGATTGACGATCGCCGCCCAGAACAGGACCGGGTCCGTGCCCGCACGCACCTCCCCCGAGGCGATGGCCCGTCCCAGGATCTGCGCCGCGGCGTCGAAGCGACCGGCGAAGTAGCGCCGTGCGATCGTCAGGACGTCGGGATCCTCACTGGCCGCGGTCATCGCCGCGCGCATGAGCCGCGCGCCGGACGGCCCACTGAGCGCGGTCGCCACGACCTCAGCGAGGGCCACGAGGTCCGCGAGTGCGTCGGGCGAGGTCACAACGGACATCGTGGTCAGCGACATCTGCTCGAGCGCCGCGCCCACGAGGGCGGCCTTGGTGGTGAAGCGGCGATAGACCGTCGTCTTGTGGACTCCAGCCCGCGTGGCGACCTCCTCAACACTGAACGAATAGGCGCGCTCGAGAAGCAGTTCGACGGTCGCCTCGAGCACCGCGTCGTCGACCTCCGGTCCCCGTGGGCGCGGTCGCGTGGGCCGGGTGTCGCGCGGCACTGGCACGAAGGTGCCGCGACTGTCACCCGGGTCACTCACGATCATCACCTCTATGCAACTTGAGTTGCATTTCACACTAGGTTGATCACGTCAGTATTGCAACTCAAGTTGCATCTGTATCGTGGTCAGCGCCGCGGCTCGGATCGCCACCGCCGACGCATCCGACACTCGCTCTGATCGGCGAAGTGACCCAGGCCTCTACCCTCGTCAGCCGGCCCCGACTACCGTCGGCATGAGACCACGCAACGGCGAGGTGCCCATGGTGCAGGTGGAGAGTCGCGGACCGAGCAGACCCACCACGTCGCGGCCCGTGGCGCGCTTTGACCACGTGACCAAGATCTATCGCGGCGGCGGCGGCGTGCACGACCTGACCCTGGACGTGCAGGCGGGCGAGGTCCTGGGGTTCCTCGGCCCCAACGGCGCCGGCAAGACCACGACCATCCGCCTCCTGCTCGATCTCATTCGGCCCTCGACCGGCACCATCGAGGTCTTCGGACTCGACTCGCGACGTGACAGCGTCGCCATCCGGCGCCGGGTGGGATATCTGCCCGGCGACCTCGCCCTGTACGAGCACTTGAGCGCCCGCGACGTCCTTTCGCACTTCGCTCATCTGCGTGGCGGCCCCCCGTGGTCCACGATTCGCGCCCTCGCCGACACCCTCGAACTCGACCTCGAACGGCCGATCCGCAGCCTCTCTCGCGGCACCCGCCAGAAGGTCGGAATCGTGGCCGCCCTGATGGGCGACCCCGAGCTGCTGGTGCTTGACGAACCCACGTCGGGCCTCGATCCCCTCGTCCAGCGCCAAGTTCACGAGATGCTGCGCGCCGCGGCCGACGCCGGTCACAGCGTGTTCCTCTCCTCGCACATCCTCTCCGAGGTCGCTCAGGTCGCCGACCGGGTAGGACTCATCCGCGACGGGCGCCTCGTCGCGGTCGAACGCGTCGTCGACCTCCAGCAGCACGCCGCTCACCTCATCGACGCCCGGCTGCGCGGCACGCCGGCGCGCGCGTCCTACGCGACACTGCCCGGCGTGACGTCGTGCACGGTGAACGGGCACGACCTGCATCTCGAAGTGGCCGGGGATCTGCGCCCGGTCATCGCGGCTCTCGCCGCGAGCGACCTCGACGACCTCTCGGTGCGCGAACCCAGCCTCGAGGAGGTGTTCCTCTCCTTCTATGACAACGTCGACTGAACTCCCGGACTCCGGTGCCGTCGGCCTGAGGTCGATCTCGGCGCGCGCGTTGCGCGAAGAGCGCGGCGCCCTGATCGGCTGGACGATCGGCGTCGTCGCCTTCTGTCTCGTCATGCTCTCGATCTTCCCGTCGATCCACGGCAACGCGAACTTCGCGCAGCTGCTCAACGCCTACCCCGAGGCGCTGCGCAAGATGTTCCAGGTCGAGAACTACACCACCGGCCCCGGGTATCTGCGCGCCGAGGTCTTCTCCTTCGTCGCGCCGCTGTTACTTACGCTCTTCGCGGTGCTGTGGGGATCGGATCTCTCCGCGGGCGAGGAGGAGCGGCGCACCATCGACCTACTCCTCGCCAACCCCGTCTCGCGACGGCGCTTCGTTCTCGAGAAGTGGCTCGCGTTGATCGTCGGCACGGTGATCCTCGCCGCGGCCCTCGAGATCGCCCTCGGCGTCATCGGACCGCTGTTCAAGCTGCACGTGGGGTGGTCGCGCCTCACGGCCGAGGTGCTCGCGTCGTGGCTCTTCGCCGTGGCCTTCGGAACGCTCGGCCTCTCACTGGGGGCGGCCACCGGACGACGGGGACTCGCTCGCGGCGTCACCACGACGCTGGCTCTGGCCTCGTACCTACTCTCGACGCTTTCCACCCTGGTGTCCTGGCTACGCCCGGTGAGGAATCTCTCGCTCTGGCAACACACCTTGGGCGTCGATCCCCTGGGCTCGGGCTTTCACCTGGACCGCATCGCGCTTGTCATCGTGGTCACGCTCGTCGTCGGCGCGGCCGGCCTGTGGGCCTTCGACCGGCGCGACCTTGCAACCTAACTAGCCCTTCGCGCCCGGCGAGAGCAGCCGGGTGGTCGTACTGGCGCGTCGCGTGCACACCATGATCGACAACGGTCGATACGTCGTGGGCACGAAAGGAGCCAGTGACACGTTGATTCCCTTGGCGCGGCGCGCGGCGCACGAGGCCGAAGGGTAGTTGCCCGTGTCGACCACTCCGTAGGCCACCGAGACCGACTGGCCGTAGTTGATCACGTGGCGCAGGGGCATCATGCCCATGCTGGTGTTGCGCGCCATCGGACCCAGCGCGCGCCGTCCGCTGCCCACGGGCTGGATCGCCGGCACGCCCCAGATCGCACAGGTACCCGCGCGATTCGTGAAGGCGATCGAGTAGTAGGTCGTCCCGGCGGTCCCCTGGGCACGGCCAATCGTCACCGACAGCTGCGAGGCCGCGCACGAGGGCGTCGCGGACGCTGCGGACAGGCTCGACGGCGCGAGGGCCGCGAGCGGCACCGCGGTGGCCACCACCACGATCGATAGGACACTCTTGACTCTGCGCATGACCCCTCCCGTCTTCCTTTTGAGTTCCCTGTCCGTTGCGCACCCCTTCTTACCGGCCCGATTGGCCGTCCGGGCGACGAAGCCGGTAGACCAGAGAGGTGAACCGCGCTACGGCGCCGAGCTGGCCGAGGGAGGCCGCGTGACGTCATCCACCCCCGAGTCAACAACGCCGGCCACGAGGCACCCCGGACTGGCCCTGGTCGTCATCGCGATGGCCCAGCTGATGGTGATGCTGGACCTCACCATCGTGAACATCGCCCTACCCACCCTCCAGCACTCCCTCGGCTTCTCCGTCGCCGGACTGGCCTGGGTGATCGACGCGTACGTGCTGGCCTTTGGCGGGCTGCTCCTCTTCGGCGGGCGCCTCGGCGATCTCTTCCGCCGCCGGCGCATGCTCATGGTCGGCGTCGCGCTCTTCACCCTGTCCTCGCTCGCGGGCGGCTTCGCCTCGAGCCCGGCGCTGTTGATCGCCGCGCGCATGGTCCAGGGGCTCGGCGCGGCGATCGCCTCGCCCACCGCTCTCTCGCTCATCGTCACCACGTTCCCCGAGGGAAAGGCCCGCCACCGCGCGATGGCGATCTTCGCGGCGATGACCGCCGCCGGCGGCGCCACCGGCCTGCTCCTCGGCGGCATCCTCGTCGACTACGTCTCATGGCGCTGGGTGTTCTTCGTCAACGTGCCCATCGGTGCGCTTCTGCTCGTCCTCGCGCCGCTCGCCCTCGAGCGTGGCCGGGCGACCCACAGCCAACTGGACGTGCCGGGTGCGATTCTGATCACCACGTCGATGACCTCGCTGGTCTACGGATTCGTGCGCGCGCCCGAGGCAGGCTGGGGGCACTCCACCACGATCGGCGCCTTCGTCGTCGCCGTCGCACTTCTCATCGCCTTCTTCCTCGTCGAGCGTCGCGTCGCGGCCCCGCTGGTGCCGCTCGAGTTCCTGGCCCACCAGGGCCGCGCCCTGGGCTACGCCATCATGATGCTCGTGGGCGCGGCGATGCTCTCGCTGCTCTACTTCCTCACCCAGTTCCTCCAGGAGGTGATGCACTACTCGCCGGTGCTCGCCGGCGTCGCCTACCTGCCGGTGCCGATCATGGTCGCGAGCACCAGCCAGGTAGTCTCACGCCTCGTTGGACGCCTCGGCGTGCGGCCGTTCCTCGTGATCGGCCCCCTCTTGGTCACCGCCGCGCTCGCCACCGCCTCGACCCTGCACGCGGGCTCGCACTACCCGGTCGTCTTCGCGGCCCTCGTCATGATGGGACTCGGCATGGGCCTCATCTTCGTGCCCCTGATGCTTAACGCCGTCTCCGTCGTCGGCCACGGCCACGCGGGACTCGCGTCGGGCCTTCTCAACACGGCTCAGCAGATCGGCGGCTCGGTCGGCCTCGCGGTGCTCGTGAGCGTCGCCGCGACGACCGTGCGCCACGACCTCGCCGGGGCCGCACCCACGCCCGCCGCCCAGGTCACCGCGACCGTCCACGCCTTCCAGAACGCGCTGCACGGCGGGGCGCTGGCGGCGGCACTCGCCGTCGTGGTCGCGCTGTTCCTGCCGCGGGTGGCCGCCAACGCCCCCGAGTCCGCGACGCCCGAGCCGGTGGTCGGCTAGAGGTTCCCGCTCACTCCCGCCACAACACCGCGAGTCGTCAGGCTCGCCAGCTTGGTGCAGACGGATACCTTCAGCGCGACGACGTGACGTGCGCCCGCGAACGTCACGGCGACGCCCGCGGCCGTCGCCGGCGCACACGTCGCGTGGGACCAGTTGCCCGTCTCGGCAACGCCCAGGGTGGCGCTCGCGCGCGCACCCGGGACGAGGCGGATCGGCAGGCCGTAGCCGGCCATCGTCACCACCCTCGCGGGCGGTCCGAGGTAGTTGACGCCCGATAGGGCACGTATCGTCGGAATCCCCGCCACGACGCACGCGCTCGTCGAGACATTGCGAAACACCAGCGCGTAGTAGATCGTCCCGGCGCCGCCGTTGGACGCGCCGAGGCTCGTCGTCAGGGCTAACGCGCTACAGCGCGGGGCGACCGGCAACGCCGTCGTCACGCTCGTCCACGCCGTCGTGCCGCCCACGCACACGGCGATCGGCGTCGAGAGGGTCACGACGAGCGGCGTCGTGCCGACAACCCCGACGCGAAGTCGCGTTGCGCTCTTGGTCGTGCACTGCACCCCGGCCATCGTGGTGACCCGAGCCACCACCTGGTGGCCGCTGTAGATCGGGATCCAGCGGATCGTGAGAGGCCGTGGCAACTGGTAGACGACCGGTCCGATTGCGACGCCGCTCGCCGACACGAACTGGTAGCCGGTCGAGTTCACGCTCCACAGGCAGTTCGGCGCGGACCGCGAGGTGAAGACGAGCTGAGCCGTGGTCCCGCCCGGACGACTCGACACGGTGTTCGTGACCGAGACCCTATTGGGCAGGCACGCCGTCGGTACCGCGGCGCTCGCGCGCGAACCTGGTGAGAGCACGACGAGCGAAGCAGCGAGAGCCGCCACCGCGAGGAGTGCCGTCATCCGCGAGCCTCGCGTGATCAGGGTTGGTGGAGCGCTGCGAGTTGTCATGGACACCTCCCTCGTCTCGAACCTAACCCCGGGGCTTCGCGCCGTCCAATCCGCGAAGTGGGCTGTGCGCGAGTGGGTTAGCGTTCCAGTAGCGACGAAAAGGACCGTGAGATGGCAACCGACCGCACCCACTTGACCAGCCAGGAACGAGAGAAGTCCTCCGTCTTTCACTCCTGGTCCGCCCAGTCGACGTTGAACCCGTTGATGGTCGCGCACGCCTCGGGCGTCTACGTGACCGCCGAGGACGGCACGCAGTACCTCGACTTCTCCTCTCAGCTGGTGAACACCAACATCGGCCACCAGCACCCTGCGGTGGTGGCCGCCATCCAGGAGCAGGCGGCGACGCTGTGCACGATCGCGCCCCAGCACGGCTACGCGAGCCGCTACCGCGCGGCCGAGCTGATCCTGGACCACTCCTTCGAGGGCGCGGCCAAGGTCTTCTTCACCAACGGCGGCACCGAGGCCGTCGAGCACGCCGTGCGCATGGCCCGCCTGCACACGGGACGGCACAAGGTCCTCGCGCAGTACCGCAGCTACCACGGCGCCACCTCCACCTCGATCAACCTGACCGGCGACCCGCGGCGCTGGCCCAATGACGACGCCACCGCCGGCATCGTGCACTTCTTCGGCCCCTTCCTGTACCGTTCGCACTTCCACGCGACCACCGAGGCCGAAGAGCGCGACCGAGCGCTCGAGAACCTGGAAGCGACGATCGCCTTCGAGGGTCCCTCGACGATCGCGGCGATCATCCTGGAGACCGTGCCCGGCACCGCCGGCATCATGGTGCCGCCGGCGGGATTCCTCGCCGGCGTGCGCGAGATCTGCGACCGCTACGGCATCGTCTACATCGCCGACGAGGTGATGGCCGGCTTCGGGCGCACCGGCGAGTGGTTCGCCTACCAGGCCCACGGGGTGACCCCCGACCTCGTCACCTTCGCCAAGGGCGTGAACTCGGGCTACGTGCCCCTGGGCGGGGTCGTGATCAACGAGGCCATCGCCGCGACGTTCAACGACCGCGTCTACCCCGGCGGACTGACCTACTCGGGACACCCGCTCGCCTGCGCGGCGGCGGTCGCCACCATCGAGGCCTTCGAGCAGGAGAGCATCGTAGAGAACGCCAAGCGCATCGGCGACGAGGTCCTGCGCCCGGGCCTGCTCGCGCTCGCCGAGACGCACCGGGTCATCGGCGAGGTGCGCGGCCTCGGAGTCTTCTTCGCCCTCGAACTGGTGAGCGACCGCGCGACCAAGGAGCCCCTCGCTCCCTACGGATCGAGCTCACCGGCGATGAATGAGATCATCGCCGCCGCGCGCGCCGAGAAGCTCCTGCTCTTCACCAACTTCAACCGCATCCACGTCGTGCCGCCGTGCACCATCACCGACGAGGAGGCCCGCGACGGCCTCGCGCGGCTGGATCGCGCTCTCGCGGTGGCGGCCCCCCACTACCGCGGATCGTGACCGAGGACCGTCGCGCCCTCGTCGCGGCGCAGCTGCGCGAGCTCGGCCACGAGTTCGTCGCCCACGACCTCTCGGACGCCACGCTCGACGCCCTGGAGAGCGCCGTGCGGATCCTCCTGCCCCTGGTGCGCGAGGAGCCGATCCGCGAGTGGGTGCCGCGTATCGATCTCGCCGAGCGCGTGGAGCTGCCAATCCCCGATGAGGCGGCGGCGAGCGCCAACCTCGCCTTCGCCCACTCACTCGTCGCGGGCGGATCCAATCCGATGGGACTGGGCGCCAAGCTCTGGCGCGAGGGCGACATCGCGGCCATGCGCGTGACACTGGGCCGCGCCTTCGAGGGCGCCCCGGGCCGCTCGCACGGCGGCGTGCTCGCCTCGCTCGCCGACGAGACCATGGGTCTCGCCGCCTCGATGAACGGGGCCTTCGGCCTGACCGCCAACCTCTCGATCACCTACCGCGCGGCGGCTCCCCTCAACGAGCCGATCACCGCACGCGGCTGGATTTCCTCGCGCGACGGTCGCAAGATCCACCTGGCCGCGTCGATCACCTCGGGTGACCTGCTGATCGCCGAGGCGACGGCGCTCTTCATCACGATCGAGCCAGGCAGCCTCGCCAGCTCGTAGTCACGTGCGCGGCGCTAGCGCGCGCCGCAGACCGTGGAGTTGTTAATTCCGGTCTGCCCACCACCGGAACCGCCGTCAAGGCCAAAGTCCATGCTGTTGGGACCGTAAACGGAGTTGTGGGCGTTGAACGCGCCCGACGCCGCTGACGTGCCGCACTGGGCGTTGGGCGCGGCCGTACCGGCCATACCCGGGTTCGCCGGACTCGCCATTGCCAGGGTGACCGGGAACAGGCCGAGGGTGGCACTCGCCACCGCGACGACCGAGCACTTCATCACACTCTTCATCTTTCCCCTCCTCAATTAACTAGGCCGCGGCCGTCCTGCGCGGATGCGGACCATCGTCGTCGTGACGGTACCACCGCGCTGAGTCAGCGCAGAGATCGCCCCGACAAGGGGTGCGGCGAGTGTCAGCATCCGTTATCCCGCGCGTCTTTAGGACTGTTTGAACCTTTTTTACCCTCGGTAGGATCACCACATGCCCGCCGTGACCGTTGACAATCCGCTCGAACTACCCCGCGTCGTCGTGCCCCTCGCGGGCGACCGACCCCGCCGGGTGAAGTCCATCACGACCGCCCCGCGCGGCCTCGAGGGAGAAGGCTTCCCGGTGCGACGCGCCTTCGCCGGCGTGGACCTGGCCGACCTCGACCCCTTCGTGCACATGGACCAGATGGGCGAGGTCGACTACGGTCCGGGCGAGCCCAAGGGCACCCCGTGGCACCCGCACCGCGGTTTCGAGACGGTGACCTACATGATGGAGGGAACGTTCCTGCACCAGGACTCCATCGGCGGCGGCGGCGTGATCCAAAACGGCGCGACCCAGTGGATGACCGCCGGTGCCGGGATCTTGCACATCGAGCGCCCGCCGGACGCTCTGATCGACTCGGGCGGACTCTTCCACGGCGTCCAGCTCTGGGTGAACCTGCCGGCGAAGCTCAAGATGACCAACCCGCGCTACCAGGACATCGAGGCCGGCGCGGTGACGCTTCTCACCAACGAGGCCGGCGACGCGATCATTCGCGTGATCGCGGGCTCGCTCGGCGACGCCGGCGGACCGGGAAGCACGCACACGCCGATCTCGATCGTGCACGCGTCCCTGATGCCCGGCGCCCAGCTGGCCCTGCCCTGGCCCGCGGGCTACAACGCCCTGACCTACGTGCTGGCCGGCCAGGGCACCGTCGGAATGGAGCGCCACGCGATCGGCGAGGGCCAGATGGCCGTGCACGTCGACGGCGACTACCTCACGCTCGCGGCCAACGAGACCCAGGACTCGCGCACCCAGGCCTTCGAGGTCCTGATCCTCGGCGGTGAGCCGATCCGTGAGCCCGTCGCCGCCTACGGACCCTTCGTCATGAACACGCGCGCCGAACTCCAGCAGGCCTTCGAGGACTTCCAGGCCGGGCGCCTGGGGCAGATCCCGGCCGAGCACATCTAGCGCGAGGGGGTCTCCGCCGCCTCACGGTGCACGAGGAAGGTGCCCGTCGCCCGGCTCACCATCTCGCCCTTGGCGTTCGTGATCGTCGCCTCGGCGAAGGCCACCTGGCGAGCCAGACGCACGACCTCGCCGCGCACCACGTAGGACTCGCCGCGCGAGGCCGGACGCATCAGCTCGGTCGCGATCTCGATGGTCGAGTTGGTGCGATCCCGTCCGACCAGCGCGGCGTTGATCGCGAAGTTCATCGCGGCGTCCAGGAGAACCGCGTGCACGCCGGCCTGAACCGTGCCGTGGGGGTTGCAGGCCAGCGCGGCCGGCGCGAAGGTTCCCTCGACCCAGCCCAAGTCCTCGCCGTCCACCCCGTAGGTCACGAAGTCGCCGCCTAGCTCGCCGATGATCCTCATGCCGCCGTCGCCCAACCAGCGGTCCATGTCGCGCCGTTCTCCCACGAGCCGACGTTACTGCGACCCGGTCTAGGCTTCGCTCGACACCAGTCGAAAGGCACGAACATGCAAGACGCGGTCATCGTCGACGCCCTGCGAACCCCGGGCGGCAAGCGCAACGGCAAGCTGCGCAACTGGCACGCGGTGGACCTCGCGAGCGAGGCCCTGCGAGCCATCCAGTCCCGCAACGACCTCGACCCCGCACTCGTCGACGACGTGATCATGGGCTGCGTCTCCCAAACGGGCGAGCAGGCCTTCAACGTCGGGCGCAACGCGGTGCTGGCCGCCGGCTGGCCCGAGTCGGTGCCGGCGACGACGATCGACCGCCAGTGCGGCTCGTCCCAGCAGGCGCTGCACTTCGCGGCCCAGGGCGTGATGTCGGGCGCCTACGACGTCGTCGTGGCTGCCGGCGTCGAGGTGATGACGCGTGTCCCGATGGGTTCGTCCATCGGCAAGGACTCGGGCTTTCCCTTCGGACCGCGGGTCGCCGAGCGCTACGCCCCGGTGGGCGGGCTGCGCAACCAGGGCATCGGCGCCGAGATGATCGCCGAGCAGTGGGGCATCACTCGCGAGCAGCTCGACGCCTTCAGCGTCGAGAGCCACCGGCGCGCCGCGCGCGCCACGGCCGAGGGCCGCTTCGAGCGCGAGATCGTGCCGGTCGCCGTGCGCGACGACGAGGGCCGTGCGACCGAGGAGATGATGACGGTTGACGAGGGCATCCGCCCGGACTCTTCGATCGAGGCCCTCGCCAACTTGAAGCCCGCCTTCCAAGAGGGCGGCAAGGTCACCGCGGGCAACTCTTCGCAGATCACCGACGGCGCCTCCGCCGTGCTGGTCATGTCGGCCGAGCGCGCGGCCGCGCTGGGCTATTCGGCGCGCGCCCGGTTCCACTCCTTCGCCCTGGCCGGCGTGGATCCCGTGACGATGCTCACCGGGCCGATCCCGGCCACCCAGAAGATCCTCGCGAAGGCCGGACTGAGCCTGGAGGACATCGACCTGGTCGAGATCAACGAGGCCTTCGCCTCGGTCGTGCTCGCCTGGCAGAAGGAGCTCGGCGCCGATCTATCCAAGGTGAACGTGAACGGCGGGGCGATCGCGCTCGGACATCCCCTGGGCGCTTCGGGCGCCAAGCTCGCGGCGACACTGCTGAATGAGCTCGAGCGCACGCAGGGCCGCTACGGACTGCTCACCATGTGCGAGGGCGGCGGGCTCGCCAACGCCACGATCATCGAGCGGCTGGGCTAATCAGCGGTAACGGGTGGCGAGGAAGAACGCCGCGAACATCGCGACGAGCCCCAGCACCAGGTACCACGAGGAGACCGCCCCGGGCAGCACCGACAGGTAGTTCAGCGTGATCACGATCAGGCCGAACAGCAACAGATCGATCAGCATCCACGGATACCACAGTGGGCTGTGGTTCGACTCGGGCGGACGAGGCGCGGTGTAGCGCCCACTGCGCTCCGGCGCGGTGTAGCGACCGACCGACTTACCCTTGTGCTGCTTGGGGGTGCTGGCCATAAGGGTCGATGTTACCGAATCGCCGCGCCGCTACGGGCACATCGTGAGATCGACGCTCGTGTTGTAGAGGGCGTAGGAGCCGCCGGGGATGCTCTGGGTGGCGACGGTGCCCGAGGTACCCGGGGTGGTGCACAACGAGGGATCCGCCGTCGTGACCTGGCCCACCAAGAGGCCCGCGCCGGTGAGAGCCGCGCTCGCGGCCCCCTGAGTGTCGCCGACCACCGTGGGCACGACCACCTGGCAGTACCCCGAGGAGGTCACCAGCTCGATGGCCTGTCCCGACTTGACCGGACTGCCCTGGGGGGGAACCGTCGCGATCACGAGACCCGAGGCGACCGTGTTCGAACACTTCTGGATCGACTGGCTGGCCAGGGTCAGACCATCCTGACCCAACGTGGCGGCGGCCTGCAGCGTCGTCATGCCGGCCAGGCCCGGCATCGAGTACGTCTGGCCCGGGGCGAGTACGAAGAGGGTCACGGTGTCGCCGGCGTGCGCCGTCGTGCCCGCGGTCGGCGACTGGTTGAACACCGTGTTGGGCGTGGTGCCCGGTGGGGCGCTCTGGGTCGTGCTGAGCTTGGGCACCAGCGACTTCGAGACGAGCTCGCTCTCGGCGTCGGTGAGTGACAGGCCCGTCAGGTCCGGCACCGTCACCGGCGGGGCGCTCTGGCCGAGACTTACCCGCAGGGTGACCGCCTGGCCCTTGGTCACCGTGGCGCCGGCCGCGGGACGCGTGAAGATCACCTGGCCGGCCGGGAACTTCGACGCGACCTGGACCGTGGTCCCGACGGTCAGCCCGTCGGCGGTCAGCGTGGCGATGGCGTCGGAGACCTTCTTACCCACCACGTTGGGCATCGAGGTGGTGGCGGGCGTCTTGTTGGCGAGGGCGAAGTAGCCGATTCCAGCCGCGGCGGCGAGTACGACGACGACGAGGGCCGCGATCAGCCCGCTGCGCCCGCCACGTCGGCGCACGTCGGTGCGCGGACCGGTCATGATCGGCACCGCCTGGGTGCGCTCGCCCGCCGAGACGGCCGAGACCGCACGCGTGGCGTCGGCGCCGAAGAAGGCCACGTCGCGCTGGGACGCGCGCACCGGCTGACCCTCGGAGAAGCGCAGGAGGTCAGCGCGGAACTCGTCGGCGCTCTGATAGCGCTGAGCGGGGTTCTTCGCCAGCGCCTCCATGATGATCGCCTCGAGGTCGTGGGGGACCGTCGAGGAGAACTCGCTGGGACGAGGCACCGTGGAGTGCACGTGCTGGCTGGAGACCTCGACCGGAGAGTCGCCGATGAAGGGCGGACGTCCCACGACCATCTCGTAGAGCACGACGCCGAGTGAGTAGACGTCGCTGCGTCCGTCGACGGCGGCGCCCTCGGCCTGCTCGGGCGAGAAGTAGGTGGCGGTGCCCATCACCGAGCCGGCCTCGGCCAGGTGGTCTTCGGCGGCGACCGCCTGGGCGATGCCGAAGTCGGTGACCTTCACCTGGCCGTCGGCGGTGATGAGGATGTTGCCGGGCTTGACGTCGCGGTGCACGACGCCGTTCTTGTGCGCGTAGCTCAGCGCCGCGGCCACCGGCGCGACGATCTGCGCCGAGCGTGCCGCGGTCAGGGTCCGCGACCCGCGCAGGACGTCGGCGAGCGAGGTTCCCTCGATGAGCTCCATGACGATGAAGTAGGTGCCGTCGTCCTCGCCCCAGTCGAAGACCGGCACGATGTTGGGGTGTGAGAGGTTCGCCGCGGCCTGGGCCTCGCGACGGAAGCGCTCGACGAAGGCCGCGTCGGCGGAGAGCTCGGGGTAGAGGATCTTGAGGGCCACGGCCCGATTGAGCAGCAGGTCCTGGGCCCGGTAGACCATGGCCATCCCGCCGCGCGCGATCAGGTGCGTGACCTGGTAGCGCGACGAGTAGATGCGGGGGTCGCTGACGGGCTCCATTTCCGTTCTAGCCTAGGCCTTTCACCTTCATGGCCGCCCTCATGATGGGCACGTGGTCGACGTGCCGGTGGCGGGCTTGCCCGACTGAACGGCGAGGGCGCCCTCGATCATGCACTTCATAATCGGACCCGCGACGGAGGAGCCGGTTTGCGACACGTTCTGGAAGGGCACCACCACGGCGACGGCGACCGTCGGGTGGCTCGCCGGGGCGAAGGCGATCATCCAGTCGTCGGTGTTCTTCGCGCTGTTGCCCGTCTGGGCGGTACCGGTCTTGGCGCCCACCTCGTCAGCCGCGGGGAACCATCCCGCCGCGGTGCCGTACTTGGCGACGTCAACCATTAGGGGCAATATCCGCGCAGCCTGAGCGGAACTCAGGGGCTGCTTCCATACCGAGTCCTTGAAACGCGTCACGATCGTGCCATCGGGCGCGGTGATGTAGTCGAGCAAGTGCGGTGTCATGATCGCCCCGCCGTTGGCGATGGCCGCGGCCACCAGCGCGTTCTGCAGGGCGGACTCGCGCACGTTCTGCTGGCCGATCGCCGAGTAGGCGACACCCGGCTGGTTGGTGACAAACGACGACGCCGGCGGAAAGTAGCTCGGCAACGTGTTGGGTAGGTCGAGCGGCGGCGTCGAGTTGAAGCCGTAGGCGTTGGCGGCCGAGGCCAAGAGATCGCCGCCGAGGTCGAGGCCGAGCAGCGCGTAGCCGGTGTCGCACGAGGGCGGCAGCATCTCGGGGATGTCACCACCGCAGCGTCCGAAACCGTAGTTCGAGAGAGTCTTGTTGGACTGGGGCAGCGGGATGGAGACCACCGAGGGGTAGTACTTGTACCAGAGCTGGGGCTTGCCGCGCAGCACCGCGCTCGTGGTGACGATCTTGAACGTGGACCCCGGTGGGAAGGTCTGCTGGACCGCCACGAGGCCGAGCGGCGGGAACCCGTGCGCGTTGTTCGTTGTGTCGGTCTTCCAGGCCGCCTCGGCGACCTTGAAGATCGGCGACGTGAGCGGCGCCGGGTTGTAGTAGGGGTTCGAGTACATCGACAAGACGGCGCCGGTCTGGGGGTTCACCGCGACGACCGCCCCGTCACGTCCCGCGAGCGCGCTGCGCGCGATGCGCTGCAGCGCGGGCTCCAGGGTCAGGGTGATCGAATCGGCCGCGCTGGTGGGCGCCAGCACCTGGGCGAGGGTCTGGGCCGGCTGGGCGTGGGCGGTGAGAACCGAGCTGTACTGGGCCTCGAGTCCCCAGGTGCCGTAGTTGGGGCCGGCGAAGCCCACCACGCCCGAGGTGAGAGATCCCATGGGATAGACCCGCCGGTACCGGTAGAAGCCCGAAGTGGGCACCGACTGGGCGAGCACCGTGCCGTCGGCCGCGACGATCTCGCCGCGCGGGTACTGCTCGGAGGCCGTCGCGTTGCGCGGGTTGAGCGGCGAGGCGTCGAGCGCCGACGCGCGGAAGTACATGATGTTGATCGCCTGGGCGGCGACGGCCGCGAAGAGCAGCAGGATCACGACCGCGAAGACGGTGAGACGTCGCGACATCAGCCGGCTCCCTTCAGCGTGGTCGTCGGTGAGCGCACCGTGGTGCTTGACGAGGGCACCGAGGTGGTGGTGGTCGTCACGGGCCGAGTGAGCTGCCAGGCGTCGTGCAGGTAGGACGCGTAGTGCAGCGCGGACGCCAGAGTCGGCTCGGCGATCGTGGCGAGCAAGGCCTGACGATCCAGCGGCCGCAGCTGAGAGACGTGAAAGGGCGTATCGGTGACTTTACGCGGGTGAAACCACAGCACGCCGTTGGGCTGACCCTGATAGACGGCGATGACCCCGGTGTCCTCGGCGAGGTAGTACGTCGAGTACGCGTACCAGTGCACGACGTAGATCGCCGCGCCGATCACGATCAGAATCACGGTCATGGCCGCCACCACGCGCCACGTGAAGCGCCGACCGCGCCGGGCGTGGCGGGCGGGGTTGGCGGTGGGCGCGGCCGGGGGACGCGACGTCGAGACCGTGCGCTTGATCGGCGGGTTCGCGTTGGTCACGTCCTCGAACTCGAGAAGGACAGCCGAGATGTTGTCGCGCCCGCCGGCGCTGCGCGCGGCGTCGACCAGCGCGGTGACCGCTTCCTCCAGTGGCACGGGCGCACTCGCCAGCTGCGCGATCGTCTCCGGGCTCAGTTCGTTGGACAGGCCGTCGCTGCAGAGCAGCACCCGGTCCCCGGGGCTCGCAATCACACTCATCACGTCGACTTCGACGGTCTCTTCCACGCCGAGGGTGCGGGTCAACTGGTGGCGCCGCGGGTGCACCGCGGCCTCCTCCGGGGTGAGACGACCCATCCGAACCCACTCCTCGGCCACGCTGTGGTCCTCGCTGAGCTGACGCAGGGCCCCGTCGCGCAGTTGGTAGGCACGTGAGTCGCCCACGTTGAACAAAGTGGGCGATGTGACCCCGTGGGCGTCCTCGGTCAAGCCCACCGCGATAATCGTCGTGCCCATGCCGAAGTGCTCGGGCGTGTCGCGCGCGTCGGCGATGATCACCTCGTTGGCCGACTCGATGGCGCGCTGCAACCCCTCGACCGTGGGTCGATGGACGAACTCGCTGACCAGGAGATCGACCGCCATCGCCGAGGCAACCTCGCCGGCGGCGTGGCCGCCCATACCGTCGGCCACGACGGCCAAGTAGTCGTTGACGAAGATCGCGTCCTCGTTGAGATCTCTCACGAGTCCGGTGTCGGTGGCCGCGGCGTAACGCCAGCGCGTCAACGAACCACCTCGAACAAGAGTCCGCCAAGTTGGACGACGTCACCGCGTCGGAGCTGCACCCGTCCGCGCACCAACTCTTGGTTCACGTAGGAGCCGTTGGTCGAACCCAGGTCCTCGAGGGTCAGTTCGCCATCGTCGGTCGCCAGACGAGCGTGTCGCGACGAGAGGTAGGTGTCGTTCACCACCACGTCGCAGTCGACGCTTCGTCCGATGACGACGGCCGGATCGGCCTCGATGCGCTCGCCCTTCAGCTCGCGCGGCTCGATGTACTTCAGCGCCAGCGCCTGATTGCGTTTGCGTCGGGTGCCGTCGCCCACCGGCTTGGCCTCGAGGATCGCCACGCGCATCACGCGCGCAAAGAACAGCAGCGCGATCACCATGATGATCAGCTGCAGCGGGCGAACGAGCGCCGCGTAGTTCGACGACGCCGCGAGAAGACTCAAGCGAGCTCGATCCGAAAGTGCAGCGGCCCGATCGTGACGTCGTCGCGAGGCGACAGCGACACCGCACTGATGCGGTGCCCGTTGACGTACGTGCCATTAGTCGACTGCAGGTCGCGGATCGCCACCCCGTCGGTGGTGCGCCAGACCTCGGCGTGGCGCCGTGACACGTTGGCGTCGTTGATCACCACGTTCACGTCGGGGCTACGCCCGATGACCAGGGGTTTGTCCCCGATACGAAAGGCCCGCCCGTCGTCGGCCAGCAGCCGGGGCTGGGAGTCGCCCGCGGCGAAGTCCGTCTGGACGGCGACGGCACCGCGCTTTAGATCGTCGTCGATGAAGACCTCGACTTCGACCGGGCCGATGAAGTTATAGCCCTCGCTGATCGCGTGCTGGCGCACCGTCTCGGCGAGTTCGCTGATCAGCGCCTTCTGGAAGCCCTCGAAGCGCTCGGCGTCCTCGGGGCTGAGCCACACGCGCACTTCGTTGGGCGAGATGGGACCCTGACTCGTCAGGCGACGCGTGAGATCGATCTCGCGCACGATGCGCTGGCCGATCTCGATCGGTTGCAGCCCGCCCTTGAAGGGACGCGACAGCGTGCGCTCAAAGATGCGCTCGAGGCGGTTTTCCACACCCTTGAGAACCATATCCCCCAATGGTACCGGCGGATTTCGTGCCACGGGAGGCGCGAAACACGCCGTTTCTGAGTCGACTAAGGTGGTCAGGCCCAGGGCGAGTGGCGAAATGGCAGACGCGCAGGCTTCAGGTGCCTGTATTCGAAAGGATGTGCGGGTTCAAGTCCCGCCTCGCCCACCAACTGCGTTCCGTGGTTCAACCCGGTTGAGCCGGTGGCCCCGTCCGATAACGGGATTCAGGATTCCCCCGACAGACTCGAACGCCCTACACCCGAGCGCGGCGATCGGCTAGTCGCGCAGCAGCGATCGAAGATCGCTCAAGGGGACCGGACCCATCGCGAGGCCCCGCTCGTGGAAGTCACGCAGGGAGAACGACGCGCCGAGGCGTGACTTCTCCTCGTCGCGCGCGCTCAGCCACTCTCGCTCGCCCACCTTGTAACTGATGGCCTGTGAGGGGACCGCCAGGTAGCGTTCGACCTCGGATTCGGCGAATTCGCGCTCCTCGATCGCCCTCTGGACCAAGGTCTCCACCGCCAGCTCCGGGGTCCACGTCTGGCCACCCACGTCACCGAACCCGTCGAGCACTCCGAAGTCCGCCGGCACGGCGAATTGCAGATGCATGCCGATGTCCACCACCACCCGCGCCGCGCGCAGGGCCTGATTCTGCAGAAAGCCCATCTCAGTGGCCGGATCCTCGAATCCTCCGAGCTCGTCCATCAGGCGCTCGGCGTAGAGGGCCCACCCCTCGGCCCACCCACTGGTGAATCCCATCAGTCGCTGGAAGCGGCTCAGGTGGCGTGAGTTGATCACGACGGTCGCCAGCTGGAGGTGATGACCCGGCACCGCCTCGTGGTACCAGATCGACACCTGGCGCCACCACGGGAACTCCTGTCGTCCCAGCGTGGGAAACCACGTCGTCCCCGGACGCGAGAGGTCCTCGCTCGGCGGCGTGTAGTACGGCGCAGCGGCCGAGCCCTCCGGGGCGAGTCGAACGTCGCAGAAACGAATCGACTCATCGATGGCGAACTCGTGGCCCGCCAGTCGCTCAATGGTCGCGTCGGTGAGCTCGCGCAGCCGCGCGAGCAAAGTGTCGGTGCCCGACACGACGTAGCGGGGATCGCGATCAAGCTGCGCGGCGGACTCGGCGAACGAATGCGCGTCCGGCGTCAACACCTTCATGAGGGTGCGCATTCGCTCGTTGATGCGCGACAATTCGCTCCAACCCCACTCGTAGGTCTCGCGCGGATCGACGTCCATTCCGAGATTGAAGCGCGACCACCGCGCAAAGCGCTCCTCGCCGACGAAGGTGGCACCCGAGCACCGCGTGGCCAACTCTCGCTCCATCCACTCGGACATCGTCAGGTACGCGCGCTGCGCTGACTCGGCGGCACCTAAGAGTCCGGACGCCTCGACGTCCACCGCGCACGACTCGGCCAGACGCCGCACGAGGGCTTCGAATCCTCCGTCGGCGATCTCGGCCATCTGGTGGGCAACGCCGAGCACGTGGCGCTGGACGATCAGACTCGGGTCGCGCGACAGGTCTTCGAGGGTCTCTCGCCACGACGCAACCGCGACCGGGACGCACCGCAGCCGCTCGACGATCGTCGCCGCGTCCTCGGCGCTGCGGTCACTCATCATCTCAAAGACTTGGCGCAGGTTGATGGCCGGCGAGGAGATGACCCCGAACGTGCGATCGATCTCGCCGTGCCGCTCGAGGTCGAGGCTCGCCTCGAGACGCTCTCGCATCACGGCGAGCGCCCGAACGTCATCGACCCCATCAGGAGAAAGGTCCGCGATCTCCGCCAGCGACTGCTCGTAGTGGGCCAGGCGACGCGGCGCGGCGGCGGGCGAGAAGTCGTCCAGCTCGGTCTCATGGCCGATCACGCCGCAGAAGGTCGCTTCGATCGGACTCAAGGCGGCGCTGCGCTCCACGATCCGATCGGCCACGGCAAAGACGTGCGACTGCTGAGACTCCGAGGACACGTTGTCACCCCCCTGCGCCGAGCGGCGCCGGGCCGAGCCTAACCAGTGGACTCGACCGCCGCAATCGGTCTCGGCGGTGTCGACACCTCTCACACCAACACCAGCGATCGCCCATCGACGATTGGTGGATCACCGGGTCACTCGCGTCACTTAAAGTCCTGTACGCACCCGGGGCGGCCACTGGTGTGCCATCCAGGGGGTGGCGACGGGCCGGGATGCGACAGCCAAGCGGGCGGAGGGCAGATGATGGATGGAGCGGGACGCGAGGGCATTGTCGTCGCTCGCGGGCTCACCAAGCGCTTCGGCGACTTCGAAGCAGTGCACGGGATCGATTTCTCGATCGAACGCGGTGAGAGCTTCGGTTTCCTCGGCCCCAACGGCGCGGGCAAGACGAGCACGATGCGCATGATCTCCGCCGTCTCACAGCCCACCTCGGGATCGCTCTCGGTCTTCGGGCTCGATCCGCGCGACGACGGGCCCGAGATCCGCGCGCGACTCGGCGTGGTCCCTCAGGAGGACACCCTCGAGCTCGAGCTGACGGTGCGGCTCAACCTCGAGATGTTCGGTCGCTACTTCGACCTGCCTCGGCGCGTCCTGCGAGAGCGGGCGGACGAACTCCTCGCCTTCTCCCAGCTCTCCGAGCGCGCCGACGACAAGGTCGACAACCTGTCGGGCGGCATGAAGCGTCGCCTCACCATCGCTCGGGCGCTGATCAACCGCCCGGACCTGTTGATCCTCGACGAGCCCACCACCGGCCTCGACCCCCAGGCCCGTCACCTGCTCTGGGAGCGGCTCTACCGGCTCAAGCGCGAGGGGGTCACGTTGATCATCACGACCCACTACATGGACGAAGCCGAGCAGCTCTGTGACCGCCTCGTCGTGATGGACCGCGGCGCCATCGTGGCCGAGGGCACGCCGCGACAGCTGATCGCCGACCACTCCACGCGCGAGGTCGTCGAGTTGCGCTTCGGCACCGACGCGCACGAGCAGTTCGAGAGCGACCTCGCACGCTTCGCCCAGCGAATCGAGATTCTCCCCGACCGCATCCTGCTCTACGTTAACGACGGCGACGACACCCTGCGCGAGGTTCACGCGTCGGGCATCACGCCCGCCAGTGCGCTGGTGCGGCGCAGTTCGCTCGAAGACGTCTTCTTGCGTCTGACGGGCCGGACCCTGGTGGACTGATGTCGACGAACGAGCCCACCCTCGGCTGGTCGCGCTGGCGGCGCAGCTGGTGGTACCACGCGACCTACTACGCCCAGACGTGGCGCGGGTCGGTCGCCGGCACCGTTCTCTTTCCGATCTTCTACCTCGCCGCGCTCGGCGTCGGCGTCGGCCACCTGGTCAGCGCGCATTCCGGCCTGGTCGAAGGCCAGACCTACCTGCACTTCATCGCGCCGAGCCTGCTCGCGACCACCACGATGCAGCTCGGCGAGGGCGAGTCGCTCTGGCCGGTGCTGGCCTCGGTCAAGTGGGTTCGCAACTACCACGCGGCCGCCGCGACGCCGCTCGAGCCCAAGGACATCCTCACCGGCAAATTGACGTGGGTCGTGACACGTTCCTTCGCGACCGGCATCGTCTACACGCTCGTCATCGCCGGCTTCGGGGCCCTCTCCTCGTGGTGGAGCCTCACCCTGCCCTTTCTCGGCGCGCTGATCAC
>DAIDJP010000036.1 GCA_027451285.1 Acidimicrobiaceae bacterium | reverse complement strand
TAGTGTCGCCTGTGACAACTAGAACCGCGAAATGCCCGGTCGGAGGCGCTAGCGTTCGACGATCCTTTGGAGGGATTGAATGCATATGGGAGAGAAATTGGGTGTTCGCCGCCTGTCCACGACGCTCGTCAGCGCGTCGCTGGTGCTGGGGGCCCTCACCGTTGGCACTGTTGCCACGACCATGTCGGCATCTGCCGCGACGCCGTTCAAGGCCTGCGTCGTCACCGACACCGGTGGCATCAACGACAAGTCCTTCAACGCCTCGGCGTGGAAGGGTCTGCAGGACGCCAAGAAGGTGTACAAGAACATGACGATCAAGTACCTGTCGTCGACCTCGTCGACCGACTACGCACCCAACATCAACAACTTCGTGCACCAGGGCTGCGGCATCATCGTGACCGTCGGCTTCCTGATGGACCAGGCGACCGCCCAGGCCGCCAACGCCCACCCGCAGCAGAAGTTCGCGATCGTTGACGACGCGCCCACGACGAAGAGCAAGAACGTCCTCGCGCTGCAGTACGAGACCGACCAGGGCGGCTTCCTGGGCGGCATCCTCGCGGCCGGCATGACCCACACGGGCACGGTCGCCACGTACGGTGGTCAGAAATTTCCGGCGGTCACGCTCTACATGAACGGCTTCGTCGCCGGCGTTCGCTACTACGACAAGACCTACCACGCCCACGTGAAGACCCTCGGCTGGACGCCCGCCAAGGGCGCCTGCTCGCTGGCCACCTGCAACGGCTCGGGCAGCTTCGTCGGTAACTTCACCGACCAGACCGCGGGCAAGACGTTGACCACCAACTTCTTCTCCCAGGGTGCGGACATCGTCTTCCCGGTTGCCGGATCCGTCGGCCTGGGCTCGGTGGCGGCGGCCCAGCAGGCGGGCAAGGGCCACAGCATCATGTGGGTCGACTCCAACGGCTGCGTCTCCGACGCGGCGGACTGCTCGTGGTTCGTGGGCACCGTCGCCAAGGGCGTCGAGCCCTCAGTGGAGGCCGCGGTCCTCTCGGCCGCCAAGGGCACCTTCAAGGGTGGCGTCTACCTGGGCACGCTGAAGAACAACGGCACGCAGCTCGAGTACGGCGGCATCGCGGTGCCCGCCGCGCTCAAGGCCAAGATCGCCACGGCCAAGGCCGCGATCATCGCCGGAAGCCTCTCGGTGAACCCGAACAGCTACCCCGCGAAGTAACTCCGGTCGCGTAGCGACCTCACAAAGAAACCCGGGTTCGCAAGAACCCGGGTTTCTTTGTCCCTTTGGGCTGATGGGCGTGTCCCTTGTCGCAAGGGTTGAGGGCGACTCGACGCCGTCACGCTCGGCCTCTTTCTACGGGCCCAAGAGTGCGAGCGGGACGACGCCGATTCCGTCGCTGCGACGATAGGCCTCACGTCCGGTAGTGATCACGATGCTGTCGAGCAGGTCGTCACCCACCTTCGCCTGGAGCCACGCCAAGTGGGCGACGTCGGCATCGGTCACCGCGTCAGTGAGCTTGGTTTCGATAGCGACACTTCGTTGGTCTCCTCGAGACACGATCAAGTCAACTTCGTGTTCTCCGCTCCACGTGCGAAAGTGGGATACACGTGCCTCCGCGTTCTGAGCGAAGACCCGCACGCTGAGAGCTGTAAGAGATTCGAACAGTGAACCCAAGAACGTCCCGTCACGTGGGATCGCAGCCCCCCCCTCCCCCTTTAAGAGGCCGTCCGCGTCAATGCCGACCAACCGTGCAGCAAGGGCGGGGTCGGCCAGGTGATGCTTTGGAGAACCACTGAGACGACGTAAGTGATTGGCGGACGGCGCCCACGCCGGTATCGAGTCGAGAATCCAGATTCGCTCGAGGGCCTCTCGATAGGCGATGGTCGTGGTCTTGGCGGGAGAGACCTCTTCGCCCGCGGATGACGCCTTCGCGATCTTTTCAAAGGACGTGGACGTCGCCGTCGCCGCTGCGTATGCCCGAAGCCACCTGCGAAGAGTATTGGGGTTTCGAACTTCCACCCCGAGTTCGGGCAAATCGGTGTCGATGATGCGCTCGAGATAGCCATCGAGTGCCGTCCGCTGTGCCCGGGGCGAGGAGTACCGCATTCCGGGGAAACCTCCAGTGACAATCTCGTCCGTGTACTCGACAAGTGCGACTTTCGTTGTTCCTTGGAGGCGAGGCCGACCTCCTTCGAGAAGCGCCGTCAGTGACACCGTGGGCGTCTCGCTGCCACGTTCGCTGAAGGTGAGTGGCCGCATTCTCACGGGCACAATCCGCGCGGCACCGGAGTGCGTCGGCGAAGTCGTCGGCGTCGCAGAACCAGTCAAAATGAATCGAGCCGGAGAGTGGTCATGATCCACGGATCGACGCACCACGTCCCACGATGCCGGATAGCGCTGCCATTCGTCGATGACAATGGGCGCACGTCCCGTCGTGAGTCGTTCGGGCTGAGCTCGGATGATTTCAAAGACCCCAGGATCATCGAGCTGAATGACAGAACCACCACGGCGCGTCGCGGTCGAGGTCTTGCCCACTCCCTTGGGACCTTCGAGACTGACGGCGGGCACACTCCCGAGAAGGATGTCGAGTTCGGCGTCGATCACGCGCGGCTGGTACGCACTCATCGCGCGGGTGCTTCCGCCATCAGTCTCTACCCTACCATTTCGCAGAGAACTACGCAACCATTTCGCACCGCACTGCACTACTAGTTCGTAGTCATTCAGTCCGGTAACGGGGCCCTCAACCATCCTGGTCACCGGATGGAACGTCGGCGGGTGCCTCACCGGCACATTCGTTGGACGAGGGGCCGACACCAGTCCAAGAGTCCTTCCCGTCGTGGCTACGATGAACATCCATGCGCCTGGAACTGCGAGGGATCACGAAGCGCTTCGGATCCTTCACCGCGAATGACCGCATCGACCTGACGGTCGAGCCGGGTCAGATCCATTCGCTGCTCGGCGAGAACGGCGCGGGCAAGACCACCCTCATGAACGTCCTGTTCGGCCTGCTGCACCCCGACGAGGGCGAGATCCTGATCGACGGCGAACCGGTGCGCTTTGCCAACTCCGGCGACGCCGTGCGTCGCGGCATCGGAATGGTGCACCAGCACTTCATGCTCGTGCCGGTCTTCTCGGTCACCGAGAACGTCGTACTGGGATTCGAGCCGACGAAGTCGCTCAATCGCGTGGACTACAAGCGCGCCACCGAGGACATCGTGCGCCTCTCCGCGCAGTTCAACCTCCAGGTCGACCCCGACGCCACCGTCGAGAACCTGCCGGTCGGACTCCAGCAGCGCGTCGAGATCTTGAAGGCCCTCTCGCGCGACGCCGAGCTCCTGATCCTCGACGAGCCCACCGCGGTCCTGACCCCGCAGGAGACCGACGCGCTGATGGCCATCATGCGCTCGCTCGCCGAGGCCGGCAAGTCGATCCTCTTCATCACCCACAAGCTCAAGGAGGTGCGCGCCGTCGCCGACGTCATCACCGTCATCCGCAACGGACGCGTGGTCGGCTCCGCCGAGCCGACCGCCACCGAGGGCGAACTGGCCTCGTTGATGGTGGGCCGTGACGTGGAGCTGACCGTCGAGAAGTCCGCGTTCAGCCCCGGCGAGAACGTCTTCGAGATCCGCGACCTCGTCGTGCGCGACGACCGCGGACTCGTGAAGGTGAACGGAGTCTCCCTCGACGTGCGCGCCGGCGAGATCATGGCGCTGGCCGGGGTGCAGGGCAACGGCCAGACCGAGCTGGTCGAGGCCATCGCCGGCATGCGCCACGTCGAGTCGGGCACGATCCTCCTGAACGGGCGCGACGTCACCAACAAGACACCGCGCGAGGTGCTCGACGCCGGCCTCGGGCACATCCCCGAGGACCGACAGCGCGACGGCCTCGTGCTGTCGATGTCCGTGGCGGACAACCTCGTGCTGAACACGCCGCGGCGCGCGCCCTTCGCGCGGCGCGGCACGCGCAATCTCGCCGCGGTGCACGACAACGCGCAAAAGCAGGTCCGCGACTTCGACATCCGCACCACGTCGGTGGACGAACCGGTGGCCTCGCTCTCGGGCGGCAACCAGCAGAAGGTCATCGTCGCGCGCGAACTCTCCCGGCCCCTCGCGTTCCTCATGGCCTCCCAGCCCACGCGCGGCCTCGACGTCGGCTCGATCGAATACGTGCACCGCCAGATGGTCAATCACCGCAACCAGGGCAACGCCGCCCTGATCGTCTCCTCCGAGCTCGACGAGGTGCTCGCGCTGGGTGATCGCATCGCGGTCATGTTCGACGGGCGCATCAGCGGCATCGTCGATCCCACCACCAGCCGCGAGGCCATCGGCCTGCTGATGGCCGGCACCGCCGGAGCGACCGATGAGTGAGGTTGCCACCGAGCCGGCACCGTCGGCACCGTCGAGCGCGGCGAGCGCGGCGCGTCGCCGTTGGCGCCTCAACAGCCGCAGCCCGATCATGATCACCTTCTACGCGCTGCTCCTGGGACTGGTCGTGGGCGCCCTCGTCATCATCACCACGACCCCCGCGGTGCTCGACGCCTGGCGCGGGATCTTCCACAGCGGCGGCGGCATCTTCCACGCCCTCAAGGTCACCTGGGACAACGTCGGTGCGGCCTATCGCGCGATGTTCAACGGCTCGGTGGTGAACCCGGTCAGCCTGTGGCACTCGGTGACGACCGGTCAGAACTGGGAGGCGACGCTGACCCCGCTGTCTGAGACGTTGACCTACGCCACGCCGCTCATCATCACGAGCCTCGGCGTGGGCATCGCCTTCCAGACGGGACTGTTCAACATCGGCGCCAACGGCCAGGCCGTCCTGGGTGGCGTGGCCGGGGCGATGTTCGGCTCGATGGTGCACATGCCAATGTTCTTCCACCTGCCCCTCACCTTGCTCTGCGGCTTCGCCGGCGGAGCGATCGCCGGGCTGGTGCCGGGCGTCTTGAAGGCGTACACCGGGGCCCACGAGGTGATCGTGACGATCATGTTCAATTACGTGATCTACGCCTTCCTCCTCTTCTCGGTGCTCTCCACGCCGTTCCAGCTGCCCGGCCAGCAGAACGACATCTCGCGCACCATCGATCCCTCGGCCCAGCTCCACCCGCTCTTTGGCGTGGCGTCGGGCCTGCGCGTGAACTACGGCGTCGTGGTCGCGGCCCTCGTGGTGGCCTTCGCGTGGTGGTTCCTCGAGCGAAGCTCGATGGGCTTTGACTTTCGCGTGACCGGGGCGAACCCCGCCGCGGCCAAGGCCTCGGGCATCAACGCGAAGGCCGTGATCATCCTGGTGTTCGTGATCTCGGGCGGCTTGTCGGGCCTCGCGGGCATCGTCCAGGCCGCGTCGACCACCCACTACATCGACGGCGGCTTCCTGATCGGCAGCGCGGGCATCGGTTTCACCGCGATCACCGTGGCGTTGCTCGGGCGCAACAAGCCCGGCGGCATCGTGTGGGCCTCGCTGCTCTTCGCCGCACTCGGCGTGGGCGGACGCGCGATGCAGGGCGCCACCGGCATCCCCCTCGACCTGGCCTCGGTGATCCAGTCGGCCATCGTCTTGTTCGTGGCCACGCCGGTGCTGGTCAAGGAGATCTTCCGCCTCAAGTCGGCCCCGGTCGCCAAGCTGGAGCTCGCCACGAAGGGATGGGGCGCATGAGCGTGATCGAGAGCACCGCGGCCGTCGTGTCGAACCGCCGGGTGCGGGTGATCGCCGTCATGATGGGCGTCCTGGGGGTGTTCTCCCTTATCGTCTTCGCCGTCGGCAGCCCGTCGGTCGCGCACTCCTCGTTCCTCTTCAACCCAGTGAACCTGAGCGAGTCGGCGCCCTGGCACGTGGGGACCCTGACCCTCAACTCGCGTCTGGCCGACCTCGTCCTCGCCCTCATCATGATCGGCCTCGCCGTCGAGACCTACGTGCGCCGCCCGGCGCGCGGGGTCATGGTGCGTTTCGGGGGCGTCGCGGTGCTCTTCCTCCTCACCCTGCTCATCTGGGCCGCACGCACGCCGGGACCCTCGCCGGTCTCCTTCGTGAACCTGACGGCTCTTCTCATCGGCAGCTCCGAAGTGACGATGGTGCTCGTCTTCGGGTCGCTGTCGGGCGTGATGTGCGAGCGCTCGGGCGTCGTCAACATCGCGATCGAGGGCCAGTTCATCGGCGGTGCCTTCGTGGGCTCGATGCTGGCCTCGACCACGCACAACTTCTTCTACGCCGCGATCGGCGGCGCTCTGATCGGCGGAGCGATCGGCTGGATCCTCGCGTTCTTCGCGCTGCGCTACCTCTCGGACCAGATCATCGTCGGCGTGGTGCTGGTCACCATGCTCGGCAGCCTCTCGTCCTATCTCAACCTGCAGGTCTTCACGCCGTTCCCCCAGTACAACACGGGCAACCTCGCGCCCAACCTGGCGATACCCCTGCTCTCGAAGATCCCGGTGCTAGGCCCGGTCCTGTTCAACCAGTCGGGCTTCTTCTACCTGATGCTCGTGCTCATCGGCGTGATCAGCTTCGCCCTCTTCAAGACCCGCTACGGCCTGCACGTGCGCGCGGTGGGCGAGCACCCGCGCGCCGCGGCGACGGTGGGCATCGACGTGGTGCGCGTGCGCTACATCAACGTCATCCTCGGCGGGGCCATCGCGGGCATCGGCGGCGTCGCCTTCATGGCCTCGCAGGGTCAGTTCCAGCCCAACTACACCTCGGGGCTGGGCTACATCGCCCTCGCCGCGATGATCTTCGGACGCTGGCGACCCTCGGGCGCGGTCGTGGCCTCGGTGATCTTCGGCCTGTCGGTCTACCTCTCCTACACCCTGACCTCGTACCAGGTGCCGGTGTCGCTCTACATCCTTCAGATGTTCCCCTACCTCATCACCATCGCGGTGGTGGCCGGGCTCATCGGACGGGTGCGCGCCCCGGCGGCCGACGGCGTCGCCTACCAGCACGATTAGGCGTCCGCGCCGAGCCCTCCGACGACGACCGCGGCCGCGGCCATGGCGTTGACCAGCGCGATCTCGACGTCCTCGCCGGCCAGGCGCGCGCCGAGGTAGGTCCCGGTCGCCGCGTCGCCGGCGCCGGTGGTGTCGAGCACCTCTCTCGCGAGCGAGGGCGCCGTCGCGGTCAGGTCACCGCGGCGCACGAGCGCGCCCTTGGCGCCGCGCGTCACCAGGACCTCGCGAGCGAGCTCGCCGAGGGCGAGGAGCGCCTGGTCGATCTCTCGCGCGGCCAAGACGGTCGCCTCCTCCTCGTTGGCGAAGAGGTAGTCGACGCCCTCGACCAACGAGGCGAAGAGCGCCGGGCCGACCGCTCGCAGGGGCCCCACGCTGCACACGTCGACCGAGGTGCTCGCGCCGCGCTCGCGCGCGACGGAGAGTGCGGAGACGGACAGCTCACGCGTCGCCGCGTCGAGCAGGCTGTATCCCGAGACGTGCAGGTGCGAGAAGTCCGCGAGGGCGGTCTCGACGAAGGTGCCGGAGAGCAGCGAGTTCGCCCCCCGATCGGTGTACATCGATCGCTGGCCGTCGCCGCCGACCAGGGCGACGACGACGCCGGTGGCCGCGTCCACCTCCTCGAGACGGGCGTGCACGCCGGCCTCGGCGAGGTACTCGCGCCAGAGCGCGCCGGCCCCGTCGCGGCCCACCGCGCCGAGATAGGTGACGTCGTGTCCGGCGCGCGCGAGGGCGATCGCCAGGTTCGCGCCCGATCCCCCGCGCCCCACTCGCACGCGACTGGGCGTGTCGCTCGTCGCCGAGAGTGCTCCGACCGGCACGACGACCACGTCGAGCATCACGTCGCCGAGGACGGCGACGTTCACGTCAGGGCCAGTCGGACCGCGACCTCCCCGGCGAGACTGGCGTTGTCCACCACGAGGTCGCGGTTGGCCGCCACGCTCGCGCCGGCGCTGTAGCGCGCGAACTCGGCCAAGAGGATCGGCGTCACCTCCTTGCCGTGCGCGCCGACCTCCTCGGCGTGGGCGAAGGCGGCGGCGAGCGCCGCCTCGTGCAGGTCCGCGTCGAGCGCCGAGGCCACCGAGATGGGATTGGCGAGCAGCATCGCCGTCGAGGCCACGGCGCGGTGCGCGGCGAAGGCGCGCGCGGCCTCTTCGGGCGTCGCGACGCTCCAGTCGACGCCAAAGCCCGAGTCGGCGAGGTAGAAGCCGGGAAAGCGCGTCGTGCGATACCCGGCGACGGCGACGCCGAGGGAGTCGAGGCGCTCGAGCGTCGCGCCGATGTCGAGGATCGACTTGACCCCCGAGGCCACCACCAGGGCCGACGTGCGCGAGAGCGCGGTCAGGTCGGCCGACTCGTCGTAGGTCGCCGCCGCCCCGCGGTGCACGCCACCGAGTCCGCCCGTCGCCATGACGGCCACGCCCGCGGCACTCGCCCCGGCGAGCGTGCCGGCCACGGTGGTGGCCCCGTCGAGTCCGCGCGCCAGCGCCAGTCCCAGGTCGCGCGAGGAGAGCTTGGCGACGTGGCGCGTCGGGTCCGCGAGGTCGGAGAGTTCGGCGAGGGTGAGGCCGACGACGACGCGCCCGCCGAGCACGCCCACGGTCGCCGGCACGGCGCCGGCGTCGCGCACCGCGTTCTCGCAGTCGCGCGCGACGTCGAGGTTGGTCGGGGCCGGCAGGCCGTGCACCACGATGGTGCTCTCGAGAGCGACGACGGCGCGCGACTCGGCGAGGGCCGTCGCCACCTCCTCGCGCACATCGAGATAGGGCGATCGAAAAGTCTCCACGATGGGCGAAGTGTACTGTGAAGGCGTGAACGCGCCGGCCGACATCGCGTGGGACGAGCTTCGCTCGAGGGCCCGTGGGGCGACCCGGCGCTCCTACGCCCCCTACTCGCACGTGCGGGTCGGCGCGGCGGCCCTGACCAGCGACGGCCGGGTGATCGAGGGCTCCAACGTCGAGAACGCGAGTTTCGGCCTGACCCTGTGCGCGGAGTGCTCCCTGGTGAGCGACCTCGCGCGCCACGGCGGCGGACGGCTGGTGGCCGTGGCGGTGGTTGCCGGCGATGGCGAGCCCCTGGCGCCGTGCGGACGCTGCCGTCAGCTCCTCTTCGAGTTCGGCGGGAACTCGTTGTTGGTCGACGCCGGCGTCGGCGTGGCGCCGATCCCCCTCGGCGACCTCCTGCCCGGCGCCTTCGGCCCGGGTGACCTCGACGAGCGGCGCAGCGAGTGAGCTTCTCGGCCCCCGAGTTGATCGCCGCCAAGCGCGACGGCGGCGCGCTGAATCCGGCCGCGATCACCTGGCTCCTCGAGGCCTACGCGCGCCGCGAGGTCGCCGACGAGCAGATGTCGGCGATGCTGATGGCGATCTTCTTTCGCGGGCTCGCTCCCGACGAGCTGCGCGCCTGGACGGCGGCGATGATCGACTCGGGCGAGCGCCTCGACCTCTCGGGCCTGTCGCGTCCGACCGTCGACAAGCACTCCACCGGCGGCGTCGGCGACAAGATCTCTCTCATCCTCGTGCCGCTGGTCGCGGCCTGCGGCGCCGCGGTCCCCCAGCTCTCGGGACGCGGACTCGGACATACCGGGGGCACGCTCGACAAACTCGAGTCGATCCCCGGCTGGCGCGCGAATCTCACCAACGAGGAGATCCTCGACCAGCTCGAGACGATCGGCGCCGTCGTGTGCGCGGCCGGCGAGGGACTCGCCCCGATCGACAAGCGCCTCTACGCGCTGCGCGACGTGACCGGCACCGTCGAGTCCATCCCCCTGATCTCCTCGTCCATCATGTCCAAGAAGATCGCCGAGGGCACGGCGTCGCTGGTGCTCGACGTCAAGGTCGGTCGCGGCGCGTTCATCAAGGACGAGGCCCAGTCACTCCTGCTCGCTGCGACGATGGTCGACATCGGCCGCGGCCAGGGCGTCAACACCGTCGCCCAGCTGTCCAACATGAACGCCCCCCTCGGACGCTGCGTGGGCAACGCCCTCGAGGTGCGCGAGACCCTCGACGTGCTCGGCGGCGCCGGACCCGACGACGTGCGAGAGCTCACTTTGGCGCTCGCGCGGATCATGGTCGAACTCGCCGGTCTCGACGTCGACCCGGCGGAGAAGCTGGATGACGGCTCCGCGCTGGCCACCTATCGCGACATGATCCGCGCCCAGGGCGGCGACCCCGACGCGCAGCTGGCCGTGGCCACGCATCGCGAGACGGTCACGTCGCCGCGCGAGGGTGTGGTGACGAGCATCGACGCGTTAAAGGTGGGCGTCACCGCCTGGCGCCTCGGAGCGGGCCGGGCCCGCAAGGAGGATCCGGTCAGCGCCGCGGCCGGCGTCGAGGTCCTCGTACGCGAGGGCGATCGCGTCGAGGCCGGCCAACCGCTCTTCGAGCTGCACGCCGACGACGTGGCGCATCTCGACAGCGCGAGACCCGTGATCGAGACCGCCTTCACCCTCGGCGACGACGCCGTGACGAGATCTCCACTGCTGCTCGCCCGCGTTGACCAAGGCCTCACTGACTAGCCTTGAGCCATGTCAGAGGCCCTCACGCGTGACCTGATCCACCGGGCCCCCAAGGTCCTTCTGCACGACCACCTCGACGGCGGACTGCGCCCCGAAACGGTGCTCGAACTGGCCCGCGAGAGCGGCTATCGGGGCCTGCCCACGGGCGACGCCGACGACCTCGCCGCCTGGTTCGTCGCCGACGAGCCCGGCGGGGACCTCGTTCGCTACCTGGAGGGCTTTCGCCACACCGTTGCGCTGATGCAGAGCGCGGACAGCCTCACGCGCGTCGCCGCGGAGTGCGCGCTCGACCTCGCGCGCGACGGCGTCGTCTACGCCGAGGTCCGCTTCGCGCCCGAGCTGCACACCCGCGAGGGCCTGGCCCTCGAGGACGTGGTGCGCGCGGTGCTCGCGGGCTTCGACCAGGGCACCGCGGCCGCCGCCCTCGAGGGTCGAGTGATCGTGGTGCGCGCCATCCTCTCGGCGATGCGCCAGGCCGACCTCAGCGAGGTCATCGCCCGTCTGGCGGTGGACTTTCGCGACGAGGGCGTGTGCGGCTTCGACATCGCCGGACCCGAGGACGGCTTCCCGCCGACGCACCACCTGAGCGCCTTTCACCTCGTCCAGCGCGAGAACTTCCACATGACGATCCACGCCGGGGAGGCCTTCGGGCTGCCCTCGATCTGGGAGGCGGTGCAGTTCTGCGACGCCGAGCGCCTGGGACACGGGGTGCGCATCGTCGACGACATCACCCTCGAGGGCGACGTCGCCCACCTGGGGCGCCTGGCCAACTTCGTGCGCGACCGGCGCATCCCCTTAGAGGTTTGTCCGACGTCGAACGTGCACACCGGGGCCGCCGCTTCCATTTCCGAGCACCCGATCGAGCTGCTGCGCCGGCTTCGCTTTCGCGTGACGCTGAACACCGACAACCGCCTGATGAGCGGCATCACGCTCTCGAGCGAGTTCGAAGCCTGCGCGAAGGCCTTCAACTGGACGCTGACCGACATGGAGTGGCTCACCCTGAACGCCGCGAAGAGCTCCTTCTACCCCTTCGACCAGCGCCTGGCGCTGATCAACAACGTGATCAAGCCGGGCTACGCCGCCCTGCGCGCCTAGACCCGCAAAAGCTCCTCTACGTCCGCGACGATGTCCGCGACCGCCACGGCGAGTCGCATGCGCGTCGCGGCGAGGTCCTCGCCGGCGTCCTCGACGAGCTCGACGTAGGCCTTGAGCTTCGCCTCGGTGCCCGAGGGCCGCACGACGACCCGTCCTCGCGCGAGCTCGAAGAGCACGCCCTCGGTCACGAGCCCGTGCCAGCCGTGCGCGAGGTCGACGACGTTCGCCACGGACTCACCGCCCAATTCCGACGGGGGCTCACTCGTGAGCGCCTCGAGCGCGCGTCCCAGGCGGGCCAGTCCGTCCTCGCCCTCGGCGCGCACCGACAGCGCTGCGCCGCTGTGCACGCCGTAGCGCGCCTCGAGCTCGTCGAGGCGCGTAAGGAGAGTCGCGCCCTCGCGCGCGAGGCGATCGGCCAGCGAGCAGATCGCGAGCGCCGCCGAGAGTCCGTCCTTGTCGGCGACGAGCGGATCGACCGCGAAGCCGATCGCCTCCTCGTAGCCAAAGAGCAGCCGTCCCGTCCCCGCGGCCCGCGAGATCCACTTGAAACCAGTCAGCGTCGTCACGCAGGGAACGCCCGCGGCGGCAGCGATGCGCGAGAGCATCGTCGACGAGACCAGGCTCGTCGCCACGACGTCGCCGGGGCGAGCCTCGCCGATCAAGAGGTCTGCGAGCAGCCAGCCGATCTCGTCGCCGCGCAGGATCCGCCAGCCCGCGTTGGTGCGTAGCGCGACGCCCAGGCGGTCGGCGTCGGGGTCGTTGGCGATCACGAGCGACGAGCCGACGGCGTCGGCGCGCGCCGTCGCCAGGTCGAGCGCGCCCGGCTCCTCCGGATTCGGAAAGGCCAGCGTGGGAAAGGCCGCGTCGGGCGCGAACTGAGACTCGACGAGGGTCACGCGCGTATAGCCCGCGGCGGCGAAGAGATCGAGCATCGGCGCGCCGCCGACGCCGTGCAGGGGCGTGTAGGTGATCGCGAGGTAGCTCGCGCCCACGCCGAAGCGCCCCACCATGTGCTCGCGGTACTGGGCGAAGAGCGACGCGTCGATCACGTGATGCTCCGGCGAGGAGCGATCTCCCAGTGCCGCCTCGCCGGCGCGGGCCATGAAGTACTCGACGCGCTCGTCGCTGGGCGGGACGATCTGGGCGCCGTCGGCGGCGTAGAGCTTGTAGCCGTTGTCGTGTGGTGGGTTGTGGCTCGCGGTGATCATGATCCCCGCGGCGGCGCCGAGCTGTGTGAGCGCAAAGGGCACGAAGGGCGTGGGCAGGGGCCCGGGCATCTCGAAGACCGTCCAGCCCGCGCCGAGCAGGACGGCGACGGCCTCGTCGTTGAACGCTTCGGAACCGCGGCGCGCGTCGCGGCCCACCACCACGCCGCGGTGACGCTCGAGACCGAGCTCGTCGAGCCAGGACACGACGCCCTGGGTGGCGCGGCGCACGCTGAGACGGTTCATGCCAGCCGGACCGGCCATGACTTCTCCGCGCAGGCCCGCGGTGCCAAAGACCAGCGGGTGAATGACGCGACGCGTCAGCTCGGCCTCGTCGCCCGCGTCGATCAGGGCGGCCAGCTCCGCACGCGTCACCGGATCGGGATCGGCCGCCATCCAGCGCCGGGCGCTCTCGACGTCGCTCACAAGAGGGGCAGGATCCGCGCGAGCAGGTGTCCGAGGTCGCCGGCGGCGTGCTGGCCGGCCTCGAGGACCTCGCGGTGATCGAGGGGCGCCGACGACACACCCGCCGCGGCGTTGGACACGAGGGAGAGACCGACCACTTCGGCGCCGAGGTGGCGCGCGGCGATCGCCTC
Source organism: Acidimicrobiaceae bacterium (assembly GCA_027451285.1). Lineage (GTDB taxonomy): Bacteria > Actinomycetota > Acidimicrobiia > Acidimicrobiales > RAAP-2 > RAAP-2. The sequence goes on along the minus strand of DAIDJP010000036.1, from coordinate 56,743 downwards.
GAGCACCGTCGACATCCCCACCAGGGTGGCGCCGACGCTCGCGAGCATGAGAATCTCGGCGGGCGTCTCGTAGTGGGGTCCGCGCAGGCCCGCGTAGACCCCCTCCTCGAGTCCGGGGACCGCGGCGAGGATCGCCGCGCGCGCCCGCGCGCTGTAGAGGTCGGTCAGATCGACGAAACGCGACGCGACCTGCGCGGGCATCGGACCTTCGAGCGGCGACGCCGCGGTGAGATTGATATGGTCGCGGATCACCACGACCGAGCCGGCTCGCATCGCCGGGTCGATCCCGCCGGCGGCGTTGGTCAGCACCACGCGCGTGGCGCCCGCCGCGATCACCGTGCGCACGGGGTGAACGACCGCGGCGGGCGAGTTGCCCTCGTAGAGGTGCACGCGACCCGCGACGAGGGCGACGGAACGACCCGCCACTTCCACCGAGAGGATCTGGCCGTCGTGTCCGGGCACGGTGGGAGCGGCGAAGCCCGGCAGCGAGGACGTGGACACGACGCTCGTCGGCTCGCCGAGCACGGCCGCGCCCTCGCGCCAGCCCGAGCCGAGCACGACCGCGACGTCGTAGCGGTCGACGCCGCTGCGTTCGCGCAGCTCGTCGGCGGCCGTCGCGGCCAGGGCGAAGGGGTCCATCAGCGTCCGATCGTGTGCCACACGGTGGAGGTTTCGACGAAGCTGCGCAGACGCGACGTCGACGAGGCCGCGTAGTCGCCGGCACCCGCGCGGCGCACCCGCTTGATCGAAGCGGCCGCCGCGGCGGCCAGTTCGTCGTGGTCGTCGCCGGCGCCCTCCAGGTCGAGCCCGTCGACGTCCTCGTGGCTCGCGAGCGTCGGCGCCAGCTCGCGCGTCAGCCCGGAGATCACGTTGAGGACCCCGGCCGGGAAGTCCGAGGTCGCCGACATCTCGCCCAGCAGCAGACCCGGGGTGGGACGGGTCTCGCTGGTGGCCACGACGACGGCGTTGCCGACGGCGAGCGGGGCGAGCACCGTGTCGACGAAGCCCTCGAAGGACGAGTCCTGGGGGGCGAGCACGCCCACGACGCCGCTCGGCACGGGCAGGGAGAAGTTGAAGAAGGGTCCGGCCACGGGATTGGCCCCGCCCAGGACCTGGGCGACCTTGTCGGTCCAGCCCGCGTACCAGACGATCCGGTCGATCCCGCGCGCGACGCTCGCGTGGGCGTCGGCCCCGCCGACCCCCTCGGCCGCCGCGACGTGCTGGGACAACTCCTCGCGACGCGCCTCGGCCATCTCGGCCAGGCGAAAGAGCACCTGGCCGCGGTTGTAGGCGGTCGCCGTCCACCACCCGGCCTGGGCCGCGCGGGCGGCCTTGACCGCGTCGCGCACGTCCTTGCGCGAACCCTGGGCCACGTTGGCCCAGAACTCGCCGGCGGCGTTGCGCACCTCGTAGCTGCGCCCCGACTCGCTGCGCACGAAGGCGCCGTTGATCACGAGCTTGTAGGTCTTTCGCACGTCGAGTCGCTCAGACATCGAGGTAGGCCTCCAAGCCGTGGCGCCCGCCCTCACGGCCGAAGCCCGACTCGCGCACGCCGCCGAAGGGGCTGGTGGGATCGAAGCGGTTGTAGGTGTTGGCCCAGATCACGCCGGCGCGCAGGCGCTCGGCGACCCAGAGAGTCCGACTACCCTTCTCGCTCCACACTCCACAGGCCAGCCCGTAGTTGGTGTCGTTGGCTTTGGCCACCGCCTCGTCGGGCGTGCGAAAGGTCAGCACGGAGAGGACCGGCCCGAAGATCTCCTCGCGCGCGATGCGATGCGACGACGAGACGTTGGCGAAGACCGTCGGGGCGAACCAGTAGCCGGCGCTTGGCAGCTCGCACGAGCTCGAGTAGCGCGTCGCGCCCTCGGCCTCGCCGGCGGCGACGAGCTCGGTGATCTTGGCCAGCTGAGCGGCCGAGTTGATCGCGCCGACGTCGGTGTTCTTGTCCAGGGGATCGCCGACGCGCAGCTGCTCGACGCGGCGCACGAGCCGGCGCAGCACCTCGTCGGCGATCGTCTCTTGGACGAGCAGGCGCGACCCCGCGCAGCAGACGTGGCCCTGGTTGAAGAAGATGCCGTCGATGATCCCCTCGATCATCTCGTCGATCGGCGCGTCGTCGAAGACGATGTTGGCCCCCTTGCCGCCGAGCTCGAGGGTCAGGCGCTTGGCGCTACCCGCCACGCGGCGCTGGATCAGCCGGCCCACCTCGGTCGAGCCCGTGAAGGCGATCTTGTCGACGCCAGGGTGCTCGACGAGGGCCGCGCCGGTCGCACCGTCACCCGTGAGGATATTCACCACGCCCGCCGGCAGCTCGGCCTGCTGGAGGATCTCGGCGAGGATAAGGGCGCTGAGCGGCGTGGTCTCGGCCGGCTTTAAGACGCAGGTGTTGCCCGCGGCGAGCGCCGGAGCCAGCTTCCAGGCGGCCATCAAGAGGGGGAAGTTCCACGGGATGATCTGACCGGCCACACCCACCGGGCGCGGGTTCGCGCCGTATCCCGCGTGCTCGAGCTTGTCGGCCCAGCCGGCGTAGTAGAAGAAGTGCGCGGCCGCGAGGGGCACGTCGATGTCGCGCGACTCGCGGATGGGCTTGCCGTTGTCGAGCGTCTCGACGACCGCGAGCTCGCGCGAGCGCTCTTGAATCAATCGGGCGATGCGAAAGAGGTATTTGGCCCGTTGGGCCCCGGTGGTCTTGGACCACACCGTGTCGTAGGCGTGGCGCGCCGCCGCCACCGCGCGGTCGACGTCGGGCGAGTTCGCCTGGGCGACATTTGCCAGGTCGGCGCCCGTCGCCGGGTTCACCGAGGCGAAGGACGCGTGCGATGCGGCGTCGGTAAAGTCGCCGTCGATGAAGAGTCCGTAGGCGTCACGCAGCCGCGCGATCGACGCGGACTCCGGTGCCGGGTCGTAGTCGAAGGCCCCCAGGTGGCTCGTGGCGAGGTGGTTCTCAGTCATCAGTCGGCGCTGAACTCCTCGGGGCGCACGTAGACGCCGCGGGTCTGGCGCAGGCGCTGCATCAACACGTCGTTGAGTAGCGACGAGGCGCCGAAGCGGAAGAGCTCCGGGCGCATCCAGGCCGAGCCCGCGGTCTCATTGACGATCACCAGGTAGCGGATCGCGTCCTTCGCGCTGCGGATGCCACCGGCGACCTTCACGCCCACCAGGCGACCCGTCGACTCGGCGAAGTCCCGCACGGCCTCGAGCATCACCAGGGCGACTGGCGCAGTCGCGGCGACGCTGACCTTTCCCGTCGAGGTCTTGATGAAGTCGGCGCCGGCGAGCATGGCGAGCCAGCTCGCGCGCCGCACGTTGTCGTAGGTCACGAGCTCGCCGGTCTCCAGGATGACCTTCAGATGCGCGGTCCCGCAGGCGGACTTCACCGACACGATCTCATCGAAGACCTGGCCCAGGCGACCCGAGAGGAACGCGCCGCGGTCGATCACCATGTCGATCTCGTCGGCGCCGGCCGCGACCGCGTCGGCGACGTCGAGCAGCTTCACCGCGAGCGAGGCGCGCCCCGAGGGGAACGCCGTGGCCACAGCGGCGACCGCGACACTCGAACCGACGAGACGGGACTTCGCCCCGGCCACCAGGTCGGGATAGACGCACACCGCCGCCACGCTCGGCGTCGAGGGGTCGTGCGGATCGGGGCGACGGGCCTTGTCACACATCGAGGCGACCCGTTCGGGGGTGTCGGCGCCCTCCAAGGTCGTGAGATCGATCATCGAAATGATCGTGTCGAGAGCTGGGCGCTTGGACGCCGTTTTGATCGAACGAGTGGCGAGCTTGGCGGCGCGTGCCTCCGCTCCGACGGCGTCGACGCCAGCGAGGCTCGCGAGCACGGAGCGCAGCTGGGTCTCGCTCGCGATGCTGGGCGGGCGAGCCGGGTCCGCGAGGCGGACACCGACATCCGCGTCGCTCACCACGCGCAAGTACGTGCTCATCATCGCCACGCTACCAAGACCCGATCGAACAGGTTTTACGCGAACGCCGGCAGTTGACCGGCGTCGCGTCGCTGCGCGAAGGAGGGCGCGGCGGCGTCCTTCGCGCTGACGATCGGCTCGCCCACGAAGGGCCAGGCGACCGCGAGCTCGTCGTCGAAGGGATTGATCTCGAGCTCCACCTGGGCGTTGAAGACCGACGAGAGCAGATAGACGAGCACCCCGTTGTCGCTCGAGACGCAGAAACCGTGTGCGAGTCCGGCGGGCAGGTAGACCGAGCGGCCGGCGTCGCCAGCCAAATGCACAATCTCTACCGCGCCGAAAGTCGGCGAGCCCACCCGCACGTCAACGAGCACGTCGTCGATCTCTCCGGCCGCGCAGGTCACGAGCTTCGCCTGGCCCTCGGGGGCGAGCGAGTAATGCAGGCCGCGCACGGTGTTCTTCACCGAGTGCGAGAGGTTCGCCTGGTGAGCGGAGAAGTCCGCGCCCTCGTTGAGAAAGTCCGGCAGACGGAACCATTCGCGAAAGAAGCCGCGCTCGTCGGCCCACACCGGGCTCTCGAACAGCCAGGCACCGGCGATCGAGAGTTCGACGATGTTCACATCGCTCCCTTGAGGGGCCGCCACCACGCCTCGTTGTCGCGATACCACTGAACGGTCGCGGCCAAGCCCTCGGCGAAGTCAACCTGGGGGGTGTAGTCCAGCTCGGTGTGGATCTTCGTCCAGTCGACGCTGTAGCGCCGGTCGTGTCCGAGGCGGTCAGCGACGGGCTCGATGCTCGACTCGTCGGCGCCGCAGAGATCGAGCAGGCGCGCGGTCAGCTCGCGGTTCGTCAGCTCAGTGCCGCCACCGATGTTGTAGATCTCGCCCGCACGCCCGCCCTCGAGGACCGCGAGCACGCCGCGGCAGTGGTCGTCGACGTGGAGCCAGTCGCGCACGTTCAGTCCGTCACCATAGAGCGGGACCGAAAGACCGTCGAAGAGGTTGGTCACGAAGAGGGGGATGACCTTCTCGGGGTACTGGCGCGGACCGTAGTTGTTCGAGCAGCGCGTCACGCACACGTCGAGCCCGTAGGTGCGGTGATAAGCCAGCGCCGCGAGGTCCGAAGCGGCCTTGGATGACGAGTAGGGAGAGTTGGGCTCGAGCAGGTGGTCCTCGCGCCAGGAGCCGAGTGGGATCGTCCCGTAGACCTCGTCGGTCGAGACGTGGATGAAACGGGCCACCGAACGCGAGCGCGCGCTCTCGAGTAACTGGTGGGTGCCGATCACGTTGGTCTCGTAGAAGGCCCGCGCGCCCGAGATCGAGCGGTCCACGTGGCTCTCGGCGGCGAAATGAATAACCGCACTCGCGCCTTCGAGGGCGCTCTCACACGTGGCCGCGTCGGTGATCGAACCGTGCACGAAGCTCACGCGCTTATCGGTGAGGACGGCCTCGAGGTTCTCGCGGCGTCCCGAGTAGGTCAGCGCGTCCAAGAGGACGATCTCGTCGTAGCCCAGCCGCGTGGCTACGGCGAGGAACATCTCGCTAAAGCGCGACCCGATGAATCCGGCGGCGCCGGTGATCACTGCGCGCATGGCGACACCTCAATTCTCGGCCCGGGAACGGCCTCTTATACTAATGGAGTGAAGGGAATCATCCTGGCGGGCGGCAGCGGAACGCGCCTGCACCCCATCACCCGGGCCGTGTCCAAGCAGTTGCTGCCGATCTACGACAAGCCCATGATCTACTACCCGCTGTCCACGCTGATGCTCGCGGGGTTGCGCGAGATCCTGTTGATCACGACGCCCCACGACCAGGCCGCGTTCCAGCGTCTCCTGGGGGACGGCTCGCACCTGGGCCTCGAATTGTCCTGGATCATCCAGGAGAATCCCAACGGCCTGGCCGAAGCACTCATCCTGGGCGAGGAGTTCCTCGCCGGCGGCAAGTGTGCTCTCATCCTCGGCGACAACCTCTTCTACGGCCCGGGGCTGGGCACCCACCTCGCCCAGAACACCGCGGTCGCTGGCGCACTGATCTTCGCCTACCAGGTGAGCGATCCGCGCGCCTACGGCGTGGTCGAGTTCGACGACGCCGGACGGGTCCTCTCCATCGAGGAGAAGCCCGCCGAGCCCAAGAGCAGCTTCGCGGTGCCGGGAATCTACTTCTACGACGAGCGGGCCTCGGCGTTCGCGCGCGCGCTGACTCCGAGCGCGCGCGGCGAGCTCGAGATCACCGCACTCAACAACGCTTACCTCGAGCGTGGCGAGCTGCGTGTAGAGGTGCTTTCGCGCGCGACCACCTGGCTCGACACCGGCACGCACGAGTCGCTCTACGAAGCCGGCGGGCTGATCCGCACGCTCCAGCACCGCACCGGGATGCGCATCGGCGACGTCGAGCAGATCGCCCGCGACCAGGGCTGGCTCTAACCCACCTCCGTCACAACCAACCACTAGGGAGAAACATGTCCACCACCGCACCGCTCACTCGACCCGGCGTCCTCGTCGACACAATCTCGGCATCCACGACGGCGAACGTCGCCCTGGTCGTCGGCGCCGCCGCCTTCGTCGGCGCGCTCGCCCAGATCTCGATCCACCTGTCCTTCACGCCGGTGCCGGTGACCGGACAGACCCTCGGGGTGCTGCTGGCCGGCGCGGCCCTCGGCTGGCGGCGCGCCAGCCTGTCGATGGCTCTCTACGTGCTTGCCGGCGTCGCCGGGGTGCCCTGGTTCGCCGGACACGCGAGCGGCGCCGCCGGCGCGACGTTCGGCTACCTCGTCGGCTTCGTCGCCGCGGGCGCGGTCACCGGCGCCCTCGCCGCGCGCCGACACGACCGCACCGTCGCGCGTGCGGCGGCATCGATGATCGCCGGTGAGGCGGCCCTCTACGCGATCGCGCTGCCCTGGCTCGCGCTGTCGCTGCATGTGGGCCTCGCACGCGCGATCTCCCTGGGCTTCGTCCCCTTCGTCATCGGCGACCTCATCAAGGCGCTGCTGGCCGGTCTCACCCTGCCCGCCGCCTGGCGCGTCGTGGAACGCAGCAACTCTGAGAACAACTAGAGGAACTCGGGATATCCCAGCGTCGTGACGAGCGCACGATGCGCGAGACGCTTGTGCTTGGCGAGCACCGCGCGGTCCTTGCCCGCCATCGCCGCGGCGATCGCCACGGCGCGCGCGAGGACGTCGGACTCGCTCGTAACCTCTTCGACCATGCCGGCAGCGAGCGCGTCGACACCGCCGTAGCGACGCGCAGTCAGCATCGCCTCGATCGCGCTGGCGCGCGGCAGGCGGTTGAACAGGATCGCCGAGAGTTTCTCATCAAGTGGCAGGCCGATGTCAGCTTCGTTCATGCACCAGAACCCGCGGTCCTCGCGCATGACTCGATGATCGAGCGCACAGGCGATCAACGCACCGCCCGCGAAGGTGTGCCCGTTGAGGGCCCCCACGGTGTAGGCCGGAAACACGACGAGGCGAGCCACGGTCCGGTGAAGCTCTTTGAAGATCGCGCGCAATTCGTCGAGATCGTGGCCGAAGTTCACCAGATCCACGCCGTTGGAGAAGAACTTGCCGGTGCCGGTGAGAACGACGGCCAGGGGACCGCTTCGTGACTCGAGCTCGTCGAGGACCTCGTGCAGGCGAGCCAGTGACTCGCGATGGATCCGGTTCTCGACGTCGTTCCACGTGATGACGGCGACGTCGCCGTCGAAGTCCACTGACATGTCCACACCGAGAGGCTAGATCGTCACCGAGTCGAGGTCCCGTGGACCTCGTAGACCAGGTAGCGAGGATTGATCGCCAGCGCGTCGAGTACGACCGCGCGCGAACCATTCGTCTGACCCACGTACTGATAGATCGGCAGCGCGTGACCGACGCCCTGGGCGTCAACCAGGATCCGATACTGCGCGATCGACTGGTTGAGTCGCAGCGCCCCGGTGGGCAGGGCGGCACCCGAAGGCTCAGTGCCGGACCAGCCCAGCGGCGTCACCGCGTGAGCGAAGATCGCCGCCTGCTCGCTCGCGTGAGAGACGGCCGCGCGCGGCGAGATGAGCGGATACGACGCCGGCGGTCCGAGGGAGAACATCGCCCCGCGCCCGGAGATCACGCGACCGCGCCCGTCGAGCATGACGGTGTCCGAGAGGTTCGACCAGTGCCCGTCAATCAGGATCGGGACCACCACGGTCGTGGGTGTGCCTCGCACGAACGCCGCGCCGCCGCCCACGACCGGCACGCCGGTGTTCAGCGTGCCCAGCGCGTGGACGATCTCCAGTGCTCGCTGAACGATCTCCACCTTGCTCAGACCGCTCCGCGAGGTGGCCTCAGGCGGCGCGCTCGGCAACCCGGCGGAAAGCCCTGGCCCGTAGAGCCACAGATCGACGCCGCCCACGCGTGCGAAGAACGCCTCGCTGGCACCCTCACCGCGCGCCGTCCACTCGTGCGCACCCGGCGGGGCCACGATGATGGCCCTCGGCGCGCCGAGCGTTACACGGAGGGCGCTCGCGAGGGTGGCGACCGCATCGCGTTCGCTCGGCGGCGCCATCACGGTGAAGGTCGCGAGCGACGGCACCGTCGTCGAGATCCTCCGGGCGAGCAACGTCGGCGCGGCCGAAGCGAATCCAGAGCCGGTGACAGTCACCTTCTGCGACGTTGCGTACGTCGGCGCCGGAGCGGCCATGGACGCGGGAGCGGCCGCGAAGGTGAGGCGAACGAGCGGGGGACCGGCGCCCGCGAGGGCGTAGGTGGCCGCCGCCATCACCGCGCACGACGTAGTGAAGCCCGTGAGGACGCGCGCCTTGAAGGCGCGCCAGGATGTCACGCGCGCGTAGGGCTGGGCGATCACACGCGCGAGCATCGCGTCGAAGTCACGTGGCGCGTACGCGTCGTCGCGCGAGGGGTCGCTCGCTACCAGGCGCTCGAACGACGTCATCTCCACACCCTCTTCATGTCGGCGCAGCGCGAAACTTTCACCACGTGGCCACCTCCGCCATCTGGGCCTCGAAGCGGGCCCGCGCCCGGCTAAGGCGCACGGCCGCGGCGTTCTCGGTGATGCCGTAGGTGACGGCCAGCTCGCGCGGGCCGAGCCCGTCCCAGGCGTGCAGGGTGAGCAGTTCGCGGTCCTCGTCCGAGAGCGCCGCCAGGGCCGCGCGGACCGTCTCGTCGGCCACCACGTGGTCCTCGGCCGAGGCGTCGGCTCCCACCGGACGGGCCACGTGCGCGCTCGCGCGCCGGGCGCTGCGCTGGGCGTTGCGCAGCACGTTGCGCGCTACACCGATGGACCAGGCGACCTCGGCGTCGTCGGGCACGTCGTCGAAGCGGCGCCAGAGCACGATCAGCACCTCCTCGACGAGGTCGTCGAGGTCACTTGCGGGCAAGGGATAGAGGCGCCGGCGCAGGTAGAGGCCCACCTCAGGCGTGACCTTCTGAGCCAGCGCGCGAAAGGCCTGCTCCCTACGGTGACTCACGTCACCTCCCTGTCCGACGTCTCCCACTTCTTACTCCTCGGCCTGTCGCCCTTTGGACACCGGGGACTACATTGGCCACTGTGAGCGATTACAGCGAACCCGACGTCAGCGCCGAACGGCCCATCAGCGAGAACTGGGTGTGGATCGGCGCGCACCGCCCCGCCATGCCCCGGGTCTTCCTCGAGCGCCTGGCCGCGGACTGGGCGCCGGGCGAGGGGCCGGCCGACGAGCACGTGGCCGCCGAGCACACCCGGCGCCGACGCGAGGCGCTGGCGGCGAGCTTTCCCGGCGTGACTCTCGTGATCCCGTCGGGCAACCTCAAGGTGCGCGCCAACGACACCGACTACCGGTTCCGCCCCGACACCGACTACTTCTACCTGACGGCCGATGACGAACCCGAGGGCGTTTTAGTCATCACGCCGGGCGCGAGCGGCGCCCACTCGACCCTCTACGTGCCGGCCCGGCGCGACCAGCGCACCCACGAGTTCATTACCGACGCGCGCTACGGCGAGCTGTGGGTGGGACCGCGTCGCGGGCCCGAGGAGGCGAGCACCTACTACGGCGTCGCCACCGCGCCCCTGGAGCAGCTCGCGAAGGACCTCGTCGACCTCGCCGCGACACCGATCCTGACCAAGCGCGGCGTCGACGCGGCGATCGACACCGCCGTCGCGCCCCACGAGGACGACGAGCGCATCGCCGAGGTGCTCTCGGAGATGCGCCTGGTGAAGGACGACTTCGAGATCGCCCAGCTCGAGTCGGCGATCGCGCACACCGTGAAGGGCTTCGAGGACGTGGTGCGCGCCCTGCCCGCGGCGCAGGGCCGTGGCGAGCGCGTCATCGAGGGTGTCTTCAACCTGCGCGCGCGCGTCGAGGGCAATGACGTCGGCTACAACACGATCGCGGCCTCGGGCGCGCACGCGACGATCCTGCACTGGACGACCAACGACGGCGTGGTGCGCGCGGGCGACCTGCTCCTGCTCGACGCCGGCGTCGAGTGCCACAACCTCTACACCGCCGACGTCACGCGCACAATGCCGGTCAACGGCACCTTCAGCCCGGCCCAGCGGCGCGTCTACGACCTGGTGCTCTCCGCCCAGGAGGCGGGCATCGCCGCGGTGCGCCCGGGGGCGAGCTTCCGCGCGCCCCACCAGGCCGCGATGAAGGTGCTGGCCGAGGGACTCCACGAGCTGGGCATCCTCGCCGAATCCGCCGAGGAGGCGTTGCGCGCCGACCGCCAGCTCTACCGGCGCTACACCCTGCACGGCGTGAGCCACATGCTGGGCCTCGACGTGCACGACTGCGCGAACGCGCGCGAGGAGCTCTACATGGGCGAGCTGGCCGAGGGCTACGTCCTCACCGTCGAGCCGGGCCTCTACTTCCAGCCCCACGACCTGACCGTGCCCGAGGAGTACCGCGGGATCGGCGTGCGCATCGAGGACGACATCCTGGTCACCGCGACCGGCAGCCGCAACCTCTCGGCCGCGCTGCCGCGCCAGGCCGATGACGTCGAGGCGTGGATGGCCGAGGTCTGGTCGCGCGGGGCGACGAACCTCGATCTCTAGGCCACGCGAAGAGGCAGGCTGCGCGGCCCGCGCACCTGGCCCTGGGCCCAGGTGACCTGGGCGGGGTCGGCGAGGGTGAAGCGCGGGTAGCGCCTGATGAACTCCTCGATCGCCACGCGCAGCTCGAGGCGCGCCAGGTTCGATCCCGCACAGCGATGGATGCCCAGCCCGAAGGCGAGGTGGCGGTTCTCGCGCCGGTCGATGATGAACTCGTCGGCGCGCTCGAAGACCTCGGGGTCGCGATTCGCCGCGGGGAATCCCAGCAGGATCCAGTCGTCCTGCTTCATGGGACATCCCAGGTACTCCATGTCCTCTTTGACCAGTCGAGCCATCGTGACGGGCGCGTAGAAGCGCAGGAACTCCTCGATGGCAAAGGGCATCAGGTCCGGCTCGTTCACGAGTCGCGCGAGGTCGTCGGGATTCTTCGCCAGGTGCCAGAGCGAGGCGCCCAGCGCCGACCAGGTGGTGTCGATGCCGGCGACCAAGATGAGGACCATCGTGCCGAAGACGTGCTCGATCGAGAGCTTCTCGCCCAGGATCTCGGCGTTCAAGAGGAAGGTGGTGAGGTCGTTGCGCGGGTGGGCCTGGTGGTCTTCGATCTGGATCCGGAAGTACTCCTCGATCGGGGCGAACTGCTCGATTCGCTCCTCAACTGGCAGGTCGATGCCCTCTAAGACGATGTGCACGAACTCGCGAAAGAGGTCCTCGTCGGCCTCGGGAAAGCCCAGCATGCGCTTGATCACCGCGGGCGGGATGAACTGGGCGTAGTCGCTGCCGCCGTTGATGACCCCGCGCCCGACCACGCGATCGAGCAGGTCGTTGCAGAGCTGGCGGATCATCGGCTCGAGCGCGTTGATCGGACCGGGCGCGAAGGCCGGCAATATCAGGCGGCGCGCGATCTGGTGAAAGGGCGGGTCCGAGGTGATCGGCGGGGCCACGCCGATCGGCGCGGGCAGGGCGTCTTCCATCGGGCGACCATTGCCGAGCACCACGGTGCGACTCGTGAAGTGTTCGGTGTCGTTGGCGACCGCCGAGACCCCGGCGTGGGTCGCCGGGAACCACGCGCCGCCGTAGCGGTCGGTGTGCGCGACGGGGCACCTCGTGCGCAGGTCCTCCCAGATCGGGTAGGGGTCGTTCACCCACTGGGGGTCGGTGTGGTCCCAGTCGGTCGCGAAGTCGCTGACGGGTGGCTTGATCGTCATGACTCGCCGATCGAGATGGCGTGCTCCGGGCAGTTCGCCTCGGCCAGGCGCGCGAGCGCGAGGCTCTCGCCCTCGACCACGCCGTCACCCAGGACGTGTCCGTTGCCCAAATCATCGAAGCCGAAGACGCTCGGCGCCAACGAAAAACAGCGCCCGTGTCCCTGACAACGCTGCGCGTCGATGAAGACCTTCACGACCCCTCCTCGTGTATTTCTGGCACCTTACTACCGGGTAAGGCGAGAGGGCATCACGCCGTTTCGATCTCCTCGCGGCTGATGCCGAGGAAGTAGAGGACCGCGTCGAGGTAGGGAACCGAGAGCGCGGCGTCGGCGTGCTCGCGCACCACGGCCTTGGCGTTGAAGGCGATGCCGAGGCCGGCCACTGAGATCATGTCGATGTCGTTGGCCCCGTCGCCGACCGCGACGGTCTGCTCGAGGGGCACGCCCACCTCGGCGGCGAAGCGCTCGAGTGCGGCGGCCTTGCCGGCGCGGTCCACGATGTCGCCCACCAGTCGCCCGGTCAGGACGCCGTCGACGATCTCGAGGCGATTGGCCGCGAGGTACGGCACGCCGAGCTCGGCGAGCAGCGGCTCGAGCACCTCGACGAAGCCGCCCGAGACCACCGCCGCGACGTAGCCGAGACGCGAGAGCGTGCGCAGCAACGTGCGCGCCCCCGGCGTGAGGCGCAGCTTCGCGCGCACGTCGTCGAGCACGCTCGCGTCCAGCCCCTCGAGCAGGGCGACGCGCGCGCTGAGCGACGCCGCGAAGTCGAGCTCGCCGGCCATGGCGGCTTCCGTGATCGCCGAGACCTCCTCGGCGCGCCCGCAGGCCTCGGCGAGCAGATCGATGACCTCGTCGCGCAGGAGAGTCGAGTCCGCGTCCATCACCACGAGGTGCTTGGCGCGCCGGTGCAGGCCGGCGCGCTGGACCGCGAGGTCGAGCCCGACTGCCGCGGCCGCGTCGGTCAGTCCCAGGCGCAGCGCGTCGTGATCCTCGCCGCGCACGACGAGCTCGTAGCAGTCCACCGGATAGCTCGCCAAGTGCACGATGCGCTCGCACGTCGCCGCGGCCGCGGCGATCTGTGAGAAGACGGCCGAGAGCTGATCGGCGCTGATCTTTGGTGCGAGCAGGGTGACGAGCAGCAGCCGTCCCGCCGCGGCCTGGGACTCGACGACCGCCTCGACCGAGACGGCGATGCCCGCGCCGGTGATGTCGCGCGCGGCGAGCGCCGCGTAGATGTCATCGACGTCGAGGCTCGCCCCGCAAGCGATCTCGGCGCAGAGCACCAGCGAGCCGCGAATCGTGATCTGGGCCACGTCGCGCAGCGTCGCGCCGCGCTCCTCGAGGCTGGAGAGCGCGTAGAAGAGCTCGGCGCCCACTCCCACGCGGTCCAGGCCACTCACGGTCACCAGATAGGTCCCAGTCATGGACTCAGCGTAGACAGTGTCAACTCGCCTCTCCGGAACGCATCGCGCGCACCGCCGCGACGTTCGCGTCGTCGCGCGCGTCGAATCGCCACAGCGACGGCAGGGCGAGGGCCACCGCGCCCACGCTGCCCACGCAGGCCAGCCCCCCGAAGGTGAGCGAGAAGCGCAGCGTGGTCCACGCCGCCATCACGCCGGCGCGGAACTGGCCGGCGGTGGGGCCCAGCGAGTAGGAGATCATCTCGATGCCGGCCATGCGACCGCGCACCTCGGGCGGGATCGACTCGTTCCACAACGTGCTGCGAAAGATCCCGCTGACCGCGTCGGCGCCCCCGGCGAGGGCGAGGCCCGCCAGGACGACCGCGAGGTTCTGCGAGTAGCCAAAGACCGCGATGCCGAGCCCCCAGAGCGCCGCGGCGTAGACAATGGCCCGTCCGTAGTGGTGCACCCGGCGCGTCCAGCCCGAGACGAGCGTCGCCACCAGCGCGCCGCCGGGCAGGCCGCAGTAGAGCAGGGAGAGGGCGTAGGTCTCGTGAAAGTGCGCCGCCACGAAGGGCAGCATCACCACGGGAAAGGCGAGGACCATCGCGAGCAGGTCCACCACGTAGGTGCCCAGCAGGTCCGGGCGCGAGGCCGCGTAGCGCAACCCGAAGGCCATCTCGCTCGCGTGGGTGTCGCGCTCGCCGGCGAGCACCGGCGTCGCGGCCAATCCGGCGAGCAGGCTCAGTGAGAGCCCGAAGGTCACCACGTTGGCCGCGTAGACCGCGGCCGGGCCCAGGGCCACGGCGGCGAGTCCCCCGAGCGCCGGGCCCACGATCGAGGCGGTCGTGTTCGAGACGCTGGCGAGGGCCGCGGCGGCGCGCTGGAGGTCGTGAGCGACGAAGTGCTGCTTTAAGGCCTCGACGCTGGGCCGCTGCAGGCTGGCGAGCGCCGCCATCACCATGGCGTCGACGTAGAGGACCCAGGTCTGGGGATGGGACAGGCGCGCGTTCACCAAGAGCGCCACGGTCGAGAGCATCAGGGCGGCCTCGGTGACGAGGATCAGCCCGCGCCGGTTCAGCCGGTCGGCGAGCACGCCGCCGTAGAGGCCGAAGAGGATGAGAGGAACCACCTCGACGAGCCCGAGCGCGCCGACCTCGAGGGGCGAGTTGGTCAGCTGCTTGAGCTGGTAGGGCACGGTGACGTAGGTCGCCTGGCTGCCGAGCGCCGTGACGAGTCCGGCCACGTAGAGGCGCCGGAACTCGCGCGCGCGCAGCGGCGCGAGGTCGATGCCGCGCGCCACTAGTCCGGCGGGCCGGCGACCCAGCCCCGGGTCGCGTCGTAGTGGCGCAGCACGCGGGCCGGCACCCCGCCGAGGACGACGTGGTCGGGGAAGGTCCCGCGCACCACGGCGCCGGCGGCGACCGTCGTGTAGCGCCCGAGCGTCGTGCCCGGCAGGATCACGACGTTGGCCCCGAGCCAGCTGCCCGAACCGATCGAGACCGCCTTCTCCACCGGCGTCTGCCAGCCCACCGGCGTGTCGAGGTCCTCGTAGGAGTGGTTCTGGTCGGTGATGTAGACGTAGGGCCCGGTCTGGATCTCGTCGCCGAGCTCGATGCGCCAGTGGCCCACCAGGTGCGAGCCGCGCCCGATCACGCAGCGCCGCCCGATCGAGACCACGGGGCAGGTCAGCATCTCCTGGTCGGGACTGATGCCGGCGCTGAGACAGACGTTGGGCCCGATCAGGGTGCCCTCGCCGATGGCGAGGTAGCGCTCGTTGTAGATGACGCCCTGGGGGGCCATCAGGGCGGCCCCGGCGCCGAAGTAGTGGAACCGGCGCGCCCAGGGGTCGTCGGGACCGACCGTGGCGACCTCGTTGAGGTAGCGCCGCGCGGCGCGCACGCCCGCCCCGAGGGCCTGTCGGGCCGCCTGTCGCCACTTCACCTGGGTCACGCTATCGCGACGCGCTGTTCTGGCTCGGGCCGCGCCCAGGAGAGTCGCCGGCCTTTCTTCGCGACTTCTTACTCGGCGCTCACGGGGCTCTCGCACGAGCTTCCTATCGTGGTGAGCGATGCAGAAGTGGCGCACCGTCGTTGTGGGATCGCGTCGCGTACCCGTCGCCCTGGCCAGCGCGCTCGTCGCCGGCGCTCTCACGAGCGGACCCACCCTCGCCGGCGCAACGTCATCGCGCGTGGTCGACGCGCCGGCTCCCCTGCACTCCTTTACCTCGAACGCCCACGTCGCCTGGCGCGGGGTCGGCCGACCGGTGCACGGCCAACGCGCCGTCTACGTGACCAGCCTGGCGATGCCCGACGGTAGGGATCGCTTTGCCGGGATCGCTTGGATGAACACGCACCTGCTCGCCGCGCGCCTCTACTCGGGCAGCCTGTCGCCGGGCGGCGTCTCCTGGCACTACAGCGCGCCGATCTCGAACGCGGCCGCGCGCACGCTGGTGGCGGCCTTCAACGGCGGCTTCCTGATGAAGGACTCCCACGGGGGCTATCTCAGCGAGGGCCGTCTGGTCGCCCCGTTGCGCGCGGGCGCCGCGTCACTCGTGATCTACGCCAACGGCAACGCGACGGTGGGTCAGTGGGGGCGCGACCTCACCATGAGTCGCTCGGTCGTCGCGGTGCGCCAGAACCTCACGCTGCTCGTCGATCACGGTCGTCCGGTTCCCGGGCTGCGCGCGAACGACGTGCTGGCCTGGGGGATGAGCCTGCACCAGGTGGTCAACGACTGGCGCTCGGGCCTGGGCGTGACCGCGAGCGGGGACCTCGTCTACGTCGCGGGACCGCTCAACATCATCGACCTCGCCCACACGCTGGTGCGCGCCGGGGCGATCCGCGCGATGGTCCTCGACATGAACCCGCTGTGGACAGTGTTCGCCACCTACTCGCCGGCCTCGCCCCACGGACTGGCCGCGCCGAGCAACGGCACGACGCTGCTGGCCTCGATGTACCAGACGCCGGCGCGCTTCTTTCAGCCCACCTACTCGCGCGACTTCGTGACGATGTCGGCGCGCTAGACGCGCGGCTCGGCGTCGAAGCGCCGCGCGGCGATGACGAGCCCGACCGCGCCCCAGAGCGCCACGACGCCCACGTCGCTCCAGTTGAAGGCCGTCCCCAGAAAGCCCGACTGCATGCCCGCGGCGAAGTGGCGCACCGGGAAGAGCTTGCCGACCCACTTCACCCACGTCGGCGCGTGATCGCCGAGGGGGATGAAGATCCCCGAGAGGAAGAGCAGCGGCATGATCGTGATGTTCACCAGCGCCGGCGCGGCGTCGGCGTTGGGGATGATCGAGCTGACCGCGAAGGCCAGCGCGCTGAAGCTCAGCGCACCGACGAGGAACATCACGACGAAGCGAACCAGCGCCATCCCCGTGGGCAGGTCGGCCTGGTAGACGATGCGCCCGAAGGCGGCGGTGAGAACGACGAGCAGCGCCGCGACGGCCAGCGCGTGGATCACGCGCGCGGCCAGGTAGGCCATCGAGGGCATCGGCGTGCCCTGGACGCGCTTCAAGATGCCCTGGTCGCGCTGGAAGGTCATCACCATCGCCAGGTTCACGTAGCAGGCGCTGATCAGTCCGTATGAGGCCATCGCGGCCACGTAGTACGTGGTCTGGTGCACCAGGCGCCCGTCGAGGGTGAACGTGTGGCGTCCGAGCAGCGCCGTGAAGATCACGAGGAACATCAGCGGGAACGCGAAGGTGAAGAGGGCCGAACTGGGGTTGCGCCAGTAGGCGAGGTTCGTGAAGCGCAGCTGGTAGAGGGTTCGGCGCAGGTTGATCACGACGCCGCCTCGCCCACGAGTCGCAGGTAGACGTCCTCGAGCGACGGACGCAGCACGTCGAGGCTGTCCAGGTTCACGTTGTTCGCGAGAGCCCAGGAGGTCACCTCGTGGAGCGTGCGCGCGAGGTCCGTCGCGACCACCTCGACGACGCCGTCGCTCGCGGCGATGTCAAAGGGAGGCGTGACCCCGTCGGGCACGCGAAAGCGCACCCGCGCGTCGCCACCGTGGCGCGCCAGCGAGTCGGGGCTGCCCTCGGCGACGATGCGCCCGTGCGCCATCACCGCGACGCGACGCGCCAGGTACTGGGCCTCGTCCATGTAGTGCGTCGTGAGAAGGACGGTCTTGCCCAGGGCGGTCAGGTTGCGCACCATCTGCCACGCCTCACGCCGGGCCGAGGGGTCGAATCCCGTCGTCGGCTCGTCGAGGAACAACAGCTCGGGATCGCCCACCAGGCCCACGGCGAGGTCCAGGCGACGCTGCTGGCCCCCCGAGAGGCTGGTGACCCGGCTGTCGCGCTTCTCCTCGAGCCCGACGATCTCGATCAACTCGTCAACTTGGCGCGGGTGCTCGAAGTAGTGCGCGTACATCGAGAGCGTCTCGCGCACCGTCAGGTACTGCTCGATCCCCGTGGACTGGAGCACGATGCCGATGCGCGCGCGCAGCGCGGGCGCGTTGCGAGCCGGGTCGAGTCCCAGCACCAAGACCTCGCCGGCGTCGGCGTGGCGGTATCCCTCGAGGATCTCGACGGTCGTCGTCTTGCCCGCGCCGTTGGGTCCGAGGAGGGCGAAGACCTCACCGTCGGCGACCTCGAGGTCGATGCCGCGCACGGCCTCGTTGTCGCCGTAGGACTTGCGCAGCCCCTTCACCGTGATTGCCGCCATGTCACCTCCGCTCCTTTCGAGCGGAGCGCTACCGTTCTAGTCCAACGTGAGCGGGGCGTCCACGTCGATGCCGGCGACCACCTCGGGCGCAAAGGCGGCGGCCAGGTGCTCGCGCACGCGCCCGTCGATCTCGGCCATCAGCTGGGGGTTCTCGCGCAGGAACGTCTTCACGTTCTCGCGACCCTGACCGAGCTGCTCGCCCTCGTAGGTGAACCAGGCGCCGGCCTTCTTCACGAAGCCCAGCTCGACCGCGACGTCGAGCACCGAGCCCTCGCGGCTGATGCCCTGGCCGTACATGATGTCGAACTCGGCCTGCTTGAAGGGCGCGGCGCACTTGTTCTTCACGACCTTCACGCGCGTGCGGTTGCCCACGATCTCGGTGCCGTCCTTGATCGACTCGATGCGCCGGATGTCGAGGCGGACCGAGGAATAGAACTTGAGGGCCCGTCCCCCGGGGGTGACCTCGGGCGAGTTGTGCACCACCACGCCGTCGACGAGGTAGTTGTGGCTGTCTTCGACTTCGATGTCGAAGCGATGCATCGAGCGGGTCTTGGGCTTCACCCCAATCGCGGTCACCGGCATCGCCATCAGTTCGTAGCGCATCGCCTCGAAGACGGGCTCGACGGCGAAGCGCCCGCGGAAGCGCTCGAGCAGCTTGTAGTCCATGCTCGGATGCACGTAGGGGGCAATGAGCGCCTGAAACTTCGCGCTCTCGGCGGTATCAAAGACCAGGATGGCCTTCTTGTTCGCACCGCTCTCGCGCAGCGAGCCGCGCACGCCCCAGGTGTCGGCGAGATACGCGCGGAGCCGCTCGCGGGTCTGCGCCTCCATTGCCTCGACGCAGATCGTGATACGCCCGGAGCCCCCGGCGGTCCTCGCCTGGACGCCCTTGGAGCGCAAGGAGAAGTTCGCGTCGTCCATGTACCACAGGGCGAGCGACAGCGGCGTCAGTGACTTGAGGTAGTCGTCGTCGAAGACCTTCTTGCCCGCGGTGTAGACGGACTGGCGCATCTCGGCCAGCTCGGGCATCGGCTGGAAGTCGTAGGTGACGACGTCGTCCTCGCGCACGTGCCGGCTGGCGCCAACGTTGGAGAAGAGCGACGCCTTCCAGTCCGCGTACTCGGTCTGGGCTCCGCCGTGGGTGTAGCGAAAACGCGCCCCGAGTCCGCTACGCGTGGGCGACAGTGCGCCGTCGCCCATCAGCGTGCCGCGCAGTGCCGCGAGCTGGAACTGCGAGAGGTAGTGCGGCAGGGCCTCGAGAACCCGGTCGCCGACCTTCAGGCGACCGGCCTCGGTCCAGCCGCTCGGCGTGCGGATCAGGTGGTTGGTGGTGCACGAGAGCTGGGCCCGTCCGTTCTTGCAGGGCTTGGCCACCGTGATCTGGAGGAACTTGTCCGTCACCCCGTTGTCAAACCAACTCACCACGCGCTTGGGCACCATCGTCCCGGTCGTCGCGTCGTAGGAAAGCACCTCGACCGGCATCTTCTGGTTCACGATCTTGCCGATCTTCTCGGTCGTGCCGTCGGCCAGCACCACGCGCGCGTTGTAGGAGAAGCAGCCGTACATGACGCCGATCTTCTCGCGCAGCTGGTTGATGAAGACCGCGACCGTGTTGGACTTGGACAGGCCGCCGGTGATCTTGCGCAGGGCCTGGCTCATGAGACGCGCCTGCAGGCCGACGTGTGAGTCGCCCATGTCGCCCTCGATCTCGGCGCGCGGCGTCAGCGCGGCCACCGAGTCGATCACGATCACGTCGAGTGCGCCCGAGCGGATCAGCATGTCCGTGATCTCCAGGGCCTGCTCGCCGGTGTCGGGCTGGCTGATCAGCAGGTCGTCGACGTTCACGCCGATGGCGCGCGCGTAGACGGGGTCCATCGCGTGCTCGGCGTCGATGTAGGCGCAGGTGCCGCCGTTGCGCTGGGCCTCGGCCACGACGTGCATGGCCAGCGTCGACTTACCCGAGGACTCCGGACCGTAGAGCTCGACCACGCGACCGCGCGGCAGTCCGCCGATGCCCAGCGCCAGGTCGAGGCTGAGCGCTCCGGTGGGGATCGTCTCGATGTTCATGTGCAGGTTCTCGCCCATGCGCATGATCGACCCCTTGCCGAACTGCTTCTCAATCTGGCCGAGCGCGGCGTCAAGAGCCTTCGCGCGATCGTCGGTTGCCATTGCTGTCTCCTTGATTCTCGTCACGGGGCACGCTACGTATCCCCAGTGACATCGGTCGCTCCGCTGGCCCCACCGTACTACGAACAAGTGTTCGTAGCGAGTATTTTCAGTCGACCAGCGAGGCGTAGACGAGGCGCTGGAGCTCGCGGCGGATCGGGTAGGTCCCGCTCGGCAACAGCTGGGTGAAGAAGCTCACGGTCAGCTCCTCGAGGGGATCGACCCAGAAGACCGTCGAGGCCGCCCCGCCCCAGCCGAACGTGCCCTCGGAGACCAGGCTGCGATTCGCGCGCCGATCGATCACGACCGAGA
Organism: Acidimicrobiaceae bacterium; assembly: GCA_027451285.1. GTDB lineage: Bacteria > Actinomycetota > Acidimicrobiia > Acidimicrobiales > RAAP-2 > RAAP-2. The sequence goes on along the minus strand of DAIDJP010000036.1, from coordinate 36,059 downwards.
AGCCGAGCCCGAATCCCACCCCGGCGAAGTCGCTCTCACTGAAGGAGTCGATCGCGATCGAGGCGAGGTCTCGATCCTCGGGCAGGTGGTTCTCGACCATGAGTCCCAGCGTGCGCGAGGAGACGAGGCGCACCCCGTCGAGCTCGCCACCACGCAGCAGCATCGTGGCGAAGCGCTGGTAGTCCGCAGCGCTCGAGATCAGCCCCCCGCCTCCGCCGAGCATCGAGGGGAACGTGAACGAGTGGCGCCCCAATTGGTCGAAGGGGGCCGAGGCCCCCTCGCTCGGCACGTAGATCTGCGCGAGGCGCTCGGCCTTCTCCGGCGGGCACCACCAGTCGGTGTCGGTCATTCCGAGGGGATCGAGGATCCGCTCGCGAAAGAAGAGGTCCAGGCTCTGGCCCGACCAGATCTCGATGAGCCGGCCGAGCACGTCGGTGGCTACCGAGTAGTTCCACTTCGTGCCCGGCGTGAACAGCAGCGGGCTCTGCGCCCAGTCAGAGACCGCGCGCGCGAGATCGGCCCCGGGCGGCCAGCCGAAGTCGTAGCCCTTCTCGCGATAGATCGCGTCCACCGGGTGCGTGTAGTTGAAGCCGTAGGTCAGACCGCTCATGTGGCTCAGGAGGTGCGCGACGCGCACCGGCTCGGTCGCCGGGATCGTCACCGGCGCGCTCGCCGGACCCGACTCGTAGACGCGCGGTTGCGCGAACTCGCCGATCCAGCGGCTCACGTCGTCGTTGAGGTCGAAGTGGCCCTCCTCGTAGAGGATCATGGCCGCGATGGAGGTGATCGGCTTGGTCATCGAGTAGATGCGCCACAGGGTGTCGTCCTCGACGGCGAGGTTCCGCTCGCGGTCGCGGTACCCTCCGCGCCCGGTCCAGGCGAGCTGGCCCCCGCGCGAGACGGTGGCGAGCCAGCCGGGCAGGCGGCGGTCCTCGACGTAGGCGTCGAAGTGGCGGGCAATGCGCGCCAGACGCGTGGGATCGAGTCCCACCTCGGACGGTTCGATCTGCACCTCGAGTGCCACGTGTCCTCCTATGCCTCGCCCGCGCGCTCGTCGAGCGAGCGCCGCAAGAAGTCGAGCGCGCTGATCGCGCTGTAGGCGCGCACCCGCGGGCGATCCCCCGGCAGCGCGAGCTGCGCGTGCGAGGTCCGCCCGCCCAGGGCGAGCCCCACGAAGACGGTGCCCGGCCGCTGGCCGTCCTGCTCGTCGGGTCCGGCGACTCCCGTCACGCTTAGTCCGATCGTCGAGCCCAACGCGCGGCGCGCGCCCTCGGCCATGGCCTCGGCGGCGGCGGCCGTGACGACGGGGCCCTCGGGCACGCCGAGCAGGTCGAACTTGACCGCGCTCGCGTAGCTCACGACGCCGCCGCGAAACCACCGCGACGCACCCTCGACGTTGACGAGGCGGCTCGCGATCAGTCCGCCGGTCAGGCTCTCGGCGAGTCCCAGGGTGTCGCCGCTCTCGAGCAGGCGTCGGGCGACGGCGTCTTCCATCGTCTCGTCGTCGACGCCGAAGATGATGTCGCCGAAACGTCCGACGATGGCGTCGCGCACCAGCGCCTCCTCGTCGGCGAGCAGCCAGCCGGCGTGCTCGTCGTCGTCGCCGCGCGCGGTCAGGCGAACCTTGATGCCCTCGATGCCCGAGGCGAGGAAGGCGATCGTGATGCGCGGGTCGCCCACCAGCGCCTCGAAGCGCTCGGCGACGGCCTCGGCCAGTCCCGACTCGCTCGCGCCCCAGGTGCGCAGCACCCGGCTGCGGATCACCGACGTCTCGCCGCTCGCGCGAACCCGCGCGTGCAGGTCCTCGAGGACCACGCGCTCGACCATGTCGGTCATCTCGTAGGGCACCCCGGGCAGCGCGTAGACGACCTTCTGGCCGACGGGGCAGATCAGGCCCGGCGCGGTGCCGCGCGTCTGGGGGATCACCGTCGCCCCTCGCGGCACGTCGGCCTGGAGCAGGTTGTTCTCGGGCATCGTGCGCCCGCGCGCGGCGAACATCGTGCGGATCACCTCGATGAGGTCCTCGTGGCGCTCGAGCGGCACGTTCATCACGTCGGCCAGCGCGGCGCGCGTGATGTCGTCCTGGGTCGGGCCGAGCCCGCCGCAGACGATGACCGCGTCGCTGCGCGCGAGCGCGGTGCGCAGGGCGAGCACGATGCGCTCGTGGTTGTCGCCGACGTGCTGGTGGAAGTGCGAGCCGATGCCGACCGCGGCGAGGCGCTCGCCCAGCCACTGCGAATTCGTGTCGGCGATCTGGCCGAGCAGCAGCTCGGTGCCGACGGCGACGATCTCAACGCGCACGGTTCGCTCGACGTCCCTTCACGTAGTAGTCCCAGCCGGTGTAGAGGGTCATGGCCACCGCGACCCAGATCGTGGCGACGCCGATCCACACGTGATGACCCGTCAGGGGCAGGACGCAGAAGGCGATCGCCCAGTCCTGGACGAAGGTCTTCCACTTGGCGAGCTGGCTCGCCGGAATGGAGACGCCCCGGCGCGCCTCGCGCGAGCGATAGACACTCATCCCCACCTCGCGCGCTGTGATGAGAATGGCCGGCACGACGAAGGCGGCCAGGCCGTGGGGCCGCGAGATCACCAGCGCGTAGAGCGAGCCCAGCACGATGACCTTGTCGGCCAGCGGGTCGAGGAACGCGCCCGAGGTGGTCGTGCCGTGGCGTCGCGCCACGATGCCGTCGAAGTAGTCCGACGCCGCCGCGAGCAGACCCACCAGGGTGGTCCACCACGAAATGCGGTGAAAGACGATGAAGTAGATGAACACCGGCGCCACCGCGAGGCGAAACGCCGTCATCAGATTCGCCGGGGTCAACAGCGCCGTCGGACCATAGATGGGCCGCTGCGTCGTCATCGCACCACCGCCTCCAGATCCATTCCGTGGCTCGCCACGATCTCGCACTCCACCATCGAACCGACCGGAAGGTTGCGGTCGACGAGCACGACGCCGTCAATCTCCGGGCACTCTCGCACACTACGACCCACGCCGGGCGCGTCGATCAATACCCGCTGGCGCGTGCCCACGAGGTCGTCGCGCTTTCGCGCGGTGATCTCGTCCTGGAGGGCACTCACCTCACGCAGTCGCTCGAGGGCGAGCTCGCGCGGGACCTGATTCGCGAGACCGGCCGCGTGGGTGCCGTCCTCGGCGGAGTAGGTGAAGAAGCCGGCCCAGTCGAGCTGGGCCGCCTCGAGGAAGTCGAGCAGCGCGCGCTGGTCGTCCTCGGTCTCGCCGGGGTATCCCAGGATGAACGAGGAGCGAAAGGCCGCCGTCGGCTCGGCCGCGCGGATCGCGGCGATGCGCTCCAAGAACCGCTCGGCGTCGCCCCAGCGGCGCATCGCGCGCAGCAGGGGGCGCGATGCGTGCTGGAGTGACAGGTCGAAGTAGGGCACGCCGGTCGAAAGAATCGCCTCGATGAGCCCTTGGGTCAATCCCGAGGGGTAGAGGTAGAGAAGGCGCACCCGCTCGACGACCTCGGTGAGCCTCGCGGTGAGATCGATCAACGGCTGAGTCCCGCCCTCGTCGAGGACCTCGAGGGCCACGCCCTCGCGCGCTCGACGCCGGTCGTGTCCCCAGCTCGCGAGGTCCTGGGCGATCAGGACGATCTCCTTGACCCCGCCCGCGGCGAGGCCGCGCGCCTCAGCGAGCAGGTCCTCGCTCGAACGCGAACGCTGGTCGCCGCGAAAGGTCGGGATCGCGCAGAAGCCGCAGCGCCGGTCGCAGCCCTCGGCGATCTTGAGATAGGCCCAGGGGGCGCTGACCGCGGGACGCGGCAGGTTCAGCAGGTCAAAGCTCGGCGTCGCGCGCAGGGTGACCGGCGTGGCGAGCAGGGACTGGCCGAACCCCGCCACCAGGTCCACCTCGGGCAGGGCCGCGGCCAGCTCGTCGCCGTAGCGCTCGGCCATGCAGCCCGTCACGACGAGGCGCGCGTCGCCGCGGCGGCGCTCGGCGAGATCGAGGACCGTCTCGATCGACTCCTCGCGCGCGGCCTCGATGAAGGCGCAGGTGTTGGCCACCACCAGGTCGGCCGTCTCGGCCGAAGAGGCGGCGTCGTATCCCTGGGCGACGAGCAATCCCGCCAACTTCTCGGAGTCGACGTGGTTCTTGGGACACCCGAGGGTCTCTATCCAGTACCGCACGTTGTCTCCTCTACATGAGAACACCGAGCGCACGGCGCTCGGTGTTCTTGGCGGAGAGGGAGGGATTTGAACCCTCGGGCCCGCGTTAACAGGCCGCATTCTTAGCAGGAATGTGGTTTAAACCGAACTCACCCACCTCTCCAGGTCTTTCCATCTTACCGGTCTCGCCCGCCCGGGGGCGTGCCGGCGCGTTTCGCGCCTTACGAGGCCAGCGCTCGCAGCTCGGGCATGGAGAGGGCGACGGCGAAGAGCTCCTGGTCGCGGTCCCACGTGAGATGCCCCGCGACCGTCTCTAAGGCCAGCCACTCGAGCTCGTCGACCTCGTCGTTGGGGGAGAACTCACCCTGATCCACCTGCATCAGGTAGTAGGCGACGATCTTGGGTCGACCCTTGCGGTGCGTGTAGTTGGTCGTGCCCACGAAGCGCACGATCGAGCAGTGCATGCCCGTCTCTTCGCGAACTTCGCGCAGGGCGGCCTCTTCGAACGTCTCGCCGGGGTCGAGCTTGCCCTTGGGGAACGTCCAGTCCCCGCGCGCCTCGCGATAGATGCAGGCGATCTCGATGCGTCCCGCGACGTGCTCGCGCATCACGATGCCGCCGGCCGCGCGGATCAGGTCCTGGGGGGCGTCGCGCGGGACGATCAACTCACCAGTCACGAGGTACACGCCCTTGACGCTACGTCGCGTCCGCGTTGAACGCGGTCATGGGTGGGAGCGATCGCGGGGGTCACGTTCGTAGAGTAGTGAAAATGATCGTCGCCTCCCTCGCGCTGGGTTGGCGTCTCATCATTTTCTTCCTCTCCGGAGTGGCCGCGGGGATCTCGAACGGCATCGCCGGCGGCGGCACCTTCATCACCTTCCCCACTCTGCTCGCGATGGGGGTGCCGGCGCTCGCGGCCAACATGACGACCAGCGTGGGCATCGTGCCGAGCTTCGCGGGGGGACTTCGCAACCTGCGGCGCGAGTACGGGGCCCAGCGCGAGCACGCGCGCACCCTGATCGGCCTCAGTGTCGCCGGCACGCTCGTGGGATGCGCGGCGCTTCTTTCGGGCGCGCCCACCACGTTCGAAGCCGTCGTGCCCTGGCTGATCGGCGCGGCCACCCTGCTCTTCGCCGCGGCGCCCTATCTCACGGCGCGCCTGGCCCACGTCGATCACCGCCACCCCGTTCGCCGCGCCGGGCTCTACGTGGGCGTCACATTGATCGCCGTCTACGGCGGCTACTTCGGCGCCGGGCTGGGCATCATGCTGCTCGCGGTGACGGCCCTGACCCTGCCCCTGGAGATCCACGAGCTCCAGACGCTGCGCCGCCTGCTCTCGGTCGTGATCAGCGCGACGGCCGCCCTCGTCTTCGTCGTGCGCGGCCATCTCGCCCTCGAGGCGCTCTATCCCCTCCTCGGGGGCACGCTGGTGGGCGGCTGGATCGGCGCGCTGCTGGTCGACCGGCTCTCGGCGAAGTGGGTGCGCGCCCTCGTCATCGTCACCGGTCTGGTCACTACGGTGAAACTCCTGATCCCCGGCTGAGGGCACAATTCACCACTATTTCACTAGTGTTTAATCCATGTCGCGCCTGTTCCGCTTCCCCAACCCCGTCAACGACGCCGCCGCGCGCACCGTGGCCCTGGGGGTCGTCACGATGTGCGTCGTGGCTCTGGCGACGAACTGGGCCTGGATCCTGGTACCGCTCACCTACGGCTTCCTCGCGCGCGTCGCCAGCGGGCCCACGCTCTCTCCGCTCGGCCAGTTCGCGACGCGCGTGGCCGCGCCGCGTCTGCGCGCCTGGCACAAGAGCGTCGCTGGTCCGCCCAAGCGCTTCGCCCAGGGCATCGGCGCGGTGTTGACGCTGGCGAGCACGATCACGTGGCTCAGCGTCTCCTGGTCGGCCGCGCGCTGGTTCCTCGTGCCGCTGGTCGTCGCCGCGGGACTCGAGGGCTTCGCGGGCTTCTGCCTGGGCTGCACCGCCTTCGGCTGGCTGATCCGCTTCGGCCTGGTGCCCGAGTCCATCTGCGCCGAATGCGGCGATCTCTCGGCGCGTTACGCGGCGGCCGGCTACCCCGTGACGGACAACTAGACCTTAAACCTCGCGGGGCGCGCATCGCCCGCCGTGAGCATTTCGTAGTCTGTCGTAATGAAGCGTTCTCCTCGCGCGCTGGCCCTCGCGGCCGTGGTCGTGTCCCTCGGGGCCACCACCCTACCGGCCCTCTCGGCCCGGGCCCTCGAACCACGCGTCGTCGTCGCCGGCGCTTCCGCAATCCCGCGCGGCGACGTCGTCGTGTCGACACCCCTGCGTACGTCCTTCGACCTCGTGCTCGCGCGACGCGACAACGCCGCACTCTCGAGCTTTCTCAGCGACCTCTACCGTGTCGGCTCGCCCACGTATCACCACTTCCTCACCACCGCGCAGTTCGCCCGACGCTTCGGCGCGAGTTCCACGTCGATCGACGAGCTGCGCAGCTACTTCGCGGGATTTGGCCTTCGCGTCGGCGCGCCCAGCAAGGGCCGAGTGATCCTGCACGTGAGTGGAACGACGCGCGACATCGCCCGCGCCTTTGCGACGCCGGTGCTGACGGTGCGGCGTTCCAACGGCGTGCTCGCCGCCCAGTTCGCTCGATCCGCGACGTTGCCATCGAGCGTCGCGCGTCTCGTCACCGGCGTGGCCGGCCTCTCGACGGTGGCCCCGGCGAGCGCGCCGACGCTGCACGCCAACGCCAGCTCGCGCGTCACGCCGGGCACGTGTCCCTCCGCCGGTAGCACGACGACCAACTCGCCCAACGCCCTGGGCGGCTACACACTCCAGCAGCAGGCTCAGCTCTACGGGCTGACCAACGCCTGGGCGCGCGGCGACACCGGGGTGGGCCAGACGATCGCCATCTACGAGCTGGGCGTCTACAACTCGGCCGACGTCACCACCTACGCCTCGTGCTACTCGCTGACGCCCTCGATCACGACGGTGAACGTCGACGGCGGCGGTTCGAGCGGCGGCGCCGACGAGGCGACGCTCGACGTCGAGGAGGTCGCCGGGCTGGCGCCCGGCGCGGCGATCACCGTCTACGCCGGACCCAATTCGGGCACCGGGCCGACCGACACCTACGCGCGCATCGCCGACGACAACACCGCCCAGATCGCGACCACCTCCTGGGGCACCTGCGAGGGGGACCCCACGGGCAGCCCCTCGGCCGAACAGGCCATCTTCGAGCAGATGGCCGCCCAGGGCCAGACGATGTTCGCCTCGGCCGGCGACTACGGATCCTCAGACTGCACCGGGATCACCACCAACGCCCTGGCGGTCGACGATCCGGCCAGTCAGCCCTTCGTCACCGGGGTGGGCGGCCTCACGGTCAACTCCATCAGCCCGCTCAGCGAGAAGGTCTGGAACAGCGGGTCCTCCAGCGGCGGTGCCGGCGGCGGCGGGGTCTCGTCGCTGTGGTCGCGCCCGTCCTGGCAGGTCGCGCCGGGGATCACGAGCGCCCAGACGATGCGCCTGGTGCCCGACCTGTCGGTGATGGCCGATCCCAACTCGGGCTTCATCGAGTACTTCTCGGGCAGTTGGGGATCAATCGGGGGCACGTCGATCGGCTCGCCTCTCATGAGTGCGGTCGCCGCGGTCGGCGCGCAGTCTTGTGACGTGAGCCGCCTGGGATTCCTCAACCCCACGCTCTACGCGATGGCGAGCACCGGCTTCAACGACGTGATCGCGGGCTCGAATGACATCTTCGGCGCGGGGGGCTACAGCGCGGGTCCGGGCTACGACATGGCCTCGGGCCTGGGCAGCCCGAACCCCGCGACGTTCCTCTCCGATCTGTGTCCGCCGACCGCGGCGACGATCAAGGCCAACGCGGTGCTCTCGGGAACGCGCGCGGTCGTCGGCGGCGCCGAGCCCACCTTGAACCTCACCCTTTCGAGCGCGAGCGGGCAACCGCTCGCCAACGCGATGCTCTCGGTGGCGGCGAGCGTGACCAACGGCTTCGCCCTGATCGACAACGACCAGGGCTCGCGCTCTAAGTCCGGCAACGCGAACTACACGGTGACGACCGACGCGAACGGCAAGGTGAGCCTGAGCGTCTTTGCGACGAGCCCCGGTCCGGTCACTCTCACGGTTGACTACCAGGGCGGAACGGTGTACTCGACGACGCTGCACTTCGTCAACGCCGCAACCACGCGACCCGGCGCGCCGTCGATCTCGCTCGCGCCGCTCGTGGGCGCCCTGCGCCTGCACGTGAACCCGCCCGCGTCGCGCGCGACGGTCACGTCGTATCAGTACTCGCTCAACGGCGGTGCGACGTGGGTGACGTTCTCGGCGAGGACGCGCACGATCACCATCGCGCACCTCGCTCGCGCGAGGACCTATCGCGTCGTGGTGCGCGCGCTCTCCGCCGCGGGCGCGGGTCCGCTGTCCAAGCCGACGTCGGCGACCACGAGATAGTGGGAACTCGCGCGTTTGCGTAGGCCACGACGTCGCGCCCCACGTGACGCGACGTCCACCCCTAGAGTTGAGTGTGCGGTCCCTACGACGCGCGCGCGATCCGCAGCGAGGTAGCAAGTGTTGAAACGAGTGTTGGTCGCGGCAGTGCTGCTCGTCGGGGTCACGGTGCCGAGCGTGGCCTCCCAGGCCTCCTCCACCACGACGTCGACCTCAACGACGACCACGACCACACCGAGCACCACGACGCCGTCGACGTCACCCAGTGCCCGCGGGGCGAGTCTGCCGCTCTATCAGTTCATAGACAGCGGCAGCGGCCAACTCCCCTGGAGCGCCCAGGCCCTGACCACGTCGATCAACAACTCGAGGATGCTCGGCGGGCCGCACGCGATCTCCTCATCCACCGAGGGTGTCGTCGCCTATCGCACCGCGAGCGATCACGTCGCCCTCTACAGCGAGAACGCCGCCGGCGCGACCCAGTGGAGCGACCTTTCCGCCAGTACCAACGCCGACGCGCCCGCGGCCGACCCCGTGCCGTTCTTCGACCCCTGGGGCAACGTCGACGTGCTCTACGTGACCGCGACGGGCAACCTCGAGCTGCTCACCCCCAACGATCCCATCAGCGCGCTGTGGCCGCACACCCACGGCGACCTGTCCTGGCGGCCGGAAGTGGCGACCAGCCTCTCGTCGCTGATGGGGGTCAGCGTCGCCAACGGCGTCGCGGGCGTCGCCGTCTCGGGCGCCAGCGCCGTGGTGGCGGTGCGCACCGTGACCAACGCCATCGTGACCATGACCCTCACCTGGGTGCCGAGCGATCCGCTGCCCGCGGCCTACTCGACGCCGGTCAACCTGTCGGCCCTCACCCACACGGGTGCCGCGAGGAGCGATCCGGTCGTCGTCGACGCCGCCGTGCCGGCGATCGCCACCACGAACGGAGCCGGACACCTCGAGCTCTACGCGCAGGGCCCGAGCGGTGCCTGGAGCGCCCAGGACATCACGCGGGCCACCAACAGCGTGCGCGTGAACGGCCCCCTGGCCACGACCTCGACGCCCTACAACCTCTACGTCACGGCCCTGAGCCCCAACGGCAGCGTGATCCTCTATTCGACCCCGCTCATCACCCTGGGCGTGCCGACGACGACCACCACGACGCCGCCGTACAGCACGACGTCGACGTCGACCCCCGCGCGCTCGTCTGCGGCCACCACGACGACCACGACGACCACGACCACCCTGCCCCCCTCGCCCTGGTCGGTCGTCAACGTGACCTCCGCGACGCCGGGCTCGCCGCCCTTGTCGGGGACCCTCTTCGTCTCGGCCACCGCGTCCCAGGTGGCGATCGCCGGCGCGGCGGCCAACTGGGGCGACCTCTTCGTCCTGTCCAGTCCCAACGGGTACAACACGTGGTCCGACACGGACGTGTCGGTGACCGCGGGCAACGCCGCGCGCACCGTCGCGCCGTCGGTGACCGGTCTGCCCACGTCGACGGGCGTGGCGCTCTTCGCAGCCGGCATCAACTCACCCCCGCGCGAGGGCGTGGGCGTCTACGCGATCCCGAGCTCCAAGTGGACCCAGGCCGTCCTCGACGGCTGGCCGATTCTCAGTGAGACCGGCGGGCTCGGCACGATGGGCTCGCCCTGGGTGGGCTGGACGGGCAGCTCGAGCGTCGCCACCTCGCCGGACTATCTCATGGGTCAGTCCATCTACAACGGCCACAAGCGCGTGACCTGGCTGTCGTACTGGACGATCAGCGGGCCCTTAAAGGGCGAGACGATCGCGGCGTCGACCTACTACACCCACGGTTTCACCGCCGGGGCCTGGGTCGCGACCCAGATCGACCAGTACGCGGGGCTCGGCGAGGGCCTCAAGCCCGACTGGGTCATCTTCGACCCCGAGGGATATCCCGACGCGCACTCGGGCCTGGACGCGCCGGGCGGAAGCTCCGCGGCGACGATGAGCCTCTACGCGACCTACTGGACCGCCATGCTCTCGGGTTGGGTCAAGGGCATCGCCTCGGTGGACCCCTCGCTCAAGGCCGGCGTCTACGCGACCCAGTCCGAGTACCGCAACTACAACCTGGTCAACCAGCCGATGCCGGTCTTCATCGCGCTCGCCTTCGGCGGCGGCGGACCCATCCCGGTCCCCGGGGCCAACGGGGCCAACGTGCGCGGCTTCATCGCCTTCAACGGCACCTGCACGCCCACCACCGCCCTCGCCGCCCAGGAGCAGACGCTGGCGAACCCGCCCTGGGGCGGCCAGTTCAACACCCTGCAGTTCAACGCCGGCGTGTACTGCCCGCCCGCGCCCTTCTAATGTGACGTCGTGGACGACGCCGAGGACACCAGCAAACCCCACGATCTGCGCGACCGGCTCAAGGCCTTCGCCCAGCCCTTCGTCGACTCGCTCGACACGAAGCTGCGCGACCAGGTCGACGCGCGCGTCGACGCGCGCGTCGACGCCACGCTCTCGGCGCGCCTCGCCGTGATCGAGCGCGCGATCGCCGACCTGGATCGAGCGGTGAAGGACCTCGAGTCCCGCCTAGGGTGACGGCGGCCGGCGGCGCAGTTCGCGGTCGCGCCGTATCGCCCAGCGCAGGGTGAGAACCACCAACACCGCGAGGGCCGCCACGAAGACGCCGAAGACCACGAAGAACACGTGGTCACGCTAGGGCGTGTCACAGCGCGACGCAACAGTGGAGAGGTGACCTACGCACCCGCGATGACGATCCTCGATGTCCTGCGCGGTGACCCGTCGGCGCGTCCCAGCACCGACGAGACCATACCCCTCGCGCTGCGCGCGCGCCTCGAGGCCGCGGTCGACCCTCGTCGAGAGGCGTTGGTCGTGCGAGCGCCGCGCGGCGAAGGCGGCTTCGCGACGAGCGCGGGTCGCCTGCGCGGCATCCTGGTGCACGAGCTGGTGCGCCTCGCCGCGGCCGGCTACGACTGGCGCAACCCGGCCGCCGACGCGCTGGCCGCCTGGCGCGCCAACGGTCCGCGCGAACTCGTCGAGGACCTCACTCGCTTCGAGCCCGACGAGCGGGCGGCGCTACGCGCCGACGTCGAGGCTCACGCCGTGGTGCTGCGGCGCAGCCTGGGCAGCCTTCCTCCCAACTGGATGCCGCGCAGCGCGCTGCGCACGCGCGTGGCGCTCGCCGGCGGCCGCCTGCTCCTCGTCGACGTCGTGGACCTGATGGCCGGCATCGTCGGGGCGCACGCGTCGGTCGCGCTGGTCGACGTGACCTCCACGCCGCTCGGCGCCGACGCCGAGGACCGCGTCGCGTACCACGCGCTCGTCCAGACTCTGCGTACCTCGCGCGTGCCCCTGGCGAGCGCCCTCGTCTCGACGGCGACCGGCGACGTGCTCTCTCGCTTCGTGGACGACGACCTGCTCGAGCGCGCGATCTCGTACGTGCGCGGTTGCATCGAGGCTACGTGAGCGCCCTCACCAGCGTCACGCTGCACAGCGCGAACTGGCGCGCGCTGCTCGCCGACGCGCCCGCCGTCGCGCCGTCGCTCGATGACGAGCAGAGGCGTTCCTTCGCCGAGCGCTGTCGGGCCCTGGCGAGTACCGAGCACCGCCGTCTCGACGCGTGGAGCGTGGAGCGAAGCGACGCGCCGCGCGACTTTCACTGGAGCGCGATGAACGCGCGGCGCACCCTCGGCAACGCCGCGCTGCGCCGCGTGGCGAGCGCGCACGTTACGAGTGTCCTCGAGGCTGTCACGGACGTCGTTGCCGACCGCCTGCTCGCGGCGGCCGCGGGCTTCGCGCGACCCGGCTCACTCGGCCAGTGGCTCGCGCGCCTCGACGACGCGGCGCGCGCGATCGTCGTCGCCGAGGCCGTGAACTGGGCCACGACGCTCGTCGAGCTGACCCACGACCTCGAGGCCGCCTGGCGTCCCGCCGCGAGCGACGCCTACTACGCGGTGGCCGGCGCGCGGGTCACCCTGCGCGCCCAGCGCGAGTTCCTCATCGACGGGCCGACGCGCGTCGTCGTGCGCGTGCGCGGCGGTTCTCCCGGTCGCAGCGCCGGCGCGGGGCTGCGCGCCGAGCTGGCCGTCGAGACCCTGGCCCACCCCCACGGGGACGCGCCGGGACGCTACGTGGGGGTCTGGCCCGAGGCGGGGCTCGCCCTGGCGGTCGAAGGCACCCTCGAGGACGTGCGCGCCGGGGCCCGCAATCTCCTGCGCGCGGCCCGTCGAACGACGCCCGAAGTCCTGTCGTCAGCCGCCTAGGGGGCGCCCAGCCCGCCAGCCATTAGCGTGGTTCAGTCATGACTCTACGTTCCTCCCTGCGCAATATCGCCATCATCGCCCACGTCGACCACGGAAAGACGACGCTGGTTGACGCCATGCTGCGCCAAACCGGGTCCTTCACCGACCACGAGGAGCTGACCGAGCGCGTCATGGACTCCGGCGACCTCGAGCGCGAGAAGGGCATCACCATCCTCGCCAAGAACACCGCGGTGAAGTGGCGCGACCTGACGATCAACATCATCGACACCCCGGGACACGCCGACTTCGGCGGCGAGGTCGAGCGCGGCCTGGCCATGGTCGACGCCGTCGTCTTGCTCGTCGACGCCGCCGAGGGCCCCCTGCCCCAGACCCGCTTCGTGCTGCGCAAGACGCTCGAGAAGCGCCTGCCCGTCGTTCTCCTGATCAACAAGGTCGACCGGCCGGACGCGCGCGTCGCCGAGGTCGTCCACGAGGTCGAGAGCCTCTTCCTCGACCTCGACGCCGACGAGCACCAGATCGAGTTCCCCATCCTCTACGCCAGCGCGCGCCAGGGCTGGGCCTCGAAGGACCCCGCCGATACGAGCGGCGACCTGACCCCGCTCTTTACGACGATCGCCGACTACGTGCCGGCGCCCGAATACGAGGAGGGCCACGGCCTCCAGGCCCTGGTCTGCAACCTCGACGCCTCTCCCTACCTGGGGCGCCTCGCCCTGTGCCGAGTCGTCAACGGCACCCTCGAGCGCGGCCAGCGCGTCGCGTGGTGTCGCATCGACGGCACGATCCAACACGCCAAGATCACCGAGCTCTTCATCACCGAGGCTCTCGAGCGCGTGCCGGCCCAGAGCGCCGGGCCCGGCGACATCGTCGCGGTGGCCGGGTTCGACGACATCACCATCGGCGAGACCCTGGCCGATCCCGACAATCCCATCGCCCTCGAGCCCCTGCACGTCGACGAGCCGAGCCTGTCGATGACGATCGGCATCAACACCTCGCCACTCGCCGGCAGCGAGGGCAAGCTGCTGACCGCGCGCATGGTCAAGGACCGCCTGGACAAGGAGCTCGTCGGCAACGTCTCGCTGCGCGTGCTGCCCACCGAGCGTCCCGACGCCTGGGAGGTCCAGGGCCGCGGCGAACTGCAGCTCGCCGTCCTGATCGAGACGATGCGCCGCGAGGGCTTCGAGCTGACCATCGGCAAGCCCCAGGTCGTCACCAAGATCATCGACGGCCACGTCTACGAGCCGGTCGAGCACGTCACGATCGACGCGCCCGAGGAGTTCGTCGGCTCGGTCACCACCCTGCTCGCCACGCGCAAGGGCACCCTGGTCGACATGGTGAACCACGGCACCGGCTGGGTGCGCCTCGAGTGGCGCATCCCGGCGAGGGGTCTGGTGGGAATTCGCACCGACTTCATGACCGAGACCCGCGGCGCGGGCATGATGCACTCGAACTTCGACGGCTACGCGCCGTGGTTCGGCGAGATCCGCAGCCGGCGCAACGGCGTGCTCGTCGCCGACCGGCGCGGATATACGACGGGCAACGCGTTGATCGATCTCGAGGCGCGCGGCGTGCTCTTCGTCGGCCCCGGCGTCGAGGTCTACGAGGGGATGATCGTCGGCGAGAACGCGCGTAGCGACGAGATGAACGTGAACCCCACGAAGGAAAAGAAGCTCACCAACATGCGCGCCTCGGGCAGCGACAACTTCGAGAAGATCGCCCCGCCGACCATCTTCTCCCTCGAGCAGGCGCTGGAGTTCATCGCCGACGACGAGGCCGCCGAGGTCACGCCCAAGTCGGTTCGCCTGCGCAAGGTGGTCTTGGACCAGCCCTCGCGCGCGCGTCTCAGAAAGAAGGGCTAGGCCCCGCCGCTACAGTTCTACCCGGAGGGATGACAGAGCGGACGAATGTACCGGTCTTGAAAACCGGCGTGGGCTTGCCCACCGTGGGTTCGAATCCCACTCCCTCCGCTCAGTTGGCGAGGTGCGCGTCGCGCACCGCGTCGACCAGGTCCATCAGGATCGCGAAGGCCGCGTCGCCCTCGAGGGTGCCCTGGCCGATGAGGTCCCAGAGCCCGAACACCGCGTGGAAGATCGCCCAGACCCGGGCCCGGCCGATCTGGTCGTCGCCGTAGGGGGCGAGCCCCAAGCGGGTCCAGCGCCCGATGAGCTGATCGCGCAACTGGGCCACGCCCGGCGCGAGGTCGGGCTCGAGCTGGTCGGCGCCGCTGAAGACGCTCCTCACCAGGAGCTGATCGCGCAGGGGCAGCGCCAGGGCTCGGGCGAAGCGCTCGCGCAGCAGGTCGCGGGGGTCGCGGTAGTCGCCGCGCACGTCGCTCAGTCCGCCCTCGAGCTGGGAGAAGTGGTGCTCGACGAGTCCGACGAGCAATTCGCTGCGACTCGCGAAGTGACGGTAGATGAGCTGACGGCTGACGCGCGCCTCGTGGGCGACGCCGATCATCGAGAGCCGGGCCAGTCCGTCGCGCGCGATCACGCGCTCGGCGGCCTCGAGGATCATCTCGCGACGCGCGTCGGCCCGCAGGTACGGTCTCTTCGTGCTCGGCGTCGTCTCGTGATCGATGCTCACCATCACCTCATCAACTAATCGTTGACGACGCTATCGGGGAGCCCTCACAACGCGCGGACAACTTCAGGACACGCGTACATGTTCGCGCGCTGATTTCGTTTCGTGCGTTGTCGTCGCGCGCTCTCACAACGCGCGCACAATTCAGCTCTCTCGCACCCTCGCGCGCAGCTCGTCGATCCACGTCGCCGCGGCGGCGCGAGCGAGCGTGACCTCGTCGCGGCGCTCGGCTGCGACCTCGCCCTCGACCGGGTACGAGCCGAGGAACTTCACGCGCGCGAGGTGCGCCTGCAGATCGGCCAGGCAGTCCGCCACCAGGTCGTCGCTGACGTGGCCCTCGAACTCGATGACGAAGCAGTAGTCGCCCAGGCCCTTCTTGGTCGGACGGCTCTCGAGCTTGGTCAGGTTGATGTCACGCGCCGCGAAGCGGCCCAGGATGCCGTAGAGCGAACCGGGGCGGTCCGCGTCCTGGAAGCAGACGATCGTCGTGCGGTCGTGCCCCGAGGGCGGGGCGATCGAGTCACGGCCCACCACGACGAAGCGCGTCGCGTTGCCCGGATGGTCCTCGATGTCCGAGGCGACCTGCACGAGACCGAAGAGCTCGCCGGCCATCGCCGAGCCCACCGCGGCCCAGGGCTCATTCGACTCGGCGACGAGCCGCGCGGCCTGCGAAGTCGAGGTCGCCTGGCTGGTCGTCGCCGACAAGCGCCCGAGGAACTCGCGGCACTGGCCCAAGGCGTGAACGTAGCTCAGCACGCTGGTCACGTCCTCCAGGGCCACGCCGGGGCGCGCGAGCAGGTGCAGGTGGATCGGCAGGACGACCTCTCGCTCGATGAAGAGGTCGTAGTCGAAGACCAGCCCGTCGATGGTGGCCGAGACCGTCCCCTCGATCGCGTTCTCCAGCGGGGCGAGGGCCAGGTCGATGCCGCCCGCCGCCACGTCGGCCAGCAGGTCCGCCAGGGTGTCCATGGCAACGCCCTCGACGTCGCCGAGGTTGCGCAATGCCTCGTGGGAGAAGGATCCCGCGGGTCCCAGGAAGCCCACGCGCGTCGTCGTCATGTCGAGAGACTACCTGGGGCGCGTGGCCCGAAAGATGGCCCCCCACGCCAGTGCCTAGGCTGGCGAGGGACAAATTTGAAAGGTCGGCGCAATGGGGCACCACATGTTCGAGTACAACGCGGAGGTCACCGAGATGATCTTCGCGTACTGCCGCGAGCGACTGGCGATGGACCCCGTGCCCCTCGACTACGGCAGCCTGACCCCCGAGCCCCTCGCGAGCCTCGACGGCTTGATCACCCCCGAGGGCCGCAACCCCGGCGAGGTCCTGTCGTTCTTCTCCAGCGAGCTGGCCCGCGCCGTCATCTCCATCGACGCGCCGAACTTCCTCGCCTTCATCCCCAACGCGCCGACCAAGAACTCGCTGCTCTTTGACATGGTGGTGGCCTGCTCCGGGCTCAACGGCACCAGCTGGCTCGAGTCGGCCGGCGTGGTGGTCGCCGAGAACCAGGCGCTGGGCTTCCTCGCCGACCTCGCGGGGATGCCCGCGGACTCGGGCGGCGCCTTCGTCTCGGGCGGCTCGACCGGGAACCTGTCGGGTCTCACGGTGGGCCGCGACGTGGGCCGCGCGCGTCGACCCGAGATCCCCGCGCACACCTTGCGCTACGCGGTCTCGGCCGACGCGCACTCGAGCGTGGGCAAGGCCCTGCACGTCCTGGGCATGGAGGCGCTCGTCGTCGAGGCCGACGACCACCGTTTCACGCTCGAGGGCCTGCGCGCGGCGCTCGCGGCCGACCCCCACCCCGAGAGCGTGATCGGCATCGTGGCAACCGCGGGCACCACGAACGCCGGCATCGTCGACGACCTCGAGGGGCTCGGCGCCTACGCGCGCGAGCACGAGCTGTGGTTCCACGTCGACGGCGCCTACGGCGGCGCGTCGCTCTTCTCGCCCACGCACCGCCACCTGCTCGCGGGAATTCGCCACGCCGACAGCTTCGTGGTCGATCCGCACAAGTGGCTCTTCGCCCCGCTCGACTGCGCGGCGCTGATCTACCGCCAGCCCCACGTGGCGCGGCGCATCCTCGCCCAGCAGGCCGGCTACCTCGACATCCTGCACGGCAGCGACGACGAGGACTACGAGTGGAACCCCTCGGACTTCGCCATCCACCTCTCGCGACGTGCGCGCGGCCTGCCGTTCTGGTACTCGCTGGTGACCAACGGCACCCACGCCTACGAGACGGCCGTCCAGGCGGCGATCGACCTCGCCGAACGCACCAGCGAGATCATCGACGAGCTCGAGCACGTCGAGATGGTGCGCCCGGCGAGCCTGTCCGTCGTGCTCTTTCGCCGGCCCGGCTGGAGTGACGCCGACTACGTCAACTGGAGCCACCAGCTCCTGCGCGACCAGGTCGCCTTCGTCACGCCCACCAAGTGGGAGGGTGAGACGATCGCCCGCTTCGCCTTCCTCCACCCCGACACCGACGAGGCACTGGTGCGCCGGGTGCTTGAGACGATGCGCTAGGAGAGCAGCGGCGAGGCGGGCGTGCGCCCGCCGTGGCGACGCCACGCGACGCCGCCCAGCGCCTCGAGGATCACGCGGTTGCCCAGGTACGCGGTGATCTCCGCGTGGTCGTAGGGCGGCGAGACCTCCACGACGTCGATACCCGCGAGGTTCGACTCCATCGCGATGCGCCGCACCGCGTCGAGCAGCTGGCGGCTCGAGAGGCCCCCCGGCTCGGGCGTGCCGGTGCCCGGCGCCGACCCCGGATCCACCACGTCGACGTCGACCGAGAGGAAGACCGCGTCGCAGTCGTCCGCGGCCAGGACGAGGGCCTCGTCGAGCACCGCGTCGAGGCCGCGCGCGACGATCTCGCTCATCTCGAAGGAGCGCATGGACTGCTCGGCCATCCAGGCCAGGGTCTCGGGCTCGGGCCAGTAACCGCGCAGGCCGATCTGGATGAAGCGGTCCCCGCGGCAGGCCCCGGACTCGATCAGGCGACGCATCGGGGTGCCGTGACCGTAGAGCGAGCCCATCTGGGTGTCGCCGGTGTCGGCGTGGGCGTCGAAGTGGATCACCGCGACGCGTCCCCAGCCCACGTGGCGCGCGACGCCGGTTACGTCGGGCAGGGCGATCGTGTGGTCGCCGCCGAGGATGACCGGCAGCACGCCGGCCGCCGCCACGGCGGTGACGCGCTCTTCGAGCGCGGCGAGGGAGCGCTCGGTCTCGCCCGAGGGCATCTCCACGTCGCCCAGGTCGACGACCCCGAGGGCGATGAGGGGGTCGACGCCGAGCGCGAGGCTCGGGCGCATGCCGTCGTGGGGCAGGTAGTCGGTCGTGCGCAGCGCCTGGGGCCCGAAGCGAGCACCGGGACGGTGCGAGGTCCCCCCGTCGAAGGGCGCACCGATGATCGCCGCGCCCGCGCCCGTCCAGCTGGCGGGCTCGTCCGGGTCGGCGGCCGGCACGCCGAGGAAGGTGGCCTCGGGGCCGTAGAGGTTGGCGATGCGCGTCACGGCGCCACGGCCAGCGTGAGGATGGCCTCGGCCAGGGCGTCGGCGTGCGAGACGACGAGGGAGACGTGCCCCTCGTCGGGCAGGTGGACGGGACTGGCGTCGGGGATCGTGCGAGCGAGCCACGCGCCGTGGCTAGGCGGCACCATCAGGTCGAGGTCGCCGTACCAGACCTCCACGGGCACCGCGATCGCCGCGGGGTCAAATCCCCAGGGCGCGAAGAACGCCCGGTCGTCGTCGATGAAGCCGGCCGAAGAGACCGCGAAGGCGTCGCGGCACTCGCGCGCCAGCCACTCGCGCTCGCTCTCGCGCGCTAGGACCGCGAGGTCGGGGGCACTCAGTAGACCACCGAAGAGGGCCACGATGTTCTCACTCGTCGCGCCCGCGAACTCGCGGGCCGCCGACTCCATGTGCGCGAGGTAGGCCGCACCGCCCTCGCGCGCGAGGGCGAACTCCTCGAGGTTCTCCGGACCCATCCCCTCGGTCCAGTCGAAGTCGGCGTCGATCGGGGCCACGCCGGCGAGGCTGATCGCCCCCACGCAACTGGGATCCTTCGCCGCGCAGGCCAGCGCGTGGGGCCCGCCGCCCGACCAGCCAATGGCGACGTAGTGCTCGATGCCGTAGTGCGCGCGCAGTGTCGCCACGTCCTCGACGACGCTTCCCACGTCGCGCCCGGGACGCGGGTCGGAGTGCCCGTAGCCCGCGCGCGAGCTCGTCGCGACGAAGAGCCCGTGGCGCTCGGCCATCGCCTCGAGGGAGAGCGCGAGCGACGCCGCGCCCGGCGAGCCGTGGTGAAAGACGACGGCCGCGCCGTCGTCGGCGCCCACGCGCGCGACCTCGAGGGCGCGCCCGTCAGGGGTTCTGATGATCTCGTCGCGATAGCCCATCTCGCTCACCCTACGGCGGGGGTGACCGACATGGGTCCGCCCGTGTATTGCAGCTCCACCCAGGTCTGGCCCGGGGTGACGAGCAGCGGCTTGCCGTTGGCGAGGGTGTAGGAGATGACGTCGGTCTTGGCCGCGCGCGACCAGGTGCCACGTACCTCGTGGCCGCCGATGAAGGCCCACACCGGGCCCGAGCCCTGCAGATTCGCGTACGAGGTGAACGTGCCCACGCCGTTGACGTAGTTGACGAACATCACCAGCACGTTCTTGGGCGAGACCTGCACGCCGTTGCCGGTGATGATCTTCTGGCCGAAGAGGGTGCGGTCCCACGACGCGGTGGCGCTGTTCCAGGTCCAGGTCACCGGGTAGATGCTCGGAAAGCCCACGGTGAAGTGCGCGATGCTCGGGCCCAGGGGCGCCTGGTTGGCGGAACGGTACTGGAAGAGCGCCGGCGGCGGCGTCGGCGTGCCCTTGAAGGCGAAGAGCCGTGCGGCGTTGGCGTAGAGGTTGTGGGGGGCCTGGCGGCTGGGGTCGCGGAACATCGCCCCGCCCGCGCTGGACTCGTCGATCAGCTTCACCGGCGCCTGGGAGATCGAGGCGATCGCGTAGGGGGCGCCGCCGGAGTAAGCGAAGATGCCCCCGATCGGAAAGACGATCTGCTGGTCGGTCGGGCGCACCGAGCGCACCGGTCCGACCTTGGCCGGCGCGTGGGAGTTGAAGATCGCGGCCAGGCGAGTGATGCCCCCATTGACGATCTCCTCGTAGACGACGTCAGCCTGGTCGATGCCCCATTGGGGCAGCGCCTCGGGCGTGTTCTCGACCTTGATCGTGAGAGCCGGGCGCGTCGCGGCCAGGTGCGTCGGATCGGGCAGCCCGGTCAGCGGGGCGATCGGATAGCTCGGCGCGCTGGTCGTCGGGTTCGAGGTCGGCGGGGCCCCGGTCGAGGGACTCGAGTGCAGGTTCTTCGCCACGAGGGCGACTCCCACGGCGAGGACGAGGACGACGACGGTCACGAGGACTTTGCGCATTTTACCAATGTAGTAAACGCCTCGCGGCGTCAGCGGTCGAGGTCCTTCTCGATCACGGTATGGGGGATCTGCGTCTCGGCGCTGATGTGCTCGCTGCCCTCGATCACTCGCCAGCCCAGGCGCCGGTAGAAGCCCAGCGCGCTGTCGCGCGCGTTGGCCCACAGGCGTGTCACGCCCTCGCGGTCCAGGTGGCGCTCGGCCGAGGCGAGGACCGCGGCGCCGTATCCGCGCCCCTGGACGGTGGGGTCGGTCGCCATGTAGCGCAGCTGCATGACGCCGGGCACCTCGCCGGCGAAGAAGGAGGCGCTCACCACCAGCTCACCGTCGACGTAGCCGGCGAAGTGGCGCGCCGCGGGATCCTCGTCGGCCGCGTTCGCGACGTTCACCGCGGGATCGTTGTTGCGTAGCACCCGCCGGCGCAGGTCGTAGAGTTCACGCGCCGCCACCAGTTCCACGCGCAGGTGCTCGCTAGTCAAGTTGGCACACCATCGTCTGGATCTGGCGCGACGGGTCGCGTCTCATGTAGCGCACCTCGCCCACCTCGACGAAGCCGCGGCGCCGGTAGAAGGAGATCGCCCGACTCATCTCCAGGGCCACCGCGAGGTACAACTCGTCGGCGCCGCCCTCGCGCGCCCAGCGCGACACCTCGTCCACGAGCGCGTCGGCGAGTCCGCTCGCGCGCGCGTCGGGTCCGACGAACATCCCGAAGAGCCACGTCTGGCCGGGGAAGTCATCGTGGTATCCCCCCTGGGCCATGCCGCGCACCACGCCGTCGACCTCGCCCAGGAAGTAGGCGTTGGCCGTCAGCAGATCGGCCCAGCGATCAAGGTCCCAGTCGAGGACGTCCTGGTAGGTCGTGCCGTAGGCGCCCGGCGAGTCGGCCAGGGCCTCCAGGCGGATCGCGCGCAACGCCGCGGCGTCAGCGACGCCGGCGCGGCGCACTCGCAGGCTCACTCCATCTCCTGGGCGACGAGGCGCTCTACCAGGGTTCCCTCCGCGAGGGCGGCGCGCACGCCGGCGGCGTCGCGCGCCTCGCGGTTCTGGGAGAGCTTCGCCTTGCCCTCGATGGAGGTGACCTCGATCTCGATGCCCACGATCGCGCGCGCCATCTTGTCGATGTAGTCCGCGGGCGCATCGTCGACCCACCAGCGCGGGTCCCGATCGGCCTCGTGGCGCTCGACGAGGGCGCGCGCCTGGGACTCGACCCAGGCGCGCTCGTCGTGGACGTGCAGCGTGCCGCGCACCTCGGCGATCACGTAGTTCCACGTCGGCACCGCGCCGGGCTGCTCGTCGAGGGACGGGTAGTAGCGCGGCGAGACGTAGGCGTCGGCGACGAGGAAGAGCGCGAGCACCTCGCTACCCTCTGGCACCTCGCGCCACCACGGGTTGGCGCGCGCCACGTGGGCGAGCAGCCGTCGGCGATCCTCGACGACGACGGGCACCATCACGCTGGCGAGCCCCGACGCCGTGGGCGCCACGAGCAGGCCGGCGCCGGCGCGCTCGACGATTCCCCAGCTGGTGTCAGCGTCCTGGGCGAAGGCGGGTGGGTTGTACATGATCCAATTGTCTCACGCGCGCGTGGCGTCACCGCCCGCGGCCTCGACGGGCTCGTGGCGCGGCAGCCTCGCCGAGTACATCGAGTAGCCGTCGATGTAGCGAACGATCATCGTCGCGATGGCGGTCGCCACGATCATCGGGGCCATCAGCTCGAAACCGGTGTGGGTCATCTCGAGCACCAGGACGAGGCCCACCAGCGGAGCCTGCATCGAGGCGCCGATCATCGCGGCCGCGCCGACCAGCGCGTAGGCGCCCACCGGCGTGCCCGGCCAGAGATGGCTCCAGGCGACGCCGAGCGCGCCCCCGAGCACCGCACCGGTGGAGAGGAACGGCGTGAAGACGCCGCCCGCCGCCCCGCTGCCCAGAGTGAGCGCGGTGACGAAGGGCTTCAGCGCGAAGAGGGCGAAGAGCAGGCCGAAGCCGCCCACGCCGAGGAAGGCCATGTGGGCCATGTCCTTGCCGTTGCCGAAGAGCTGCGGGTACCAGATGCCGAGCACCCCGACCAGGGCGAACACCACGGGCATGGCCCAGAAGAGGTGCACGCCGCGGGCGCGATGGTACGAGACCCACCCGATCGCGCGCACGTAGACGACGGCGACCAGTCCGGTGACGATCCCGGCGAGCACCGACCAGGTCATGATCGCCCCGCTGAATCGATAGAGCGCCACGTCAGCGTAGGTCGCGCCGTTGGGCAGGTAGAGCCACCCCACGAAGGTCGCGAGTCCCGAGCAGACGAGCGCCGGTGCGACGACCGGCAGGGTCAGGCTGCCGTAGAGGACCTCCGCGGTGAAGAGCGCGCCCCCCAGGGGCACGTTGTAGACCGCGGCCAGACCCGCGCCCCCGCCGCAGGCGACCAGTAGGCGCTTCTGGGCGTTGGAGAGGTGGAACCACCCGCCGAGCACGCTGGCCGACGCCCCACCCATCAGCTTGGGCGCGGCCTCGCGCCCGATCGAGGCGCCGAGACCGATCACAACCTCTGAGACCAGTGAGGTCAGGATGCTGCGCCGCCACGAGAGCTTGCCGTCGCCGCGCCAGAGCGCGTCGTCGATCTCGGCGCGCTCGTTGCGCAGCAGGCGACGGATCAGGTACCAGCCCGTAGCGCCGATGACGCTCGCCACCAACAGCGAGGTCACCCGTCGCGCGCCCGAGACCGCGGCCACCGCGTCCTGGTAGCTGCCGCTGCGGTAGTGGAAGGCGGCGTTCTCGGCGAGCGCGAGGACCCACATCAAGAGGTCCCCCAAGAGTCCGGTCGCCACGGCGGTGAGAACCAGCGCCACCCAGAAGGGTCCGGTCAGCGCCGTCGCGCCGTCGTGGGTGACGTTGGGCTGCTCCATGGCGCCGCGACCCGAGGCGATGCGCCGCTTGATCAGCGGCTGGGGGACCCGCTGACGCTCGCTACCCTCGCGCTGTGTCACGTGTCGTCCTCGCCCCGCGGGCCGCGCCCGATGCCACGAGCCCTCTGTCGAGAGCCAGTGTAGAGGCGATCAGTCGCGTTCCTGGGGGGCCATCGAGCAACCCGGGCGGTGCTCGTTGCGCTCGTTGAGGATCATGCCGCACTCCTCGCAGAGCAGGTGCGCCCAACAGACCTCGTCGCCTCCGGCCTCGCCGAGGGACTCGAGTGCGGTCTCGTCACGCGATGTGTCGCCCATCACGACGAACGCTAGCGGGAGATGGCGCGCGCAGGGCCGCGGTGCCAGACTCGGCCCGTGACCAGCCGCTGGGCCGACTCGCCGCGCACGAGCGTCGCGCGCCACTGCGACCGCGTGGGCGAGCACGCACTGGTCACGTCCCTGATCGGACTGCTCGAGGGCGACGAACTCTCCACCGAGCTGGGCGAGGTGCTGGCCGGCCCGGCCTCGCGTCCCGTGCTCGCCGGCGGGGCGGGCGGGCCGTCGGGCTACTGGCCGCGCGTCTGGGCGCTGCGCGGCCTGCTCTACGCCTTCGACGATCGTGCGACCCCGAGTGTCGTCGCGGCGACCGCCGATCCGGCGTGGCGGGTGCGCGAGATGGCCCTCAAGGTCATCGCCCGCCATCGCCTCGACGAGGGGCTCGAGGCCGCGGCCCGCTGCCAGGGCGACGACGTGGCGCGCGTGCGCGCGGCGGCCGCGCGTGCCCTCGTGCGACTGGTCAGCGCGGGGGCTGATCCGCGCTGAAGTGCCGCTCGTCGAGCACCTCGGCGATCGAGATCTCGTAGGACTCGTAGAACTCGTCACGCCCGCGACGCTGCGCTTCTCGGTGCGCCGGGTGACGGGCCCAGGCGTCGTGGCTCGCCCGGTCGGCGAAGCGCACGATCGTCACGCGGTCCCCGTTGGGTGCGGCGAAGAACGCCTCGTCGACGAAGCCCTCCATCGTGTGGGCGAGCTCACTCATCGCCACGGCGAGCGGCCGGTACTCGGCCTCAACGCCCGGACGGAGCCGACTGCGAAACACCGTGAGGATCACGCGTCGTCCGTCCGCTCGGAATCGAGGAACGTGAAGAGACGCCGCCCCGGCGAGTACCGCCCTGGCGCGACCTCGAGGCGGTGCGTGCCGACGGTGTACTCGAACTCCTCAGGGGCGGCGAACTGCTCCTCGACGAATCCCACGCGCTCGAAGGAGGCGCGCAGCGACGGCGTCACGTCGGGCGCCCGGCGGTGGCGCGTCCACACGACGCGAGCCCCCGGTCGACACAGCGACGGAAGGTAGGAGATGGTGCGAGCGATGTCGCGATCGGAGATGTTGCCAAAGACCCCGCAGACCATCACGAGGTCCGCGGGCACCGCGCCGGCGTAGTGGTCGGTGACGGACGCGTCGCCCACCACGACTTCGACGTTGTCGAGGTCGAGGTTCCGCGCCGACTCGCGCGCGTAGGCGGCGTTGACCTCGTCGAGCTCGATCAGGCGAGCGGAAACGTCACGCGCGCGCGGGTGCGTCGCCAGCACGCCGATCAAGTCGCGGCCCTGGCCCGCGCAGATCGACAGCGCCTGGATCGGCCCCGCGGGGCACGTGTCGAAGACCAGCGCCGTCTGGCGCTGGACCTCGAGGAGCCGCTGGGACAGGTACGACGTCGGGTCCTCATACGGCTCGTGCCACTGCTGCCAACGCGAAGGTCTCACGACGTGAGCGTACGTCACCTACCCGCGCGCGCGACGGTCGCGACGCGCGCGCCGGCCGCCTCGCGCAGCTCGGCGAAGGTCGTGGGAAAGACCGCGTGCGGGTGACCCGCCGCGGCCCAGATCACGTCATAGTCGGCGAGGTCCTCGTCGATCAGCACGATCCGCTCGGCGCCGTCGGCCCAGCCGAGGGGGCTCACCCCGCCGATCGAGAATCCCGAGACGGCCTTGACGTAGTCGGCGTCGACGCGCTCGAGGGCCGCCTGGCCCAGGGTCGCCGCGACGAGGTCGGCGTCGACCCGGTGCGCGCCACTGGTGATCACGAGCACGGGCGCGCCCGCGATGGTGCGAAAGACGATCGACGACGCGATCTGACCCACCGCCACCCCGAGGGCGGCCGCCGCGTCGAGCGCGGTGCGGGTGCTGTCGGAGAGCACCCGGATCTCGCCCGCGAGGCCCGCCGCGTCGAGAGCGGCGCGCACCCGCGCGACCGCCGGGCGCGAGAGCACCGCATCGCTCATGCGAGGAAGGCGCTCAGGGTGCCGGCGAGGTCTGGGCGCGTGCGCTCGGCCCAGGCCACGTTCACGTCCGTCACGTCGAGGATCTGGGCGACCTGACGCTGGCCCGTGGGCACGGGGTGCAATTCGAGGAACGCGCGCACCGATGAGACGAGTGCCGGGTCGCCGACGAAGGACTCGACGCCAGCGACCATCCGCGCGTGCGAGGACTCGGGGAAGCGTTCGAGGGCCTCGTCCCATCGCGCGACGAGCCGCGACCAGACGTCGCGTCCGGCCACCAGGTTGGTGAGCAGGCCGCCGATCAGATAGGGGGCGTCTTGGGTGCGCACGTCGCCGAAGGCACCCTCGAAGGCCTTCAGCACAACATCGGGGTCACGCGAACTGACCGGTGCGAAGAGGTAGCGCTGCTCCTCCTGGGGTGTCGCCGCCGACGTGCGGCGCTCCTCGCAGGTGGCGGCGTCGCCGGCGCGGTTCTGGTGCAGAGTGATCGCCACGATGGCGTCGGCCAGGTCGCCGCTCACCTGGCCCGCGTCGAAGCGCGCCGTGGCCTCCTCGACGATCGAGGCGTCGCGGCCGATCGTGCCCAGGGCTCGCAAGGTCAGGGCGCGCAGCTCCCCGGCCTGGGTGCTCTCACCGGGAACCGGGTCCCAGCCCAGACGCACGTAGACCGGCGAGAACAGCGCCTCGACCACGCGAGCGAGCAGGTCGCGCGCGGCATCGTCGGCGATGCGATCGACCAGTCCGAGAGCGCGCGCCACGATCCCCCACGGGGTCGGCTCGTCGAGGTGCGTCAGACCACGCGCCAGCGCGAGCAGGTCGGCCAGGCTGGAGCGCCCGAGCAGGTTGGCAGCCCAGGTGTCCGAGAAGAGGACCGCGCGCTCGGCCTCGTCGAGGTCGCCGAGGCGCGCCGCGATCTGGGCGAGGTGCGCCGAGGCGTACGCGGTGCGATAGAAGCCCGCACCCCCGGCGTTGATCAGGCTCACCCCGCGGGTGGCCAGCGCGACTCGCTCGCCCTCGAGCAGGACACGCTGACGATCGTTCTCGCCGAGTGAGCGCGTCAGCGCCGGCACCCGCCAGCTCGCGCCGATGTTCGACTCGCCGTCGCTCTCTCGGAAGAAGAAGGGCGACTGGGCGAGCGTCACGCCGTCGTAGGAGAGGAGTGGAAATCCCCCCTGGAGGATCCAGGTGTCCATGATCTCGCCCACCGGCTCACCCGAGGCGGCCTCGAGCGCCGACCACAGGTCGGCCGTGACGGCGTTGTCGTAGGCGTGGCGCGAGAGGTACAGGCGCACACCGTCGCGAAAGACGTCCTCACCCAGGTACTGCTCGAGCATGCGCAGCACCGAACAGCCCTTTTCGTAGGTCAGTACGTCGAACATGCCCCGGCACTCGTTCGGCGAGACCACGCGGTACTCGATCGGTCGCGTCGAGTGCTGGGAGTCGACCGTGAAGGCGCGATCGCGCGCGACGGTGAAGCTGACCCACTTCTTCCACTCGGGCTTGAAGTGATCGGTGCAGATCGATTCCATGAACGTGGCGAAGGCCTCGTTGAGCCAGATCCCCTCCCACCACTCCATGGTCACGAGGTCGCCGAACCACATGTGGGCGAGCTCGTGGTTCACCACGAGCACCAAGTTCTCACGCTCGCGCTGGGAGGCGTGGGCCGGGTCGATCAGGAGGTACTCCTCGCGAAACGTCACGCACCCGAGGTTCTCCATCGCCCCCGCGGCGAAGTCGGGCACGGCGACCAGGTCGACCTTGTCGCCCGGGTAGGGCCGGTCGAAGTACTCGGTGAAGAACTCGAGCGCGTGCACCGCGGCCTCCACGGCGTACCCCGTGAGATGGCCCTTGCCCTTGGGATAGATGACGCGCACCGGCACCCCGGCCACCGTCGTCACCGGCGACGCCTCGAAGGGGCCGACGATGAAGGCCACCAGGTAGGTCGACATGACCATCGTCGGCGCGAAGCGCACCTCGCGGCGCCCCTGGTCGAGGTCGACTCTCGACACCTCGGCGCTGTTGGAGTAGGCGTTGAGGCCCTCGCCCACCACCAGGGTCACCTCGAAGGTCGCCTTGAAGGCCGGGTCGTCCCAGCAGGGGAACGCCCGGCGCGCGTCGGTGGCCTCGAACTGGGTGGTCGCGATGGTGTGGGTGACGCCCTCGGCGTCTTGGTACGTCGAGCGGTAGAAGCCCTGCAGCTGGTCGTTGAGCACCCCGCGGAACGCGATCACGAGCGTCGCCGTTCCCGTCGGTATCTCCTCGGCGACGTCGAAGGTCACGGTCTCGAACTCGGCGTCAAAGCGCGGCTCGGACGTCGAGATCTGGCGGTCGCCCACGCGCACGACTCCCGCGTCGACCTCGAGGTCGAGGGCGTTGAGTGACACCGAGGTCGCCGCCTCGGACACGTCGAGGTCGATCTCCACCCGCCCGGCGAACGTGGCGCTGTCGAGGTCGGGCTCGATGCGCAAGCGGTACGCGGTCGGCACGATGGCGGTCGCCAGGCGGTACGGGTTGTCGAAGGTCGGGTTTCGTCTCACCCAGAGAACTCTATTGACGCCACGGGCGCCGGCGCGACGCGCTCGCCTAGGGTGACGCCATGGATTCGTGGGCGCGCCGACGCGCCATCATCGACGCCAGCGACTCCGTCGCGGCCCTCATCGCCGACGACACGCGCCCGGTGGTCGTCCCCTCGTGCCCCGAGTGGACCTTCGAAGAGCTCGCCTGGCACCTCGGCGTCGTCCAGCGGTTCTGGGCGGTGAACGTGCTGGCGGGCGACACCTCAGCGCCCGTGGAGACCATCGACGACGACATCGTGGGCGAGTCGAGGGCCTTTGCCGCCTGGTGTCGCGACTCGACCGCTCAGCTCATCGACGCGCTCGACGGCCTCGAGGAGGACTCGCCGTGCTGGACGTGGTGGGGCGATCCCCAGAGCGCCGGTGCCGTCGCCCGCCACCAGGTCCAAGAGGCCATCGTGCACGCGTGGGACGCTGCCAACGCGCTGGGCGTCGCGGCGCCGCTACCGCGCGACGCCGCCCTCGACGGTGTCCCCGAGTTCCTCCACGTGCATCGCTCCAGCCTCGTGGTTCCCGCCGACAAGGCGCTCACGTTCCACGCGAGCGACGCGGACGCCTCCTGGACCATCGGCCGCGGCGAGGTAACCACGATCTCGGCCAGCGCGTCCGACCTGGTGCTCTACCTGCACGGCCGGCGCTCCCTCGAGGGCTTGGACGTCGCCGGCGACCCCGAAGTCGTGCACGCGACCCTCGCCGGGGTCGACCTCAGCTGACGCTCGCGCCGACGTCGTGGCACGGTCAAGGAGCCTCACTGCGCACGGCGACGCGAGGCCGGCGTCACTCGCGATAAGTGAGACGAAAGACCGGATGACGCGGAGCGATCCTCGCCAGTTCACTCGCCGGCGAGGCCGCGCTGACGCCGTCGAAGAAGACACCCACCTCCATCTTCCAGCGGCGTAGGTAGGCGCGCAGCACCTCGACCTTGACGTCGTCGTCGAGCTCGACCGCGTCGAAGACGCGCCGGCGCCGCCCCACGCGAACCTCGCCGGTGCCGGCCGCGCGAAGATTGCGCACCCACTGCGTGACCCCGCGCGGCGCGACGAGATAGTCCGCGCCTTTGTACGTGAGCACGTTCACCGGCGTCGAGCGCCACTGACCGCTCGTTCGTCCTCGCACTGACAGAGTGCGCGAGCCCAAGACGCTGATCCCAGCGCGGGTGAGGAACTGGACCAGCCGGTTGAAAACGTGGCGCGTGAACCAGCCCGGCTCGAGGTAGCGCTCGGGCGTCACGGGTGACGACATGGGGACATACTTCCAGAAGTACGGGCGGTTACGCCGAGGGGGCGAGGGCCGTCAGCACGGCGGCGCGGGCGTCGCCGGCCGCGTCGAGGAAGAGGGGCAACTTCATGACGTTCATCATGCGCACCATGCCGTCACCGACGTGATGGGCCACGACTCCCTCGATGTGGTTCTCGCGCAGGAAGCGCGCCACCCGCGCGTGGTGCTGGGCGGACGTCCCCTCGTCGTGGAGACGGCTCCAGGACACCTCGACCTCGTCCCAGCGAGTGACCACGCCGTTGTCGACCTCGGCGACGGCGATCCGGTCGGCCCGGCCCCAGCGGAGGTCGACCTGTCCATCACCGGTCACGGGCACGCAGACGATCATGAACCGAGAGTATCGGTCGCTTCCGACGCCACGACGGGAACAAAGTCCCGATTCAACCGTGCAGGACGGCACATCTCGACCCCAGCTCGACCACGACGTCCACGAGCACGCGCACGTCGTCGTCGCTGGTGCGAAAGTTCGTGAAGCAGGGACGCAGCCAGACGTGGCCGTCGATCGTGGCGGGCGAGACGTAGACCCGCCCGTCGGCCTGCATCGCCGAACAGAGCGCCTCGTTGTGCGCGTCGAGGTCCGCACATCCCGGCACCGCCACGCGTAGCGGCGTGATCGAGAGCTGGGGATGGTTGGCCAAGGTCTCGAGCGACTCGTGCTCACGCGCGAGCGCGTACAGGAGCTGGGCCTGCTCGCAGTTGCGCGCGACCGCGTCGCGCATGGCGCCGGCGCCGTGGGTGGCGAGCGCCAGCCAGAGCTTGAGGGCGCGGAAGGGCCGCGAGTACTCAAGCGTGATGTCCACGGCGTTGAACTGCTCGCCCTCGTGGGGCATGTAGGCCTCGTCGTGGGCGAAGGCCCTCGTGAGGGTCGACCCGTCGCGCACCAGCACCGCGCTGCAGGCCTTGGGCACGAACATCCACTTGTGACAGTCCACGGTGATCGAGTCGGCCCGCTCGACGCCGCGAAAGAGATCGCGGGTGGCGGCCACCGTGGCCGCGGGCAGGCCGTAGGCGCCGTCAACGTGCAGCCACACGCCGAACTCGCTCGCCACGTCGGCGAGCGCGTCGATCGGATCAACCGCCCCGGTCAGGGTCGTGCCGGCGGTGGCGACGATGGCGACGGGCGTGAAGCCCTCGGCGACGTCGGCCGCGAGGCGTTCGCGCAGCCGGTCGGGGCGCAGGCGCCGCTCGTCGTCGATCTCGATCGCGCGCACGTGGTCGGCGCCGATGCCGAGCACCTCGGCCGCGCGCGTGATCGAGTAGTGCGCCTCGCTCGAGCAGTACATCGTGGGCCGCTCGCCGGCCAGCCCCCGGCGGCGCGCGCCGGGAATCGCCGCCTCGCGCGCCGAGGCCAGCGCGGTGATGTTGGAGATGGTGCCACCGCTCGTGAAGGATCCCGTCGCGGCAGGAAAGCCGAGGAACTCGGCCAGCCAGTGCACCGCCTGCCACTCGAGCTGGGTCGCGGCGCGCGCGTCGACGGCCAGGTTGATGTCGTAAGAGTGCGCGAGCAGGTCTGCCAGTGCGCCCACCTCGAGTCCGCTCGAGCCGATGAAGGCGAAGTAGCGCGGCCGCGACTGGGCCAGGGAGGCGTCGAGCACCTCGACCGCGTGATCGATCATGGCGAGCACGTCACTGCCCTCTTCGGGTAGCGGCGCGTGGAGCAGTTCGGCGAGCGCGGCGTCGGGCAGCGTCTCTCGCTCGCGGGCGTGGTCGAATTCGTTCCACGCGCGCAGCACGTACTGGGCGGTGCGTTCGAGCGCGGCGTCGCGCGCGTCGCCCAGGGAGAGCCCGGAGACGGGCGGTTGTTCGGTCACGGCGGCAGATTAATGCAGTTGGGCGCGACGGGAGGCGCCCGGGCGTACGTGAGATGGACGCGGTATCGTCGCGTTAGAGGAGGGGCAATGAGCAGGGTGAACACGTATCTGAACTTCCCGGGATCCGCCGAGGAGGCCTTTAACGTCTACGCCGCCGTCTTCGGCACGCAGGTCGTCGGCCTGACGCGCTTCGCCGACTACGACGGAATGCCCGAGATGAGCGAGGAGGACCGTCACAAGATCCTCCACGTCGAGCTGCCTATCCTGAACGGTCACGTCCTGATGGCCACCGACTCCCTCGAGTCCTTGGGCCACAGCGTGCTTGTGGGCAACAACACGACGATCAGCCTCGAGGTCGACTCGCGCGACGAGGCCGACCGGCTCTTCAACGAGCTCAGCGCCGGGGGCGGCGAGTCCTCGCCCATGCAGGAGATGTTCTTCGGCTACTGGGGCGTGTGCCTCGACCGGTTCGGCATCCGCTGGATGATCAACTATCGCGAGGAGTAAACGCTGCACGGCGGTCTCGCTCGGCGGTCTGGCCACATCGGATCTAACGTCAACAACGTGAGGCCGCTCTACGACGACGGGCGCATTCGCTGCGACGACGAAGCCCTCGTCATCGGCTGGTACTACCTGTGGAGGGCGAAGAGGATCCCCTACCGGCGCATCCGTGCGGCGACGCCCTTCGATCTACGAATCTTCCGGGGCAAGTGGCGCATCTGGGGATCGACCGATCTGACCCGCTGGTACAACCTCGACGTCGCGCGACCGCGCAAGACGACCGGCATCGACCTCGACCTGGGTCGCCACGTCCATACGTGCATCACCCCCGACGACCCCACCGAAGTGCTGCGACTCATCACGGAGCATTCTCCGACGTCCGCCTAGGCGGACGGATGCTCGAACAGTCGCGCCCGTCGCGCTCCGAACGCGGAGAAGAACGAGCGCGGCGCCGTGCGCCGGCGCCGAGAGGCAGCTGGCGCCAACCCTATGGCCCGAAGGAGATGAACCGGCGCACGGGCACCTCGGGCACCGAGCCGCTCAGTCCCGCGAGGATCGGCGACACCGTGACGCCTGATCCGCAGAAGGGCCACGACCCGTAAACCGACGGTGCGTCGATGATCGCGCGGCCCCTCAACGGACGCACTACCACCACCATGCTCGAGAGGGCGCGACACGGCGTCACCACGTCACTGCCCACGACCCAGAAGGACGCCACTCCTCCGGGCGCGAGGTGAACGGTTGGCGGCGGGCCCCCGCGCCAGCCGGTGGGCCGTCCGAGCGGTGAGGCCAGGTTGGTGGAGGTGAGCGGGGCGAGGTGTCCTCGCACGTCGAATCGGACGATCGGATAGCCACGCAGCACGCACGAATTCTCACCCGTGTTGTGAATCCAGAACAGGTCGCCACTGTGACCGGCGAGTCCCCCGGTCGTGCCGCGCCACGAGACGCTCAAATGATCCGAGCCGCAGGTGATGCTCGACGTCGACGGCGCAGGCGGCACCGTCTCGGCGAACGCGAGAGAAGGGAATCCGAGAGCGATCGTCACAACACCAAGACCGCTCAGCACCGATGCACGCCACCCCACCAACCCGGGTCTAGCAGTGCCGACTCTTCGGAGTGCGTCGCCCGGGCTCGCTGGGGCGACACATTGATCGAATACTGGTCGACCCATGTCGACCAAGCCTTGCTAGAAACGAAGGGCTACGAGGCGATTTGGATCACACCGGCGCGAGAATTCGGGGTTGGAATCTCCTCGCCCATCTCCCGAAGAATCTCAAGGTGTTCGGCAATCGCCTCGCGAAGGGTCACCGTCACTTCTTCGACCGTAGCGCCGGTAGCGATGCAGCCCGGGACGTCAGGAGCGTACGCGGCAAAGTTTGTTCCCGCGTCCTCGATCACGATGGTGTACTCGGTCATCGTGGTCTCCTTTCGAGCCGCGCTGTCTCACGATGTTACCGAGCGTTCCTTTCGCTTCGTCATCGCCCAGATTCCCCGCAACGCACACCGATCCAGGTTTGGTGACGTGCTTGAAGTGACGATGACGTCTGGTTTGGCGAATCTGGACCCACCCCGAACGCTCGAGCTCTTGAATGATCTCTCGCACCTTCACGAACTCCCAACGGTCGGAAGCGTCTCAGTCCCTCAGTCGAAACCACTACACGTCCGTCTACCGTTCTTCGGCGCTGATCGTGGCTAGAACTGACGCATCAATTTGTTCGACGTTGGTGACCCCAGTGAGTCCGAACGTCACGAGCATCTCATCGCGAATGTTCTTCAACAGATGATCAACCCCTTCTTCGCCTCGCGCCGCCACCGCAAAAGCCCACGGTCGTCCGACAAGGCACGCTCGTGCGCCGAGTGCGAGCGCCTTGACAACGTCAAGACCACTGCGGATTCCCCCGTCCATCAAGACGTCACAGTCAACGCCGACTGCGTTGACGATCGCTGGCAGCGCGGAAATCGAAGACGGTACGTCGTCGAGCTGACGTCCCCCGTGGTTCGAGACGATCACCGCGTCAGCTCCGTTGGCCACGGCCTGTCGAGCATCTTCGGGATCGAGAATGCCCTTCAAGGCAATCTTTCCCGGCCAGTGTGAGCGCAGCCAAGCCAGGTCGTCCCACGTCACGCTCGGATCGAACTGACTAGCCACCCACCCCTGGAAGTCACCCGGAACCCGGGCGTTCGGCAATGCCCGCTCCAAATTCCCGAAGGTCAGTGGTCGGCCCTCCCACGCGACCTCGCGGACCCAGCGGGGGTGGCGGGCGATATCGATCCCTCGCCGCAAGCGATTGATTCGCGAGAGTGGCCCGCTGATCCCATTACGGACGTCTCGATGGCGTTTACCAACCACCGCGAGGTCCACGGTCACGACGAGGGTGGTACAACCTGCCGCTTGAGCGCGAGCCATGAGATCCTCGGCGTACCTGCGGTCCTTCATGATGTAGAGCTGAAACCACAGCGGCCGCTTTGATGCCGCCGCCACCTCCTCCATCGAGCAGATGGAGAGAGTTGATTCGCAGAAACTGATACCGGCGCGCTCGGCCGACCTCGCGGCGTGGACTTCAGCGCGTTGGGCGAACATCCCCCCAAAGCCAACCGGTGCCAATATCAACGGAAGTGAGAGTTGCTCGCCCATCACGGTGGTGGAGAGGTCGAGTTCGGAGACATCTCTCAGAACTCGCTGGCGGAGGTGGAGCCGCTGCAAATCAGTCCTGTTCGCCGCCAGCGTCACCTCATTGAAGGATCCCCCGTCGATGTAATCGAAGATCTGACGCGGCAATCGCCTGCGTGCGAGCTCCCGGTAATCCTCGTAGGACGCGGGCACGAGGTTGAGCGAGTGATGTCGATCGTCGCGCTGCACAGGGCTCATTATGCCCTGGGCCTGAGATGTCCGCTCGTCCTTCGCCTCAACGCCGATACCAGCGGACATCGATCCGAAACCATCGACGTCTGTGAACCTCTTGAGCCACTTGTCTACGTTCGTCCGAGCTGAGGACCGCCGGTCGCTCGATTGTCTCACGTCGAGGTCGGGACTCTGTACGGCATCGTGATTTTCGTCGTGAGCCGCCACGGATGACACGCGCACGCAGCCCACCTACTTCTTGATAACTGCGTCGTGCGCCACCGCCCAGACCTACTGCGAGCCGTCCGTGCACGGTTCTGCCAGGAAACGATGGACATTAGTGCACGTTCTTCATCGAAAGTCTTGACGCTGGGGATTATGAGTCATCGAATAGGTTCGCCACGTCGGTTCCAAGACGTAACCGAGTGTTCTGTTCGCGCCGAGGCTGGCTCCATTGGATTCTGCCCCTCCGATTGAGAACCACCGTGCGCCTTCATTGAACAGCACCACAATTGAAGCCGCCTTCACTGCGGCGCCAAGTCCTCGTCCGCGGTACTCCGCCAGCACGGACGTGAACTTGGTGTTCCATCGTTGACCCAGTCATTCGAGGCCGGTAACCGCCACGAGTCTTCCTTCGACTAACACGCCCCAGAATCGGGCGCCGGCATGAATCATGTCATTGAGGCGTTTGATGGTGGGCATCTCGTGACGAGTGGCCGCGGACTGGGGGCAGTCATTGACATTCGCGAACTCCACCTCGCTAACACTTGCGAGATCATTGGGAGTCAGCTCGCGAATAGTGAAGCCTTCCCCGCGTACCTGTCGTACGCGTTCGCCAAACATGGCGAGGTCACTCGAATCATCAAATCGCAGGTTCGCGCCCCACGAGTATCCAATGACTTCGTACCCCTTTGCCTCGAGTTCGCTACAGCGAGGGTCATCCTCGCGCACGATGACCACGTCACCTCTCAACATGGCCTCTTTCGCTCAGGACGCAATTTGGACCACGGCGGCTCGAACATGAGGCTCCGGAATCGGCTCGCCCATGTCACGAAGCATCTCGATGTGCAATGCAAGGGCCTCTTCCATCAACTGCAA
>DAIDJP010000035.1 GCA_027451285.1 Acidimicrobiaceae bacterium | reverse complement strand
GGGGGGGGCTCACGGCGTCCGTCGCGACGATCTGAGCCATTGGGGCCATGCTGGCCAGACCCAGCGCCCCTTGAGGTGTGTGTCGACCACTCCACCTGGAGCCGAGGGGCTAGTGGCTAAGGAAGATCGTCGACGTCGTCTACGCGCACGGTGACGATGCATTCTTGCGTGCGCCATGTCAGAATGCACACACCATCATTGAGGTGGCTCACGGGTAGCCACCCGGACCCTCAGAGGATTCCATGAGAAACGCCGCTCTCGCCCTCGCTTCCCTAGCCCTCCTCGCTGGAGTCACGGCTCCGGCGGCCGCGTCGACTACCGGCTTGTCTGCTCAAACAATCACCCCAACGACCACGCCGGCGACCTCGTACAGCATCGGTGCTACGTACATCCCCGCGGCCAGCGCCACTTCCGGACTCCCGGTCGCCATTACGGTCGACCCGAGCTCGAGTGCGGTCTGCTCGATCAGTTCCGGTGTCGTGAGCTTCACCGCGGCCGGCACCTGCGTGCTGGACTTCAACCAGCCCGGCGACGGTGTTTCGTGGTCCGCCGCTCCTCAGGTGACCCAGACGATCATCGTGACGACCGCGTCCAGTGGCACCGGAGGACCCACCCCCCAGAGTGTGACCTTCACTAGTACCGACACCGGCGCGTTGCACCCTGGCGATACCTACACCCCGACAGCCACGGCCAGTTCTGGACTGGCCGTGACCATCACCATCGACCCGGTTTCGACGGGCACGTGCTCGATCAGCAATGGTGTGGTCACCTTCATCTCGACCGGCGCGTGCGTCATCGATGCCAGCCAGCCTGGCGACGCCGCCTGGGCATCGGCGCCCCAAGTCCAGCAGACGCTCACCGTTAGTCCCGGGACGATCAACGGAGGAGTCGAGCAGACCGGTCTGCTTGCCCTCGGCCCGAGTATGCAGACCGTGCCCGTGACACACCGGGCGAACAGTGTGGCGGTTGGCAGTTCTCAGATAGGCGTGAACGTGCTAATCACCACGCCCTCGGCGTCATTGGTACGGGGAGCCATCGCTCTCGAGACGGGTGGGGTAGTGCACCTGAGTGGTTTTGGCTTCCCCAGCGGGTCCACGGTGGCCATCAGCATTGGGGGGAGCCTCGCTGACACGGTGGCGGCGGGGGCGAACGGCACCTATCAGGCCGTGTTCACCGTCAATCCGCACCTTACGGACGGTCCCTACGCGGCGGTCTTTTCGAGTGGCACGGGCGGTGGCTCCGCTGACATCCTGGTCCCGGTCGAGGTCGTCAGCCGACATGTCTACGAGAGCGCCTCCATCGTAATCCCCCACTGGGCATTCAACGACCACCCGACTCGGCTGACGACTTTGACTGCCACCCAGCGCGCGAGCCTGCGCAAGGTCGCCGCGTCAATCCTCTCGGGGTTCGTCTCGCACGTCTCTGTCGTGTGCATCGTGTACGGGAAGGGTCCGTGGCCGGAACTGCACGCAGTCTCTCACAGATACGCGGACGTGGTGGTCGCACTGTTACGTGCTGACCTCGCCCAGCGGGGCGAACAGCTGCCCGTGATCTCCACGGTGGTGGTGCGCTCAGAGACGGTAACGCCCATCCCACGGATCGGGCTCGGGCTGATCGATGACTAGCCGTGCGACTCCGGGTGGGAGCCGCGGTTGGCTCCCCAGGAGGCGGGGTAGTACTTCTTTGCGCGGCGCCGACACCTTTGATCGCCGTGGGCTCTTGCGCCCCCGCGCCCGCTAAATCACTGATCACGGCGAAGTTCGTGCCCGGCATCAACCAGTTTCACCCTCAGACGCCGAATGGTGGTCCAAGTTGGCTATTGCATCCCAACCACCGGTGGGACCTCTATTTGGAATCATTTCGGTTCTTATCGTGTGACTCAAGGTCCACCGGACGCACGCTTACCTGGCTAGTCGATGCCGCGCAGCAGAAAGTCTGGACGCCGCGTCCCATCTCGCGCTAGATAGCAGTTTCTGTGGTGCACCGATTGCCGGCTGAATCCTGCGACAATTAGGGCGTGGCACTGACGAAGGATTCGGATCACGTGACCCAGCACGATGAACGAGTCGCCCCCCGACCCATGACCGTCGGGCGGGCACTCGAGTTGCGTCGCGACGAGCTCGGTCTCTCGCGCGAAGGAGCCGCGAGCGCCATAGGGGTGAGTCGTTCGACCTACTCGGCTTACGCGGGCGACCAGCGTCGACTGTCCCCGGACTCCCTGCGCACGCTGATCGACTTTTTGGATGTTGACGTTGAGGATCTTCTTGGGCTCTACGGCGCCACCTGTGTTGTCCAGGCTCGACGTGCGCTGCTTCGAGGGACACCGCCGGGATCGGAGGGTGTCGAACGCGCAGGTTTGCGGCGTTCGGTGAGTAGGGACGACATGACGATCGTCGAGCGGGTCTACTTCGATGCGAAACCTCGCCACGACGCGAGTGAGGTGATCCACGTGCTGACGCCTTCGGTACGCACTGAGTTCGAGCAGACGACGTCGGATGGTGCCGACGGCACGACACGACACGAAAAGGACACGAAAGACAAGAAGGATAAGAAGGGCAAGAAGGATAAGAAGGACAAGAAGGGTCATAAGGCAAAGAAGAAGGACAAGTGGGCGAAGGGTGAGAAGGGGCGAGACGAGACAACGTCACAAACTGACGTGCGCGCGAAGAGCTCCAAGAAGCCCAAGTCCAAGAAGCACAAGCCCAAGTCCAAGAAGGGTCGCTAAACCACAAGAAGTTGGTCTCGCCTCATTCGTCGGAGGTTGCTTTACTACGGCGTAACACCCCAAACACTCGCTCGGTGTTAGAGCTCCGCCTGTGCGACCCTCGGAGGTGGTGCGGAGTGGAGCCGTGCCATAATGGATTCCCATGTCTGAGTCCTCGGACGCCGCCGGCGGCCGCCCCCACGATGACTTCGATTACAACCTCATCGGTGAGGGCCATCCCGTTGGCTTGCCCGTCTTTGAGCAAGAGGTCGAGGCACATCTGCACAACCGACGGCGCGTCAATAGCCCGTCGGAACTCCTGCACTTCCAAGAACTCGTGCACTACAAGGCGAGCCACGGGCGGTGGCGAATCGCGAAGGACCTCGTGGGACTGGTGCGCCGAGGTCACGGCGGCGAGTCCGACGAGTCCTACGGCGACAAGCTGAGTCGCGAGTCGCGTCGGGGAAAGTCTGAGTCCTCGACCTACGGGTTGGCGACGATCGGCGGACATCCCGTGGTCCTCTACGCCATGAACTGGGACTTCTTCGCCGGTTCGCTTGGCGTTGTCTCGGGTGAGAAGTTCCAGGCGGCCTCGGACCTCGCGGTCTCCAAGAAGTTGCCTTTCGTTTCCGTCTACGCCTCTAGCGGCGTGCGACAGCACGAGAACTTCGCCGGTCTCACGCAGATGACGCGCATGGTCGAGGCGATCCGTCACTACAAGGAGAAGGTGGATCTACCCCAGATCGCGGTGCTGCTGGGCAACGTGTGGGGTGGGGTGTCGGCGAGCGCGGTGCCCAACGCCGACCTCATCCTGGCCACCTCGGGGACCAACTTCGGTTTCGCAGGCCCGAACGTGATTGAGGCCTTTGAAGGAGCCAGCGTGCCGAGCGGGTCCCAAAGCGCCGAGGCCAACTTGTTGGACCGAAACATCGACGTCGTCCTCGCCGACGTGGGCGCGGTGGTGACCTACCTCGGCGAACTGCTGGAGGTGACCGCACGACCCGACAAGAGCCATCAGCTCACCGCGGAGACGCCGCCGCTGGTGCGCAATGTCGGCGCCCACGACGAGCGCCGCGTCTTTCCCTTCGGCACCGTGGGCATTCACGGCCCCGCCTTCGCCGATCCGTCCTCCGGTGAGATCCTGCGCTCGGCGCCGGCGCGACGCGCGTCGAGCGACGAGGCAGACTCGCTCGTGGCCCAGTATCAGGACCTTATGACCGACGCGAACCGCGTGGACTTCGAGTTCATCACGCGCTTCGCCTTCACCGACGCGGTCCCGGTCTACAACTACGTCCAAGAGCCCGACATTCAACGCTACCCGGCAATCGCGGGTTCCTTCGGCAAGATCGGCGCGCAGCCCTTCGTGGTCATCGGCACCCAGCCGTCATATCAGCGCGTGGGTGACGCGGTGATCAAGCGCCCGTCGAATCCCGGTCCCGAGGACTTCGAGTTCATGGATCGGCTCTTGGAGATGGGCGAGCGCCTGCACCTGCCCGCGCTCTTCATCACCGACACCCTGGGCGCCAAGCCGACCCTCGAGAGCGAGCGTCGCGGCCAGTCACGGGCGATCGCCCGTTCGATACTCAAGGGCATTGACTACAACGGTCCCGTCATCTCCTTGGTGGCCGGGGCGCTCGGCAGTGGTGGGGGACTGGCGACGACGCCGATGGCCGACCACGTCATCATGCTCGAGAAGGCGATGGCCTACGTCGCCGAGCCGCGATCGGCGGCGTCGATCCTCTACAAGACGCCGACGCCGACCCACGAGCAGGTGAAGATGACCCTCGCCACGATGCGCTCGACGGCCCAGGACCAGCTCGACCTGGGCCTGATCGACAAGGTCATCCCCGAGGACCCCAATCCCTTCGTCACCGTCCAGCGCGTGCACCTCGAGATCATGCGCGCCTTCGTCGAGCTGTCCCAGCTGTCGACGCGCAAATTGCGCGCTCGTCGGGAGGAACGCATCCGCGCGCTACGCGCCTTCGACATCGTCCAGGAGTAACGTCGGCTCCGAGACGAAAGGTGGCGACATGCTCATCGTGACGACCAACGACCTGGCCGGCTGGCGTATCACCAAGGTCCTCGGCGAGGTGAACGGGCTGACGGTGCGAACCCGCAACGTGGGTGCCCAGCTCGGGGCGTCCCTCAAGGCGCTCGGTGGCGGCGAGTTGCGAGGCCTGACCAAGCAGCTCCAGGAGGCCCGCTCCGAGGCCTTGGAGCGCCTCAGCGAGAGCGCGGCGGCACTGGGCGCGACGGCGGTGGTGGCCATGCGCTACGACTCCAACGAGTTGGCCGGCACGTTCCAGGAGATCCTCGCCTACGGGACCGCGGTGATCGCCGAACCCCTCGCCTGACGTTTTCGCTGATCGCCAGCCAACTCTGACCTTCGGCCCTAGTGGTCGATCGGTGTCGGCGTGTTGGATGGAGATGACCGAGAAGCGGAGAGCGGGAGCGGTGTGGTGACCGATTCCCAAGAGGCGGGTGTGCGGTGAAGGAACGGACGTTGGCCAAGACCTTGGCGCGCTACGAACAGGCGCCGCACCTCGTGTTCTGGGAGACCA
This sequence comes from Acidimicrobiaceae bacterium, assembly GCA_027451285.1. Classification (GTDB taxonomy): domain Bacteria; phylum Actinomycetota; class Acidimicrobiia; order Acidimicrobiales; family RAAP-2; genus RAAP-2. The sequence continues at coordinate 68,821 of DAIDJP010000035.1, read as the reverse complement.
CCAAGGCGTGTTCGCTCGCGTGTCGACACTGTCGCGCCTCCGCCCAGAAGACGGCTCTGCCGGGCGAACTGACCCACGACGAGGGGATAGCCCTGCTCGACGAGATCGCCGCGATGCCCGCACCGCGACCCATCGTCGTCTTCACCGGCGGTGACTGTTTCGAGCGTGAGGACCTCTACGAGTTCGTCTCCCACGCGACCCAGTCGGGACTACGCGTAGGCGTGGCGCCGTCGGTCACGCCTCGCCTGACCCGTGAGGCGATGACGAGTCTCTTCGAGCGAGGCGTGCGCAGTGTCTCGATCAGCCTCGACGGCTCCAACGCGCAGTCGCACGACTCCCTGCGTGGGATACCGGGGCACTTCGAGGACACCCTCGCCGCACTGGCGATGCTCGTCGAGATGGGATTTCGACTTCAGGTGAACACGACCGTGATGCGGCGAAACGCCCACGAGCTGGCCGACATCGCTCAGTTGCTCGAGAACCTCGGCGTCGCCATCTGGGAGGTCTTCTTCCTCGTCGGAGTGGGGCGGGGAACCGAGATCGAGGAAGTCAGCGCCGACGACGCCGAGGACGTGTGCCACTTTCTCGTCGATGTCGCCAACCGGGGCATGACCGTGCGCACGGTGGAGGCGCCGTTCTTTCGCCGGGTGCAGGCGGAGCGACTCGAACTCGCCGCCGACGATCCGGCGTCGGCCTTCTCGCTCGGTCTTCTCTATCGCGAACTCAGCGTCCAGCTCGGCGAGCGGCGCGCCGACGTGCGCGGCCATAGCGCGACGCTCGCCACTGGTGATGGCCGCGGCATCGTCTTCGTCGGCTACGACGGCGCGGTCCACGCCTCGGGCTTCTTGCCCGTCACTCTCGGCAACGTGCGCGAGCGGTCGCTGGGCGAGATCTACACCGACAGCGAGCTGTTGAACTCACTACGTGGCGGTGAGCTCCACGGGGTGTGCGGCCAGTGCGCCTACGCGCGACTGTGCGGAGGGTCGCGGGCGCGCGCCTACGCACGCACGGGCGACGTCTTGGGCGATGATCCGGCGTGCGTGAAGACGCGTGCTCGGCGGGTTCAACTCGCCGCGCGGTAGTGGGCGAACGCCTCGCGAGATTCGCGCACTGAGTAGTAGACGATGACCAAACCGCTAGCGGGGTCGGCCCACCACCACCCGAGCAGGGCGTTCGCCGCGAGACCGACGAGGACCGCGACCGAGAGCATGCCGTCGGTGAACGTCACCCTTCCCTCAGTGAGGAGCACCTGGTTGTTGAGGGCGCGTCCCGTGCGCGACTTGCCATAGGCGAGGGCGAACATCGCGACCGCGGTCAGGGACGTCCACACGATGCCGGCCGGGGAGTGGTGCGGGTGGATGTGGCGGGCGAAGGCCAGCGCGGTCAGTGCGACCAGGTAGACGCTGAGCACGATGAAGGCGAGTCCGATGAGGCGTAGGGCGGTGCGCTGACGTTCGCCGTGGACGTTGCGCAGCTCCCAGACGACGACAGTCGACGCGCCGATCTCAACGAGCGTGTCGAAGCCGAACCCGGCCAGGGCCACTGAGTGCGCGGTGAGTGCTGCGAACGCGAGGTAGACCACGCCCACGACGTTCCAGGCGAGTGTCAGGTACTCGAGAGTGAGCCCTCGGCGCACGTGGTTCGTCGACGTCACCGCACCAGTTAATCAGACGGCCATTCGACGAATGCGCCGATCGCGTGGCCAGCTCGGGTGTCGCTAGACGAAGTCCGCTTTGTCGCGTTCGATCCCCGTGGCGTCGCGATCGGTGTCGTACCCCGCGGCGACGTCGCAGGCGGTCGCGTGTCCCAGCCACCTCGTCCAGACGTAGACGGCGCCAACGCCCACTGCGGCGCCCACCACGTTGATGAACGTGTTGTGAAAGGGGCTGGCGCCGAGGTAGCCCATCGCGCCGCCGCTCAGGAGCCGACCGAGTCCGCATGTCGAAACCACGTCATCACGCTAGTGGCCGAGGTCGTGGCGCGGTCCTTCCTAGAGTGACTCCGTGGGACTAACGATCTTCGGGGTGGTGGCTCTGACGTTCATGATGACGATGTACGCGCTCGAGTCGCGTTCACGGCGCTTCATCTTGGCCTTCGCGCTGGGCTGCGCGCTGTCGAGCGCCTACGGCTTCTCCTCCGGGGCGTGGCCCTTCGGCGTGGTCGAGGGGATCTGGACCTTCATCGCCGTGTATCGGTATTGGTCGACGCGCTCGAACTACTGACCGAGCTGGGAGACCCGCGCAATCGGTGACACGGTCAGGAACCCACAGCGCAGGGCGGTCACGCTCCCCCCGTAAGGAGCGAGGTGCCAGTTCACGCTGAGTGCCGTTGTGTCGTGCGGCGGATAGATGTTGATCGTGCTCGAGGTCGGACACGTAACAGAGGAGAAACCCGTGGCGTTTTCGTAGCCCACGAGGAAGCCCGCGGCGCCCCCCGGGGCGAGGGTGACGGTCGCAACCGGGATCCGCGGCACGATGTAGTCGGCTCCCACATGCAGGTGGGTCGTGAGTGTCGTGCCCGCAGCGTCGAGCATCTGCAGTCGTGGGTAGCCCCTGAGCGTGCACGTTCCTCGCGACACGTTCTTGAGGCGAATCTGCTGGACCACGTGTCCCATCGCGACGTTGGCGACGCCGATCTCGACGCGCAGATCCGTGCTCGTGCACCGAGGAAGCGATTGCGGAGAACTCGACGGCGGCGGCGTCGACGCGGCGCCACACGCGGCGAGGACAATGCCGCCAATGAGAATGCTCAGGAGAAGTCCCCTGATACGTGCCACGTGACTCCTTCGCGGGGCCGGCCACCGCCCGCAACGATCTCCCGTTGTCAAAAGCGTACCGACGGCGTGAGCGCAGGAGTATTGCGATTGTGTGACAGTATTCGCCCATGAGAGTCCTGGTCATCGGAGGTACGCAGTTCGTCGGTCGCGCGGTGGTCGAGGCGTTTCTCGCCCGTGGTCATCAGGTCACGATTTTTCACCGGGGCAAGACCAACCCCGGTTTGTTCGATGGGGTCGTGAACATCCTCGGTGATCGCAACGTCGACGCCGACTTGGCCTCACTCGAGGGGGAGTACGACGTGACGTTCGACTCCTCGGCGTACGTGCCGCGGCAGGTTACGAGCCTCGCGCGAGCCCTCGCGGGGCGCGGTGGCCACTACGTGCACGTCTCGTCGATCTCGGTGTACGAACCGCGCAACGCGACGCTCGACACCGAAGACGCGCCCGTGGTGATCCTGGAGGATCCCACGACCGAGGTCGTGAACTCCGTGACCTATGGCGGTCTCAAGTACCTGTGCGAGGTCGCCACCCACGAAGGATTCGGTCCGGGCGGACCCTCGTGGAACGGTGTGGAGCCCACGATCATTCGCCCGACGTACGTTGCAGGACCCTTCGATCACACGTATCGCTTCACGTGGTGGGTCGAGCGCATCGCCCGGGGCGGCGACGTGCTGGCCCCAGGGCCGTCGGCCAATCCGTTCCAGGTCATCGACGTGCGCGATCTCGCGGACTTCGTGGTGACGCGAGCCGGGATCCCAGGAGGGATCTTCCACGTGGCCGGACCGCCGCCGCCGTTCACCTTCGGCGACTTCCTGGACGCGGTGGTCGCGGCCGTGGGGCCGTCGGGCACGCGTCTGCGATGGGTGGACGGACAGCGTCTTGTCGACGCGGGGATCGGCCCCGGTGATCTACCCCTCTGGGAGGGACCGGGCGACGCCCACTCTCTGCTCAGCCTGGACACGCTTCGAGCGCGCGACGCGGGCCTGCACGTACGGCCCCTCGCCGAGACCATCAGCGCGGTCTCAGCGCACGAGCAGCGCTGGCCGACGACGCCGCGCTCGAAGGTCGGCCTGAGCGCCGACGACGAAGCGCGGATCCTCGCCGAGTTGACCGACGCCTAACGTGGGCGCGGAGGAGGTCGCCATGAACCGTCAGATCGTGCTGCGTGAACGTCCGTCGGGAGCGGTCGACGCCGCCACCACCGCCCTGGTGGAGTCGCCCGTGCCGACGTGCGGGTCCGGGCAGGCCCTCGTGCGCGTCGGCACGCTGTCGATCGACCCGACGATTCGTACTTGGATGAACGACGCACCCGGCTATCTGCCGCCCATCGCGATCGGCGAGGTCGTGCGCTCTTCGGGGGCGGGCGTCGTGGTCGAGAGCCAGTCGGATCGCTACCGGGTCGGCGACGTTGTCTTCGGCATGACGGGTTGGCAGGACTGGGTGCTGGCCGACGCGAACAATCACTTCACCGTGCTGCCACGCGGGCTCGGCCTCGACCTGGCGACGGTCCTGAACGTCCTCGGCGTGACCGGGATCACCGCGTACTTCGGCCTCGTCGACGTGGGCCGGATCAAGGAGGGCGACGTGGTCGTCGTCTCGGGCGCGGCCGGGGCCACGGGGTCGGCGGTGGGACAGATCGCCCGCGCGCGCGGAGCGGCCAAGGTGGTGGGCATCGCCGGCGGACCGCAGAAGTGCGCGGAAGTCGTCGAGTTCTACGGCTTCGACGACTGCCTTGACTACCGCGAGGGTCACCTGGCCCGACGTCTCCACGAGGCCTGTCCCGCGGGCGTCGACCTCTACTTTGACAACGTCGGCGGTGAGGTTCTCGACGCCGTGCTCGCGAACATCGCGATGCGCGGGCGCGTCGTGCTCTGCGGGGCGATCTCGCAGTACAACGGAGCCGGAACCGGTCTCGCCAACACCTCGATGTTGATCTCGCGACGCGGATCGATGGAGGGCTTCATCATCCTCGACTACGCGCCACGCTTCGCCGAGGCGCAGGCCGAGCTCGCCGACATGCTCGCGCGCGGCGAGCTCGTCCACCGTGAGCATCTGGTCAGGGGACTCGAGAACGCGCCTGACGCGCTGAACCTTCTCTTCAGCGGCGGCAACCACGGCAAGACCCTCGTCGTCGTGGACGACTCCGTTTCACTCGACTAGGGCGTGGCGACGTCGCCGCGCCGGGCGATCGGCATCCTCTTCGCGATCGCTCTCGCCGCGGGCTTCGCCCAGTTTGGCGCGGTGGCCTCACTCAACGACGTCGCGCGCCACTTCGGCCACGTCGAACCGACGGGCTCACTGCGCGCGGTGGTCGGGCTGTCAGGCTCGGTGATCGGTATTGGTCTGGCCGTCGTACGCCTGGCGTCGTTGGCTGCGCTGCCCGTGACGGCGCTCGCCGACCACCGCGGACGTATTCGGGTGGTGCGCGCCGCTCTGCTCGCGGGCCTGCTCGCCACGAGCGCCGCGGCGCTCAGCCCCAACTACTGGTTCTTCGTCGCGTGTTTCGCACTCGCGCGGCCCCTGCTCACGGCGGTCTCCACCGTCGTGCAGGTTCTCACGGTCGAGCTCTCGTCAACCTCGCAGCGGATTCATCGGCTAGTCATCATGGCCGCGGGCGCCGGTGTGGGCTCTGGTCTGTCGGCGATCCTGCACGGTCTGATCCGCGGCCCCGGATCCTTTCGCTGGCTCTTCGCCCTGACCCTCGTGCCCGTCGTCTTCATCACGCCGCTCGTCGGACGGATACCCGAGTCGCAACGTCACGGCGACGACTTCGTGCGACTCGGGGCGGTGCCGCGTCAGGAGCGTGGGCGTCTCGTCGCGGTCGCCCTCGTGGCGTTCGCCGCCGGCATGGTGACCGGCCCGGCGAACGGATTCGCCTTCGTCTACGCCGAGGGGATCTTGAAGCTGGCTCCTCACGTGGTGGCCGGGATCGTCGTGGCGAGCGCCGCCACGGGCCTGGCGGGTCTGATCGCCTCGCGCACTCTCTCTCGCACCATCGGCCGGCGCGCGACCGTGGCGATCGGGTTGCTCGCCCTCGCGGTGACGTCGACCGTCGCCTACAGCGGCGGGCGGGTGAGCTTCGTACTGGGCTACATGATCGGCGTCGCGGCGGCGGGAGTGTTCGCGCCGGCCGCGAGCGCGCTCTCGACGGAGATCTTCTCGCGGCGAGTGCGCTCTACCGCGGCGGGCTGGGTGGCGCTGGCGGGAATCCTCGGGGCGACCGCGGGACTGGCGCTCTTCGGCGTGATCGGCGACAGCGTGCACGCGGCCGCCGCGTCGTCGTTGCGACTGCCCGCCCTGGTGACCTTCTTGCCGCTGCTGCCGACACTCGCTCTGCTCGTGCGCGTTCCCGAGAGTCGCGGCGTCGACATCGACTAGTCGCCGAGGTCGACGTCGGCGTAGAGGAGGCGATGGTCGCTGCCGGCGTCGATCGCCCCGCCGCCGCGCGTGCGCCAGGGCCCGCGGCCGAGCAGATGGTCGATCTGTGAGTGTGGGTGACGGGCCGGCCAGGTGCGTGCCCGCACGAGAGAGCTCCATCCGGGCAGGAACACGCGCAAGAGGGGCCGCCACGAGTTGAAGTCGCCCCCGAGGATGATCGGCACGTGCGCGTCGAGGCCCGCGACCAACTCGCGCACGCGCCGGTACTGGCGGAACGAGCCGTGGCTGATGTGAGCGCCGTGGATCGCCAGGACGTTGACGCGTCGCCCCTGGAGCGAGACGGTGGCGACGATGAGCGCCCGACGAACCTTCTCGCGCGGCAGGCGTTCCAGTGACTCCACCCGCAGTGACTCCACCGGCAGGCGCGTCAGGAACGACAGCCCCCACTCGCCGCTCTCGAGGTCGGAGCGTTCGCGCCGCGCCCGTTGGCTGGCGGTGAGGGCCCGGTGCTCGCTGAAGTAGAGGCCGTGCTCGCCAGAGAGATGCGCGCGCCAGGGCTGCCACGAGGTTCCCTGGTGGCGGCCGTGGGCCCGCTCCGCCGCGGCCAGGGGTACGAAGGTCCCGGTCATCGAGAGTCGTTGCGAGAGTTCCTCGAACAGGTCGCCGCGGGGCCCGCGCCACGTCTCTGGGCAGATCAGGATGTCCGGCTCGAGAGCGACCACGGCGTCGAGTGCGCCGGTGGGACGACCCCATCCGTCGACGCCGGCGTGCAGATTGAACGTCGCGACACGCACCCTTCGAGGCTACGCGAGCGCGCCGTGCGCCTGTGGCAGTGTCTAGGAGTGGATTCGGTCAAGGTGACGTTTGGACATCGACTTTGGTGGGTGGACGCCTTCATCGGCGAGGGGGCCCGCGGCAATCCGGCGGTCGTGGTCCTGCTCGAGCGCCCCATGGCCGACGAGGACCTCCAACAGATCGCTTTCGAGCTGGGCGTCTCGGAGACCGCATTCTTGCGTCGGGCGGGCGACGGCTGGTCGCTGCGCTGGTTCACCCCCACGGTCGAGGTGGACCTGTGTGGGCACGCGACCCTGGCCACGTTGCACGTGCTTCTGAGCGAGCTCGGCGTTCCCGGGGGCGAGTTCTACTTCCAGACCCGCTCGGGCGTGCTGTCGGGGCGTCGCCTGCGCGACGGGATGCTCGGCATCGACCTGCCGCGCGCCTACATCGAGCCGCTCGACGTGAGCGTGCTCAACGGCACCCTGGGTGCGGTGCGCGACGTCTACCAAGCGGGACCGTCGAGCGTGCTGGCGATCGTCGAGGATTACGACGCGCTGTGCTCGCTCGCCATCGACCCGATGAGCCTGTTCCTGGTTCCAAGCTCGTTGGTGATCGCGGCGTGCGCCGACGGGCCCGACACGGACGTGTCGATTCGCGTCTTCGCCCCTCGATTAGGCCTCGCCGAGGACCACGTGACGGGATCGGCGATGTGCGCGGTGGCCCCGTGGTGGATGGAGACGGCGGGATCTCCCACGGTTCAGGTGCGCCAGGCCTCGGCGCGCGGAGGGGTCATGTTCGCGCGACTCTTCGAGCGTAACGTCGAGGTCGCCGGCGTGGCGCGCACCTTCTTCGGGGGCGACCTGCGCGCGTGAGTGATCTCCTCGGTCCGGGACCCCACACCCGGGTGCGCCGTCTCCCCGAAAAGGCCCGTTACGACGAGGCCACGATCTTCTCCATCCTGGACGAGGCCCGGATGTGCCACGTGGCGGCCCTCGTCGAGGGACGCGCGGTGGCGCTGCCGACGCTGCACGCGCGGGTCGAGCACACGATCTATCTTCACGGAAGCCGGTCCAACGCGGTGATGGCCGCCGTCGTCGACGAGGGCCGGGCCTGGGTGACGGCGACGATCTACGACGGGCTGCGCCTCGCGCGCAGTGGCTTCGAGTCCTCGATCGCCTATCGGTCGGTGGCCCTGGAGGGTCCCGCGCACGAGGTCGTCGACGATGAGGACAAGCGGCGGATCCTCGACTACTTCGTGGACGCGGTGCTGCCCGGTCGCGCGCACGAGGTTCGCCCCATCAACGAGCGCGAGCTGCGCCTGACGAGCGTCGTCGCCGTGGAGATCGAGGAGGCGTCGGCGAAGGTGTCCCAGGGACCCACCGACGACGACGCCGACGACCAGGGTCTGGCGATCTGGTCGGGGGTGGTTCCGGCCCACCTGGTCTTCGGGGAGCCTATTCCCTCGAGTGACGGGGCGATGGCGAGCGGCACCGTCGACCTGCCGGCGTCGCTGGTGCGCCTCCTGGGACGATGACGCCTGGTCTGGCTGACCAGCTCAGGGCCCTCGAGCCGGTCGACGCGCGCGAGGCGCATTCGATCGCGGCCACCCTCGAGCGGCTGACCTGGGCGGTGGATCCCTTCGACGAGTTCGCCGACGAGCACCACGTCACGGCGTCGGCCTTCGTCGTCTCGGCGCGTGGCGTGATCCTGCACCGCCACCGGCGCCTCGGGATCTGGGTCCAGCCGGGCGGCCACGTCGACGCCGGCGAGAGCCCGCCCGCCGCCGCCCTGCGCGAGTGCCGTGAGGAGGTCGGGCTCGACGTCTCGCTCCTCGACGAGCGGGTCTTTCACGTCGACGTCCACCCGGGCCCGCGGGGTCACACCCACTACGACCTGCGCTACGTGCTCGAGGCCCCCCCGCTCGAGCCCCGTCCGGGTCCCGGCGAGAGCCCAGACGTCTTCTGGTTCGACTTCGCCGCCGCGCGCGAGCGGGCCGAGCCGACGCTCGTGGCGGCCCTCGGCAAACTCGAGGACTACGTGGCGCGCGTGCGAGACTGGTCCGGTGACTGACCTCGAATCGCTGCGCGCACTGATGGAGGCCGACCGCTGGATCGAGCGGGTGGCCGGCCAGCGCCGCCACCTGCCCGAGTCCGAGGAGCTGGCGGGCGTCGAGGGTGAGCTTCGCGTCCTGGCCGGCGACCTGCGCGCCGCCCAGGAGACCCAGGCTCCGGTGCGAGCGGCCCACGCGAGCGCCCGCGACGAGGGCGCTCGTCTCGCTGCGCGCGCGAGCGACTTGGCGGTCAAACTCGGCGCGAGCGGAACGCCGGCCGGAACGCTCGCGGCGCTGCAGAAGGAGCTCGACCACGTGCGCGAGCTCCTCGCGGCGACCGAGGATCGCGAGCTCGAGTTGATGATGGAGCTCGAGCCGCTCGACGAGGCGGTCGAGACGGTCAAGTCGGCCGCGGCGCCGCTGGTGGCGCGCCGGGGAGAGCTCGTCACGCTGGTGGCCGAGTTGCAGGCGAGCCTGGACGAGGAGCTCGCCTCGCTGCGGCGCTCTCGCGAGGAGACGGCGTGCGCGGTGCCCGCGGCGCTGCTGTCGCGCTACGACGCGGCGCTCTCGCGCAGCGGCACCTCAGGTGCCGCGCAACTGGTGAACGGGCGTTGCGACGGGTGTCGCATCGCCCTGGCGCCTCTCGATATCGACCGCGTGAAGGCGCTTCCTGAGGGCGAGTTCGCGCCCTGTCCCGAGTGCGGGCGACTCCTCCTGCCGTGATCGTCCTCATTCGCCACGGACAGACCGTCACCAACGCCCAGCGCCTGCTGGTGGGCCGCAGCGATCCCGAGCTGACCGAACTCGGTCGGCGTCAGGCGGTCGCCCTGCGCCCGCTGCTCGACGGCGTGGTCGCGGTGTGGGCGTCGCCGCTGCAGCGCGCCCGCGACACCGCGGCGCTCGCGCTGCCGCACCTGGACGCCGATATCGTCGAGGACTTCATCGAGGTCGACTATGGCAATCTCGACGGTCAGCCCCTCAGCGTGGTCAGCGCGGACCAGTGGCGGGTCTTCGAGTCCGACCACGAGTTGGCCCTCGGAGGAGGCGAGTCACTGGCGTCGGTGGACCGGCGCGTCCACGCCCGCCTCGACGAACTGCTCCAGGACTCGCAGAGCCTGCTGCACTCGCACCACCGCCACTTGGCGATCGTGAGCCACGTCTCGCCGATCAAGTCGGCGGCCACCTGGGCGCTCGGTGTCGACGGCGCGGCCGCTTGGCGCACCCGCCTCGACAACGGGTCGCTCACCGTCATCGGCATGCGCGACACCTCACCCTCGCTGATTCGCTTCAACGTCGTGCCCCTGCTCGACGAGGCCGAGTAACAACGAAGAGCCTGCCCGTTTCGTGAACGAAACGGGCAGGCTCTCGAAGTTGGCCCCCCCAGCCAATGGTTAGAAATTAGTTCGGCGTCCAACCGCTAAGGTGCTCGCGCAAGCCCACAATTTACGTGTTGTGAGCAAATTCACATGGAGGACGTGATGCAACGACGCCGTTTGGGACAGGGCCTGGAGGTCTCCGCGCAGGGACTCGGCTGCATGGGCATGAGCGAGTTCTATGGCGCCGGCGACGACGCGGAGTCCATCGCGACGATCCACGAGGCCCTCGACCTCGGGGTGAACTTCCTCGACACCGCGGACATGTACGGGCCCTTCACCAACGAGCGCCTGGTGGGACAAGCCATCGCCGAGCGCCGCGACGAGGTCGTGTTGGCGACCAAGTTCGGCAACCAGCGCGGCGAGGACGGCTCGTACCTGGGCATCAACGGCCGACCCGAGTACGTGATCGCGGCCTGTGACGCGTCACTGGCCCGCCTCGGGATCGAGCACATTGACCTCTACTACCAGCACCGCGTTGATCGCACCGTGCCGATCGAGGAGACCTGGGGGGCCATGGCCTCGCTGGTGGCCGCGGGCAAGGTTCGCCACCTGGGAATCTCCGAGGCCTCACCGGCCACCCTCGAGCGCGCCCACGCGGTTCACCCGGTGACGGCGATCCAGAGCGAGTACTCGCTCTGGACGCGCGACCCCGAAGACGGCGTGCTCGACACCTGTCGTCGCCTGGGCATCGGCTTTGTCGCCTACAGCCCGCTCGGACGAGGCTTTCTCACGGACGAACCGGCCAACCGCGACGCCACCGACGAGCGCGACTTTCGCAAGAACCACCCGCGCTTCGTCGGCGAGAACCGCGACGCCAACCTCGCCCTGGTCGCACGCCTCGAGACGATCGCGGCCGACAAGGGAGTCACCCTCGCCCAGCTCGCTCTGGCCTGGGTGCTCTCGCGCGGCGAGGACGTCGTGCCGATTCCCGGTACCAAGCGGCGTAAGTGGCTGCGCGAAAACGTGGCCGCGAGCGAGATCGTCCTCAGCGCCGACGACACCGCGGCCCTCGAGGCCGCGGTCCCGCGCGACGCGGTCGCCGGAGAGCGCTACCACGAGCGCGGCATGACCGCGCTCAACGGCTGACCAGGACTCCGTTGGCCAACTCGACGACGTCGTCGCACCATGCGACGACGTGGGCGTCGTGGGTCGCCACCAGCACCGACGACCCGGCGCGCTCGAGCAGTGCCAGTAGCGCCGCAGTCTCCTCGGCCCCGAGTCCGCTGGTGGGCTCGTCGAGAACCACCAGCTGAGGTGACGTTGCGAGGGCGCGCACGACGGCGACCCGTTGACGCTCGCCGCGCGAGAGCTCGCCCCAGCGCGTGTCCGCGGTGACGTAGAGGCCCAGGCTCGCCAGATCGGCGACGTAATCGCGCGACGTCGCGCGCCCCATTGCGATGACGTCGCGCACGAAGCCCGCGGTGAGGCCGATGTCGGCGCCGACGTAGGCCAAGTGGCCTCGCAGGTCCGCCTCGTCGATGTCGGCGATCTCGACGCCCCCGACGGCGACGGAACCATCGGCGATCTCGTCCAGGCCGGCGATCGCGCGCATCAGGGCCGACTTGCCCGAACCCGAGACGCCGACGAGGGCGACTCGTCGGCCCCGGGGGATCTCGAAGCTGGCGTGACGCACGATCGCCGAGGCGTCCTCGCCCGTGCCCTCGACGACGCGTACGGCGCGCACCTCCAGGGTGGCCCCGTCGGGCCAGGCCCCGTGGCCGCGGTGGCGCTCGTCGGCGAGTTCGTCGAGTCGCTCGGCCGCGCCGCTCACGGCGACTGCGCTCTCGAGCGCGGCACGCCAGGTCGTTACGTGCTCGAAGGTTGACAGGGCCACGAGGGCGCTGACGACGAGCCACAGCGGCGCCGACGCCGGGCGAGCGATGGCGACACCGGCCAGGGCCAGCGCCGTGGCGAGGGGGGCGGCCAGTCGAACGAGGCGCGCCGTGCGGTCGCGAGCGCGTTCGGCACGTTCGAGATCGGCGTCGACTCTGCTGGCGAGCTTCGCTGAATAGTCGGCGCGCCCGAGCGCGGCGAGTTCGGGCGTCGCGCCGGCGAGCTCGACGAGCACGGCGCGGTAGCGCCCGCGCTGGGCGCGCACCCGTTTGTCCGCCGTGACTAGCGCGGGATATTCCGCGAGGACTATCGCCACGGCGACGAGTTGGGCGAGGGCGAGCAATCCGGCGACCGGCCACCATGTGCCGTGCGCCGGCAGGAACCCGATGATCAGGTCAGCCAGCATCGCCGCGGCGAGTGAGCTGATCGCGGGCACGACGCCGCGCAGCCAGAGGTCTTGGAGCTCGTCGGTGTCGCGCAGAGCGCGCTCGAGCAGATCGCCCGCGGCCTGGGTGCGCCAGCGCTGGTACGACCACCGCCCGATGGTCTCGACGAGCCACCGTCGCCAGCGCGTCACGGCCGACAGACCCAGGCGATGGGCGCTCATGCGCTCGTAGAAGCGGATCGGCGATCGAAGGAAGGCCAGGAGCTCGATCACGATGAGCACCCCGGCCACCGCGGCGAGGCCAGGGCGGCGCGCGCTCTCCACCAGCAGGGCGAGGGCGCCGACGCTGAGAGCGACACCGCTGAGGGTTGCGACGAGCCCGGCGACGAGCGCGCTGGCGAGCGCGCGCCGCGGCGGGCGGGCCCGCTCCAGCCAGGTCAGGAGGCGTCGCAGGTCGGTCACATCGTCACGACCTGATGCGCGTCGAGCAGTGGCGTGTCGACCGTGGCCTCGATAATCGCCACGTCGGTGTGCTCGTTCAAGAGGCGAGAGACCCGTTCACGATTCGCGACGTCGAGCACGCCGGCGACGTCGTCGAGCAGGATCAGTGCGGGCCGGGCCAGCAGGGCGCGGGCGAGCACCAGGCGCACTCTCTCACCGCTCGACAGCCCGCGGCCGTCGGCGTCGAGGCGATCGTCGAGGTCGGCGAAGCGGTCGCCGTCGAGACCCAGTCGAGCGAGAAGCGCTCGCACGTCAGTGCGCTCGTGGGCCTCGCCCAGGGTGAGGTTGTCCCACAGCGACAGCGACAGCAGCGGGCTCTCGGCGCTGACGTAGGCGATGGGCGCGGCGCCGCGGCGCACCACGCCCTCGCGAGGCGTGGCCCAGCCGATCAACGTGTGCAACAAGGTGGTCTTGCCGCTCCCCGAGGGGCCGCTCACCAACACTCGGTCACCGCGCTCGACGCGAAGGTCGACGCGCGTATCGCTCGCGCGTGTCGTCAGCGCCTCGACTTCGAGCAGTGCGTTGGCGCTGGTGGCCTCGATGGCGTCGCGCGCGTCGAGGACCGCGCGCGCCGTGGTGGCATCCTCGCGCCGATGGAAGGCGACTCCGTAGCGGCGCACGTGGCCGAACAGCTCGGCGGTGACAAGGACCGCGATCAGTGCGCGCAGCAACGAGATGCGCCCGTCGAGCAGTCCGAACCCGACCACCATGGCGACCAGCCCCACGCTCACCCCGGCGAGAAACTCGGTGACGAGTGACGAGGACAGCGACACGCGAACGGCTCGCTCGACGATGACGTGCTCGGAGTCGCTGATCGCCGCGATCTCGTTGGCGCCGTAGGCGACAGCGCCGAGGGCGCGCAGGTCGGGGGCGTGGCCGATCAGTTCGAGCTGTCGGGATTCGAGGACGGCGCGACGCGCGCGAAAGTCGGCGTCCATGGCGTTGGCGCGCCGTCCGGCGCGGACGTAGAGGGGAACCGCCACGCCGAGCAGGGCCAGCACGATCGCCAGGGGAAGCAGTCCGGCCGCCCAGACGAGGACGACCAGGCCCAGTGACGCCACGCGCGCGCTGGCGCTCAGTACGTCGAGAGCGGGCAGAGAGGACACGTCCTCGATGGCGTGGGCGAGATCGCTACGCCCTCGTTCGCCCTCGCGGCGGGGTCGCACCATCAGCGACGTGACGACGCGGCGGTAGCGGTGGCGCAGTCGCGCGGCCGCGTGCGTCGCCCACTCCTCGCTGAAGCTGCCGCTCATCAGGCGCCCGAGCACGACGGCGCCCAGGAGGACGAGGCCCGAAGTGGTCCGACCTGCGGCGAGCCAGACCACCGCTTGAGCACTCATGATCGCCAGGGCCAGACCCCAGAGCGCCAACGACGCGCCCAGGAGACGCGCGAACGAGCGTCCGGCGTCGGGGTTCGCGTCTGCGGGGGGTGTCACCGTCAAATGCTAACGACCGCCCCGGTTCCTAGACCTCGTCGCGGTGAGCGAGCAGGCGGGCCGGACCGTTCAGCCAGTCGCGCAGCGCCTTGGTGGCGCGACAGTCGTCCTCGTTGTAGTCGAGGATGCGCTGGCGTGAGGCCTCGGCGAGTGGGCCCGCCCCGCGCGCCACCTCGTACCAGGCCATCGAGGCCTCGCCGCTGGGCGTGGGGTCCCGCCAATGAAAGCCCGCTCCCGTGGCGAGCAGCTTGAGGCCCAGGGGTCCCTCGGTCTGGATTTGAGCCTTGGCCAGGGCGTGCAGGTCGACCCACTGGCGGGGTCGCGCGTCGCGGAACTCGCGAAGATCGTCCATGGTGGGTCCACCGGCCACCGGCACCGCGACGGCGCGATTCATGGCGCCGTCTTCGGCCTGGGCCCAGAAGCAGTAGGCCGCGAGGCTGAGGCCCGCCTCGCGACACGTCGCTCGCAGGGCGTCGAACCAGGCCCAGAAGCGCGCGAAGATGTTGGCCTCGGCGTCGGCGTCGAGCTCGTCCCAGTTCACGAAGTACCGGTACCCCGGAGTCACCCCGCCAGCGCGATCGGCCGCGGAGTCGGCGACGTGGACGACCGCGCCCCACAGGTACGTGGCGTCACCGTAACTCTCCATGTCGATGTCGACCTCGACGTCGGCGTTAGGACACCCCATCTGCTCGAGCCCCACGATGCGTAGAGGTCCGCCGCTCACGTGGGCCCGCGCCCGGTAGATGAGGTCGTCGAGCTTGTCGATCGACGCTCCCAGGACGCCCTCGAGTGAGTCGTCGGCGATACGCCGGCGGGCCGATCGGGCACGGCGCGGGTCGAGGGTCGCGAGCCGCGCACGCGTCGTCACCCCGTGCTCGCGCAGCAGGACCTGCTGGGAGGCCGTCGTGAAGCGGGTCAGGGACACGTCGTCGATCTCTTCGAGCTCGCTCTGGCAGTGACTGGCGAAGGGGCAGTCGAGGCAGTCGCGGTGCCAGTACGCCCTGGTCGGGAAGGGGCCACCCTGGCGCAACCAGCGGTCGTGCTCCTCAATGACGGCGAGACGACGCTCGTAGTATTCGTCGTACGCCGCGAGGTTGAATCGTGGGTAGTCACGACCGGCGAGATCGAACCAGAAGACGCGTCGGCGTCGGTCGACGACGCCCGCGTGCGCGGATGCGCTCGCGTAGCCGAGTGCGCCGAGGACCCTCGTCGCGTGCGCCAGGACGATGCCGGTACGCGTCACGGTGGGTGAAGAGCGCACGCCGAGGCCGTTGGTGAACAACGCTTCGGCGGGGGAGAGGCGCTCGATCGTCCCCTCGAGGATCCGCCGGGTGAGGGCGGTCTCGGCGACCTCGATGTTCTTGATCACCAGCGGCGCGTAGGTGTATTTCGACCCGACCCTACCCACGCGCACGAGGGCCTGGACGCGCGCGCGTCGACGGCCCACCACGTCATCGGGAAGGTAGGGCGAAACGACGAGGCTGGTTCCCTCGTCGAGGTGTTTGAGCGTCTCATTCACGTCCGCGGGTCGAGCGGCGTCGGAGTGGGCGTCGAGCATCTCGGCGATCACGCTGTCACGCACGGCCTCGGCGTCGCGCCGGCGGCGCTGGATCTCGGCGCTCGCGGGCGCGGGCGTGAAGTCGAAGGGCTCGCCCCTGGAGAGGGCGACGCGATGCGGGCAAGCCAGGATCTCGTCGCCGCGCAGGGGTCTCACCACGGCCAAAGCCTACGAGTCGCGCGCTCCCTCGTTGCGCCAGCTGCGCCAGAGCGACGCGTACTCGCCGCCGAGGGCCACGAGCTCGTCGTGGGTCCCCAGTTCGGCGATGCGCCCGTCGACGACAACGCATACCCGATCTGCGTCGTGTGCGGTGTGCAGGCGGTGGGCGATCGCGATCACGGTGCGCCCGGCGAGCACTGCCGCGAGAGACCGCTCGAGGTGGCGCGCGGCGCGAGGATCCAACAGCGCGGTGGCCTCGTCGAGGACCAGCGTGTGCGGGTCCGCGAGCACCAGGCGGGCCAGGGCAAGCTGCTGGGCCTGGGCGGGGGTGAGCGCGTGCCCGGTGGTGCCCAACTCGGTGTCGAGGCGCCGGGGCAGGGCTTGGAGCCATTCCAGGGCGTCGACGGCGTCGAGGGCGCGTAGGAGATCGTCGTCGGTGGCGTCGGGCTCGGCCAGGGCCAAATTGTCACGCACCGTGCCGATGAAGATGTGGTGCTCCTGCGTCACCAGGGCGACGTGGCGGCGCAACGCCGCGAGCGGCATCGAGGACAGCTCGACCTCGCCCACGCGCACCGAGCCGACGCGCGGCGCGTCGATGCCGGCGATCAGGCGGCCCAGGGTGGACTTGCCCGCGCCCGAGGGACCCACGATCGCGAGGCGCTCGCCCGCGCGCACCGAGAGCGACACGTCGCGCAGCACGTCGCGGCCCTCGCGGTAGGCGTAGGAGACGTGCTCGACGGTGATGGTCTCCGACGTCGGCGTGGGACCGTCCGTGGGGCGGTCGTCGCGCACGGTGGCCACGCCGAAGAGTCGCGCCATCGAGGTCTGGCCGATCTGGAGTTCGTCGAGCCAGGAGATGATCCGATCAAGCGGATCGTTGATCTGGACCACGTAGAGGGTGACCGTGGTCGCCGCCCCCACCGAGATCGAGTGGTGAAGGGCGAGCCAGCCGCTCCAGGCGAGTGTCGTGGCCACCGCGAGAGAGAAGGCGGTCTCGACCGTGGGGAACCAGACCAGGCGCATGAGCAGCGTGTACATCTCGGCGTAGAAGTTCTCACGCACGTTGGCGTCGATGCGATCGCGTTGACGGCGCCCCAGGCGGTGCGCGTCGACCGTGCGGGCCCCCTCGGACGTCTCGGCGACCGTTCCGGAGAGGGTGGCGTAGCTGATTCGTTCGCGCACGTAGCCGGGCCGGGCGAAGCGTAGGTAGCGGCGGGTCGAGAAGTAGAGCAGGGGGACCGAGACGAGCCCCGCGAGGCTCGCGAGTGGGCTGACGAGCAGCATCGCGACGATCGTGATCAGCGCCTGGACGATGGCGACCAGCCACTCGGGCACGGCGAAGCGCACCGTGCGCGACAGGGC
Organism: Acidimicrobiaceae bacterium; assembly: GCA_027451285.1. Lineage (GTDB taxonomy): Bacteria > Actinomycetota > Acidimicrobiia > Acidimicrobiales > RAAP-2 > RAAP-2. The sequence goes on along the minus strand of DAIDJP010000035.1, from coordinate 51,230 downwards.
GTCGATGTCGTTGGTTGTGCGACTCAGCAGGTCGCCGGTGCTCGTGCGTTCGACCTCGACGAGGGGCAGGGCCAAGACGCTCGCGAGGAACTCCTCGCGTAGTTGGGCGAAGATCTTCTCGCCCAGGATGTAGCTGCGCCGCCGAGCGAGGAAGGAGAGCCCCGCGTAGGCGAGTGAGGCCGCCAGGAGGCCCCCCACCTCGCGGGTGATCAGTGCGCTCGTGAGTTGATGGTGCGCGGCCAGATTGGTGATCTGGCCGATGATCCACGCCGGCACGAGTGCCACGGCGGCGGCCATCGCGTAGAGCGAGAGCATGCGCAGGCCCTCGCGCCGGTGCTGGCGCGCGAGGATCATCGCGTGCGCGCGCACCTCGCTCGCATTGGCGACGGGTAGCTGGCTCACGAGTCCTCCCTCAGGACGATCTGTCGATAGAGGGCCGAGGACGCCACGAGGTGATCGTGGGTCCCCTCGGCCACGACTCGACCATCGGAGACGAGAAACACGGTGTCCATTCGCTCGAGCATGAGGGGACTCGTTGAGGCGACGAGAGTCGCGTGCTCGCGGCGCATCTCTCCGAGGCGTGCCGCGATGCGGCCCTCGGTGTGGGTGTCGACCGCCGAGGTCGGCTCGACGAGGATCAGCACGTCGGCCTCGGTGAGGAAGGCGCGAGCCAGCGCGAGGCGCTGGCGCTGGCCGCCCGAGAAGCTTCGGCCGCGTTCGTCGACCCTCGTCGCGAGTCCGTCGTCGAGGGCGTCGAGCACGTCGAGGGCGCTCACAGCGTTGAGGGCGGCCAGGATTCTCTCGTCGGCCGAGGTGCCGTGGGGGACGAGCTCGTAGCGCAGCTCGCCCGAGAACAGGCGCGGCTCGATGTCGTTGACGACGATGTGTCGCCGGGTGTCGGCCACTGAGAAGTCCCCGAGGGCGTGGCCGTTGACGGTGACGCCCTCGACGTGGGGGATGAAACGCCCGAGGCGGTCGGCCAGGGAAGATGACTCCGCGGGCGTCTCAGTGACGACGGCGCAGACCCGTCCTCGCTCGAGGTGGATGCCGCTGCGCTCGTCGACGACCCGCTCGACGCGGCCGGGCCAGTCGCGAGGTTGGGCGGGATCGCGCACCGTCGCCTCGATGCGCAAGAGACGCACGACCTTGCCCGCGCCCACGTAGGCCCGCGTGGCCATGATCGTGTACTGGATGACCTCGCGCAGGGGCGTCGTGAGGAACGTCGCGTAGCCGAAGAAGGCCACGAGCTGGCCGGGTTGGAGCGTCCCGCGGGCGACCTCGTGTGCGCCGATGAAGGTGACCACGCTCGTGAGGATCGCCGGCAGCAGCAGCTGGCCCGACTCAAGGGCGGCCTGGGGCACGGCGGCGCGCACGCCCGAGCGGCGCACCAGGTCACTCTGGGCGCGGTAATTACGCAAGAAGACCTCCTCACCGCCGATGCCGCGCAGGATCCTCAGCCCAGCGACGGTGTCGGTGCCGAGCGCCGCGAGGCGACCGGTCGCTTCGCGCTGGGCGGCCTGGGCGGTGTGCAGGGGGCGCATGAGTGGCGTCGTCAAGACGGCGAGGGCCGGCACCCCGATGAGAACGATCAAGCCCAACAGGTGGGACGAGCTGAGCAGGATGGCCGAGACGATGAGCCACGAGACGATCGCGCCGATGAAGCGGGCGAGCGAATCGAAGGCCATACCGATGCGCGGGGCGTCCGCGCCGACGGAGTTCACGATGTCGCCCGACGGTATCTCGTCGGTCAGGGCGGTGCCTGAGGCCGTGACGTGGCGTCCCACGACCTGAACGGTGCGATAGGCCGCGCGCATCCAGTTGGTGACGGCCAACTGGTGACGCAGGGCTCCGCTGATCGCCTGGATGACGCCAAGCAGAGCGATGAGTCCGGCCCACTTCCACAGTTGTGACGGATGACCCGCGGCGATGCCGTGGTCGACCGCGCCGCCCACCGCCGCCCACAACAGGGCCTGGGAGAGCATCCACGCGGTGGCGCACAGCGTCGCCGCGACAATGGTGCCGCGCTGGAGCCGCGCGAGCCAGAACAGGTAATGGCGTGCGGAGCGGATGTCGGGTGTGCCTGGATCGGCCACCGGGAGTTCTCGGAATGGCAGATGGGGCACAACGTCAACTTTCTGGAATGTGATCTCGTGGTGAAGCGGATGATGAGTCGACCTGTAAGCGGGGTTCTGTCCACCTCCGAAGAGGGTGGGCGGCCATCCATCTGAGCGATCTACCTCGGAACTGTCTCGAAAGACCCGCGGGCCGCGGATATTCCGTGTTTGATCTTGCTCCGGGTGGGGTTTACCAAGCCGCCCCGGTCGCCCGTGGCGCTGGTGCGCTCTTACCGCACCGTTTCACCCTTACCTGTTCCCGGTTGCCCGGGCCATCGGCGGTCTGTTCTCTGTGGCACTGTCCTGCGCGTCACCGCGACTCACGTTTCGCGAGCACCCTGCCCTGTGGAGCCCCGACTTTCCTCGCCACCCGAAGGTGGCGCGGCCGCCCAGTCGACTCACCATCCGCGACCAGTTTTTCACATGGGCGCTGACGACTCAAATGACAATCTCGTGACACCTCGGGGCTAGCCTCACATCGTGAGTACTGACGTCGCCACCGCGCAGAGCGTTCTCGAGGTCGGCGAGTTCTACCGGCTGGTGACCGAGCACCTGGAATCCGCCTTCGGCCGGCGCCACGCCCGCTGGGTCCGCGGCGAAATCGCCAAGGTCTACGAGAAGAGCCACCTCTACGTGGACCTGGCCGACGCCGGTGTGGCGACGTCCGACGCCAAGCGCGCGGTGCTCAACGCCCACTGCTGGGCCAGTCAGTGGGCCCAGATCAAGCGCACCTTGGCGGCCAGCGGCGTGACGCTGCAGCCGGGGATGATCGTCTCGTTCTACGGCTACGTCGACGTCTACGCGCCCCAGGGCCGCATCGGATTCACCGTGACCGACGTCGACGTCACCAGCCTGCTCGGCGACGTCGCGCGTCGGCGGGCGGAACTGATCGCCCGGCTGGCCGCCGAGGACCTTCTCGAGGCCAACAAGCGAATCCCGCTCTCACCCGTTCCGCTGCGCGTCGGCCTAGTCGCCAGCCCCCAGACCGAGGGATTCAACGACTTCACGGGCCAACTCCTGCGATCGGGCTACGCGTTCGACGTGCGCTTGGTCACGACCCTGGTCCAGGGCGAGGCCGCGCCGGCGCAGATCGTGCGCGCCATTGAGACGCTCGACGCGACCGACGTCGACGTCATCTGCGTCGTGCGCGGTGGCGGTTCGAAGGGCGACCTGGCCTGCTTTGATGACGAGCGCGTGGCGCGCGCGATCGCGACGGCCCGCACGCCCGTATTCACCGGCATCGGGCACACGGGGGACGAGTCGGTCGCCGACCTCGTCGCGCACACCCGGGCCATCACACCCACCAAGCTCGGCGAGGAGATCGTCACCCTCGTCGACGCCTGGCGTGAGCGGATGGTGGTCGCTCCGACCCGCCGCCTCCTGGCGAACGCCCAGGCGGTGCTCGACGAGGCGGACAACTTCGTCGGCGAGCGCCGGCGCACGATGAACTTCGCGGTGCGTGACCGGTTGCGCGCCGAGGCACGCAATCTCATGTCGACACGCGAGCGTCTCGACGTCTCGGCCCGACGCGTCCTTGAGGCCTCTGCCGCTTCCCTGCAGTCGGTCCGCCAGCTCCTCGGGGCCTACGACCCGGCGCGGCGCCTCGCTCAGGGCTGGTCCATCGTCACCGACGCCCACGGCGCGGTCGTGCGAACGCTCTCGCAACTCGAGGTGGGCGCGACGATGAGCGTGCGCGTGTCCGACGGGACGTATATCAGCGTGGTCACGGAGAAGGGAACACCATGAGCAACGTAGGCAGCTGGAACGACGCGGCGGGTGAGCTCAACGCGATCGTGGCGTCCTTTGACGAGGGCGAGGTGTCCGTGGACGACCTCTTCGCCAAGCTCGAGCGGGCGACGGCGATCATCGAGGAGCTCGAGGCGCGACTGCGTGCCACCCAGGCCAAGGTTGAAGAGCTCGCGCCGCGACTGACGAGGGTGGTTGACGAGCCGTGAGCCGTGTCTATTTTCGCCAGTTGCTCGCCGGACGTGACTTCGCGGTGGGCGATCCGATGGCCACCGCGATGGTCAACTTCGTCTACGCGATGGGCGACCGCGAGACGGGAGAGGCCGTGATCGTGGACCCGGCCTACCGGCCGAGCGAGTTGGTCGACGCGCTCGCCGAGGACGGTATGACGTTGGTAGGGGCGATCGGGACCCACTACCACTTCGACCACGTGGGCGGAGAGTACGGGGGACACCACGTCGACGGTGTCGTCGAGCTGCTCGAGATCGCCAACGTGCCCATCCACGTTCAGCGCGATGAGGTCGAGTGGGTTTCTCAGCGCACCGGCATCGACCAGGGCTCCCTGGTCGCCCACGAGCCTGGCGACACCCTCGCGGTGGGCGGGCTCTCGCTCACCATGATCCACACTCCCGGTCACACCCCCGGCAGCCAGTGCCTGCTCTTCGAGGATCGACTGGTCAGCGGCGACACGCTCTTCCTCGACGGGTGCGGGCGAACGGATCTGCCGGGTTCGGACCCCGAGGAGATGTATCGGACCCTTACCCAGCGACTGGCGTTCGTCAGCGACGAGACGGTCCTCTATCCGGGACACTTCTATTCCGCCCAGCCTGACGCACCGATGAGCGACGTGCGCGCGACCAATCGAGTGCTGGCGCCGGCCAGCGCCGACCAGTGGCTCGCGATGTTCTCATGAGCCCGCTGCGCGACTCCGACCACGTCGTCATCGTGGGCGCGGGGCTCTCCGGCTGGCGGGTGGCCGAGGCGCTGCGACGTGAGGGCTACGAGGGGGCCCTGAGCCTGATTGGCGACGAGTCCGACGCCCCCTACGATCGGCCCCCGCTGTCCAAGCAGGTGCTCGCCGGTCAATGGGAGATCGACCAGACTCGCCTCGCCACTGACGAGCGCGTGGCGGCCGCCGACGTCACCTTGCACCTCGGGGTGGCCGCCCGTTCCCTCGACGTGGCCACGACGACCGTACACCTAGAGGACGGCTCGTCGATCGCGGGCACCCACGTCGTCCTGGCCACCGGAGCGCGGGCTCGTCGCCTGCCCTTTAGCGCTGACGCGAACCTTCACGTGCTGCGATCGCGCCGCGACGCGCTGGCGCTGATTGGGGCGGTCGAACGCCTCGAGCCGGGGCGGGTCGTGGCGATCATCGGTGGGGGCTTCATCGGGGCGGAGGTCGCGACGTCCCTGCACGCGCGCGGACTTCGGCCGGTGGTCTTCGAGGTGGCACCCGCGCCGTTGGTCGGGCCCCTTGGCGCGACGGTGGCCGACTGGCTGAAGGACCTGCCCGCCGAGGCCGGGATCGAGTTGCGATGCGGCGTGCACGTGACCGACGTCACCGAGGTGGAGGGCGAGTTCCTCGTCCACGTCGAAGGCGAAGGTCCCTTTGCGGCTGCGGTCGTGGTGGTCGGAGCGGGCGCGATTCCCAACGTCGAGTGGCTCGCAACCTCGGGTCTCACGATTGACAACGGCGTCGTCGTAGATCGACACTTCCTGGCGACTGAACGAGTCGCGGCGGTGGGCGATGTGGCCCGCTTCTCCTGGGACGGTCCTCTGGGAGAGCAGCTCGTGCGCATGGAGCACTGGGAGGTGGCGGCCGGCCACGCCCTCGCGCTCGCGCGCCACTGGGTCCACGATGAGTCACCCGGACCGATGGTGCCGTACTTCTGGTCCGACCAGTATGGGCGCAAGATCCAGATGGTGGGCCACCCCGCGCCGAGCGACGACGTAACGCGCGTCGCCGAGCGCGACGACGGTGCCAAGTGGCTCGCGCTCTACAGCCACGACGGCGTGGTCACGGGAGCGGTGGGACTCAATATGCCGCGTCAACTCACACTGTCGCGTCACTTGCTCGAGTCCACGACGACACTCGAGGCCGCGCTCTCGAGCGCTCCCTGGGAGACTTAGAAGCGGATCTCGCTGAGGGCCGGGATCGTCCCGGCCGCGCGCTCGACGGCGTTCGCCCAGTCGGCCCGGCGCGCGGCGCGCTCCCCGTCACCCATCGTGGGCTCGACCACCTGGGTCGGGTGCCACATGCCCTCGACGTCCTCGACGCCTAGGTGGCCCGCGCCGACCAGGGCCATGAGTCCCGCGCCACGCGTCGTGGCCTCGCGCTCGGGCGAGACCGCGATAGGAAGCCCGGTCGCGTCAGCCAGCAACGTGAGAAACGTCTGGTTGGCGGTCATTCCGCCGTCGACGCGCACCTCGTCGAGTTGGCCGGCCGTCTCGACGAGCGCCGCGTCGACGAGGTCGGCGCCGCGCTGGGCGACGCCCTCGAGCACGGCGCGCATCATCTGGGCGCGGCCCGAGCCACGCGTCAGGCCGAAGAAGGCGCCGCGCGCACCGAAGTCCCAGCGCGGCGTGCCCAGACCCGAGAGCGCCGGGACGAAGGTCACGCCCTCACTCGAGGACACGCTGGCGGCGAGCGCGTCGCTCGCCGCGGCACTCTCGACGATGCCGAGGTCCTCGACCGCCCAGTCCACCGCCGCACCGGCCGAGAGGACGATGCCTTCGAGGCCCCAGGTCACGGACGTGGCATCCGAGCGCACCACGATCGGAAAGCAGCCCGAGTCGTAGCGCGTCATCGCGGCCGGGCCGCTCGTGCCGCGCGGCATGTTCAGCATCGCACCGGTGCCGAAGGTGATCTTGGCGCCGTGGGTCAAGCAGCACTGGCCGAACAGCGAAGCAGGCTGGTCGCCGATGAGGGCGCTGATCGTCGGGGCGCCGACGAGTGCGTGCGCGGTTCCGACGGGTCCCATCGTCGGCACGATGCGTGGCAGGACGACGGGATCGATGCCGAGGGCCGTCAGAGCGGGCTCGTGCCAGGTCGCCACGTCGACGTCGACCAATCCGGTGATCGCGGCGTTCGAGTGGTCGGTGACGTGCTCCTCGCCGCGGGTGAGGAGCCAGACGATCCAGGTCTCGATGGTGGCGAAGCGTACTTCGCTCGCGGGCCTCTGGGCGTAATCGATCAGCCAGCGCAGCTTGGTCGCGGACTGGTTTGGCGCGAGGCGCAGCCCCCGCTCTTGCAGGGCCAGGCAGTCAAAGACCGTCCGCAGGTCCTGCCATCCCAGCGTGGGGCCGACCGGGCGGCCCGTCGCGGGATCGAACAGGACGGTGGTCGCTCTCTGATTGGTGACGCCCACGACGTCGGCCCCCCCCGCCTCGGCGAGGGTCCTTCCCGCGAGCGCGAGCACCACGCGGCCGATCTCGTCGGCGTCGAGCTCGACGTCACCCGGCTGGGGCGTCGAGATCGTCAGGCGCTGTTGGTAGAGCGAGGAGACGGCGCCGGTCTCGTCGACGATCGCCGTCCTCACCGACGAGGTGCCCACGTCGATGGCGAGCGCCCTCACCACGCGTCACCGCCCAGGCCCAGCACCCCGGGATTCAGAATGCCGAGTGGGTCGAGTTCACCCTTGATGGCTTCGAGAATCGAGTACGACTCGCCCAGCGCCTCGCGCACGAAACGCGCCCGGTTGCGTCCGACGCCGTGATGGTGGCTCATCGCCCCGTGGGCCATCGCGAGCGGCATCACCCGATCCCACGCCGCGCGGTAGTAGGCGAGGGGGTCGTCACCGACGCCGGCGAAGGTGAAGTACAGGCACGCGCCGTCGCCGTAGGCGTGGGACTGGTGCACCGAGGCCATCACGGTTCCGGTGAGGGCGCGAAGATCGCCGAGGATCGCCGCGCAGAGCGCGGCCAGCTCGCTCCACGGTGCCGCCACCTCGATGGTGTCAACGACGACGCCGCGGCCCCAGAGCTCGGCGAGGGGGCTGACGTCGTTGCGGTGGGTGAGCCAGCGCTCCACCAGGGCTGGGTCGAGGGGGTCGAGGGAGGAGGTCTCCGCGGCGACCACCGACATCGCGGCCCGCGTCAGGGTCTCGTCGCCCTCGTCGAGGACGAGGAGGACCGGGTGCGCGAGGTCAAAGAGGCGTGCCGACTCGATCTCGTCGTAGAGGCGCAGCACCGCCGGCGAGGCGCCGCGGCGCAGGATTCGTCGACAGACCTCGAGCCCGTCGAGGAAGGTCGACACGCGATAGGCGCGTCGCTCCTCGTACGTCGGGCGCTCGCGTGCGAACAGCGTCGCACGGGTGATGACGCCGAGGGTCCCCTCGCTACCCACGAAGAGCTGTGTGAGATCCGGACCAAGTGACGAGCGCGGGCTCTTCGCGCCGATCGACATCGACCGGCCGTTCGCCAGGGTGACGCGAAGTCCCCGGACGAGGTCGGCGGCGGTGCCGTAGCGGTTCGAGTACTGGCCCGCGCCGCGACTGGCGAGCCAGCCGCCGACCGTGGAGAACTCGTAGGACTGCGGAAAGTGTCCAACGGTCAGGCCGAGGGGGGCGAGCGTCGCCTCGAGGTCGGGTCCGAAGACACCCGCACCCACGTCGACCAGTCCCGAGACCGAGTCGATCCTTCCGACGTCGTCGAGGCGCGTCAGGTCGAGGGCGATGGCCCCGGGGCTCGGCTGAGCTCCGCCGACGACGCTGGACCGGCCCCCCTGGGCGGTCACGGGGACACGGAAGCGCGCGGCGACCGAAAGCGCCGCTTCGACGCCGGCTTCGTCGCGTGGCGTCACGACGGCGCCAGGCCAGGCCGGAACGTTCCCCGCCGCGACGTCGAGCAGTGAGACCGGCCACCAGTCACGGCCGTGTTCGGCCCGCGCGGCGGCTGTGACATCGACGTCCAGTCCCGCGGAGTCGAGCGCCGCCAGGACGTCGTCGCCCAGCGGCGACGGCGCGGCGTCAACGGTGCCACGCGGGTACTCTCGAGCCACGTGCGCACGCCCCACGTGCGAAGACTACAGAACGAGGCCCGCGCTCGTGAGTTCTTCGGTCACGAGGTCGCGATACGCGCCCACTTCGATGCCGCGCCGCTCCTCGTCCCAACCCAGGTGGGGCGCCACGGCGAGGGCGATCGCGGGTGCCGCGTCGAGCGTCGCGCGCGCGTCGATGAGATGGGCCCGTGTTCGGCGAGTGAGGAGATCGACGAGTGAGGTCGCCATCTCGGCGCGCGCGCCGTAGACGAACTCGCCCATCACGTAGTCGAGGCCGGCGATGGGAGCGAGGGCGAGCGACGGGTCCTGGTTGATCAGTTCGAGCACCACTCTCGCGTCGTCGCCGTATCGCTGGTAGAGGTGGGTGTCGAGGGGCGTCGTCGGGCGCCACGATCCGTAGCCGTGCAGGCGCAACTTCTTGGTGCGCGCCGCGCCCACGCGGCCCACGTAGGGTGCGAGCGCGTCGACCGCGTCTTCGGCCATCTGGCGGTACGTGGTCCACTTTCCGCCCGTGACGTGCACGACGCCGTCTCCCAGGTCGCTTACGCGGTGCCGACGCGAGAGGTCGGCGGTGCGTCCCGAGAGGTGCTCGCCCTCGCGAGGGCTGAGGAGGGGCCGCAGCCCGGCCCACACGGCGGTCACGTCACGCGGGGTGAGGTCCGACGTGGTGGCGGCATTCACGGCTCCCAGGAGATAGTCGAGATCCTCGGGTGTGCAGGTGGGCGTGTCGATCTCGCCGTCGTAGGGGGTGTCGGTGGTGCCGATGAAGGTGAACGGCCCGTCTTCGAAGGGCACCACGAAGATGCTGCGCCGGTCGCCCGGCACCGCCAACACTGCCGCGATGTCGATGGGCAAGCGCTCCCGCGGGACGCTCGCGTGCACTCCCTTGGCGGGCGTGATCTGGTGCGCGTCGCTACGTGCGGTCAACTGAATGATTTCGTCGGCCCACACACCCGTTGCGTTGACGACGCTGCGCGCGGCGATCGCAAAGGTGTCGCCGGTCAACTCGTCGCGCACGACGACCCCCGTCGCGCGCCCGGCGTCATCGCGGGAGAAGTCGATGGCGCGCACGTAGTTGGCGGCCCAGGCGCCGTGGTCGACCGCCGATCGTGCGAGAGTGAGGGCGACGCGGGCGTCGTCACCGCGCGCGTCCATGTAGATGAACCCGGCGAGGAGGTGCTCGGCGCGCAGCGTGGGCAGGTGGGCCACGGCCTCGGTGGGGGAGATCTTGCGGTGGCGCTGGCCGATGCGCCAGCCGCCGGTCAGGTCGTAGAGGCGCAGAGCCGACGAATACCCGCGCACCAGGGCGCGGCCCGTGAGCGAATTGCTCGAGATCAAGGGGATCAGGAAGGGGAGTGGGCGAACGAGGAACGGGGCGTTCTCTAGGAGTCGCTGGCGTTCGCGCAGGTTCTCGTAGACCAGTCGGAACTCGCGCTGTTGGAGGTAGCGCAGTCCGCCGTGGACGAGCTTGGAGGATTTGGAGCTGGTACCGGAGGCGAAGTCGCCCGCGTCGATGAGTGCCACTGACAGTCCTCGCGTGGCGGCGTCGAGGGCGACGCCGGCGCCCGTCATGCCCGCGCCGATGACGACGACGTCGAAGGTAGTGGTGGCCATGGTCGCGAGCGCGCTGGGCCGATCGAACGAGGCCATGCTCCATGTTGACACGTCCTACCGGAGCCCTCTCGCCCGAGCGATAACTTGCGAGGTATGGACTTTGAATTCAACGACGAATTACGAGCACTCCAGGCGACGGTACGGCGATTGGCTCAGGACAAGATCAAGTCGCGTGCGCGCCAGATCGACGAGACCGGCGAGTATCCGGATGACATCTTCGAGGAGTTCCGCCGCGCCGACCTCCTGGGACTCTGCATTCCCGAGGAATACGGCGGTTCCGGAGCGGGCATCACCGGACTGACGATCGCGATCGAGGAAGTCACCAAGTACTCGAATGTCCTGGGCCTCATGCTGCTGCTCACGCGCCTGCCGACCGGGCCGATCATGATCGCGGGCACCGAGGAGCAGAAACTGCGCTACTTGCCCGGGATCGCTCACGGCACCCAGCGCGCGTCGTTCTGCCTTTCTGAGCCCGGCGCGGGCTCGGACGTGGCCGGGATCCAGACTCGGGCCACGCCCGATCCCGACGTCGAGGGCGGCTACATCCTCAACGGGACGAAGTCGTGGATTTCGGGTGGGATGCAGGCCGACTGGTTCACCGTCTTCGCCAAGACCGGTGAAGCCTCGTCGCGTCTGCACACCGACATTGGTAGTTTCATCGTCGACGCGTCGACGCCGGGTGTCACGCGGCCGCGCGTGGACAAGAAGATGGGTGTCAAGGGAATCGACACCGCGGAGATCCACTTCGAGGACGTGCACGTCGGACCGGGACAGGTGATCGGGGGCGGATTCCAACTCGCGATGCAGTCACTGAACGCGATGCGCCCCATTGTCGCCGCGCGGGCGATCGGTCTCGCCGAGGGGGCGCTGATGTACGCGACCGAGTACGTGAAGAACCGGCCGGCCTTCAACAAGACGATCAGCGAGTTTCAGGGCATCCAGTGGGAGATCGCCAAGTGCGCCACCGAGATCGAGGCGGCGCGTCTGCTCACCTATCGCGCGGCGTGGCTCGCCGACCAGGGCAAGTACACCAAGGAGTACGTGCCGATGCTCTCGATGTGCAAGTACTACGCCTCCGAGGTGGCGGTGAAGGCCTCGGGACTCGCGGTCCAGCTCCTCGGGGCGGCCGGCTACATGGAGGAGCACCCCACCGAGCTCTACTACCGTGACGCGCGCCAGCTGACCATCGTGGAGGGCACCTCCCAGGTCCAGCTGGGACTCATCGCTCGCGGCGTGCTCGGTCACGACCTCTGGTGGGACTAGTCGCGTGGCGGGTCCCCTCGACGGGGTAAGGGTCCTCGAGCTCGCCGGCCTGGGGGCGGCACCCTTCGCGGGCATGCTGCTCGCCGACCTGGGCGCCGACGTGCTGCGACTCGAGCGCGGCGATCCCGACGCGTCGCCCGTGACGACCTGGGACCTACTGAACCGCTCTCGCCCCTCGGTGGCAGTGGACCTCAAGAACACGGCGGGCCGCGACCTCGCCCTGGAACTGGCAGCGTCGGCGGACGCACTCATCGAGGGGTTTCGCCCGGGGGTGGCCGAGCGGCTCGGCCTGGGTCCCGCGCAGGTGCACGCGCGCAACCCGCGCCTCGTGTACGGGCGGATGACCGGCTGGGGTCAGGAGGGCCCGCTCGCCCAGCGTGCGGGACACGACATCAACTACATCGCCGTGTCGGGCGCGCTGTGGCCAGTGGGCCGCGCCGGCGAGCGCCCGACGCCTCCGCTCAACTACGTCGGCGACTTCGGTGGGGGCGCCCTCTACCTCGCCCTCGGTGTGGTCGCGGCGCTCGTACACGCTCGTGCCACGGGTGAGGGGCAGGTCGTCGACGCCGCGATGGTCGACGGGTCGGCGTCGATGACGACCATGACGCACTCGCTGATCGCCGCCGGATTCTGGCGTGAGGAGCGCGGTGCCAACATCCTGGACTCGGGGGCGCCCTTCTACGACGTCTACGAGACCGCCGACGGGCGCTTCGTGGCGGTGGGCGCGATCGAGGCGAAGTTCTACGAGAACCTTCTCGCGGGCCTCGGCCTCAATCCCGCGGAGTTGCCAGCTCAGATGGATCGCGGCGCGTGGCCCGCGATGAAGGAACGTTTCGCGGCGATCTTCGTCACCCGAACGCGTGATGAGTGGGTGGCCGTCTTCGAGGATGTCGACGCGTGCGTCTCACCGGTGCTGAGCCCTTCGGAGGCCCCGATTCACCCCTACAACACGGCTCGCCAGGTCTTCTCGACCGACGGCGTCACACAGCCCCGCCCCGCGCCTCGCTTCTCAGCGACGCCGACTGCGCTGGCGCGTCCGCCTCAGCGGGCGGGATCCGGGACGCGCGAGGGCCTCTCGTCGTGGGGAATCGATCTGGCGCGTCAGGCGCAGCTGCGCGCGGCGGGAGCCTTCGGCGAGCTCTAGATATTGACGACCGGGCAGGTCAGGGTGCGCGTGATGCCGGGCACCTTCTGAATCGCCCCGACGATGAACTTTCCCAGGTCGTCCACGCTCTCGGCGCTGCAGCGCACGATGACGTCGTAGGGTCCGGTGACTTCGAAGGACTCGAGCACGCCGGGTACCGCGCGGGTCGCGGTGACCACGCTCTCGCTCGAGCCGATCTCGGACTGGATCAAGATGTAGGCCTGGACCGTCATGGAGAACCTTTCATTGGGCTCCAACCATTGTGCCCGGTTTTGGCCGAGGCCGCTACTCGTCGCGGAAGCGCTTGCCGATATGCCACTGGTGGCAGTAGTCGCAGCGGTACGTGTCGAGCTCGGCCCTGTGCAGGGTCCAGGCGAGTTGAGCCGCACCGGCCGCCTCCGCCTGCGTGCGATACGAGGTTTTCGGCCGTCCCTCTCGTGTGAAGTGGGGCGCGACCGCTCGCCGGGGATGCGAAGGGGAGGGGCGTCGTCGTCGCGTCATGGACTACCCAGCGTACCGACGCCGGTAGGGTTGGGTGATGGCCGCGAACGCCGAACACGACCTTCTGATCGAGTCAGTCGCCACCACCGAAGACGGCGACCACGAGCGTTTTACTCATATCGTCCTTGAGGGTTTCACACCCAAGGACGGCGACTTCGTCGCCCTGGGCAACTCGGTCGTGGAGGGAATGATCAACGCCACGCCGGTCACGGCGCTGTGCGGCAAGGTCTGGGTACCGGGCCGCGACCCGCAGAAGTACCCGCTGTGCCCGACGTGCCGCGAGGTCGCCGTCTCGCTCGGCTGGTCGCTGCCGGGTTAAGCGGAGAGGATCGTCTTGTCCCGCGTCCTGTGCGTGCGCCACCACGTCGAAGACAGCCCGGGCCTCATCGGTGAGGCATTCGCCGAGCGCGGCCACGACGTGGACGTGGTGATGCTCGACGCCCTCTCGCCGACGCCACGGGTCACCGGTTACGACTTCCTCGTCATCCTCGGCTCGAAGCACGCGGTCTACGACGAGGCGATTGAGGCGGCGTGGTTCGGCCGCGAACTCGACCTTCTCGACGAGGCCGACGCCACGGGAGTGGCGGTACTGGGCATCTGCTTCGGCGCCCAGGCCCTGTGCCGACACCACGGCGGCGTGGTCACCCGCGCCGACGAACCGGAGATCGGCTGGTACGAGGTGGACGTGGTGGCCGGAGTCGATCTGCCGAGCGGGCCCTGGTTCGAGTACCACTACGACCACTGCACGTTGCCGGCGCGCGCCCAGGTGTGGGCGAGTACGCCGCGTGCGGTGCAGGCCTTCGCGGTCGGAGCCGACGTCGGAGTGCAGTTCCACCCGGAGATTGAGGAAGTGCAGCTCGCGCGATGGTTCGAGGCGGGTGACGACGAGCCACGCGACTTCGACCTCGACCCGGCGGCCCTGCTCGCCGAGACGGCCCGCGAGACTCCCGCCGCGCGCCTGAGGGCGGCCCAGCTGGTCGACCTCTTCCTCGCGCACGTAGCCTCGATTCGGGCGTCGAACGCGCAATCCTGAGCCTCGTTACACTTGGCCGGTGAACGAGCCAAGTGAGACACCCGACGTCGTGCGAATCGAGCGACCGGCGACCGGCGGTGGGGTGGGGCGCCTGAGTGACGGGCGCGTCGTCTTCGTACGCCACTCACTGGTCGGCGAATTGGTCGAGGTGGACATCACCGAACGCGCGACGTCCTTCGCCCGTGGAGACGCCGTGCGCGTCCTCGAGGCGAGCGACGAGCGAGTGAGCGCTCCTTGTCCCTATGCCCACCCCCGGGGCTGTGGCGGTTGCGACCTTCAGCACGCCAGCGCGGCGGCGCAGTCTTCGTGGAAGGCGTCCCTCGTCAGCGAGCAGTTGCGTCGGGTCGCTGGTGTCGAGTGGGACGTCGACGTGGTTCCGGCGCCAAGCGGGCCGAAGGGCTCGCGCACGCGACTTCGCTGCGCGGTCACCAACGACGGACGACTGGCTCTGCGCGCCAGCCGGTCCCACGACCTGGTCGCATTGGACGCGTGCTGGATCGCCGACGATCGCTTCGCGCCCGCCTTCGCGGCGAATTGGGCTGGGGCGATCGAGGTCGAGCTGCGTGCCATCGGAGAGGGCCCGGCGTTCGCGGTCGTGCGCCGCGCCCACGGGAGCGACGAGATCCTCGAAGTGCGCTCCCTCGAAGGTCGCACGCTGGATCCGGGCACCGATTCGCGCGTCGCCGTGGGCGGACACACGTTCTCCGTGTCGCCGCGCTCGTTCTGGCAGTCGCACCGTGACGCGGCGTCCATCCTCACTGACCAGGTCATGAAGTGGGCCGCGGTCGGCCCCGGTGACCACGTGGTCGACCTCTTCAGCGGCGTGGGCCTCTTTGCGGTTCCGCTGGCCAAGCGGGTGGGATCAGCCGGTCGCGTCACCGCGGTCGAGTCCTCTCCCTACGCGGTGCGCGACGCCCGGCGCAACGCCGACGGACTGCCCCACGTGAAGGTGCGCGAATGGATGGTGACGCCGCGGTCCGTCAACGACACGGTTGCACGAGGTGACGTGGTCGTGCTCGACCCGCCGCGCGCCGGGCTCGCCAAGGGGGTGGCGGCAGCCCTCACGCGGCGCCAACCGCGGCGAATCGTCTACGTGTCGTGCGATGCCTCAACTTTCGCTCGTGACCTGAAGGCGTTCTCAGGCGGGTTTCGCTTGAGTGACCTGATGGTGTTCGATTTCTTCCCCATGACCGAGCACGTCGAGCTCGTCGGACTACTTGACTTCATCCCCGACAGGGTGGACAGTGAGAGGTGAGGGCGGGACACCTCGCCCTCAGTGAGGGGATGAGGATGTCGACCAAGCTGGACCACCACCACCGACTGACGTTGCTCAAGATTTTTGGCCACCCGCTCAACCACAACATTCAGTGGCGTGACGTGATCTCGTTGCTGGCTCGCTTCGGCGAGGTGCACGAGACGCATCGGGGCAATTGGGCCGTCACCGTCGACGGCGAGACCATCTCCTTCGGATCCACGCGAGCGCGTGACCTGACCGAGGATCAGGTGGTCAAGGTTCGCGGCTTCCTCCGCTCCAGTGGTATCAACCCTCGTGAACTGAGCGCCGCCTAGCGGCCGCTACCCTGAGGGGCCGTGCCATCGCCCCTCGTCCTGTTGCCGCCATCGGAAGGCAAGGTCCCCGGCGGGTCGCGTCGCGCGCGCCGCGGCGCGTTCGACGACGAACTCGCAACCGTGCGCCTCGAAGTGGTGCGGCGACTGGGCGTGGCTCTACAGAGTTCGTCACCTCGCGACCTCGAGGCGACGCTGGGCGTGCGCGGGGCTCTCCTCGAGCGTGCTCGCGAGAGCGTTCTCGCCCTGCTCGTCGGTGACGCCCCACTACGCCCGGTCTGGCAGCGCTACAGCGGCGTCGTGTGGTCCCACCTCGAACCCGAGACGTTGAGCGCCGCACAGCGTCGGCGCCTCATCGTGCCGTCTGGTCTCTACGGACTCAACGCCGGTGACGACCTCGTAGCCGACTACCGGCTCAAGATGTCCGCGCGTCTGGGCGGATCGTCCGTCGCGTCCCTGTGGCGGCCGGTGCTCGCGTCGAGTCTGGCGAGCCACGCCACGGGTCGTGTCGTCTACGACCTCCTGCCCGTCGAGCATCGATCGGCGTTCCACGTGGGGGATCTGGGCGCGACGCGTGTGGTCGCGGTCACGTTTCGCCACGCACGCGACGGGCGGCTCGCGGGCCACGACGCGAAGGCGGCCAAGGGCGTCTTCGCACGTCATCTCATTGAGTCCTCCAAAGTCACCTCGTTCTCCTGGCGGGGCTGGTCGACTCGCTGCGACGAAGACCGCATTGACGTGCTTTACGACGCCTGATCGTTTGGCGTCGCGAGCGCGTTGCGCCTACAGTTCGGCTATGACCGCCAACCCCATCGTGATCGAAGAGCGTCTGGCCACGAAGGAGCTGACGGGCCTACTCGCCCTCGGAGCCCTGGGGGTACTCGTGCGTCGGCGCCACCAGCGTCACGGCCGTCTGGGTCAGCTGCTCGACCGGTGCCAGCGGGTGTCACGGATGGTGGCCCTACCAACGATTGCGGTCGTCGCCTGGCTGTCGAGTTGCGTCGTCGTGCGCGTCGTCGATACTCCCGACGGCCGCAACCTCGACGTTCTCTACGGTCCGAACGGGATTGTCGTCCAGACCTTCGAGGCGCGCGAGATCCTCGCTACGTCGGTCGTCCAGGCCCCGATGTGGCGTATGGGCGGCCTCGGATATCGCGGCAGCCTGACGTTGTTCAAGCGTGCTGCGCTGATCACGCGTCGCGGTGACGCGCTGGCACTCGACTTGACCCGCGGCCGACGCTTCATCGTGACCGTCGACGAGCCCCAGTCCTTCGTCGACGCCCTCGCCGTCTGAGACTCCACGAGGTGGGTGCTAGCGTGCCGCCATGTCGCTACGCCTTCGACCCCTTCGAAAAGACGACGAGAGCGAGGTCCTCGCCGCGCACCGAGAACTCGCCGCTGACGGTTTCTCGTTCCTGCTCGGCTTCGAGGACGCGACCACCTGGAGTGAGCACGTCGCCGCGTGGGAGGCGCGTGGTCGGGGAGAGATCATCGCTCCCCTGAGGGTGCGAGGCAACTTCCTCGTGGCGGTCGTTGACGGTGTGATCGTGGGACGGGCGTCGGTGCGCTACGGGCTGAACGAGTTCCTCTATCACGAGGGTGGCCACGTCGGCTACTGCGTGCGGCCCGCCTTTCGCCGGCGGGGATACGCGAGTGAGATCCTCAGCCAGGCTCTGGTTCTCGTACGGGCCGCGGGAGTGCAAGACGTGCTGGTGACGTGTGACGACAACAACATCGGTTCGGCCGCGGTGATCGAGCGAGCCGGGGGAGAGATGCAGAACATCGTCACCAGCGAGGCGGGCCACGCCGTGCGCCGCTACTGGATACGCTGAGGCGTCAGCGGGCCATCAGTGCGCTCGAAGTGACCGTGAAACGCCGGTGGTACGGTCACAGTGGCGACGAAAGTTTGTCATGGCGCGGCGAGGAGTTCCGTTGGACCCAGCTGACAGACCCGCGAGCAGCCCGGTCAGCGTTGGAAGGCGGGGCCCGTGGTGGATCATCTTCTCCCTGGCTGGCGTAGCTCTCGTGGTCGTCGCGGCGTTCCTCGTCGTCGACGGTTCGTCGGGGGTCTTCAACAAGGTGCCGACGTACCCGTCACTGCGCTCACATCCCGACGCGAGCATCTCGGGGACCGTGGCCTTCACCGCGTTGGGCGAAGCGACACCGACGGGCAAACAAAGTTGTGTCGAGGCGGTCGCCGCGGGCGGTGGCGCGCCGGTGCGGCTTTTCTGCGTCAAGTGGGGAAAGGCCAAGACGATGCCCCCCGCCTTACGATGGCGGTCGGATGGTCGTCTTGACGTGACGAGTGTGGATTTGAACCACTGGCGCAAGCTGGTCGACGTCGCCACCGGCGCCGTGACCGACGTCGCGTGGGCGCCTCCCACGACCACGACGACCGCTGTGGGTCCTCAAGGCCAGATAGTGGAGTGGCACGTATCGTCGGGCACGCTGAGTCTGACGATAACCACGAGTGGCGCGAAGCGAACGCTGCTCTCCGTCGCTGTGCCACCGGAGTATTCGCTCTCGGGTCCCGCGTGGGGTCCGAGTGGCGCGTGGTTCAGCGTCGTCGACAGCGCGTCACGCATTCTCGTCGTGACGACCGGTTCGAGGTCGCGTGTGCGCTTCCTCGCCGACGGCGAGAGCCCCGCTGTCACCGGCCGAACATTCGCGCGACTCGCGCTCTCCTCATGATGTCTGACCATTCCCGACCCTCTGACGTCGACGGCGCCACGTCAGATGGTTCTAGCGAGCAGGTGCAGGTCAAGCCGGCCCTGCGCGGTTGGCTGCACGCGGTCGGCGCCGTGGTCTTGTTGGGATTCGCACCGATCCTGATCGTGCGGGCCCACAACTGGTCCCAGGTCGTCTGGGCGCTCTTCTACGTGGTGGGCGTCGACGTCATGATGCTCACTAGCGCCATCTTCCATCGCGTGAACTGGTCGCCGGCTCGACGTCGAGCGTGGCGCCGGGCGGATCACTCGGCGATTTTCCTCGCGATCGCGGGGACGTATCTCGCAGTGGCTGGACTCACGATGCACGGAACGATCCGCACCGTGTTCCTAATCGTGATCGGAACGGGCACGGTCGTGGGGATCGCCATCCGTCAGCTGGCTCTCGACGCCCCCAAGTGGGTGAACACGTTGCCGTATTTGGTGGTGGGCTGGGCGGCGGTTGCGGTCCTACCCCAGATCTACCGGGGCGGGGGAGCGACGTGCTTCGCGCTCGTGGTCGCCGGAGGGATCGCATATTCCGTAGGTGCGGTGGCGTACGGGGCGAAGCGACCGCGACTCTGGCCGAAGGTGTTTGGCTATCACGAACTCTTCCACGCTCTCACGTTGGTGGGAGCTGGGCTTCACTTCGCAGCCGTCGCCGTCGCGATGCGCTGAAACTCGTGGGTCAGACCTGAAAACGAGTCCGTCGCCGTGGCTGATCACTCCTTGGCGTAACTCGCGTCGTTCAGCGGCGCGAATGGACCCTCTGGCCGGGACCTCGACAATAAGTTGCGCCTATTGTAGTACAAGCAGCAACAAATAGTTCTTCTTTATACGTATCAAACTGTTTATATTAATTACCTTTTGAGAACATCACTAATTGCTCTTTGCGCATACGTACGGGGGCATGTTATGACTGTTCGGAGTGTGATGGTGAGTCTATGGGAGTCGCCTGAAGCATTTAGGGAAGGAATAAATATGTCAGTCTCCATCGAGGATCTCAAAGACGTGGCGGTCGATCAAATCGTCGACGCCCGAGGCACCTCGTGCCCCGGGCCGATCCTGGCGGCCAAGAAGAACATTGGTTTGGTGCCCGCGGGCGGAGTGATGGAGGTCATGGCGACCGATTCGGGCACATTGAAGGATCTACCGGCGTGGTGCAAGAAAATGGGCCACGAATTCCTCGGTGTCCTTGAGGAGCCGGGGTACTTGCGTCTCTTCCTGAAGAAGGTGTGAGAGATCTATGCCCGACGTGTCACGTGACGGACCAAAGATCTTGGTGATATCCACGAACAACATCTCTGATCCTGGGATCGATTTGGCCGGAAGTCGCCACTTGCACTACCCGGCCAGTGTCTTCACCATCAACGTGCCCTGCAGCAGCTCGATTAAGCCGAGGTGGATCCTGCACGCGTTTCGCTCCGGATTCGACGGCGTCTTCATCGCCGCCGACGGCGACGAGTGCGCGTACCTTCCCGACTGCAACGCCCGTACGGCGCGCATCGCGGCCGAGGCGCAGAAGTTGATGATCGATGACGGCTTCGATCCGCAGCGAGTACTGATGGCGGCGCTGTGCTCGGTATGCGCAGAGCCGTTCGTCAAGCACATGCGCGAATTCTCCGAAAAGTTGTCAGCTCTCGACTCTCGCCTCGCCGCGGCCGTGTGAGAGGGAACGCAGAAAGAGTGGAATCGTATGTCCGACACGTCAAAGAAGACGATCGTTCTCTTCAGTGGTGACCTCGACAAGGTCCTGGCGGCGTTCGTGATCGCCAACGGGGCGGCCGCCATGGGCGACGACGTCACCATCTTCTTCACCTTCTGGGGGCTGAACGTCCTTCGCAGGCCTGAGAAGGTCGCTGTTCGTGGCAAGAACACCCTGCAGAGGGCCTTCGCCGGAATGATGCCGAGGGGCGCCGACAAGCTCGCCATGTCGAAGATGAATTTCGGTGGGGCGGGCCCTCGGCTCATGAAGAAGATGATGCGCGACCACAACGTCTCGTCCATCTCCGACTTCATCGATATGGCCAAGGAACAGGACATCAAGTTCATCGCATGCACGATGTCGATGGATGTGATGGGCATTGCCCGTGAGGAACTGATCGACGGACTCGAGTTTGCCGGGGTGGCGACGTACCTCGGCGAAGCAGACGAGTCGAACGTCAATCTGTTCATTTGATGAGAGAACCAGGCTGAGCGAGATCGAGGACGAGATGGATTACGACGTGTTGGTCGTCGGCGGCGGTATCGGCGGTATGGAGTCGTCGCTCAAGTTGGGTGACATGGGCTACAAGGTCATGCTCGTTGAGAAGGAGTCGAGCGTGGGCGGCCGAATGATCCTGCTGAGCAAGGTGTTCCCAACCCTGGACTGCGCCAGTTGCATCTCCGGACCGAAGATGTCCTCGACGATCAATCACCCCAATATCACGACCAAATCCTCCAGCGAGGTCCTCGGGATCACGCGAAACGATCGGGGCGGCTTCACGGCGACCGTCCGTCAAAAGGCGACCTACGTCGATCCCGCCGCGTGTACGGGCTGTCAAGACTGTGAGCCGGTGTGCACGGTAGCCGTGCCCGATAAGTTCAACGCCGATCTCGTCCCACGGCGTGCGGCGTACCTGGCCTTTCCCCAGGCGGTGCCGAAGAAGGTCGTCATCGAGCGCCAGGGAACGTCACCGTGCACCGACACGTGCCCCGCCGGGATCAAGGCGCACGGCTACGTCTCGCTGATTCGCAACGGTCAGTACGAGGAAGCCTTCCAACTCGTCCTCGACGCGACACCGCTCGTTGGCACGCTCGGACGCGCGTGCTACGCGCCGTGTGAGAGCGATTGCTCACGCGGCGACCTCGAGGGGACGATTCCGATCCGCAAGCTCAAGCGCTTCATCGCGGAGCGCCACTACGCCCAGCAGAGTGGTCCCGGGGTGGCCCCTCTCGCGCCGAACGGTCGACGCGTGGCGATCGTGGGGTCGGGCCCGACGGGACTGACGGCGGCCTGGCAGCTGGCCCGCCTCGGCTACGGAGTCAAGATCCTCGAATCGGCGCCCGAGCCCGGCGGGTTCCTTCGCTACGCGATTCCCGCCTACCGACTGCCCCAGCACGTGGTTGAAGAGGACATCGCCAACGTCACGTCAATCGGCGTCGACATCGAGACGAGTGTCGAGGTCGACGATCTGGAAGGACTGAGGGCCGAGGGCTACGACGCGGTGTTGGTGGCGACGGGCACGCCGGTCTCGAGCGCCCTTCACGTACCCGGTGAAGCGCTCGACGGGGTGAGCGGCGGCTTGGACTTCCTACGCGACGTTCGTCGCGGCGAGCCCCGCGATCTCTTGCTTAAGCGGGTGGTGATCGTTGGTGGCGGGAACGTGGCGATGGACGCGGCGCGAACGGCCCAGCGTCTCGGCGCCGCGCAGACGACCGTCATCTACCGACGGGGCCGCGATGAGATGCCCGCGCACCGCGCGGAGATCGACGACGCCGAGCGTGAGGGCGTAAAACTTCTGTTTCTCACGGCACCGCTTGAGGTGCTGGGTGACGCCCGCGGCCGAGTGACCGGGCTGCGTTGCCAGAAGATGGCGCTCGGCGAACCGGACGCTTCGGGACGTCGTCGCCCCGAGCCCGTCGCCGGCAGCGACTCCATCGTCGAGTGCGATGAGGTGATCGCCGCGATCGGCATGGCACCGGACACCACGTCGTTCGCGTCGTCGATATCGGTGTCGCACGGTCGACTCGCTGTGGATCCTGTGACTCTCCAGAGCGAGGTGCAGTATCTCTTCGCCGCCGGAGATGTCGTCTCCGGGGCCTCGGACATCGCCCAGTCAGTGGGCGCGGGTCGTCGAGCGGCCCACATGATCGACCGCTGGCTCCAGGGTCGGGCCCTCGACGGCTTCGATGCGCTGGACGCCCGCCTTGAAGTCGTCGACAAGTCCGAGGTGCTCGCTCGCCAGGAGCGCTACACGCATCGTGACCCGATCAGCATCGAGTACGCATACTCGTCAGCGCCGAGTGACTTCGACGAGATCGAGCGGGTGTTGACCGAGGTCGAGGCGCTCGCCGGAGCCGGAAGCTGTCTTGACTGCGGTGTGTGCTCCGAGTGCGGACAGTGCGTAAAGGCCTGCCCGGCCGACGCCATCAATCTCAACATGCGCGAACAGATTGTCGAAGTGGATGTCGGCGCGGTGGTCGTCTCCACCGGCTACAAGCTCTTCGCCGCAGACCTCAAGCCGGAGTACGGCTGGGGTACCTACCCCAACGTGATCACCGGCATGCAGATGGACCGCCTCCTCGCGCCCACGCGACCGTTCAACACCGTCCTTCGCCCCAGCGACGGGAAGGTGCCCGAACGCATCGCGTACGTGTCGTGCACCGGCTCTCGAGACAAGACCGTCGACAATCCGCTCTGTTCGAAGCTGTGCTGCATGTACTCGATCAAGCAGAACCAGCTGATCATGGGCACACTGCCCCTGGCCGATGTGACGATGCACTACATCGACATCCGGGCGGCAGGAAAGCGTTACGACGAGTTCTACCAGCAGTCCCAGGACATGGGCGCGGTCTACATCAAGGGTCGGGTTGCCAAGATTTCAGAGAAGGAGAACGGCAATTTGATCCTTCGCTACGAGGATGTTGAGCACGGGGGAGAGCTCGTGGACGCCGAGTACGACCTCGTGGTCCTGGCGGTGGGCGTTCAGCCCAACCGAGACGTTGAGAACCTCTTCACCGATGAGCACCTCGACCTCGACGAGTACTACTACGTGGCCGAGCAGAACGACGACCTCAATCCTGGTCGGACGAACATACCGGGCGTCTTCGTGGCCGGCGCTGCGTCCGGCGCGAAGGACATCGTCGATTCGATCACTCACGCCGGCGCATCGGTGTCCCAAGTAGCCGCCTATCTCGAATACCAACGTCTCGAGGGTGTCGCAGCGACGTCTCTACAAGCAACGGAGGTCCTGGCGTGACCGAACGACGAATCGGTGTGTACATCTGCCATTGCGGCGGCAACATCTCGGACTACGTCGACGTGGCCAAGGTGCGTGATGCCGTCAAGGACGTCGAGGGAGTTGTCCACGCCGAGACTTCGATGTTCGCGTGCTCCGACGGCACCCAGCAGGACATGATCCGTGAGATCCAGGAGAAGAACCTCGATGGCCTGGTCGTGGCATCGTGCTCACCCAAGTTGCACCTGTTCACTTTCAGGGGCGTCTCAAAGCGTGCGGGTCTCAATCAGTTCGAGTACACGCAGGCGAACATCCGCGAGCAGTGTTCCTGGGCCCACACCGACGATCGCGCGGGAGCGACCGACAAGGCGATCGGACTCGTCAAGGGCGCCATTTCCAAGACCCGAGAGTCCGTGGCCCTCGAACCGATGGCGGTGCGCACGACGCCGACAACATTGGTCGTGGGGGCGGGGATCGCGGGGCTTCGCGCGGCGCTCGGTCTGGCCGATATCGGCCTGAGCGTCTTCTTGGTGGAACGCAGCGAGGAGTTGGGTGGCTGGGTCCGTACGTTCGGTCCAATGTTCCCGCACGAGAGCAACGGGCGAGCGTTGATCGACGGACTGGTCGACGAGATCCGGCGGCGTCCGTCGATCACGGTCTTCACCAACGCCGAACTCACGGGCAAGTCGGGCAGCTTTGGCAACTACGACGCCGAGATCACTATTCGTGGTGCGACACCGGACGTCGTGCACGTGACGGTCGGATCGATCATCGTGTCGACGGGTTTCGACGAATACGAACCCGAATCCGGCGAGTTCGGCTACGGGATCGATGGTGTGCTCACGCTGTCCGAGTTCAAGGCGATGATTGACGGCGCCGAGGGTGCCCTGACGTACAGGGGCCGCCGGGTCGCCACGGTGGCCTATATCTACTGTGTGGGCAGCCGCCAACCGGGCGGCAACGAGTACTGCTCGAAGTACTGCTGCGCGGCGACGGTTCACGCGTCAATCGAGGTCGGCGAACTCGACGCGAGCGTCCACCAGTACCACCTCTATCGCGACATCCGTACGTATGGAAAGTACGAATTGCTCTACGAAGAGTCACGTCGGCGCGGCTCGGTCTTCATGAAGTTCCCTGACGACACGCCGCCCGCGGTCGAGCGCGCCGAGGACGGCACCTTGCTCGTGCGCACCCGCGACACTCTGACCGGTGGTGCCGACGTCGTGATCCCAGCTGATCTGGTGGTCCTGGTCACGGGGATGGTCCCGGCAAAGAACGAGGACTTGACCAAGATGCTCCATCTCCCGGTGGGAGCGGACGGGTTCTTTAACGAGATCCACCCGAAGCTGCGTCCCGTGGAGACGGTGGTTGACGGCGTGATGATCGCCGGTACCTGCCAGGGTCCCAAGACGTCGACCGAGAGCGTCGCGTCGTCGCTCGCAGCCGTGGCCCAGAGTGGCGCGATGCTCATGAAGGGCGTCGCCGAACTGGACCCACTGGTCGCGATGGTGCACGTCGCCGACTGCACGGGGTGCGAGGCCTGCGTGGCGGTCTGTCCGTACGCCGCCCTTTCAATGGTCGACGTCGAGGGGAGACGAGTGGCCAGCGTCGACGCGGCGGTGTGCAAGGGTTGCGGCGGCTGCACGTCGTACTGTCCGGAGAACGCCCTGGACTTGTACGGATCGACCGACGCTCAGATGATGTCTCTGATCGAGAGCCTGACGGAGGTGGCGGTCCCATGACCATGAAAGTGACGCGCGACGTGCGCGAGGTGATTCGTGAGGAGCCCTTGATGCATCGGCCCATCCTCGAATCCCTGGCCGACGGCCCCCTGACCGTACCGGAGATCGCTGCGGCGATCGGGCGCCCGAATGAAGAGGTCCTCTACTGGGTGATGGGCATGCGCCGCTACGGCAAGCTCATTGAGTTGCCCGAGGCCGACGACGACGGCTACTTCCAGTACGCGGCCGTGCCCAAGGTGGCCTCATGACGACGACCGAAGTGGTGCCGAAGCCTCGGGTCGTCGACACGGGCCTGCTCGCGGACATCAAGCGCTACGGCGCCGCCGACGTGTCCGCGTGCTTTAGCTGTGGAAACTGCACGGCGATCTGTCCGATGGTGACCAACGACGGGACGTTTCCCCGCCGGCTGATCCGCTACGGGCAAGTGGGCCTCAAGGACGAACTCCTTTCCAGCAAGGAATTGTGGCTGTGCTACCACTGCGGCCAGTGCACGGTGAGCTGTCCCCAGCAGGCCGATCCCGGCGAGTACATGGCGGCGGCGCGGCGTTACGCGATCGCCAACTATGACAAGACGCGCATCGCTCGCATGCTTTATACGAAGCCGGCGCTCGCTAGCGTTCTCGAGGTACTGGTCGCCGCGGCCTTCGCGAGCGTGTTCTACGTCGCCCACGGAACGCGCAGCACGTCATCGTTGGCGTTCTTCTCCTTCATTCCCGACAGTGTGATCCACTGGACCGGGGTCGGCGTGATGATCGCGGCCCTCCTCGTGGTGGCGTTCGGGGTGGCCACCATGGTGAGGGGAATCGCCCGTCAGGAGGGCGTCACCCCACGTGCACTGTGGGGTGGCAGGGCGGCTCTCGCCAGTGCGTGGCGGGCACTGTGGGACGCGTTCGCGGTCGACGCGCTCGCGCAGCGACGCTTTCGCGAAGACTGCGTGACCGAGAATGAGCCCACCCGATGGTTCGAGCGGCGTTGGGTGGTCCACGGAGCCATTATGTGGGGGTTTCTGGGCCTGCTTGCTGCGACGATCCTCGATTACGCCTTCGCACTGACGGGCGTGCGCGCCACGGGGGCGGTCGAACCCGTGTGGTATCCGGTGCGACTCCTCGGAACCCTCGCCGGCGTGGCAATGGTGTGGGGAGTCAGCGTCATGTTGGTGAAGCGGTTACGTCACGTGAAGCCCTCGCTCGCCCTTTCTACGCAGTCGGACTGGGTCTTCTTGGTGATGCTCTGGGTGATCGGCGTGAGCGGCTTGCTCACGGAATTGGCTCTGTATCTTCCCGGGGTGCCGGCGTGGGGCTACTGGATGTTTCTCTTTCACGTCTCGGCCGCGATGGAGCTACTGGTGCTGTTGCCGTTCATGAAGTTCGCCCACGCGATCTACCGCCCCGTGGCTCTCTTCTTCCTCTCACTGGCTCGCAGCGCTCGCCGCGCGCCCGCCACCTAGGGGGCGTCGCCTCCGCGAGTTGTTCGCCTTGGCGAGATGCCACACCATGGAGCCCACGAGGTTCTCTCTCGAGAACCGGGATCTGTGTGGAGGTGCTGGGAATCGAACCCAGGTCCGTCAGGGCATTAGTGAACATTCTCCGAGCGCAGCTGAGCGTTAATTGTCGGGAAACCTGCCGTCGTCAGCACCAGCGTGAATCCGTAGTTAACTGCGTTGTCCCGTCGAAACCGCTAACAAATCTCGTCGGTAAGCCCTACTTCATGACGCCCGTGAACCACACCGTAGGGCTGGGTGTGGGCGGACGTTGCTACCTAAGCAGCAAACGCAAGCTGAGGCTTGGCGTTTATTTTTGTTTCCGGCTCTTTTACGTGGCTCCGGAGACCACGGCTCGCTTCTTTCACCGCAACAACTGACGTCGAAACCAATCACCCCCTCGAAGGCGACCGCCTTGGCCGCGCCCCCAGCGTACCGGGACTCTCGAAGGTGCGCTCAGCCCAGTTTCTCAGCGCCGCGCGCGGCGCGGGCCATGTCGCGCTCGGCGTCGCGCTTGGCGATGGCCTGGCGCCGGTCGTGGAGGGTTCGTCCGCGGGCGAGTCCCAGCTCGACCTTCGCCCGGCCGTCCTTGAAGTACATCTTCAGCGGCACGATCGTCAGGGGCTGGGCCGTGGTCTTGTGGATCCACCGGTCGATCTCGTGGTGGTGGGCGAGCAGTTTGCGCGCCCGGTTGGGGTCGTGACTGCCGAATCCCACGGCGTAGGCCCACGGCGGGATATGCGAGCCGAGGAGCCAGAGCTCTCCGTTCTCGATGCGCGCGTAGGCGTCGGTGATCTGGGCGCGGCCCTCGCGCAGGGACTTCACCTCGCTGCCCGAGAGCACCATGCCGCATTCGAGGGTCTCGAGGATCTCGTAGTCGTGGCGGGCCCGGCGATTGGTGGCGACCACCCGGTCGCCACCGGACTCGGACTTGGCCCTGTCCCGGCGATCCTTGATCTGCTTGGCGCGTCCCACGGGACAAGCGTAGTGACGGGCTCGATCGTCACCGCTCGTTAGGGTGGTCGCGTGCTACAGATCACCGCAGATCAGCGTGACGCCATGGTGGCGACGTGCATCCGAGCACTGCCTGACGAAGGTTGCGGGCTGCTGCTCGGAACCCCCGACGGCGTCGTCTCCGAGGTGGTGCCCAGTGAGAACGTCGCCCACTCGGCGCGCGTCTACGAGATCGACAGCCGGGTCCTCCTGCGCGCTTTCCGTCGGGCCGACGACAACGGCCTCCAGGTCATCGGCGTGTTCCATTCCCACACCCACTCCGATCCCTATCCGAGTCCCACCGACGTCGCCCAGGCGCCCGATCCGGCCTGGCACTACGTCCTCGTCGGACTGCGTGACGTGGCGACGGATCTGAAGAGCTATCGAATTGTCGAGGGCGAGATTTCATCCGAAGAGGTAACGATTTCCCACTGAATCGCTAGCGTGGCCGTAGGAACGGAGGTCGTCATGAACGCGGTGGTGTCGTCGTATCCGGTGCAGGTTGACCTCGCCCTGCTGGCTCTGCACCTCTTCTTAGGTCTCATGATCTTCGCCCACGGTTTCCGCAAGTTCTTCCGTGGCGGAAAATTGCCCGGCACGGCGACGTGGTTCGAGTCGATAGGGGTCCGTCCGGGGATGATCAACGCAATGATGGCCGCGTCGACCGAGGTCGGTGCGGGGATCCTCTTGACGCTCGGACTCCTCACGCCGCTCGCGAGTGCGGGTCTCATGTCGCTGATGATCGTCGCGATCATGACCGTGCACCGCAAGAACGGTTTCTTCATCTTCAACAAGGGCGAGGGAATCGAATACACGCTGGGTGTGGCGGTGACGGCCCTGACCATGGGAACCCTGGGCGCCGGTCGCTTCTCGCTGGACCACCTGTGGCACCCGCTGCACTGGAGCGTTGGGACGAATTTCGCCGTCACCTTGATTTTGGGCGTGGGCGGTGCGCTGCTCCAGCTGGCGGCGTTCTATCGGCCCTCTCGCGCGGCGTAGGTCACGGGCGCGAACGCGCCCATTAAATTCGACCGGGTTAGTCAACAATTGACCCCGCTGAAAAGAGGATCCATGGCTGCCCTAGTTCGCATCCCGACGGTGTTGCGCCCCGCGACGGGCGGCGCCACGGTCGTCTCGGTCGAAGGCGCGACGATCGGCGAGGTTCTCGACGCGCTGACCACCACCTATCCCTCGATCCGCGGCCAGCTCCTCAACGAGGACGGCACCCTGCACCGCTTCCTCAACGTGTACGTCAACGATGACGACGTGCGCTACCTCGGGGGAGTGGCGGCGCCCGTGGCCGCCGACGACGAGATCACTCTGCTGCCGGCAGTCGCCGGAGGCGCGATCTAGTGGCGCGATACGCCAGCGTGCTCGAGCTGATCGGCCACACGCCGATCATCGACGTGAGTCATCTCTCGCCGTCGCCCACGGTGTCGATCCTCGCCAAGCTCGAGGGACGCAATCCGGCGGGATCGGTCAAGGACCGCGTGGCGATCTCACTGGTGGAGGCGGCCGAGCGTGATGGCCGCCTGGTGCCGGGAGCACCGGATCAGATCCTGCTCGAACCCTCCTCGGGCAACACGGGCATTGCCCTGGCGATGGTGTGCCGCCTGCGCGGCTATCACCTCAAGGTCGTCCTACCCACCAACGTCTCACCCGAGCGGCGCCAGTTGCTGCTCGCCTGGGGGGCCGAGATCATCGAGTCGCCCGGTAGCGAGGGCTCCAACGGGGCCGTGCGCCTCGCCCAGCGCCTGGCCGACGAGCACCCCGAGTGGGTCTTCCTCTACCAGTACGCGAATCCGGCCAACCCGCTGGCCCACTACACCACGACGGGACCCGAGATCCTCGCTGACGTGCCCGAGATCACCCACTTCGTCGCCGGTCTGGGAACGTCGGGCACGCTCATGGGCGTGGGGCGCTATCTCAAGGAGAACAAGCCGGGCGTGCAGGTCTGGGCCGTCGAGCCACCGAGCGGTGAGATGGTCGACGGCCTGCGCAGCCTGGACGACGGCTACATCCCACCGGTCTTTACCGATAACAACGGCGCCGAACTGCTGGACCGCAAGGTCGTGGTGCGCCCGCGCGAGTCGATCGAATGGGTGCGTCGCCTCACCGACGTTGGCCTCTTCGTCGGCATCTCCTCGGGGGCGATCATGGCCGGGGCGGTCAAGTGCGCGAACCTGGTGCCCGAGGGCGAGACGGCGACGATCGTCACGATCGCCTGTGACGACGGCTGGAAGTACCTCTCGACGGGTGCCTGGAGCGACGACATCGACGACGTCGTCGAACGCGCGAAGCGCATCATCTACTTCTAGCGCGTCGGCCCATCCACTACCGTTGACGGCAACGTCAAAGGAGACCCATGACTCTCGTCCGTGCCGACGGCCGTCTGCCCGACCAGGCGCGCGCCTTGTCCTTCGAACGCGACTTCACGGAGATGGCCTCGGGATCGGTGCTGGTACGCGTGGGCCGCACCCACGTGCTCTGCACGGCCTCGGTGGAGACCGACGTGCCGCGTTGGTTGCGTGGCACCGGCAAGGGCTGGGTCACCGCGGAGTACTCGCTCTTGCCGGGTTCCACGCCGGATCGTGCGGGCCGCGAGGCGGCCAAGGGCAAGCAGTCAGGCCGCACCCAGGAGATCCAGCGACTCATCGGGCGCTCGCTGCGCACGGTGACGCGCCTCGACATTCTCGCCGACATCTCGATCACGGTGGACTGCGACGTGCTCCAGGCCGACGGCGGCACGCGCACCGCGGCCATCTGCGGAGGCTACGTGGCCCTGCACGACGCGATCACTCGTCTGGTGCAGTACGGCCAGATCGCCGAGCACGCGCTGACCGACCTCGTGGCCGCGACCTCGGTGGGCGTCGTGGGCGGGGTCGCGATGCTGGATCTGCCCTACGAGGAGGACTCGCGCGCCGACACGGACATGAACGTCGTCATGACCGGCGACGGTCGGTTCGTCGAGGTCCAGGGCACCGCGGAGAACGTGGCCTTTACCCGTGACGAGCTCGATGTGTTGCTCGATCTCGCGAGCGCCGGCATCGCCGCCATCCACGCGGCCCAGCGTGAGGTGCTCGCCACGCCGCCGGCGCCACGCGCGCGATGAGGTCCTTCGTCCTCGCTACGGCGAACCCCCACAAGACCGAGGAGATGGCCGCCGTGCTGAAGACGCTCGGCATCGACGTGATTGCCCGACCCGCGCACGTGGGCGAGGTGGACGAGACCGAGGACACACTCGAGGGCAACGCGCTCTTGAAGGCGCGCGCGCTCGCCGCCGCGACACGCCGCGTCGCGGTCGCCGACGACACGGGGCTCTTCGTCGACGCACTCGGTGGGCGACCCGGAGTCTTGAGCGCGCGCTACGCGGGTGAGTCTGCCACCTACGCCCAGAATGTCGACAAGCTGCTCGTCGAGATGGCCACGCATCAGGATCGTCGCGCCCACTTCCGTACCGTGATCGCGCTCGTGTCGCCCGACGGCGACGAGCTCGTGGTCGAGGGCGTCCTCGAGGGCGAGATCACGCGCGAACCTCGGGGGACGAACGGCTTCGGCTACGACCCCGTGTTCGCCCCGGACGACGCGCCCGGTCGCACGCTCGCCGAGCTCTCGGCGAGCGAGAAGAACGACCTCTCGCACCGTGCACGCGCCCTGAGAACCCTGGCCGAGACGCTCGTCGAAGAGCCGCGCCGCTTCCAGTAAGTACCCGTAGGCTGGCCTCGTGACGACGACGGACCTGGCGATGTTCCCCCTGGGCATGGTCGTCTTCCCCCATCAGGTCGTGGGTCTGTGCGTCTTCGAAGAGCGCTACCAGGCGATGCTGAACGACCTGGTCGATGGTGTGTTCGGTACGTGTCTCATCTCGCGTGGATCCGAGATCGGCGGGGGAGAGGAGCGCACGTCGGTGGGCACCGTCGTGCAGATCCTCGACTCGCGCCGGGTTGCCAACGGTCAGACACTACTCATGGTCGAGGGTACGGGCTGCGTCGAGGTCTCGCGGTGGTTAGACGACGCGCCGTATCCTCGCGCCACGGTGCGTCCGCGCGCTGACGACGGGGAGGTCGACCTGTCGTTGCTGTCCTACGCCGAGTCGGCGGTGCGCTCACTGCGCGCACTCCAGAGCGAGGTCCATACCGACGTGTGTCTGCGACGCGACTGTGAGATGGATGCCGATCCGCTCGTGCGCAGCTGGCAGCTCTGTGCCCTCACGCCGATGTCCGTGCTCGACCAGTTCGCGATGATGAACATCGCCAACGTGAACGACCGGCTGCGGATGCTGGCCGAGGTCTGCTGCGAGCGCTACGGCGACTATCAGCGCCTGCTGGCCCTCGACGCGCCAACGAGGTTTGGTCCCTAGCGGACCTCGACGAGGTCCACCACGAAGATCAGCGTCTCGCCGGGGGCGATGACGCCGCCCGCGCCGCGATCCCCGTATCCCAAGTGCGCCGGAATGACGAGGCGCCGGCGACCTCCGACGCGCATTCCGGCGACGCCCTGGTCCCAGCCCGCGATGACGTAGCCGGCCCCGAGGGGAAAGCTAAACGTGTCACCACGGTTCCAGGAGGCGTCGAACTCCTCACCGGTCGAGGCGGCAACGCCGACGTAGTGCACGACGACGGTGGCGCCCGTTTCGGCGAGCGCGCCCTCGCCGATAACGATGTCCTCGACGAGCAGGTCGCTCGGCGCGGGTCCGATGTGGGGTCCGACGAGTGGCTTGTCCGTCATGGGTGCTCCTTACCTACGGCGTGATCCAGAACTCGCCCCGGCGCCCACGACGCGCACGTTACGGGCTTCGCGGCCCTTGGGTCCGCTGGCCTCTTCGAAGGTAATGCGCTGGCCCTGGCTGAGTGAGCGGAATCCGTCGCCGACGATGTTGGAGAAGTGGATGAACAGGTCGTCGCCGCGCTCGTCGGTGGCGAAGCCGAATCCTTTGGAGTCGTTGAAGAAGCTCACCGTTGCCTGACCGGCACCCGAGCGTGGCACGGAGGCTGCGCTGCGCTCGCGCGGCGCCTCGCGGCGTGCCGGGCGTTCGGCGGCGGCACGGTCGTGCCGGGGCGCGCGCGCACTGCGCTCGCGCGGGGCGTCATTGCGCCGCTCGCGTCCGGCGTCGGAGTCGCGCGGCACGAAGGTGCGCGGGCCGTTCGAACGAGGTCCGCTGTCACGTGAGCCACGCGACTCACGGGCCGGCTTGGGGCTGGTGCCGTCGAGGCGCTGGGCGGCTTCGGCGTCGTCGACCGCGCCGAGGCGCATCGCGGGCGCGTCGGCCGGTCCCTCGAGGGACATGGGAAGTCCCAGGGTGCGCTGGAGGCGCTTGACCTGGCTGGCGACGTCCTCGCCCACGAGGGAGATCACGACGCCCGTGAGACCGGCGCGGCCCGTGCGGCCCGAGCGGTGCAGGTAGTCGGTGGTCTGGGTCGGCGGGTCGTAGTGAACGACGACCGGGAGGGCTTCGATGTGGATGCCGCGAGCGGCGACGTCAGTGGCCACGAGGACCTGGACCTCGCCGTTCTTCATGGCGCGCAGCGCGCGCTCGCGCTGGGCCTGGGAACGGTCGCCGTGCAGGGCGGCGGCGGAGATGCCGCGCTCGCCGAGCTGGCGGGCCAGGCGGTCGGCGCCGTGCTTGGTGCGGGTGAAGACGATCGCACGCTCGTACTTGTTGACGATCTCCGCGGCGAACTGGGGGCGCTGATCGCGCGGCACGCGCCAGAAGTAGTGGTCGACGTCGCTCGGGGCCTCTTCGCCCACCACGTCGTGGATCGCGGCGTCGCGGGTGAACTCGCGCACCAGTGAGGACACGTCTGGGCCCATGGTGGCCGAGAAGAGCATGACGTGGCGCTCGCTCGCGGTCTGGCCGACGATGCGGCGCACCGCGGGCAGGAAGCCCATGTCGGCCATGCGGTCCGCCTCGTCGACGACGACGGTGGTGACCGCCGACAGATCGAGAGCGCGCTGCTCGAGGAGGTCCTCGAGGCGACCGGGGCAGGCGACCACGAGGTCGACGCCGGCGTTGAGGGCCTTGCGCGTGGTGTTGTAGGACGTGCCGCCGTAGATCGAGATGATCCGGCGGCCGCGGTCCTCGCTCAGTCCCGAGATCTCCTTTTGCACCTGGGCGGCGAGTTCGCGCGTCGGCACGAGGATGAGGGCGAGGGGCTGGCGGGGGCGGGCTTTGCCCAGGCGCGCCATGAGGGGCAGGCCGAAAGCGAGGGTCTTGCCCGAGCCGGTGGCGGCCTTGCCGACAACGTCGCGCCCGGCGAGGGCGTCGGGCAGCGTGGCCTCCTGGATGGGGAAGGCGTCGCTGATGCCGCGGGCCTTCAGGCGCGCGACGAGGTGGGACGGGACGCCGAGATCGGCGAATGATACGGACACTGTGACTCCTATGAGTTGGTGAAACCAACTCGAAATGTCACGGTCGAATCGGTCTCCACCGCGGAATGCGGCGAATCGGTC
The DNA here is from genome assembly GCA_027451285.1 of Acidimicrobiaceae bacterium. Lineage (GTDB taxonomy): Bacteria > Actinomycetota > Acidimicrobiia > Acidimicrobiales > RAAP-2 > RAAP-2. The sequence continues at coordinate 16,937 of DAIDJP010000035.1, read as the reverse complement.
AAACCACTCTAGCAGACGCGCCGCGCGAGTGGTGCGGGCGGCGGGACTCGAACCCACACTCCGAAGAACTGGTACCTAAAACCAGCGCGTCTGCCAATTCCGCCACGCCCGCGAGACCACCACTCTAGACATCGTCGGGGGCGCGCGCGGGGCCCGGCACTAGATTGATCGCATGGCAAACAGTGACACCTTCGGTGCAAATGACCTCAACCAGCGGCTCCTACGTGAGCGCATCGTCTTCCTCGGTTCCCAGGTCGACCAGAACGCGGCCAACCGTATTTGCGCCGAATTGCTGCTCCTCGAGGCCGAAGACTCGGACCGTGACATCAGCCTGTACATCAACTCCCCGGGTGGATCGGTCACCGACGGCCTGGCGATCTACGACACCATGCAGTACGTCAAGTGCGACATTCGCACCATCTGCGTGGGCATGGCGGCCTCGATGGGCCAGTTCCTGCTGTGCGCCGGCGCGCCGGGCAAGCGCTTCTCTCTGCCCCACAGCCGCATCCTGATGCACCAGCCCTCGGCCGGCGGCATGCAGGGTCAGGCGTCGGACATCGCGATCCAGGCCGAGCAGATCGTCTACATGAAGAAGATGCTCGCCGAGCGAATCTCCTTTCACACCGGCCAGCCCCTCGAGCGCATCGAGGCCGACTCGGACCGCGACCGCTGGTTCACGGCCCAAGAGGCTCTCGAGTACGGCTTCATCGACGCGGTCATCGATCGGTCGGCCATTCGCCAAGGGGCCTAGTGTCTGAGCCGTCAACCGGAGTCGAGCGCCGTCACCTCGACGACGCGCCGGTTCGCGTCGTCAGTGCGCGCGACCCGCTGCGCGTGCGACTGTCCAACCTGCTGGCGCGCCGGGAGCTGCTCACCGGGCTGATCTTCTCCGACATTCGGATCAAGTACAAGGGCTCGGCCCTCGGGCTGGTCTGGTCGATGCTGTCGCCGGCGCTGACCCTCGCCACGTACTTCCTGGTGTTCTCGGTGTTCTTGAAGAACGGCATCCCGAACTTCGTCGTGTACCTGTTCTCGGGCTTGATCGTGTGGAACATGTTCCAGTCCGCTGTCAGTTCCTCGACCGGCGTCATCGTGGATCGCGCGGGACTGGTGAAGAAGGTCTCCTTTCCGCGAGAGATCCTGGCGCTTTCTAACGTCGGGGCCTCGGTGATCTACTTCGGCATCCAGCTCGGCGTGCTCGCGGCCTTCCTCGCGGTGGTCGGCCACGCCCCGGCCTGGGGCTTCTTGTGGATCCTGCCGATCTCGTTCCTCGCGCTCTACCTGCTCACGGCGTCGATCTCCATCGTGATGTCCGCGGTCACGGTCTACCTGCGCGACGTGCGCCACCTGATGGAGGTCGTGCTGCAACTGTGGTTCTGGGTCTCGCCGGTGGTCTACTCCTACGAGAACTCCATCGCGGCCACCCTGCACAGCCACGGTCTGGCGAACTTCTACTTCCTCAACCCGGTGACCCTGATCATCCTCACCTTCCAGCGAATCTTCTACGTCGCCACCACCGTCAAGTCCACGACCACCGGCGCGACGCTGCACATCCTGCCCACCTGGCCGATGTCGACGTACTTCTATCTCAATCTCGGGCTGCTCGTGATCATGGCACTGGTCTTTCTCGTGTCGGTGACGATCTTCGGTCGCCTCGAGGGGAACTTCGAGTCGGAGCTGTAATGGTCAACGTCATCGAGGTCGAGGACGTCTCGAAGCAGTTCAAGATTCACCACGAGCGCCACCAGTCGCTCAAGGAGAAGATCCTGCACCCGCGCTCGGGTTCGAGCGAGGTCTTCCGCGCTCTCTCGCACATCAACTTCACGGTCTCCGATGGTGAGACCGTGGGCATCCTCGGCCGCAACGGCTCGGGCAAGTCGACTCTGCTCAAGACGATCTGCGGAGTTCTGCAGCCCACGTCGGGCGAGATTCGACTGCGCGGGAGCCTCGCCGCGCTGCTCGAGCTCGGCGCGGGATTCCAGCACGAGCTCTCGGGACGCGACAACGTCTACCTCTACGGGTCCATGCTGGGCTTCTCGCGCAAGATGGTCGACGCGATCTTCGACGACGTCGTGGCCTTCAGCGAGCTCGAGCAGTTCATCGACACCCAGGTGAAGTTCTATTCGAGCGGCATGTACGTGCGTCTGGCCTTCGCGGTGGCGGTCAACGTGAATCCCGACATCCTCGTCGTCGACGAGGTGCTGGCCGTGGGCGACGAGCGATTCCAGGCCAAGTGCATCGACCGGATCCGCCACTTCCAGCGCGAGGGTCGTTCGATCCTCTTCGTTACCCACCAGGCCGACCAGGTTCGCGCGATCTGCGATCGGGCCATCGTCCTCGACGGGGGCGAACTGATCGCCGACGGCCCGGTGGCTGACTCCCTGCGCGTGTTCCGCGAGCACCTCCTCGGGGACGCGCCGGCTCCGGACGCTCCGGGCGCACCGGTCGACGTGCACATCGACGCGGTGACGTCGCCGACCGGCTCGTTCCTCGTTCGCCACGGGACCCCGCTGCACCTCGACGTCGACGTGACGAGCGAGCGCGCCGTGAGCGGATTCTTCCTCCTGGAAGTCTTCACCCGCGGCGGACTCCTGGTGAGTCGCAGCGACGTCCAGGCCTCACCGGTGTCACTCATTCCGGGCTCGAATCGCATCGGCGTCGAGGTCGCGGAGCTGCCGTTGCTCGACGGCGTCTACGAGGTCAACCTCGGGCTGGTGGACCGACCCGGTGGCAGCGTGCTCGCCTGGCGCGAGCAGGCGGCCACGCTGCAGGTCTCCTACGACGGTCGCGCGAGCGGGGTCATCGAGTTGACGCCCGCTATTCGTCAGTAGGCGACGCCTGGCGCAGGCGCGGATAGCGCCGCAGCGCCCCCAGGCGCCCGAGGCGCCCCACGTTGTAGGGATGCGTGGCCCCGCGCAGCATCCGCCGGTCGCCGCGCGAATTGCCGTAGGCGTAGATCGACACGTCAGCGGTGCCGTGTCGCTCCTCGATCCACTCGCGCAGGCGACGCATCTTCTCCTCGCCGCGGCAGTTCAGTCCGAGGTAGCCGCCGGTTAGATGTCCCAGGGGATCGACGGCGAGGCGCGTGCCGAGGGCGCCGTGGGCGCGCACCTCATCGGCGACAACGCGTACGTAGATCTCGGGGGAGGCCGACACCAGAACGACGTCGTGGCCCTGGGCGAGGTGCCAGCGCAGGCGCTCGTGGGTGAGGGGGCGGACCTTGTTCTCGAGGTGCTCGTGGGCGAAGATGCGTGACTCGTCGACGATCTCGGCCGCGTCGCGGCCGGTCAGGAGGGCGCGAAAGAGGCGCTCCTTCACGTGGTCGGCCGTCGGGCCGCTGCGCAGCCCGCCGATCGCCAAGGGCAGGGCTAGACGCGCCGCGGCGCCGTAGGTGGCGCGGCGTCCGGCCACGTGGGCCAGCCACTTGAAGACGCTGCCCCCCTCGGTGAGGGTGCCGTCGAGATCGAACGCGGCCACGGTCGCTGCACGGGTCATCTCCCCAGTCTCACAGGCGCGCGGGTGGCTGAGAAATTCCTATTAATGCGCTAGAGAATTGCCGGATTCGCGGGCGCCGTCATTAACATGTCCTCGCGAGGCCGGTCAGAGGACGGGCCATTGAAGGAGATCATCATGGCGATCCGCCTAGGAGACGTAGCACCGGACTTCACGGCCGACACCACGGAGGGGCCGATTTCGTTCCACCAGTGGCTGGGCGACAGCTGGGGAATCCTCTTTTCACACCCGAAGGACTTCACGCCGGTCTGCACGACCGAGCTGGGCGGCTTCGCCGCCCGCAAGGCCGAATTCGACGCGCGCAACACCAAGATCATCGGCCTGTCGGTCGACGACGTGACCAGCCATGACAAGTGGAAGGGCGACATTGCCGAGACCCAGGGGACGGCGCTGAACTTTCCCCTGATCGGCGACGAGAAGCACGTCGTGGCCGATCTCTACGACATGATCCACCCCAACGCGAACGACACTCTCACCGTGCGCAGCGTCTTCATCATCGGTCCGGACAAGAAGGTCAAGCTGACCCTCACGTACCCGGCCTCGACGGGGCGCAACATTGACGAGATCCTGCGCGTGCTCGACTCGCTGCAGCTGACGGCGAACTACACCGTGGCCACGCCCGTGAACTGGAAGGACGGCGACGACGTCATCATCGCCAACTCGGTGAGCGACGAGGACGCCAAGGTGAAGTTCCCCAAGGGATTTCGCAAGCTGAAGGACTACCTGCGCCTCACCCCCCAGCCGAACAAGTAGTCGAACAGTGGACTCGACCTTCACCTACGCGGGACAGACCGTGCGCCGTCTCGGGTTCGGGGCGATGCGCATCACCGGGGCCGGCGTCTGGGGATACCCGGCCGATCGGGCCGGCGCCCTGGCGGTTCTGCGTCGCGCCGTCGAGCTCGGGGTTGACTTCATCGACACCGCCGACTCCTACGGGCCGGCGGTTTCCGAGGAGCTGATCGCCGAGGCCCTCGCCCCCTACGGCGAGGTGCGCGTGGCCACCAAAGCGGGACTGCTGCGCACGGGGCCCGACAAGTGGTCGCCTTGCGGCAAGCCCGACTACCTGCGCCAGGAGTGCGAGATGTCGCTGCGACGTCTGGGAGTCGGGTCGATCGACCTCTTCCAGTTGCACCGGATCGACCCCGACGTGCCCGCCGAGGACCAGTTCGGACTCCTCAGCGATCTGCTCGCCGAGGGCAAGGTGCGCGCCGTCGGCCTCTCGGAGGTGAACGTGGACGAGATCCGCGCGGCGCGCGCGGTCGTTCCCATCTCGACCGTCCAGAACCTCTACAACGTCTCGCGCCGCGGCAGCGAGGACGTGGTCAACTACTGCGAGGCCGAGGGCATCGGCTTCATCCCCTGGTTCCCGGTGGCCGCGGGCGCCCTCGCCCGGCCCGGCGGGGTGCTCGACACCGTGGCGGCGAAGATGGGCGCGACCACCGCGCAGATCTCACTCGCCTGGCTGCTCGCGCGCTCACCGGTCGTCCTGCCGATCCCCGGCACCTCGAAGGTCGCGCACCTCGAGGAGAACATGGCGGCCGGGGACCTCGAGCTGAGTGCCGAGGACCTCGCGGCCATCGACGGGGCGACGCTCTAGAGCACGCTGTCGCGCAGCTCTCGCTTTAAAACCTTGCCCTGGGGGTTACGGGGCAGGGGAGCGCTGCGGAAGTAGTACCGCGTCGGCACTTCGAACCTGGCCAGGCGCTGGGCGACGTGGCGCGACAGGTCCTCGGCGTCGATGCGCCGGCCCGGGCGCAGGACGACGACGGCGCCCACCTCCTCGCCGAGGGTGGGGTGGGCGACCCCGATGACCGCGCACTCGGCGACGTCGGGGTGCTCGTAGAGTACGGCCTCAACGATGACCGAATAGACGTTCTCGCCGCCGCGGATGATCATGTCCTTCGCGCGATCGAGGATGTAGATGAACCCCTCCTCGTCGAGGCGGGCGATGTCGCCCGTGTGCAGCCAGCCACGGGTGAAGGAGCGCCGCGACTCCTCGGGCTTGCCCCAGTAGCCCGAGGACACGTTGGGACCCCTCACCCAGAGCTCACCGCGCACGCCCGCGCGGCCGATGAACGCGGGATCGGGCTCCTCACCGTCGAAATCCTCCGGGACGATCGCGACGTCGCACACCGGCACCGCGGGGCCGCAACTGTCGGGTCGCTCGACGTAGTCCGGGCCCGAGTTGAGCGCGATCGCCGCGGAGGTCTCGGTCAGCCCGTAGCCGTTGCCGGGCTGGGCCTGGGGGAAGGCTTCGCGGATGCGGCGCACGAGGTCCGGCGGCGCGGGCGCCCCCCCGTAGGAGATGTTGCGCACGCTCGAGGTGTCAAAGCGAGAGAAGTCTTGGTGGTCCAGCAGTTGCATCACGATCGTGGGTACGCCGCCCACCATCGTCATGCGTTCGGCTTCGATCAGGGCGAGCGCGGCGCCCGGTTCGAAGTGATGCATCATCACGAGCTTGCCTCCGGCCGCGGTGGAGACGACCATCGAGGCGAGACAGCCCGTGGCGTGAAAGAGCGGGATGTTGAGCAGCGTGGCGTTGCGGCCCCGATCGTCACCGGCCCCGAATCGCATGGTGGCGCGCTGGCCGATGAAGAACAGGTTCATGAGGTTCGTGATGATGTTGCGGTGCGTGCCGACCGCCCCCTTGGGTCGGCCGGTGGTGCCCGAGGTGTAGAAGATCGTGGCCACGTCGTCGGGTTCGACGTCGATCGACGGGGCAATCGCTTCGGGATCGACGCCGCCGAGGAACTCCTCGAAGCGCACGACGCTGACGCGGCCGTGGGTTGCCAGCGGCTCGCGGTTGGCCGGGTCATGACTGAAGACGACCAGCGCCACGAGGTCGGTCAGGTCGTCGAGGACGGGGAGGAGTCGCTCCAGACGCTCCTCGTCGACGAAGGCCACACGCGCCCCCGAGTCGGCCAGCGCGTAGGCCAACTCGTCAGTTGTCCACCACGCGTTGATCGGCACACTGATGGCGCCCAGGACCATGGTGGCCCAAAACGCCTCGACCCACTGGGGCAGGTTGCGCGCGGCGATGGCCACGCGCTCGCCCTTGGTGACCCCGAGTGACTGGAGGCGCGCCGCCAGGGTCGCCACGACGAGGTAGTGCTGGTCGAAGGTGACCCGTTGGCCCTCGTAGACCAGAAACTCCGCGTCCGCGTGGCGTCGCGAGAGCTCGAGGATCTGGCCGAGGTTGCGCGCCGCGTGCTTCCACGCGGTCATCTCGACGCCGTCAAGGACGAGGGTCTCCATTTCGAACATCTGGCCCGGCGCGGTGAGGGCCGCGGTCGCCTCGGCGAGGGAGAGAGGCTCGGTCACGGGGCCGGAGGCGTCGCGGGAAGGCTGAAGAGCGTCTCGCGATAGTGGATCAATTCGGCCAGGGACTCGCGGATGTCGTCGAGCGCGCGGTGGCTGGATGCCTTCTCCGGGCGCGAGGCGAGCACCTCGGGCTGCCATCTCTTGGCCAACTCCTTGATCGTCGAGACGTCGACGTTGCGATAGTGGAAGAAGGCCTCGAGGTTCGGCATGTACTCCTGCAGGAAGCGCCGGTCGGTGCCGATGGAGTTACCGCACAGTGGCACGCTGCGCTCGTCGCTGATGTACTCGCGCAGGAACGCCAGCGTCTGCGCCTCGGCCTCGGCGGTCGTGACCGTCGAGGCGCGGATCGCGGCGAGCAGGCCTGACGACGTGTGCATCTCAGTGACGAACTCGCCCATCTGGGACAGCTCCTCCTCGGTGGCGTGGATGACGAGGTCGGGACCCTCGGCGATCACGTTGAGGTGGTCATCGGTGATGAGGGTGGCGATCTCGACGATGACGTGGCGTTCGGGCTCGAGGCCGGTCATCTCGAGGTCCATCCAGGCGAGCATGCCTCGACACTAGTGACCATCGTGGTGCGCACTAGGGTGCGCCCATGGAAATCCTCGTGACACGCCTGCACCCCGACGCGGTGATGCCCGATACGGCGCACCCGGGTGACGCTGGTTGGGACCTGGTGGCCGTCGAGACGGCCCATCTGGCGGCCGGCGGCGGACGGGCTCTGGTCGCGACCGGCCTGGCGATGGCCATCCCCGAGGGCTACGGCGGTTTCGTGCTGCCGCGCAGCGGTCTCGCGGCGCGCCACGGCGTCACCTGCGCGAATGCGCCGGGCCTAATCGATAGCGGATATCGCGGTGAGGTGAAGGTGGCCCTGGTGAACCTGGACCCCTCGCTCGACTACGACGTGGCGGTGGGAGATCGCATCGCGCAGCTGGTCATCCTCGCGGTCGCGTCCGCGACCTACCGGCTCGTCGCGGCCCTGCCCGAGAGCCGTCGCGGCGACGGCGGTTTCGGCAGCTCCGGGCGCTAGTCGTCTTTTCGTTTGACGTCGGCTACACTGGTCGCGACGCGGACGTAGCTCAGTTGGTAGAGCGCGACCTTGCCAAGGTCGAGGTCGCCGGTTCGAGCCCGGTCGTCCGCTCCAGGCCGAAGTCCCGGTTCCCACCACGGAACCGGGACTTCGGCCTTTTGACGCAAGTGTGACCGGACCGAACCGGCGCCACTGTTTGGAAAGGGCTCGCGACCTGCGTAACCTTGAGCTCAGGAGGTCCACGTGGTACATCCCTCAATGGAGCCGTTCGTTCTCGCGGCGAAGGAGCACCCGCGTCCCCACCCGTCCACGCTCACACCCGTCGAGCGCCGCCGTCTCTATCTCGAGCAGGCCGGGTCCCTCTGGCCCACTCCTGAGCCGCTGGCGGTCGTCAGCGACGTTCGTCTGAGAGTGCCCGGGCGCGAGCTGGCCGCACGCCTCTACGTGCCCGATGTCGACGAGGAGAGTTCGCTGGTCGTCTTCTTCCACGGTGGCAGTTTCGTGGCCGGTGACCTGGATTCTCACGACGGACTGTGCCGGCGCCTGGCCGCGGACACGAACATGCGCTATCTCTCCGTGGCCTATCGTCTGGCGCCCGAGCACCCGTTCCCGGCGGGGCTCGATGACGCGCGCGACGCCATCGTCTACGCGGCCAGCCATCGCGCGGAATTCGCCGGCGCTCACGCGTCGCTTATCGTGATGGGCGACTCCGCCGGGGCGACGCTCGCCACGGCGGCCCTCAACCAGCTGCGCGACGCTGACGTCGAGGTCGCCGCCCAGGTCTTGCTCTATCCGACCCTGGGTCCGAGTCTCCTCACCGACTCGGGCCACGTCTATCACTCGGGTTTCCTGCTCGACGTCGATCATCTGCGCTACGACTACGGGCAGTACCTGGGCGACTACTCCGACGTGACCGACGAGCGGATCTCACCGCTGCTCGCGAGCGATCTCACCGGCGCGCCGCCGGCGATCATCGTGGTGGCCGAGTGCGACCCCCTGCGCGACGAGGCGGTGGCCTACGCGGGCCTGCTCGAGCACTTCGGCGTGCGCGTGGAGTTGCTCGAGGCGCACGGCATGCTGCACGGGTTCTTGCGCCTGGGCGGGATCGTCCCCGAGGCGCTCTCGGTGGTCGACGACCTGGCCGAGCACCTGGCGCGGGTGGTCGCTTCGCGCCCCTCAGGGATTTTGCCGCCCCCGACCTGAGGATTCTCCCAAAATCTGATAACAATGGACTTCTCGCGCCCACAAGGGCGTCGACAGATCCAAGGGGAATCAATGCAGGGAAGCACACGCGTACGCGCGGCACTCGCGGTGTCCGGAATCGCCTCGCTCGTCCTCGCCTCCAGCCTCACGGCGGGAGCGGCCACGACCAAGGTGAACGCGGCCGCGGCGAAGTTGGTGCCGGCGGCGTACAAGCACATGACGCTGCAGGTGGCGACCGACGCGACGTATCCGCCGGACGAGTTCATGCAGGGCACCAAGATGGTCGGCTTCGACATCGACCTGATGAACGCCCTCGCGGCGACGCTGGGCATCAAGATCAAGGAGAACAGCGTCACCTTCGACAACATCCTCGCGGGGATCAAGTCGGGTCGCTACCAGATCGGTAACTCGTCATTCACCGACAACAAGGCCCGTGAGAAGACGAACAACTTCGTCGACTACTTCCAGGCCGGCGAGGGCGTCTACGCGAGCTCGTCGAAGAAGGTCACCTTCAAGGGGCTCAAGAGCTTCTGCGGGCTGGTCGTCGCGGTGGAGACCGGTACGAGCGAGCAGACCGACGCCCAGAACACGGCCAAGACCTGCCCGGCGGGCAAGAAGCTGACGGTTCGCACCTTCGCCACTCAGACCGCGGCCAACCTGGCCGTGTCCTCGGGTCAGGCGGCGGTCGGCTTCGTCGACAGCCAGGTTGCCGGCTACATCGTCTCGCAGTCCCAGGGCAAGTTCAAGCTGGTCGGCAACGCGGTGAACGTGGCGCCCTACGGCATCGCGACCGCCAAGACGCCCAACGGTCACGGGCTGGCGCTCGCGCTGCAGGCGGCCCTCAAGGTCCTCGAGGCCAACGGCACCTACAAGTCGATCCTCACCCACTGGGGTGTGCAGGCTGGTGCCATTCCGGTGTCGAAGATGGTGCTGAACGGAGCCACCTCCTAAGCCAGTTGTAGTAGAACGGCAGCCATGATGACGAACGGGGACGACGCGGTCGAAGTCGTCCCCGTTCGTCACGTCGGTCGCTACGTCGCGGGATTCGTCGTCGCCGTCGCCCTGGCGATGTTGGTGCACACCCTGTTCTCCAAGGTGCCCACGGGCCAGGTGTCGTGCCACGCGACCGCCGGGGCGCGCCACTGCCACCCCATAACCAACTGGCGCTTCGGCTGGAACGTGGTGTTCCACTACTTCACGTCGCGCGAGATCCTCAGCGGACTGCTCGTCACGCTGGAGCTGACGGCGATCGCCATGGCGATCGGCATCTCTCTGGGGCTCCTGATCGCGATCATGCGCCTGTCGCACAATCGTCTGGTGTCAGCGACCGCGTGGGTGTACACCTGGTTCTTTCGCGGGACCCCGGTGTACGTGCAGCTCCTCTTCTGGTTCAATATCGCCGCGCTCTACCAGACGGTGACCTTCGGGCTTCCCTTTCTCAACGTCACCTTCGCGCACATCAACTTGGTGGCGTTCTTCACGCCGTTCAATACGGCGGTCGTCGGCCTCGGACTCAACGAGGCGGCCTACATGTCCGAGATCGCCCGATCGGGGCTGATCTCGGTCGACGAGGGACAGATCGAAGCCGCCACGTCGCTCGGCATGACCCGCTCCCAGACCCTGCGCCTGGTGATCTTGCCCCAGGCGATGCGCGTGATCATCCCGCCGACGGGCAATGAGATCATTTCGATGCTCAAGACCACCTCGTTGGCCATTGCGGTGAGCCTGGTCGAACTGCTGGGCGCGGCCACCAATATCTACTCCGCCAACTACGAGATCATGCCCCTGCTGATCGTGGCGAGCCTGTGGTACCTCATCGTGACGACGGTGCTCTCCACCGGACAGTTCTACGTCGAGCGTCACTACGCCAAGGGAGCGCTGCGCACCCCGCCGCCGACGCCGATCCAGCGTCTGCGCAATGACGTGCGCGGCATCGCGGCGAAGTTCGCCTCGGGCCGATCCACCGCGAGGGCGTCGTGACAACGCCGATGGACGCGACGATGCCGATGGTCGAGGCGCACGGCGTGCACAAGTCCTACGGCGCGGTAGAAGTGCTGCGCGGGGTCGATCTCACCGTGGCCCGTGGCGAGGTGACGTGTCTCATCGGCCCCTCGGGCTCGGGTAAGAGCACGCTGCTGCGCTGCATCAACCACTTGGAGAAGCACGACGCCGGAGAGTTGCGCGTCGACGGGCACCTGGTGGGATACGAGGCGCGCGAAGGCAAGCTCTATGAGCGCAATGACAAGCAGATCTGCGCCGAGCGATCGCGCATCGGCATGGTGTTCCAGCGCTTCAACCTCTTTCAGCACCTCACGGTGCTCGACAACGTCACGATCGGTCAGGTAAAGGTCCGCGGCGTCTCCAACGACGCCGCGGCGGTGCGCGCCCGCGAGCTCCTCGCGCGCGTCGGCCTGGTGGACAAGGAGAAGAACTACCCGAGCCAGCTCTCGGGCGGCCAGCAGCAACGAGTCGCCATCGCGCGGGCGCTGGCCATGGAGCCCAAGCTGATGCTCTTCGACGAGCCGACCTCGGCGCTCGATCCCGAGCTGGTCGGAGAGGTGCTCGACGTGATGAAGGACCTCGCCAAGTCGGGTATGACGATGATCGTGGTCACCCACGAGATGGGATTCGCCCGCGAAGTGGCCAACTCGCTCTACTTCCTTGACCAGGGGGTCATCGAAGAATCCGGTAATCCGCGCGAGGTGCTCGTCAATCCGCGCTCGGCGCGCCTGCAGAGTTTCTTGTCCAAGGTTCTCTAATGACCTGGGACCTCGACGAGAGCAACGTCGGCACCGGCTTGCCCCTGGAGGGCGTGCGAGTGCTCGACTTTTCGCGGGTCCTCGCAGGACCGCTGTGCGCGATGATCGCCGGCGACCTCGGCGCCGACGTGATCAAGGTCGAGGGCCCCGAGGGCGACCCCGTGCGGGCGCTCGCACCGCCACGCTTCGGAGACGACGCGACCTACTACCTGGCCGTGAACCGCCACCGGCGCAATGTCGTGGCCGACCTGCGCGACCCTGAGGACTTCGCACGAGTCGCCGCTTTGGTGCGCCAGGCCGACGCGGTGGTCGAGAACTACCTCCCGCACCAGAAGGCGGCCCTCGGCATCGACCGGCTGCGCGAGGAGAATCCCGGCTGCGTCTGGGTCAGCGTCACGCCGGCCTCGAGTGGGGGGCCTGTCGCCCTGCAGCCCTCCTTCGACCTTCTCGCCCAGGCGCGCTCGGGTTTGATGGCGATCACCGGTGAGAGCGGGGGGGTGCCCACCAAGGTGGGCGCCCCCCTCGCCGACGTGGTGACGGGACTCTACGCGGCCATCGGACTCGTGACGGGCCTCTACGCCCGCCTCTCCGGGAGGGCCGGACGCGACTTCGAGGCGCCCTTGCTCGAGTCGACGATGACGGCCCTCGTCAACCAGGCCCAGGGCTATCTCTCCACCGGCGCGGAGCCGACGCGCCTGGGCAACGACCATCCCTCGATCGCCCCCTACGGGCCGGTGACGACCTCTGACGGCTTCTTGCTGCTCGCGGTGGGCACCGACGCGCAGTTCGCGCGTCTGGTGGCCGTGCTCAACGACGACGCGCTGACCGAACACCGCGAGTGGACCGAGAACGACGCGCGGGTCGCGAACCTCGATGAGCTGCGCGAGGTCCTCAACGCCATCTTTCGCTCTCGGCCGACCTCCGCGTGGCTCGACGCGCTCGCCGAGGCCGGCATTCCCCACGGGCCGATCTACTCGGTGGGCGAGGCCTTCGCCCAGTCTCAGATTGCCGACGGTGATTTCCTAGGGCCGATGTCGACGCCCTCGGGCGAGACCACCGCGATGCGAACCCCTCTCATCATCGACGGCGTGCGCCCGCCGATTCGGCGGGGGCCGCGCCGGCTCGGCGAGGACACCCGCGCGCTCTGGGACTAGTCGGTCGGGGACGCGCCTCGCTCGAGGGGTGGGCCGTCGAAGGTGTCACGGCGGGCCAGATCCTCGACCGATCGCCGCGTGAGCTTCGTGGGCTGGTGTCGGGGATGGCCGAGGGCCACGATCGCCGCCACGGCCCAGGTGGGCGGGATCGAGAGGATGTCGCGCACGGCGTTTTCGTTGCGCGTGGCCACGCTCGTCATCACGCCGCCGAGGCCGTAGTCGCGCGCCGCGAGCAGGATCGACCACACGAAGGGGTAGATCGAGGCGCCGCCAACGATGGAGTAGCGCGCGAGGTCGCGGTCGGTGGCCGCGAGCGTCGCGAGGTCGGCGGCGACCACCAGCATCGCCGGAACCGCGTGAAGGTTCTCGGCGAAGCCGTCGGGCCGTGACGTGGCGATCGCCGCGCCGCGCTGGGCCGCGGCCGCGGCGCGCTCGGCGTCGCTCGCGATGGGCGAGAAGGGAACGAGGCCCGCGAGCAGGTGCCCCACGTAGTCGTGCCAGGCGTCGAGGTAGGCGTCGCGCAGGCGCTCGCGCAGGTCGGTGCGTTCGACCACGATGACTCGCCAGCCCTGACGGTTTCCCCCTGAGGGGGCGTGGCGGGCGGTTTCGAGGATGTCGTAGACCTCCTGGCGACTGACGGGTTCGTCGGTGAAGTCGCGTACCGCACCCGTCGTGCGCAGTGCGGACTTGAGATTGAGGGGCAACGGTTCAGGCATCGCGGCGAAGGAGCAGGGCGACGCCGACTGAGAAGGCGACGATCACGTAGACGACCAGCAGGGCGGTCGACGTCCACGCCCCGAAGAAGTTTTCCGGCGCGCTCGTCGACATCATTGATCGGCCCAGGGCCGAGGGCATGAACTTCGTGGCGGCGTTCTGCCAGCTCTGGGGCAAGAGGAAGAGGATGATGGGAATGACGAGCAGTAGCGACGTGAAGGCGGAGATACTGGCCGCGCTCTGGCGCAAGATGAGTCCGAAGGCGAGACCGAGCACCGCGAGCAAGGTGAGATAGACACCCCCGAGCAGTACCGAGCGCAACACTGCGCCGTTGCCGAGCGACGCGGTGGGCACGACGCCGGAGAAGATTGACTGGCCGAGGAGGAAGGTGGCGACGCACGCCACCTCGGTCACCACGAGCAGCGAGCCGACGAGCACGAGCAGCTTTCCCGCGACCACGAGGCCGCGCCGGGGCACGGCCGCGAAGGTGGTGCGGATCGATCCCGAGGAGTACTCGCTCGTGATGAACAAGGTGCCGATCACCCCGACTGCGAACTGGGCGAAGAGCGTGCCGCCGAGGCTCGCCGAGACCGGGTCGAAGGCGAGTTTGCGGATGGGGTCCATCTGATTCCAGTTCGCCCGCACGGCCGTGGCGATGAGGGCCCCCAGCCCGACGGTAAGGACCGTGGTGACGATGACACCCATCAGGGTGGAGCGGACACTGCGGAACTTGATCCACTCGGACCGCGTCACTGAGGCGAGGGTCACGCCTCTCACGAGGTGACCTTCGCTGATCCGTATTCCACCGAGTCGGCCGTCAGTTCCATGAAGACCTCTTCGAGCGATGCGCGTTGCGGGGTCAGTTCGCTCAGGGCGATGCCGTCGGCCAGGGCGATTGCGCCGATCGTGGCGCTCGGCATCTTTCCCACGTCGAGCCCGCGTTCGCTCACGGCCACGCTCGCGCCCGCGTCGCGCAGGCGTTGGGCCAGGCGCGCGTCGTCGGCGCTCGCGACGAAGACCGTTCCCGCGCTGGTGCGCGTCAGGTCGTCGACCGATCCCTGGGCGATGAAGTGGCCGCGGCCGATCACGATGATCTGATCGGCCGTGAGGGCCATCTCGCTCATCAGGTGGGAGCTGACGAAGACGGTACGCCCCTCGCGCGCCAGCGTGGCGAAGAACTCGCGGATCCAGCGGATGCCCTCGGGGTCGAGACCGTTGACGGGCTCGTCGAAGAGCAGTACACCAGGATCGCCCAGGATCGCCGCGGCGATGCCGAGGCGCTGACTCATGCCCAAGGAGAAGCCGCCTACTTTCTTGTCTGCCACGGATGCGATGCCGGCGAACTCGAGGACCTCGTCGACGCGTGACAGGGGTATCGAGTTCGAGGTCGCGAGCGCGCGCAGGTGGTTGCGCGCGCTGCGCCCGGGGTGCACCGACTTGGCGTCGAGCTGGGCGCCGACCTCACGCAGGGGAGCGGGAAAGTCGCGGTAGGCGTGCCCGTCAATCGAGGTCTGCCCCTTGGTTGGCCGGTCGAGTCCGAGCATGATGCGCATCGTCGTCGACTTGCCCGAGCCGTTGGGGCCGAGGAATCCGGTCACTACCCCGGGGGCGACGTCGAAACTGAGATCGTCCACCGCCACGGTGTCGCCGTAGTGCTTGGTGAGATGATCGACGCGCAACATGTTCTGTGTCGAACACTAGCGACGACCGCGTGAATCGATCGCGGCGCTAGTGATGCGTGGTCGCCTCACCTCGTTCGCGACAGAGTGCGCACGTGCCCGAGATGGCGACGTGGTGGCGATCGAGGAGGAAGCCGTAGGTGGTTACGAGATCGCGGCTTAGGGCGTCGAAGTGGGCGGCGGGGATCTCCTGGGTCGCGCCGCAGTGCTGGCAGACCAGATGCCCGTGGACCGCACCGGCCAGGTGATAGACGGCGGCGCCCTGGCCGAGGTGCGAATGCACGACGACGCCGAGCTCTTCGAACTCGTCGAGGAGGCGATAGACGGTCGACGGGCTCACCTCGGGGGCGAGTATCTGCACGGCGGTCGTCAGTTCGTCGGCGCTGCGGTGTCCTCTGGCGGCGACGAGGACCTCCGCGAGGCGCCGTTTGGCCACGGTGACGCGCCGGCCCGCGCCGCGCAGGGTGGAGAGGATCTCCTCGAGCGGGTTGATCGTCTCGGACACGGGCCCACACTAGGCCGGCCCGGCTCGGCGCCACGACCCGTACAGTCTCTATATGACGTCACGAAACTCCATGGTCTCGGCGGCCCACGCACTCGCCGGGCGCAGCGAAGCCATCGTCGTGGACCGCCCGCACCTGGTGCTGGGCACGTCCCTTACCGACGCCCCCGCGGGCAGCGAGGTGGCCTACGTGGCCATGGGCTGCTTCTGGGGCGCCGAGCGGTCCTTCTACCGCCTCGACGGAGTGATCTCCACCGCGGTGGGCTATCAGGGCGGCTTCACGCCCAATCCGACCTACCAGGAGGTGTGCACGGGTCTGACCGGTCACGCCGAGACGGTCAAGGTCGTCTTCGACACGAACCGGCTCAGCTACGCCGACGTGGTGGCCCATTTCTTCGAGAACCACGACCCCACCCAGGGCAACCGCCAGGGAGCTGACGTAGGCACCCAGTACCGCAGCGCGATCTACGTCACGAGCGACGCCCAAGGCGACGTGGCACGTCGCGTCGCGGCAATCTACGCCGAGCGACTTCGCGACGCGGGGTACGGGCCTCTCACTACCGAGATCGCCACCGCGGGACCCTTCTATCTCGCCGAGGAGTATCACCAGCAGTACCTGGCCAAGAACCCGAATGGGTACTGCGGGCTCGGCGGGACCTCGGTGTCCTGCCCCATCGGGCTGGACGTACCGCCGAGCGGCCCAGCCGAGGCGTGAGCTATCCCACGGGTGTGGCAGTGAATTCGCTAACTCTGCACACGCAGTGCTACGGTTCCCCGTCGCGAGCGCCGCTGGGCCGCATCGTGGAGTCCTGGCCAGCGCAAATGCAAATGAGCACCCTGTGGTTTGTGGATCAACCTGTGGATAGTGTGGATAAGCCGACATTGCTGTGGCGTGCGTCACACCACGAAAAGTTGCGGGCGCCGCGCGTGTCATGCCGATCGAGTGACAGGAATGAACGATGAGCTTCCCTACTGGTGACGACGTGCCACAGGTCGGCATCGACGAGATTTCGGCCGCGCTGAATCTTGGTGTCAAGTTGCTTGACGTTCGTGAGGACGACG
>DAIDJP010000034.1 GCA_027451285.1 Acidimicrobiaceae bacterium | reverse complement strand
TGGTTCACCCGTCGCGGGGTGGTGCGCTGGGCCCTGCGCCAGACCTGGATCGCCGCGGCCGCGGCCGCGGTCACGTTCTTCGTCGGCCACGCGGTGGGCAGCTAGCGGCGAAACCTCGTCAGGTGGTCTTCTCGCACGAGCGTGAAGCCCAGTGACTGGTAGAGCGCCCGCGCGCTGAGATTCGACTCGTCGACGAAGAGGCCGACCGTGGAGACCCCGCGCTGGCGCAGGACGGCGAGACCCTGAGTGACCATCACGCGACCCAGTCGCCGGCCCTGAAAGCGCGGGTGGACCGAGATGACGTAGATCTCGCCGAAGCGCTCCTGGTAGAGCTCGTGGACCTTGGTCCAGCACGAGGCGACGAGCTCGCCGTCCATCTCGAGCACGAGGAATCCGGAGGGGTCGAACCACGGCTCGCGCGCTCGCTCGTCGAGGTCGCTCAGGTGCCAGGCGCCCTGCTCGGGGTGGTCGGCGAAGGCCGCGTTGTTCTGGGCCAGCCAGGCGTCCTCGTCGCGCGTGGCGTCGAACGTGCGCAGCGTCGCGCCCGCGGGCACCGGCTCGACGGCAACGGGTAGGCCCACGCAGAGGAACTGCAGGGTGCGCAGATCGTGTCCACCGTCGCGCGCCTGAGGCCCGCGGGTCCACCAGTCGACCTGGGGATGGTGCTGGAGCACGCGCGCGAGCAGATCGGGGTCAAAGCCTCCGCCGGCCATCTCCAGGGAGGGTTCGGAGCGCCCGGTGACCATGGCGTAGCCGGCGAGATAGCCGCTCTCGTAGCGCAGCCAGTGCTCGGCCGGTGTTTCGTGCACGACCGCGCGTCGACGACCTTCGTCGATCGCCTCGCGGCCCAGGTGCACCTCGAGGTAGTTGAGCCAGGTCAGCACGTCGAGTCGCTGACGGCTGGAGAGCACCGTCGTCGATTCCCACGTTTCTGGCATCTAGCGAGGCTATCCGGGCCTAGAGCGGACGATTCGCCAATCGGTTGAGACGGCGCAGCAACGCCCCGATCGTGCGCTCGGCGCCCACGAGCTCGCTGTAGACATCGGTGGGCAGGGCCTGACCCTCGCTCTCGACCAGCGCGGTGAGGCGCGTCGCGAGATCGCTCATCGTCGAGGTGATCGTCGCGAGTTCCATCTGGGCCTTACTCATCTGTCCTCGCTCCGCCGCGTCGTGCGACGCATACTCTACTGGTGCGATGATTTCCGAGCCCCTCGACGCGACGACTCCTCTCGTCTGGTCGCGCCTGCGCGTGGACGGCGAGGGCGCCGTTAGCTACCTGCAGGGACAGTTGACCCAGGACGTCGAGCGCGCCGCAGGCGCGTGGTCGCTCGTGCTCGAGCCCGACGGTGCGGTGATCTCGAGCCTGTGGGTGACCCGACGCGAGGACGGCGTGGACCTGGTGGTGCCCGGCGCGTTGGCCGACACGGTGCTGGCGCGCCTCAATCGCTTTCGCCTGCGCGCGCGCTGTTCGATCACCCTCGAGGGCGACTGCGCTGGGCCCCTCGCCACGCTAGGCGAGCAGATCGGAGCCCTCGTGCCCGGCGAGGCCGAGTTCGCGGCGCACCTGCCCGCCCAGAGCTACGGCGCGGCGCTGATCCGCGACGCCGTCTCCTTCACCAAGGGCTGCTACACGGGCCAGGAACTCGTGGCGCGCCTGGACGCGCGCTCGGGCAACGTCCCGTGGCGCCTCGTGCGCGCGAGCGCGCCGAGTCTCGAGGTAGTTGAGGCGGCCCTCACCTCGCGCGGCCCGGCCGGGCCGAGCGGAGTGACCAGCGCCGTACGCCGTGACGGCCGAGTCGTGGCGCTCGGCTTCGCGCACCGCAGCCTGCTCGAGGCGTCGGTGCGCGGGGACCTGCCAATCGAACTCGACGTCGCCTAGGACCCGTCCTCTAGCCTGAGGCGGGGAGGATGAATGCGCTTCATCGTCGAGGGACTGTTCATCAAGGTCTCGGGAGTCACCACCGAAGAGGACGCCCTCTTTTCGATCGGCCTCGGTGCGAACGCGGTGGGATTCGAGTTCGGGCCGACCCCGCGGCGGGTCAGCCCCGATGACGTGCACGACATCTTGCGTCGCTTGCCCCAGGGGGCGATCTCGATCGGCGTCTTTCGCGGCGAACTGCCCTCGCGCATCGTCGAGATCGCCAACCGGCTGGGCCTTACGGCGGTGCAGATCGACGGGCCGGCCGCGGCCGAGGAGATCTCCTACGTCGCCGAGCGCGTGAACACCGTGCTACGCAGTCTGCCGAGCACGGCGATCGCCGCCGCGCCGAGCGGCGTCGACTACCTGGTCCTGCCCGAGGCCGACGACCAGAACTCGCTGATCGACTCCCTCGGGGTCTTCGCGGACGAGACCCTGAGCGTTCCGGTGATCGCCTCGGGCGGACTCAACGAGTCCAACGTCGTCGACGTCGTGCAGAACTACCCGGTCTTTGGGGTAGATGTGCGCGCCGGCGTCGAGGTGGCCCCGGGGGTGAAGGATCCGGCGCGCCTGGGCGCCTTCATCGCCAACGCCCGTTGGGCTTACGAGAACACCTTCGTCGCGCGGCGCTTCGAGGAGTGGTTTTAGCCCTGGTAGCGGCGAAAGACGACGGAGCCGTTGTGGCCGCCAAATCCGAAGGAGTTCGACAGCACCACGTCGAGTTGTGTCGCGCGCGGCGCGCCGATGACGACGTCGAGACCGATCGCCGGATCCACCTGGGTGGTGCCGGCGGTGGGCGGAATGAGCTGGTTCACGAGCGTCAGCACCGAGGCGACGCCCTCCAGGGCGCCGGCGGCGGCCAGTGAGTGACCCAGGTGGCCCTTGATGGAGGTGACCGGCGGCGGGTTCTCGCCGAAGACGTGGTGCACGGCGATCGATTCGGCGAGGTCGTTGAGGGGTGTCGACGTGCCGTGGGCGTTGATGTGCGACACGTCGGCGGGCGTGATGTCGGCGTCGGCCAGGGCGAGTTCCATGCAGCGCGTGGCGCCCACGCCGGCCGGGTCCGGGGCGGTGATGTGATGTGCGTCGGCGGTCGAGGCTGCGCCGATCACCTCGGCGAGGATCGTCGCGCCGCGCTCGTGGGCGAAGTCCCAGTCCTCGAGGATCAAGATCCCCGCGCCCTCGCCCATCACGAATCCGTCACGGTTCAGGTCGAAGGGCCGCGAGAACTCCTCGTTGGACAGCGCGGTCATGTTGCGAAAGCCCGCCTCGGCGATCTCGACCATGACGGCCTCGGCGCCACCGGCGACGGCGACGCGCGAGCGTCCCGAGGCGATGAGACGCGCCGCGTTGCCGATCGCGTGGGTGCCGGCGGCGCAGGCGGTCGTGACCGTCTCGGCGGGGCCACCCAGGCCGAAACGCATCGAGACGGCGGCCGTGGCCGCGTTGGGCATCATCATCGGCACCATGAAGGGCGAGACGCGATTGGCGCCCTTCTCGCGCAGGACGTTCACCTGCTCGAGGACCGTCTGGAGACCGCCGATGCCGGTCGTGACGATCGAGGCGCCGTCGTCGTAGGGTCCCACGAGTCCGCTCGCGCGCCAGGCCTCGTCGGCCGCCATCAGCGCGTAGAGCGTGAAGGGGTCGAGGCGACGCAGTTCCTTGGCGTTGCCCAGGCCCGTGGAGTCGAAGTCGCTGATGCGCTTGCTCGCCGGAGCGACTGATTGGACGAGGGCGTCCCAGAGGGCGGCCACGCCCACGCCGGCGCAGCTGATCGCGCCCAACGCGGTGACCGCCACGCGACGACCCTGGACGGGTCCCTCAGCGCTTACGGCGACGCGCACTAGAGCTTGGCGTAGACGAGTTCGAAGGCCTGGCCGACGGTGGTGATGTCCTTGAGCTCGTCCTCGGCCACCTCGATGTCGAAGGTCTCCTCGAGGGCCATCACCAACTCGACGAGGTCGAGGCTGTCGGCGCCCAGGTCGTCGGCGAAGGACGCCTCCGGCGTCACCTGCGCGGCGTCGACGGCCAGGACCTCGACGGCGTTCTCGGTGAATTTGGCGAATGCTTCGTTGCGGTCCATGTCAGCCCCTTAATTTGTGTCGGTTCATTCTATTCAACGCGCGGGACCAGATTAGAGACCCATGGCCAGCCCGCCGTCGACGGGAATGACCGCGCCGGTGATGTAGCGCGCGTCATCGCCGGCGAGGAATCCCACGACCCCGGCGACGTCGGCCGGCACCCCGATGCGCTGGGCCGGCACCAGCGCCAGCATCTCGTCCTTACCGGCCAGTTCGCTCGTCATGTCGGTGTCGACGAAGCCCGGAGCGACCACGTTGACGGTCACCCCGCGCGAGGCGACCTCGCGCGCCAGGCTGCGGGCCAGCCCGACCAGGCCGGCCTTGGCCGCGGCGTAGTTGGCCTGGCCCGGCACGCCGTAGAAGGGGCTGATCGAGCCGATGAAGATGATCGAGCCCGCGCGGGCGCGCACCATGGAGGCCAGCACCGCGCGCGCCGTGTAGAACGCCCCGTCCAGGTTGACCGAGAGCACGTCGCGCCACTGCTCGTCGGACATGCGCAGGGCCAGCCCGTCGCGGGTGACTCCCGCGTTGGCGACCGCTACGGCCACCGGTCCGAAGTCGGCGACTGCGGACTTGACCGCGTCGCTGACGGCGGCTGAATCCGCGACGTCGACCGCGAGCGCACGCGCGACGCCCGCTGGCGCCTCTCCCGAGCGCGACAGGGCGACCACGGAGTCACCGGCCGCGCAGAATCGCTCGGCGATCGCGGCGCCGATGCCTCGGCTGGCACCGGTCACGAGGACGAGACGGCTCATAGGACCTCCTGAAGTTGTTCGGGCACGCCGGGGCTGACCTGGCGTTCGAAGGTTCGGATGCGCTTGGTGAGACCGGTGAGAACGCCCGCCGGGGCCATCTCGACGGAGGTCGTGACGCTCTCGGGCAGCGCCAGGGTGGCGGCGAGGAACTCCACGGGCGAGGTGAGCTGGCGAGACAGGAGGTGTCGCCACTCGTCGGCCGTCGTGTGCACCGCGCCGTCGACGTTGGCGATCAGGGTCTGCTCGGTGCTGGCCCAGGTGACGGACTCGAGAGCCCGGTCGAGCTCGTTCTGGGCCGGAGCCATCAGGGGCGAGTGGAAGGCGCCGCCGACGGGCAGGGGGGTGGCGCGGCGCCACCCGAGGTCGCGGTGCACGCTCACCAGGTGATCGAGCGCCGCGCGGGTGCCGCTCACGACGATCTGTCCGGTGCCGTTGATGTTGGCGACCCAGATGTCGGCGAGCGAGTCGAGAGCCGCGCGCGCGTCGTCGTCGCCGCCCATGAGAGCGACCATCGAACCGGCGGCGGCCTCGGCCGCGGCGGCCATCGCTGAGCCGCGCACCGCGATGAGGCGGGCCCCGTCGTCGAGTCCGAGTAGGCCCGAGGCCACGAGCGCGGAGAACTCGCCCAGGCTGTGACCCAGCAGGTAGCGCGGTCGCACCCCCAGATCGAGCAGGTCGTGGTAGCTCACGAGCGACAGGGCGAAGGTCGCGATCTGGGCGCGGTCGGTGCGCACGACCTCCTCGTCGCTCGCCTCGAGCAGCAGATACTCGACGTCGAGGCCGGCCGACTCGGAGACGCGCCCGACGAGTTCCCAGTTGGCGGAGGAGGCCCAGGCGCGCCCGGCGCCGCCGGAGAGGGAGCCCTGGCCCGGAAAGAGCGCGACGACGTCGTCGCGCAGGGCGAGATTCTCATCGATCATGGTGCCACGGTAACAGCGGCGCGCGGCGCGATCGCGCCGCGGCGCGACGCGCGTCGAGGCGGCGCGCGTGGTGCCCGGAGTGGGACTTGAACCCACACACCCTTTCGAGTAAAGGCTTTTGAGGCCTCCGCGTCTGCCGATTCCGCCATCCGGGCTAGAGCGACCCCGGAAGCCTACCTAAAGTGACGTCGTGAGAGTGAGCCTTTGGGAAGCGCACGCGCGCCTGCGCCGACCCGTCGCCGCCGCCGCACAGCGCCACGACGAGCGCGCCCGGCTCTACCTCGAGATCGAGCACGCAGGCCACGTCGGCTTCGGCGAGGTCTCTCCCCAGGGCGTGGCCCTCAACGGCGATCCCAGCGTCGCAGAGGTCGTGAGCGAACTGCTCGAGGTCGTCATTCCGCGCCTGATGCGCGTCGTGAGCCGCGAGCACGAGCCGCCGGCGTGGGCGCGCACCACCAGCCTCGTGGGCGAGCGCCCGGCCAGCCGGGTGGCCGGGGCGTTGGTGGAGATGGCGTTGATGGACCGCGAGCTGCGCGCCCGTGACAGCGACCTCGCCACACTCTGGCCCGCGCAGTATTCGACGCCGATCCAGGCCACGGTCTCGATGGTCGACCTGTCCACTCCCTGGTCGGTCGGCGACGCGGCGCGCGTTCGCGTGAAGACCGCTCCCGGAGCACTGAGCGACGCAGCCCTCGCCTCGCTGGCCGAGCTCGACGCGCCGGTCCTGCTGGATTTCAACTGCTCGGCCACGAGCGCCGAGGACGTGCTGAGCCAGTGGCGCGCCATCAGTGAGGTGGCGAGGATCGACGCGATCGAACAGCCCTTCGCCGTGGGCAACGTAGCCGACCACTCGCGTCTGGCCGCGCACCTCGGGGTCGATCTCAGCATCGACGAGGGCTGTCGCAGCCTCCAAGACCTCGTGCAGATCGTTCGCTACCACGCCGCCACGATGCTGTGCGTGAAGCCCGCGCGAGTGGGCGGATACGCCGTCGCGCGTAGTCTCATCGCGCGAGCGCGTGAGATGGGCCTGCGCGTCTACCTCGGGGGCTTCTTCGAGTCGGACTTCGCGCGCGGGGTCAACCGCGTCTTCGCCCGGAGCTGCGTGGAGGAGCCCAGCGACGTGGGCGCGGTCGATCTCGCCGACGGGGCAGCGCTCGCGCTCGCGGGCGGCTTGGGATGGCGCCCGGCGCCCGCCGTCATCGAGGCGGCCGAGCCGCTCGGCACCTGGGAGTGAGCGGCCGTACACTTCTGCTGGTGCCACGTATGCGACGACGTCTCGAGGACGTGCAACGGCGGCTCTCGGCCGCGCGCGAGAGCCAGCGCGTGCTCGAAGAGCAGGTGGCGGTCTGGAACGACGCGCTCGACGACGCCCGCATTCGCGCCCTGGTCTCCGAGACCCCGCTGCAGACGCAAGAATACGAGGAGTTGTCGCGCCACGTCCTGGCCGCGAAGTCCGAGTTGGAGCGTCGAACGGTAGAAGTTCGTAGCCTGATAGACGAGCGCGACGAATTGTTGCGTGAATGGGCACCAAAGGATGAGCATGGATAAGCGGGTAGTCATCGCCGACGACGAGTCGATCATTCGCCTCGATCTGAAGGAGATCCTCGAGAGCGACGGCTACGTCGTCGTGGGCGAGGCCGCGCGCGGCGACGACGCCTTGGCGATGATCCGCGAGCACCGCCCCGACCTGGCGCTGCTCGACATCAAGATGCCCGGCCTCGATGGCATCGAGGTGGCGCGCGAGGTCAAGGGCTCGAACACGATGGTCGTGCTGCTCACGGCCTTCAGCCAGCGATCGCTCATCGAGAGCGCGCGTGACGCCGGGGTGGTGGCCTACCTGGTCAAGCCGTTCCGCTCCAGTGAGATTTTGCCCAAGCTGGCGGCGTTGCTCAACCCCCACGACGAGGATGTGACCTCCGAGGTCTCCCACGTCGTCGAGGACAAGATCGAGACCCGCGAGCTCGTCGCGCGCGCCAAGGAGAAGTTGATGGCCGAGCGCGGCCTCGACGAGCCGGCCGCCTTCGAGGCGATCCAGCAGTCCGCCATGCGCGGACGGGTGCGGATGCGCGACGTGGCCCAGCAGATCCTCAAGGGTGAATTTGTCGGCTGACTCGACGACGCGCCCGCTGCTCGTCCTCGACGGGATGTCGCTGGCATTTCGGGCGTACTTTGCGCTCTCCAGTGAGATCGCCACGTCCGAGGGCCTGGTCACCAACGCCCTGCACGGATTCGCGGCGATGTTGCACTCGCTGATCCGCACCCAGAACCCGCGCGGCGTGGTGGTGGCCTTCGACCTGCCCGGGGGGACCTTTCGCGACGCAATGAGCGAGGACTACAAGGGCGGACGCGCCGCCACGCCGCCCGAGCTCGAGCCCCAGTTCGACTTCATCCGCCACATGTGCGACGCGCTGCACATCCCGGTGCTCGGCGTGCCGGGCTTCGAGGCCGACGACGTGCTGGCCACGCTCGCGACCTGGGGGCGCGACCAGCAGATCCCCGTCACCGTGGTGACTGGGGATCGCGACACCTTCCAGCTGGTCGAAGATCCCTACGTCAAGGTCCTCTACAACCGCCGGGGGGTCTCGGACTACTCGCTCTACGACGAGGCCGGCATCGTCGAGCGCAGCGGCATCGAGCCCGAGCGCTACCCCCTGCTCGCCGCCCTGCGCGGTGACGCCTCGGACAACCTGCCCGGCGTGCCCGGGGTGGGTGAGAAGACGGCCGCCAAGCTCTTCAGTCAGTACCGCGACCTCGACGATCTCTACCAGCACCTGGACGATCTCACCCCCAAGCTGCGCGAAAACCTCGCGGCCTACGAGCAGCGCGCGCGCACCAACGCGACCGTGATGCAGCTCGTGCGCGACGTGCCCCTCGACTTCACCCTCGAGGAGGTGCACCTGGGGGGCTGGCGCCGCGATGAGGTGCTGGCCTTCTTCGATCGCTTCGAGATGAACTCGATGCGCGCGCGCTTCGACAAGCTCATGACCGAAGGGCTCCTCGGCGCGGGCGCCGACGCACCGGCCCCCGCACCGGCCCCGCTGGCCCGGGCGGCCGTGCCCATCGCGCGTCGCGATGACTTCGCGAGCGTGATCGCCGCCTCACACGGCCTGGTCGTCGCGCGCGCCGGTGAGCGGGTGGCGGTCCTCGATCCCCAGGCGCACGTCGTCAGCGTCGGCGAGATCTCCGAACTGTTCGCTCTCGTGGGCGAGCGGCCGCTCTCGGGTCACGACGTCAAGGTGTTCTACCGCCTCGGCGAGGAGCGATCTGTCCACCTCGCCGGGCCCGGCGATGATTCGTCGATCATGGCCTACCTGCTCGACTCGGTGAGCGGGCACTACGAGCTCGGCGACGTGGTGGCGCGGTACCTGGGCGAGGCCGTGTCCGCGCCCACGCTCTTTGACGCGGCGGGCGACGACGCGCTGGTCGCCGACGTGGAGAGGATCCAGCGCCTGCTCACCTTGCTGAGCGCTGAGATCACTTCCTGGGAGCTCGACCACGTCTATCGCGAGGTTGAACTGCCCCTGGTGGCCGTGCTCGGGCGGATGGAGGCGCGAGGGATTCGCGTTGACGTGGCCTTACTTCGCGAGATCGCCGCCGAGTTCGCCGACGAGGCCCAGCGGCTCGATCGCGAGATCCAAGACCTCGCCGGTCACGACTTCAAGGTGAACTCGCCCGCCCAGCTCCAGGTGGTGCTCTTCGAGGAGCTCGGACTTCCCCCCACCAAGAAAATCAAGAGCGGATTCTCCACCGACGCCTCCAGCCTCGAGGCGATCGAGGGAGCGCATCCCATCGTGGC
Organism: Acidimicrobiaceae bacterium; assembly: GCA_027451285.1. GTDB lineage: Bacteria > Actinomycetota > Acidimicrobiia > Acidimicrobiales > RAAP-2 > RAAP-2. The sequence goes on along the minus strand of DAIDJP010000034.1, from coordinate 33,355 downwards.
CAAAATCCTGCGCTATCGCGAGGTCGAGAAGCTGCGCAGCACCTACGGCGCGCCCCTCATCGACGCGGTGGCGCCCGACGGGCGCATCCACGCGACCTTCCAGCAGACCGTGGCGCGCACCGGGCGCCTGTCGTCGGACAGCCCCAACCTGCACAACATCCCCGTGCGCGGCCGTGAGGGCAGGCGGCTGCGCTACGCGTTCTTGCCGAGCGAGGGCTGGCTGCTCGCGGTGGCCGACTACAACCAGATCGAGTTGCGCATCCTCGCGCATCTCTCCCAGGACGCCGGGCTGCTCGCGGCCTTCGCGAGCGGCGAAGACGTGCACCGGTCGATCGCGAGCATCGTCTTCGGGGTCGCCCCCGAGGCGGTGACCCACGCCCAGCGCGAGCAGGCCAAGGCCGTTTCCTACGGGCTCGCCTACGGGATGGAGGCCTTCGGTCTCAGCCGGCGCCTGGGCATCGACGTGCCCGCGGCGAGGGCCATCATGGACCAGTACTTCGGGGGCTTTCCCAGCCTCAAGCGCTACATGGACGACACGGTCAAGGAGATCCGCGCCCGGGGATACTCGCGCACCGAGTTCGGGCGCATCCGGCCCTTCCCGGATCTCGCGACGGCGGTGGGTCCCCAGCGCCAGGCGGCCGAGCGTCAGGCGATGAACGCCGGCATCCAGGGACTGGCGGCCGACGTCTTCAAGTCCGCGCTGGTGCGCCTGGACCGCGAGCTGCGCGAGCAGTCACTGGCCGCGCGTCTCATCCTCCAGGTCCACGACGAGGTCCTCGTCGAGGCCCCGCCGCAGGAGAAAGAACAGGTCAGCGCGATCATCGTCGACGCGCTGACCAACGCGGCGCGGCTCTCGGTGCCGCTCGCGACGTCTCTCGCCTGGGGCGAGAACTGGGCTGCGGCCAAGGGTTAGCGCCCTGATAGGCTGTTCACCCTGGGCTGACACCGGTAGCCCAGCCCCTGTTGCCTAGCGGACCCCGGTGTGGTCGGTAGTGGATTTACGAGTCATGTCGGACGGCACCAGCCTCCTCTCCTCCCAGCAAATGGGCACCTTCGACGCCGAGGGCAACTACGTTCCCCGCGTCATCACCGAAGACAACCTGGTTGGCACGGACCTCGCCGCCCTGGTCGGCAACAGCGTCCTCGAGTTCGACGACGGCGACCTGGTGGTCGGCACGGTCGTCAAGATCGACCACGACGAAGTCCTCCTCGACATCGGATTCAAGTCCGAGGGCGTGATCCCGGCGCGCGAGCTCTCGATTCGCAACGACGCGGACCCCTCCGAGATCGTCTCCCTCGGCGAGCGCGTCGAGTGCCTGGTTCTCCAGAAGGAGGACAAGGAAGGCCGCCTCATCCTCTCCAAGAAGCGCGCCCAGTACGAGAAGGCCTGGGCCACGATCGAAGAGCTGAAGGCCCGTGACGAGGTCGTCAAGGGCGTCGTCATCGAGGTCGTCAAGGGCGGCCTCATCGTCGACATCGGACTGCGCGGCTTCCTGCCCGCCTCCCTGGTCGAGCTGCGCCGCGTGCGCGAGCTGCAGCCCTACATCGGCAAGACCGTCGAGGCCAAGATCATCGAACTCGACCGCAACCGCAACAACGTGGTGCTCTCGCGTCGCGCCTGGCTCGAGGAGACCCAGAAGGAGCAGCGCGGGGACTTCCTCAATAACTTGAAGCCCGGCGAGCGCCGTCACGGCGTCATCTCCTCGGTGGTCAACTTCGGTGCCTTCGTGGACCTGGGCGGCATGGACGGTCTGATCCACGTTTCCGAACTCAGCTGGAAGCACATCGACCACCCGAGCCAGGTCGTCGCGGTCGGCGACGAGGTCGACGTCGAGGTACTCGACGTGGACTTCGCCAAGGAGCGCATCTCCCTGTCGCTCAAGGCCACCCAGTCCGACCCGTGGCAGGTCTTCGCCGACAGCCACGCCGTGGACCAGCTGGTCTACGGACGCGTCACCAAGCTCGTGCCCTTCGGCGCTTTCGTCCAGGTGGGCGAGGGGATTGAGGGCCTGGTGCACATCTCAGAGATGGCCGCGCACCACGTCGAGTCGCCCGACCAGGTGGTCAGCGCCGGTGAGGAGCTGTGGGTCAAGATCATCGAGCTCGACACGGCGCGCCGGCGCATCTCGCTGTCGATCAAGCAGGCCGCCGAGGGTGGCGAAGTCTCCGAGGAGTACCGCGAGGCCTTCGGCAGCCACGCCTACGACACCGAGGGCAACTACATCGGTGGCCTCGAGTACGGCGAGTTCACCCCCGAGACCGAGGCGCAGGCCGCCTGGGCCGAGTACGCGACCGAGGTCGCGCCCAAGGCCGAGGGCTCTGAAGAGGGTGACGAGGTGTCCGACGAGGTGTCCGACGAGGGCACCGAGCCCGCCGACGCGTAGCCGCAGCCCTCGCTGCGATCACCGGGGGCAGTCACCAGCCCTAGCAGAACGACGAGTTACGCGCGTGGCGCGTGGCGTGCGTCCCACCAGGCGAGTACGCGCGCGCCGTAGAAGGTGAGCCACTTCGACGGCTCACCCGGTGCGACGTCGACGCTGAACCACTCGCGTCCGGCGTGGTGGGCGCCCTGGATCCAGTAGCCCTCCGGGTGGCGCGCCGCGCGCACCAGCTCGATGGCGTCTCCCAGGCGCTCGTCGGGGGCCGTCTCGTCGTGCAGGCTCGCGGCGCGGAAGTAGTCGAGCGCCCGCAGGGCGCTGTAGAACCAGCGAAACGGATAGGCGAACTCGCTGACCCACGGACCGACCACGTCGCCACTGCTACGACAGTGCAGCAAGCGTCGTTCGAGCAGGTAGCGCTCGCCCGCGTGGCGCAGCGAGCGCCGCGCGCTCTCGGGGCTCGCGGTCTCGTAGTAGAGCAGGCCCAAGAGGACGTTGAGGGTCGAGTGGAACGACGAGCGCACCGAGCCGTTCACCCACTCGCAGTTCCAGCCGCCGTCCTCCAACTGGTGCTCGGCGAACCAGGTGACGAGCTCACTTACGTCAGCGCCCAGCCAGGCCCCGTTGGCCAGGGTGTAGGCGTTGATGCAGCAGTCCACCTCGCCTTCCCAGTAGGGCCCATCGTTGTACTCCCAGCGGCTGTGGCGCGCGAGCAACTCGGCCGTGCCCGCGAGGACGTCGGCGTCTAGGCCCCAGTCGCGCAACGTGTTGAGTGACCAGGTGGTCGCGGTCCAGGGTTGGCCGTCGCCTTCGGCCTCGGGGCCGTCGAAGTCGAAGTCGCCGGGGAAGTAGGCACCGCCGGCCCACTGTCCGTCGGCGTCTTGATGCGCGAGCAGGTTCGCGCCGAAACCCTCGGTCGCCACACGTGCGCGCGTCGCCTCCCACACCTGCGGCGCCGCGCCGGAGAGGTCGCGCTCGACCTGCCAGCGCAGCGCGGGGTCGCTGTCGAGGAGCCACGTGATCAGGTCCGCGTCGTTGTCCATCATCGGCGACGATACCCCGGCGACCGGCCCCGACGGAGGTCGCGCCCGACCCTATGCGCGATAGCCGTGATGGGCGAGGAACTGGTCTAGTTGGGTGATGAAGCGCTGTCCCTCGTCCGTCGTGGGATTCAGGGCACTGTGCAGGTGCCCGGCGCGCGCCTCTCCGGCGAGAACCCGGGCGACCATCGCGCCGTGGCCGAGCAGGTCCTCGTCGGCCGCCCAGGCGGCGGCTAGTCCCACGCTGTCGGCGTAGTGCGAGGTCGCGCTGGCCGCAAAGGCCCGCCACCAGCGTTGCGCGTCGCGCGCCACGACCGCGGGGTAGTCGCGGGTCACGTTGAGGAAACGGTGGTCGCGAAATTCCAGGATCTTCACCGGCAGCCCCGAGGCGGCGTAGTCGGTGAAGGCGTAGGCGAACGCATCGTCGGCCGTGACGAAGACGAGGGGACCGTGTGGCGCGAGGCGTTCGAGCGTGGCCGTCGGATCGCCCAGGACTAACTCGCTCTTGGTGACCCGGCCCGCGGCACTCATCGAGAAGACCTGGTCGATGAAGCAGCAGTGCGCCCCGCCGCTGTAGAGGCCGAGGACGACGTCGAGATGCGCCCCCCCGAGGTCGGCGACGCGCAGCACCGATCCCACGGGCGCCGGCCAGCAGAGGTGCCCGCACATCGGCGACGACACGCGGGACCTTTCGACGACGACCCCGTTGCGTGCGATGGTGAGGGTGAGCCTTTTTGCCTGGTTAAAGGGGCCCTCGTAGTTGAGCGTGGCCCGCGTACCGTGCGCGGAGGCCGAGATTGAACCGGCCTGCGCGGGTAGGGCGAGGAAGAGGGTGGCGAATCCGGCCAGGGCGGCCGCGGCGACGCGCGACGAACGAGAGAGCATGCTCCAGTATCTTCGACGGACGTTGCGCTTACTGCACGTCGACGAGGGGGAAATGACAGGCCACCTGGTGACCCGGCGAGACGTCGCGCATGACCGGCACCTCGTTCACGCACTTCTCCTGGGCGAAGGGGCAGCGGGTGCGGAATCGGCACCCGCTCGGCGGATTGAGCGGCGACGGCGGCTCGCCCTCGAGCACGTCGCTGCGACGGGGCGCGTCGGGGTCGGCCTCGAGGGCCGCGCCGAGGAGGAACCGGGTGTAGGGATGCGCGGGGGCCTCGTAGAGAACGTCGGCGGGACCGATCTCGCAGATGATGCCGAGGTACATCACGGCGACGCGGTCGCTCACGTTCTTCACCACGGCCAGGTCGTGGGCGATGAACAACAAGGTGAGCCCGTACTCGGCCTTGAGGTCCTCGAGCAGGTTGAGGATCTGGGCCTGGACCGAGACGTCGAGGGCCGAGACCATCTCGTCGCAGATCAGCATCTTGGGCCGCATGGCCAGCGAACGGGCGATGGAGATGCGCTGGCACTGCCCGCCGGAGAACTGGCGCGCGTAGCGATTCCCGTAGACGACCGGGTCGATGCCGACCTTGGCGAGCAGGTCGCTCACGAGGGCGTCGCGCTCGGCGCCCGTGGCGCTGCCCCAGCAGTCGAGGGGTTCGGCCACGATGTCCTTGATGCGCCGGCGCGGGTTTAGCGAGCTGATGGGGTCCTGAAAGATCATCTGCATGCGCGTGCGCAGCCGGCGCAGGGTGCGCCCGCGCGCGCTCGTGATGTCGGCGCCGTCGAGGGAGACTGATCCCGATGTCGGTTCGACGATCTTCATGATGGCCTTGCCGGTCGTGGACTTGCCGCAGCCCGACTCACCAACCAGACCCAGGGTCTCGCCCTCGTAGACGTCGAAGCTGACCCCGGCGACCGCGCTGACGCGATGCGCGCCCTTGCCGAAGGTGACAGTCAGGTTGCGCACCGAGAGCAGGACGTCGGTCATCGGGACTCCTCGGTCAGGGGGTTCCAGCAGGCGAAGGTGTGCCCCGCCGCGTCGGGGGCGCTCAACGGGGGTCGCTCGACGTGGCAGCGCTCGCTCGCGTACGCGCAGCGCGGGGCGAAGGCGCAGCCTTCGCCCAGGGTGAGGAGGTTCGGCGGTCGCCCGGGTATCGCGGCCAGGCGCGTATGCGAAGGATTGGCGACCCGCGGCGAGCTCTCGAGCAGGGCGCGGGTGTAGGGCATGCGGTGACGCGCGAAGACGTCGCGCGTCGCGCCGAACTCGACGATGCGACCGGCGTACATCACGGCCAGGTGCGAGGTTCTCGTGGCCACCACCCCCAGGTCGTGGGTGATCAGGACGACCGACATGTGCAGGCGGTCCTTGAGGTCGTCCAGCAGATTGAGGATCTGAGCCTGGATCGTGACGTCGAGTCCCGTCGTGGGCTCGTCGGCGAGCAGCAGCTTGGGCGTGCAGGCGAGCGCCGCGGCGATCACGACGCGCTGGCGCATGCCACCCGAAAGCTGACCGGGGTAGGCGTCGTAGCGCTGCGCCGGCGAGGGGATGCCCACCATCTCGAGCAGTTCGATCGCCCGGGCCTTGGCCGCCGGGCGCGACATCCCGAGTCGCACCCGCAGCGTCTCGTCAATCTGCTTGCCCACGCGCATCACGGGGTTCAGCGCGGTCATCGGGTCCTGGAAGATCATGGCGACCTCGGTACTCCAGAGTCGACGCAACTCGGCCTCGCTGGCGCCCACGGTCTCGCTCCCGTTGAGACGCACCGAGCCGGTCGTCGTCACCCGCGCGCGCGGCTGAAGTCCCATGATCGAGCGCGCCAGCACCGTCTTGCCCGATCCTGACTCGCCGACGATGCCGAGGGTCTCGTTGGGGCCCACCGTGAAGGACACGCCGCTCACCGCGGGAAGGGGGCCACCGGCGGTCTCGAAGGTGACCGCGAGGTCACGCACCTCGAGGAGGGGGACCTCGCTCACAGCTTCACCTCCGTCACGTCGAAGTGGCTGCGCAGGCGATCACCGATGAAGTTCAGGCACAGCAGGAAGAGACACAGGGCCAGTGAGGGGAAGAGCACGAGCCAGGGGTTCTGGCTCATCACCGTGCGGCTCTCGTTGATCATGTTGCCCCACGAGGGCGTAGGCGGATTCACCGACAGGCCGAGGAACGCCAGTGCGCCCTCGAGGGTGACCACGGTGGCGATGCCGATGAGGAGGAACGAGACGCCGATTGGTGCGATGTTGGGCAGCAGCTCCTTGATGAGGATGCGCCGGTCGGTCGCACCCTGGACCTTGGCCGCGATGACGTAATCCTTGGTGGCGATCGCCATGGTGGCCGTGCGGATGACGCGATAGACGAGTGGCACCGAGGCCAGCCCAATGACCAGGATGATCTTCAGAAGGGACCGCGGCGTCCAGAAGGACAGCACCGCGATGACCGCCACGATCGCCGGAAACGCGAGGAAGACGTACATCACCGTGGTGACGATCGTGTCGAAGCGCCCGCGCCGGTAGGCGGCCATCATTCCCAGCGGCGCGCCGATGCCAAATCCGATCGCCATGGCGCCCACGCCCACCGCGATGGATACCCGCGAGCCGAAGACGATGCGCGAGAAGATGTCCCGGCCCAGGTCGTCGGTGCCGAGCAGGTGGTGCAGCGACGGACCGGCGTTGACCACGTTGTAGTTCTGATACAGCGGGTCGACTAGGGGCAGGACGTTGGCGAAGATCGCCGCCAGCACGTTGAGGCCCAACCAGCCCACGCAGACCCAGAACAGCCAGCCCAGCGGGGTGCTGGCCTCGGGACGTTCGAGGACGCCGAGGTCGTCGAGGGTCTCACTCACGGCTGATCCTCGGATCGACGATGTTGATGACGAAGTCGAAGAAGAAGTTGATCACGACGACTCCCACCGAGACCACCAGCACGATTCCCTGTACCAGCAGGTAGTCACTCGCGTTGATCGCGGCGATCAGGGTGTAGCCCAGCCCGGGGATGGCGAGCAGGTACTCCACCACGAAGCCGCTGGCCAGTAGGCCGCCGATGTTGACCCCCGCGCTGCCGAGCAGGGCGACCGACGACGGGCGGAAGGCGTGACGCCACATGATGCGACGCCGGCTGATCCCCTTGGAACGCGCCACGGTGATGAACTCCTCTTGCAGGGTGGCGATGAGGTCGCTGCGTAGCACCCGGTAGTAGAGGACAAAGCTGCCGATCGCCAGCGTGATGGCGGGCAGGGTCAGGCTCTCAAGGTTGACGATCCAATCCGTGCCGAGCGAGACGTACGACGAGGGGCCGGTGTTGGGGATGCCCAGCTTGATCGAGATGACGAGTACGAGCAGGACGATGATGATGAACGGCGGGATCGAGAGCAGGGTGAAGCTGCCCGCACCGAGGATGCGGTCGACGAAACCGTCGGGCTTGCGCGCCGAGCGCATCGCGAGGGGGATCGCGGCGGCGAAGGCGAGTATCTGGCTGAGCAGGATGAGCTCGAGGTCGATGGGCAGGGCCGCGCGGATCGTGGAGGCGACCGAGGTCTGAGAGATGAAGGAGATTCCGAAGTTGCCGTGGAGGATATTACGCAGCCAGATGAAGTACTGGACGACCATCGGCCGGTCCAGTCCCAACTGCTTGTAGAGAATCGCTCGGTTGGCCGGCGTGTCGCCGGTGCCCAGGATGACCGCCGCCGGATCGCCCGGTAGCAGGTGGATCAGGTAGAAACTGCCGATCGAGATGACGACCACGATGCCCAGAAGCATCACTAGGCGCCGCACCACGTATCTGAGCACTGTTCCCCCCGGAGACTTCCTAGGAGATTAGCCAACGCCACTGTTGAAACGGGGACGCCGGGACGCCGTGTCACAAGGGATCGCTAGCGTGGTTGGGTGAAACGAATCGCTCTGGCCGGGGGAATCGGAGCGGGCAAGAGCACGGCCCAGAGCCACCTCGAGCAGCGTGGATTCCCCGTGATCGACGCCGACGACGTCGCGCGGGCGATCGTGGCGCCGGGGAAACCGGCCTACGTGGCGCTGCGCGACGCGTTCGGCGACGCGATCTTGGCCGGCGACGGCACGCTCGACCGGGCCTTCCTGGCTGAAGTGGTCTTTCATGACGCCGCGGCCCTGGCGCGGCTCAACGCGATCACGCATCCGCGGGTGGGTGAGGAGATCCTGGCGCGGCTCGCCGCCGCCGAGAGAGACTCCGAGCCGGTCGTCTTTGTCGCGCTACCGCTCTTTCGCCCCGAGCACCGCGCCCTCTTCTCCCTCGACGGCGTCTGGGCGATTGAGGTGGCGCCCGAGGTGGCACTCAATCGTCTCGTGCAATCGCGTCACCTCTCACGCGAGGACGCGCGTTCTCGCTTGGCCGCCCAGATGTCCAACGAGGAGCGCCGGGCCCTCGCCGATCACGTCGTCATCAACGACGGCACGATCGAGGATCTCGCGGCGCGTCTCGACGAGCTGCTGGTCACCGAGGGGCTCGTGCGTGGATAGCTTCAAGGTCGAGTCACCCTTCCAGCCCGCGGGGGACCAGCCCCAGGCCATCGAGGCCCTGGCGGCCGGCGTCGCCGACGGACTGCGCTACCAGACGCTCGAGGGCATCACGGGCAGCGGCAAGACGGCCACGATCGCCTGGCTGATCGAGCGCGCCCAGCGTCCCACGCTGATCCTCGAGCCCAACAAGTCCCTGGCGGCCCAGCTGGCCTCGGAGCTGAAGGAGATGCTGCCCCACAACCGAGTCGAGTTCTTCGTCTCCTACTACGACTACTACCAACCCGAGGCCTATATCCCGCGCACCGACACCTTCATCGAGAAGGACTCCTCGGTGAACGAGGAGATCGACCGACTGCGCCACGCCGCGACATCATCACTGCTGACGCGCCGCGACACCGTCGTGGTGGCCTCGGTGTCGTGCATCTACGGGCTTGGTTCGCCGCTCGAGTATCGCGAGCGCATGCTGGTGCTTCGCGTGGGCGAGGCGCACGACCAGCGGGCCCTGCTGCGCCGCCTGGTCGAGATGCAGTACAGCCGCAACGACCTCGTGCTCGAGCGCGGGACCTTTCGCATGCGCGGCGACACCCTCGAGATCCAGCCCGCCTACTCCCAGGAGGCGTTGCGCGTCTCGTTCTTCGGCGACGAGGTCGAGGCGATCACGTTCTTCAACCCCGTGACCCAGGAGCGCCGCGGCAAGGTGGACGAGATCACCATCTTCGCAGCCTCGCACTACGCGACGGGCGCGGCGACTCTCCAGCGGGCCTGTCGCGGCATCGAAGAGGAATTGGGCGAGCAGCTGCGCGTCTTTGAGTCCGAGGGCAAGCTCCTCGAGGCTCAGCGACTGCGCAGTCGCACCGAGCACGACCTCGAGATGCTCGAACAGACCGGGGTGTGCGCCGGCATCGAGAACTACTCGGCTCACCTCGATGGGCGCAAGCGCGGCGAGCGCCCCTACACCCTGCTCGACTACTTCCCGGACGACATGCTGGTCGTCATCGACGAGTCCCACGTCGCGGTGCCCCAGGTGCGCGGCCAGTACGCGGGGGACCGCTCACGCAAGGAGACCCTGGTCGAGCACGGGTTCCGCTTGCCGAGCGCGATGGACAACCGCCCACTCAACTTCGAGGAGTTCATGGACCTCGTGCCCCAGATGATCTTCGTCTCGGCCACCCCGGGTCCCTACGAGATCGAGCACTCCGACCAGGTGGTCGAGCAGGTGATCCGCCCGACGGGCCTTCTCGACCCCGTGGTCAGTGTCGTGCCGACCGAGCACCAGATCGACGATCTGCGCACCCGCCTCGACGCGGTGATCGCGCGCGGCGAGCGCGCCCTGGTCACGACCCTGACGAAGCGAATGTCCGAGGACCTGACCAACTTCCTCGTACGCGCGGGCTATCGGGTGCAGTACTTACACAGCGACATCGACACGATCCAGCGCATAGAGATCCTGCGCAGCCTGCGCCTGGGCGAGTTCGACGTCCTGGTCGGGATCAACCTCTTGCGCGAGGGTCTCGACCTGCCCGAGGTGTCCCTGGTGGCGATCCTCGACGCCGACAAGGAGGGCTTCCTGCGCTCGCGTTCGGCCCTCATCCAGACGATCGGGCGCGCCGCGCGCAACGCCAACGGCGAGGCCGTCCTCTACGCCGACTCGGTGACCGACTCCATGCGCGCCGCCATCTCGGTGACCGAGCGGCGTCGGCTGGTCCAGATCGCCTACAACGCCGAACACGGCATCGAGCCGATCACGATCTCCAAGTCCGTTGCCGACATCCTCGGCCGTCTGCGTAGCGAGAGCGCCCCCGAGGCGCCGCGCCACGGCGCGTTGACCTCGCTGGAGGCGGCGCCACCGGACGACCTCTCCCTCGAGATCGCCCGAGTCGAGGAGGCCATGCTCGAGGCCGCGCGCGAGCTGCGCTTTGAAGAGGCCGCCGCCCTGCGCGACGTGCTGCACACACTCCAACGCCAGGGGCTCTCACCCTTGCTCGAGGAGCTGATGAGCGATGTGTGACCGGTAGATTCACGCCATGGCCGCCACGATCCGCGTGCAGGGCGCACGTGTTCACAACCTGAAGAACCTCTCGGTCGAGCTGCCGCGCGACAAATTGGTGGTCTTCACGGGACTTTCCGGATCGGGCAAGTCCTCCCTGGCCTTCGACACGATCTACGCCGAGGGTCAGCGCCGTTACGTCGAGAGCCTCTCGGCCTACGCCCGCCAGTTCCTCGGCCAGATGGACAAGCCTGACGTCGACTTCATCGAGGGGCTCTCGCCGGCGATCTCGATCGATCAGAAGACGGCCTCGCGCAATCCGCGTTCGACGGTCGGCACGATCACTGAGATCCACGACTACCTGCGCCTGCTCTACGCGCGCATCGGCGTGCCCCACTGTCCCTCGTGCGGACGGGTGGTCGCGCGCCAGACCCCCCAGCAGATCGTCGACCAGGTCCTGGCCGGTGAGCCCGGCAGCAAGTTCCTGGTGCTCGCCACCGTCGTCGACGGGCGCAAGGGGGAGTACTCGACGCTACTTAACGAGCTCGCGGGTCAGGGGTATTCGCGCGTACGCGTCGACGGCGCGATCGTCGAGCTTGAGGATCGCGACGAGGTCGTCCTCGCGCGCTACGAGCAGCACACGATTGACGTGGTGCTCGACCGCCTGACGGTTCGAGCATCCAACCGCCAACGCCTCACCGAGTCGGTGGAGGCCGCGCTGCGCCTGACCAAGGGCACGGTGTCGTTCTACTTCACCGACACCGACGAGCTCGTGCCGTTCTCCGAGAAGCTCGCGTGCGTGCACTGCGGGATTAGCTTCAGCGAACTCGCCCCGCGCGACTTCTCCTTTAACTCGCCCTACGGTGCGTGCCCGGTCTGCACGGGACTCGGCACGCGCTACGAGGTCGACCCCGAGCTCGTCGTGCCCGACGAGTCCCTCTCGTTGGCCGAGGGCGCGCTCGCCCCGTGGGCCGGAGCCCGCTTCAAGTACTTCGAGCGCCTGGTCGAGGGCATCGCTAACCTCGGCGGCTTCAGCCTGGACACCCCGTGGAAAAAGCTCCGGGCGAAGGATCGCAAGCTGGTCCTCTACGGCGTCGAGAACAAGTCGGTGCCGGTGAAGTACCGCAACCGTTACGGGCGCGTGCGCACCTACGAGAGCACGTTCAACGGCATCGTCGACTGGCTCGAACGCAAGCGCAGCGAGGCCGACGGCGACTGGTCGCGCGAGCAGGCCGAGCAGTACATGCGCGAGGTCGAGTGCACCGCGTGCCAGGGTCGGCGCCTGCGCCCCGAGGTGCTGGCGGTGACCATCGAGAGCCACAACATTGCCGACGTGAACTCGCTCACGATCGACGAGGCCCTGGCGTTCTTTCGTGGGCTCAGCCTGAACGCGCGCGACGAAGCCATTGCCCACCAGGTGGTCAAGGAGATCGTCGAGCGGCTCAACTTCCTGATGGACGTAGGACTCGACTACCTGACGCTCGCGCGCGCGTCGGCGTCGCTCTCGGGCGGCGAGGCCCAGCGCATCCGCCTGGCCAGTCAGATCGGCAGCTACCTCGTGGGTGTGCTCTACGTGCTCGACGAGCCCTCGATCGGCCTGCACCAGCGCGACAACCGTCGCCTGATCGCCACGCTGGAGCGCCTGCGCGATCTGGGCAACTCGGTCATCGTGGTCGAGCACGACGAGGAGACGATCCGCCTGGCGGATTTCATCGTCGACATCGGCCCGGGCGCCGGCGAGTACGGCGGCGAGGTCGTCCACGCCGGCACCTACGAGGAACTCATCGCCAACGAGCGCTCCCTTACGGGCCAGTACCTCTCGGGGCGTCGCTCGATTCCCGTGCCCGACACGCGCCGAGTTGGCGAGGGGACCACCCTCACGGTGAAGGGCGCGCGCGCCAACAATCTGCTCGACGTGACCGTCGACGTGCCCCTCGGGCGCTTCGTCGCGGTGACCGGCGTCTCGGGTTCGGGCAAGTCGACCTTGATCAACTCGATCCTGCTCGCCTCGCTCGAGCGCCAGATCAACGGGGCCAAGACGGTCGTCGCCGAACACGACACCATCCAGGGGGTCGAGCACCTCGACAAGGTGGTGGCGGTCAACCAGCAGCCCATCGGGCGCACCCCGCGATCGAACCCGGCGACCTACACCGGGGTGTTCGACAAGATCCGCAAGCTCTTCGCCGAGACCCCCGAGGCCAAGGTCCGCGGATATCAGCAGGGCCGCTTCTCGTTCAACGTCAAGGGCGGGCGCTGCGAAACCTGCGCGGGCGACGGCACGATCAAGATCGAGATGCACTTCCTGCCCGACGTCTACGTCAACTGCGAGGACTGCGGGGGAGCGCGCTACAACCGCGAGACCCTCGAGATCCGCTACCGCGACAAGTCCATTGCCGACGTACTCAACATGCCCATCGACGAGGCCCTCACGTTCTTCGACCGCCAGCCGGCGATCCTGCGCCACGTCCAGAGCCTGGCCGACGTCGGGCTGGGCTACGTGCGCCTGGGCCAGCCGGCGCCGACTCTCTCGGGCGGCGAGGCCCAGCGCGTGAAGCTCGCGACCGAGCTGGCGAGGCGTCCGACGGGTCACACGCTCTACGTCATGGACGAGCCGACCACCGGTCTGCACTTCGAGGACGTGAATCGACTCCTGAGCGTCCTGCACCGCCTGGTGGACCAGGGCAACACGGTGCTCGTGATCGAGCACAACCTCGACGTGATCAAGACCGCGGACTGGGTGGTCGACCTCGGCCCCGAAGGCGGACGCCGTGGCGGGCGCGTTGTCGGCGAGGGCACACCCGAGCACGTCGCCTCGCTCGACACCGCCACGGGGCGGGTCCTCGCCGAGGTGCTCGCCCGGTCGTGAAGAAGCCCTCGGGCATCCCACGCGCGAGCGGCTGCTACCTCTTTCGCAACGCCCGCGGCGACGTGATCTACGTGGGCAAGGCCCGTGTGCTGGCCCAGCGGCTCTCGAGCTACTTCCAGCGCGCGGACGGGTTCAGCGTGAAGACCCGAGCGCTGATGGACGAAGCCGACAGCGTCGAGTGGATCGTCACCCCCAGCGAGGTCGACGCGCTGGTGCTCGAGAACGAGCTGATCAAGGCCAACCAGCCGCGCTACAACATGCTCTTAAAGGACGACAAGGCCTTCCCCTTCGTGGGCATCAACGTCAAGGCGACGTTCCCCGCGCCGTTCATCACGCGCGGCCAGCGCCAGCGCGGCGTGCGCTACTTTGGCCCCTTCGTCAACGTCGGCGCGCTGCGACGCTCGATCGACGAACTGCTGCAGGCCTACCCGCTGCGCTCGTGCACGACGCACAAGTACAACTACCACGAGCGCATTGGTCGTCCCTGCTTGCTCTATGACATCCACAAGTGTTCGGGTCCCTGCGCCGGCAAGATCGACGCGGAGGGATATCGCGAGCTCGTCGGATCCTGGATTCGCTTCTTCGAGGGCGACGTGCGACACCTCACGCGAACTCTCCACGCTCAGATGGAGGCCGCCTCGCGCGAGCAGCACTACGAGGCGGCCGCGCGCCTGCGCGACGCCCTGGCCGCCCTCGAGCGCGCCGCGAGCGACCAGAGTGTGGTGCTCGACGACCACTCGAACCTCGACGTGATCGTGGTCGCCGTTGAGGGTGGGCGCGCCGCGCTGGTGCGTTTTCGGGTGCGCCACGGGCGCATCGTGGGACGCAGCGTGTCGCTGGTGGATCGCTCGATGGACGAGTCCGACGCCGAGATCCTCGAGCGCGCCGCGCCCGAGCTCTACCCCGAGGCCGAGTCCATTCCCGCCACGCTGGTGGTCGAGGCGCCGCTGTCGAGCCTGACGATGGACTACCTGGCCGCGACCCGCGAACGGCCCGTCGACGTGGTGGTGCCCCAGCGCGGGCGCCGGCGCCGCGTGCTGGCCCTCGCCGCGACCGACGCGAGAGCGGTGATCGACCGCGACACGCTGCGCCGCGCCAGCGATCACAACGTGCGCTCGCGCGCGCTTCAGGAGCTCGGCGCGGCGCTGGGACTCGCGCGCGCGCCCTATCGCATCGAGTGCTTCGACATGAGCCACCTCCAAGGGACCAACTACGTGGGCTCGATGGTCGTCTTCGAAGACGGCGTCGCCAAAAAGAGCGATTACCGCCACTTCAATGTCAAGGAGATTCACGGCAATGACGACGTTGGGGCGATGAACGAGGTCGTGCGGCGCCGGCTCGCCCACTGGCGCGACGAGGGCGCAACGAAATTCCCACGCGCTGACCTGATCATCATCGACGGAGGGCCGGCCCAGCTCAACGCGGCCCTGGCCGCGGCGCGCGAGCTGGGAGTCGGCGAGGAGGTCGAGTTCGCCGCGCTCGCCAAGCGTGAGGAACTGCTCTTTCGTCCCGGTCGGGCCGATCCCGTCGCCCTCGAACGAGCCAGCGAGAGCCTCTACCTGGTCCAGCGCGTGCGCGACGAGGCCCACCGCTTCGCCATCACGTTCCACCGCTCCAAACGGGGCCGCTCGATGCTCGAGAGCAGCCTGTCGGGGGTTGCGGGACTCGGCCCGGCCCGGCGCGACCGCCTGCTCGCCGAGATGGGCTCGCTCGACGCGATCCGCCGCGCCAGCCTCGAGGAGCTGACGGCTTTCTCCTGGCTGCCCGACGAGGTGGCGCGCAGGATCTACGATCACTTTCGGGCTCCGGAACCACCACGGCCCGCGAAGGAAACGCATGAGTGAGGTCTTGCTGGTCACCGGGATGTCCGGCGCCGGGCGCTCCACGGTGTCGGCCGCCCTGGAGGACCTGGGCTGGTTCGTAATCGACAACCTGCCCCTCGAGCTGATCGCGCGCGTCGGCGAGCTGGCGGCGGCTGGTTCGCCGGACTACGCGGGCGTCGCCTTCGTGGTCGGGCGCAGCGGACGGGTCCAGCCCGACGCGCTGCTCGCGGTCGAGCGCGAGCTCCAGGCGATGCACGACGGCGCGAAGATCCTCTTCGTCGACGCCCCCGACGAGGTCCTGATCAGCCGGTTCGAGGGCACCCGGCGCCGCCACCCGTTCCCCGCACCGACCTTGGCCGACTCCATCGCGGGCGAGCGGGCCTCGCTCCAGTCGATCCGCGACGCGGCCGACCTGGTGATCGACACGGGCTCGACCAACACGAATCAGCTGCGCTCGCGCATCGTGGAGATCTTCACCCGCGATCCCGCGAACCAGTCGATGCGGGTCTCCCTGGTCTCCTTCGGCTACGCGAACGGCATCCCGCGCGACGTGGACCTGGTCTTTGACTGCCGGTTCCTGCCCAATCCCCACTGGATCGAGGAGTTGCGCCCCCTCACCGGCCTGGACGAGCCGGTGGCGCGCTACGTGCTCGAACAAGAGCCCGCCGAGCACTTTTTGCGCGACGTGGTGAACCTGCTCACCTGGCAGATCCCGGCCTTCGTCCACGAGGGCAAGTCGTACCTGTCGGTGGCCATCGGCTGCACCGGCGGGCGCCATCGCTCGGTGGCCATCGCCGAGGAGCTGCGCCGGCGCCTCGAGTTGCCCAACGCCGTCTTTCACCGCGACGTCGCTCGATGAGGGCCGTCGCCGTCGGCGGCGGCCACGGCACCGCGGTGACCCTACGGGCGTTGAAGAGCCTGGGCGACGACGTGACCGGCGTGGTCTCGGTCGCCGACGACGGGGGATCGACCGGACGGCTTCGCGCCATGCTCAACGTCGCGGCCGTGGGTGACCTGCGCAAGTGCCTGGTGGCCCTGGCCGATCCCGAGAATCCGCTCACCGCCTCCTTCGAGCACCGCTTCAGCGTCGGCGAACTGGCCGGGCACGCGGTGGGCAACCTCCTGCTGGTGGGGCTGCTCGACGCGACGGGCGACCTTGAGGAGTCCGTCGCCGCCCTGGCCCAGGTGATGGGCGTGCGCGGCACCATCGTGCCGGCCAGCTGTGAGGGGGTCGTCCTGGTGGCCGCCACCGAGGAGGGCCCGGCGCGCGGTCAGACCACGGTGGCCCGGTCCTCAGGGATCCGGCGCATCGCGGTCGAGCCGGCCAACGCGGCCGCCCCCATCGCCGCGGTCGAGGCGATCGAGCGCGCCGAGCAGGTCGTGATCGGTCCGGGCTCGCTCTACACCAGCGTGCTGGCGGCCTGCGTGGTGCCCGGGATCACTCAAGCCATCGCCGGCACGCGCGCGACGCGTGTCTACGTCGCCAACCTGCGTCCCGAGGTGCCCGAGACCTCTGGGGCGAGCCTGGGCGATCACGTGAACGCGCTCCACGTGCACGGACTACGACCCGATCTCGTGATCGTCGACTCGTCGAGTCCCTTCGCGCACGACCCCTGCGACGCGCCGACGCTCGTGGCGGACGTGGCGGGCGCCAATGGCCTGGTACACGATGTGCAAAAATTGGCCCGGGTGCTGGATGGCGCTCGGCGAACGAAGGGAAGCGCGTGACGATACGGGTGGGAATCAACGGGTTCGGTCGAATCGGCCGGGGCTACCTGCGGGCGTCGCTCGCCAACGAGAACGTCGAAGTGGTGGCGGTGAACGACCTCACCTCGCCGGCGACCAACGCGCATCTTCTGAAGTACGACTCGACCCAGGGGCGCCTGGGCGAGAGCGTCTCGGTCGACGACAGCGTGATGCGCGTGGGGGACCGCTCCATCGCCGTGCTCGCCGAGCGCGACCCCGCCAAGCTGCCCTGGGCCGATCTCAAGGTCGACGTCGTCATCGAGTCGACAGGCCGCTTCACGAGCCGCGACGCCGCGGCCGTGCACCTGGGCGCTGGGGCCACGCGTGTGATCATCTCCGCGCCGGCCAGTGACGTCGACGCGACCTTCGTGATGGGCGTCAACGACGCCGACTTCGATCCCGCGAAGCACTTCGTGATCTCCAATGCCTCGTGCACCACGAACTGCTTCGTGCCGATGGTCAAGGTCCTCGACGACGCCTTCGGCGTCCAGACGGGCCTCATGACGACGATCCACGCCTATACGAACGACCAGAACCTGCTCGACCTGACCCACAGTGATCTGCGCCGCGCGCGCGCCGCCGCGGTGAACATCGTGCCGTCTTCGACCGGCGCGGCCCGGGCGACGAGCCTGGTGCTTGCCTCGATGAAGGGCCGCCTGGACGGCACCAGTCTGCGCGTGCCCGTGCCGGACGGCTCGATCACCGACTTCACGGCAATCGTGCGCTCGACCACCGTCGAGGAGATCAATGCCGCCTTCGCCGCGGCCGCGGCCGGGGCGCTGTCGGGCGTGCTCGTCTACACCGACGAGCCGATCGTCTCCTCGGACATCGTGGGCAGCCCGGCCTCGTGCACCTTCGACTCGAAGATGACGATGGTCCAGCCCATCGACGACGAGAAGTCCCTCGTCAAGGTGTTCGGCTGGTACGACAACGAGTGGGGCTACTCGAACCGCTTGGTCGACCTCACCGCGCGCGTCGGCTCGTAGCGGTGGAGTTGCCGCGCCCCGAGCGCTGGGACCTCGCCGGCAAACGGGCCCTCGTGCGCGTCGACTTCAACGTTCCGGTCGCCACCGTCGACGGCCGCCTCGAGGTGACCGACGACTTTCGCTTGCGCGCGGCCCTGCCGCTCTTTCGTGACCTGATCGCGCGTGGGGCGCAGGTGGTCGCAGCCACGCACTTCGGCCGGCCCAAGGGCCACGTCGTCGAGGAGTACTCGGTGGCCCCGATTCGCCGCCGCCTGGCCGAGCTGGCCCCCGAAGTCGAGCTGATGGAGAACCTGCGATTTCATCCCGGTGAGGAGGCCAACGACCGGGCCTTCGGCGAGAGCCTGGTGGCGGGGGTCGACTACTACATCAACGAGGCCTTCGGCGCCTCGCACCGCGCGCACGCCTCGATCATGATTCCCCCGACCCTCGTGCCGAGCGCCGCCGGGCCGAACCTCGCGCACGAGGTCGAGACCATCCTCTCGCTGCTGACCAACCCGCAGCGACCCTTCGTGGCCATCGTCGGCGGCGCCAAGGTGGCCGACAAGCTCGGCATCGTCAAGGTTCTGGTCGACAAGGCCGACACGGTGATCGTGGGCGGTGGCATGGCCTACACCTTCGAGGCCACCCAGGGTCGCACCATCGGCTCGTCGCTCTTTAACGCGGACTACCTCGAAGAGTGCGGGCGCCTGCTCGCGACCGGCAAGGTCGTGATTCCCCTCGACACCCGCGGACTCGCCGACGGCGATCCCGTCGGTCCGAGCGGGGGCGCGAGCGAGCCCATCGACTTCGGCGCGAACATCCCCAATCACCACGAGGGCTTCGACATCGGCGCGAAGTCGGTCGCGCTCTTTGAAGAGACCATCGCCCGCGCGCGCACGATCCTCTGGAACGGACCGGTGGGCTTCTTCGAGGACCCGCGGTTCCTGGCGGGCACCGCGGCGGTCGCTCGCGCGGTGGCTACATCTTCAGCCCTGTCGGTCGTGGGCGGCGGCGACTCGGTGGCCGCGCTGCGCCAGCTCGGCCTCGAGGGCGAGGTCAGCTTCGTTTCCACCGGCGGGGGAGCCTCGCTCGAACTCGTCGAATTCGGCGACCTGCCCGGACTGCGGGCCCTGAGAGAAAGTCCCTTCGCGTGAATCGTCCCCTGGTCATCGGCAACTGGAAGATGAACCTCGACTTCGTCGAGGCCGTCCACCTGACTCAGCAGCTCTCCGTGCTCTTAAAGAACCAGCCGAGTGCGCACACCGACGTCGTCGTCGCGCCGCCCTTCGTGGACCTGCGCAGCGTCGCCTCGGTGCTCGAGTCGGAGCGCTCGAACGTCGCCCTGGCCGCTCAGCACGTCAACCCCCACGAGGCCGGCGCCCACACCGGCGAGGTCAGCCAGGCGATGCTCGCACGCCTCGGCGTGACCTGGGTGCTGGTGGGGCACTCCGAGCGGCGCACCCACTACGCGATGGACGACGCGGTCGTCGCGGCTACGTTGGCCGCCGTGGTGCGAAGCGGCGCGAACGCGGTGCTCTGCGTCGGCGAGGACGAGTCCGCGCGCGATATCGGCGAGTACGCATCCGTGGTGTCCGCGCAGCTCGCAAGTGCCCTCGGCGGCCTCGAGGAGAAGTCCCGCGCTTTGGTCACCGTGGCCTACGAGCCGATCTGGGCGATCGGCACCGGCAGGAGCGCCTCGCCCGAGCAGATCCACGAGATGGCCACCGTGCTGCGTCGCGAGCTCACCGCCCTCGGCTGTGGCGAGGCGCGCGTGCTCTACGGCGGATCGGTCACGGGCGAGAACGCGGCGGCCATCCTCGTTGAAGGGGGAGTGGACGGCTTCTTGGTCGGCGGGGCGAGTCTCAAGGCGGAATCCTTTGTCGCCATCATCCGGGCGTGCGATGACTGCTACGCTGGTCTGGCTAATCGGAGGTAAGCCGTGTTCACCTGGGCTTTTATTGTCATTGAGGCTATTTCGGCCGTGGGACTGGTCTTTCTCGTCCTGTTGCACTCCGGACGGGGTGGTGGCATCTCCGAGATGATGGGCGGCACCATCGGCCAAGCGGCCGCGGGCTCCACCGTCGTCGAGCGCAATCTGGACCGCCTGACCGTCGCGGTGGCCCTCGTCTTCACGTTCGCGACGCTGACCCTCGACCTGCGCCTGCAGTAGGTGGCGGTGCAGCGTCGGGCCCTGGGGCGCGCGCTCGGTGGCGCGGCCGGGCTCCTCGCGGCGACCCTCGTCTTTACGAGCGTCGCGCCGGCTCAGTCGGTGACCGACAACCAGCGCACTCTCATCGTCTCGCTGCCGGGACCCTTCAGCGGCTGCGGTTTCCTCGATTCCGGGGCGACGGCGGTCAACAACGCGATCGACGATCTTCTCCTACCCTCGGCGTTCGCCACGAATCCCAACGGCAATCTGATCGGCGTGGGTGGCCCGATCGCGTCGGCCGAGCTGGTCTCGCTCGCGCCCGAGACCGTGGTCTACACCATCGCACCGCACCAGCGCTGGAGCAACGGCGAACCCTTCACCGGCCGTGACCTCGCCGCGTGGTGGCGTCGCGCGCGCGACCTCGCGAGTGTTCTCTCCGACGGCTACCGGGCGATTCGCACCCTGAAGGTCAGCGACAAGGGTCTCAGCGTGACCGCCACGTTCTCGAGCCCCTACGCGAACTGGAATCACCTCTTTCGCGACGTCGAGGCTCCGGGATCTCCGGCCGGCTGCGACATCTCGAATCTGGTGACGCGGCCTAGCTTGGGCCCGTACCAGGTGCGCTCGGCCACGTCCTCGCGCATCGTGCTCTCCATGAACCCGCACTGGAGCCTGGACCCAGGTCGCTACGGCCGTTTGGTTCTCGTCGCCGACGGCAATCTGCCCTCGACGTCCGCAACGCTCTACGCCGGTTACTCCTATTCGGTGACGAGCGGCGCGCTGCAGTCGCTCAGCACCAAGCCCTGGATGTCGAGCCACTTGGGCAACGTCTCGGCGATCGAGGAGATGACCTTCGCGCCCGAGAGTGCGACGACGCGACGCATCCTGGTGCGTGAGGCGCTGAGCTGGTTCATCGACCGACAGAGCCTGATCACTCAGCTCTGGGGATCAGTGACGTTCTCGCCGTCGGTCGCGGCGTCGGCCCTCTATTCTCAGGGCCAGGCCGACTATCCCGGTAGCGCGGGAACCGGACCGACCAGCCAGACCCCCACCACCCGTGTCACGACGACCCTGCCCTCGGGAAGCGTCGGCGCGGCGGATTGTCCCTCCTGCGCCCCCGGAGCGTTGACGAGCGCGGGATTCGTCAAGGTCGCGGGTCGCTGGCAGAGTGCGACGGGTGCGCCCCTGTCCATCACCGTCGCGACCGGCCCGAGCGACATCGATCGCAAGACGACGAACCTCCTCGCTGCGGCGTGGCGCGCGGCCGGCGTCGCCGTGACCGTCCGGAGCGTGGGCAGCGACCTGTCGGCCGCGCAGAGCGTGGCGCAGAGTCACGTTGACGTCGCCGTGTTTTCTCGTCCGACGTCGACGTCGCCGCTCTACACCGCGCGCTCCTACACCGGACCGGCGTTTCCCGACACGTATCCGAGCGGGCTCAGCCTGCCCTTTGCCACCACGCTCTACGCCCGAGCCCAGGCCAACTTCAACCCGGCCGCGGCGGTGGTCACCTGGCGTCGTCTCGACGAGTTGCTGCTCTCCTCTTACTGGGTTCGCCCTCTCTTTACGCCACCGTCGCTCGTGGACTGGACGAGCACCGTCGGAGGCGTGAACGGCGCGCTCTCCGTGCCGGGCTTTACCGACGAGATCACGGGCTGGAACACGATTCCGGTGACGAGTGGGAGTTAGCCACCCGAGCAAGTTGGCTAAGATGAGTGTCCGCGTCGGAGTGGCGGAATAGGCAGACGCGCCAGCTTGAGGGGCTGGTGCCCTTAGGGGCGTGCGGGTTCAAGTCCCGCCTCCGACACCAACAAAATCCGACTCCTTGAGTCCCACCTCGCCGTAGAGGACGTTGAGGGCGGGACTTCCGGTGACCGTCACTTCCAGGTGATCAGGAAAGACGGTCACCCATTCGACTAGCTCTTCGACGAGCACTCTGCGCTCCGCGTCGTCGGCCCGCGTCCAGACGGCGTCGACGTCGAGGTCCTGGAGGATGGCGGCGACCTGATCGAAGCGAAGCTCCAGATCGCTCTTGTGGCGCTCCTCGTGCTGTTCGTCGAGTGCTCGAGCCCGTTCGATCTCGATCGCCGCACAGAGCCGTGTCTCCTCCGCGGAGAATCCGTCGGCGCTGATCTTGTCCGCGTAGTAGAGCTCGAGGAGTTTGCGCCGATCCTGGGCCAGTTTGGCCAGTGCGACGGCCGGACTGGCCCCACGGCGTCTGGGCGCGGTCTCTGGGGTCGTAGCGGCACCCGAGGCCAGTTGGCGACGAATCGCTGCCTGGAGGCGCTCGTCGCGGCCGATGAGGCTGAGCCCCAACACTGCGGCGCGCGCCAGTCCCTTGGTGCTGCGTGCGGGCTGCTCGCAGCCCTCGCCGCGGTGGCGACAGCGATAGAACGTCGAGCCCTGGCCGTTCTGGGCGACGGCCATGCGCTTCGCGCACAGTCCGCAGCGCACCCGACCCGAGAGGACGTCCTTCGAGCGTGTCACGCCCTTGCCAAAGCCCCGGTGCGCGGCGTGGAACTCGGCCGGCGTGATCAGCGGCTCGTGGCGTCCGGGGAACCACTGGTCGTTGTGCAGCACTTCGCCCACGTAGATGCGCGAGTCGAGGATGTTGCGCACGGTCGAGTACGTGATGCCCGTGGCCTCTTCGATGCTGCGATAGCTGAGACCCGTCGCGCGCAGGCGAAAGATCTCGCGCACCCGCTCGGCGTCGGCGTTGGCCACGAGCTCGCCGTCGACGAGGTCATAGCCGGTCTTGGGGCGATTGATCCAGCGGCCCTCCTTGACGGCGCGCTCGTTGCCCATCTTCACGTTCTCGGCGAGTTGCTCGCGAAAGAACTGCGCGAAGGTGCCCAGAATGTTGTAGAACATGCGACCCGACGCCGAGGAAAGATCCAAGTTCTCTGAGACCGAGTGCAATGCGACGCCGAGCTCGCCCAGCTTGTCCGCGAGCAAGATGAGATCACCGAGGTTCCTCGAGAGCCGGTCCAGGCGCCAGACGATCACGTGGGACACGTGGCCGGCCTCGACGGCCGCGAGGAGTTGCTGGAGTCCCGGCCGTTCCATGTTCTTGCCCGAGCGGCCCGGATCGCTGATGACCGTCACCGGGCCGAGGTCGCGCAGGGTCGAGTAGGCGCGCAGCTTGTCGGCTTGGCCCTCGATTGAGTAGCCCTCCTCGACCTGCTCCTCGGTCGACACGCGACAGTACGCGAGGGTCAGCATCGATAACTCCCTTCTCTTGTGATTCATCATTCACGACCTCGCGCAGCGCCACGCGGATGAGAACGCGCGCCACCCGGTCGTAGTCCACGGGCGCGATGTTGTCCCCGTTGCAACGGTCGGCCTGGGTCACCGGGTGCCCTCTGCATCATCCGTGGTCGGGGCGGAGGGCCGACGGGCCTCGAGGTAGAGGCGGTGGAGGAACTCGGCGACTTCGCGGGCGTGGGGGTCGTCGTAGCCGCGACCCTCGTAGGTGAAGGTTCCCCGCACCGGGTCCTCGGTGGGTAGATGCCCTGTCACCGGTGTCGCCATGAAGGCGGCTCGCACGTCACGCAGGTCCTGAAAGCGAGTCGAGTAGTGGCGCGACTTCGTGATGAGCTGGCCGCGAAAGCCAAAGGCGTGCGCGTGAGCGCGAAGATTTAGCGCCGCGAGGTCGGGCTCGAGGCCGAGGTCCCAGGCGGTGAAGGCGAGGCGTCGCAGGTGCGGCGTCGCCGCGAGGTTCAAGATCTCGGCTCGAGAGTGGAACCGCCGCGCGAAGTCGAGCGAGCCGTCGGTCGTCTTCACCGCGTACTTGGCGAGGTAGGCGGCGACACGCTGGTCGGCATCATCGGAATCGTCGAGCTCGCTCACGTGGAACTGTCGACCCCAGGCGATCTCGCCGAGGGGTCCCGCGACGCTGAAGTGCGCCACGACGCTCGCGATCGCGCGGGCGAGTGACGACGTGGTGAGAGAGGCCGGCGGAGGGCTGAATGGCTCGTCCGCCCCGTCGGCGCGCAGGACGACGTGAAAGTGCACGAGGCCTCGGCGCTGGAACTCGGCGACCTTGAGATAGCTCAGGCGCACGAGGTGCGAAGGATCACCAATCGCGTCGTGGTCGGCCGCGAGCTGGCGGCGCACCCGCTCGACGGTGCGATTCCACAGGCGCGAGGACTGGGCGTTCCAGAGGATCGCGTCGCGGTAGTTGAAGCAATCCGCACACAGGGGGCTGCCGAGCAGGGGATCGGCGTCGTCGTGGTGAGCATGGCACGTGAGTGGCCGACCGTGCGGGCACAGCGGACGTGATCGAGGACGACACGACCCGTCGGCGCGTTGCGCGTGCACGGCGCCAAAGGAGGGTGCCGTGAGAGTCACGAAGAGCCGCGGGTGGCTACCCACCGTCGTCGGCACGCCCTTGCCGCCGAGAAGGCCGGTGGAGACCACGATCCACGCGTCGGCCTTGTAGAGGTAGGAGCAGGCCGGACAGAGAACTGCCCGGCGGTCCTTGCAGGCGACGAGGAGCGGGCGCTCGCTGACTTCGCCGGTGGCGGTATTGAGGAACTCGCCGCGCAGGCGGATCGGGTGCGAGCAGCCGCCGGCCTGCTTGATGGCGCCGACGAGCTCTGCGGTGGTCATGGACTGTGTCACGGGGCTCCTTTTCGGGGAGAAAAAATTAGTCCCCTACTTAGTAACCCCCTCGAAAAGGGCCAAAACGAACAGGAATTTCGTGAGAATTGAGATCTCGGTATGCGGTGGACACTCACGGACAACGATGGTCATTTCACGAATTAGCCCAGTTGTGATGCGTTGTCGAGTTTCCATCGGACGTTCGACGGTCAGAGTCATCATCAGCGAATGCCGACCCAGGGATGCCGAGCACGACGATGACGCGGATTCATCTCGAGTCGAACGACGTCGACGGCAACACGGACAACACCTTGGTTGCCGTGCGCGACGGGCGGTTCAGACTGCGATCGCAGTCGTGTTCACGAACGCCGCCGAGGTGAAAGTTGATTTGGTGATCAAACGGCCCTCCGGGCTACCTGGCGCTTCGCGCCAGTAGCCCTGGGGCGGGGAGACATTGGTAGGTCATGAGCGCTCGAAGGGCGACTCGGTGCGTAACTTCTCACTACGTCTCTCGAGATTAACCAAATGTCACGGCGTGGTGCCGCCCATGGGCAGATTAAGGATTAATAGGAGTAGGTCAAAAGGCAATGCGTAGAGCCCAATTACTAACAGTCCAAACATGACAACCAAAAACGTAATTGATAGGACAACTATCTGCGACATTCCTCGCCCCAGTGGACGCATTCTGATTCTATCGATTTGGCTCCAGGTTGTCATCATTACCGCCAATACCATCGATGTAATCAAAATGAGACTCTGTTCAGGATATGTATGATAAGTGGTTTCGCCCGTCACAACAAGTGGTTGACCCGTGGACGACTCATACGAATTAATTCCGATGATTACATATATTGCAAGACCGAGGGTCAGGTACAAGAGAATGAGTAAGAGTACTCGAAATCTTAACATCATTACTCCATCCTCTCCACGTTGCTGCAGCCTACGAATATGTCACAAGTCTCGTTCTAGTCTTCATTGCTATCGTATACTACGCGTCGCACATACCGGCTCTCACTCTGAAGTACTAGCACAATCTTGTCTCTGGCCGGAGAATAGTGATGTATCTTCCAGCATAGTGTCATTTCGCTTAGAGATTTTAGCAAGCGTTGTTGGCGTTGTAAGCGCCGGGGAGTCTCGAACTTGAATCTAGTAGAAGAAGGAACCGTCGCGTATCTTCGACCGGTTGACAAAGTGAATACCTCGACATTCGATATTCCAAGCGACTCTGCGAGGTCGAGATCGTCGGGTGAGTTGAGTTCAAGACCGATAGTTACGTACTCGCCGAACCGTCCAATGGTCACTACGAGACTGAACTGATCCATTGCAAGCGGCCCTGGAACAACACCAAAGATATCGATTACGAGACGCTCAAAGGCATCGATTGGTGCATAGATCGCAGAATTTATCATCCACTGGACTATGGGCCACGGCTCGAGTTCGAGGCTCAATACTATGCACTCATCAAGTCAGAAAGGCTGGCTCCCTTGAAAAGGATTTAGTCTTCAGGAAAACCCTCACTATTCCTTGTGACTCCCAAGATGAAGCTATTGTGTTGAAGTTGGGCGAAAGTGATTGGTTCTTTCTCCAGAAACCTGATACCCTACGCCCGACTACCGACAGCTAGTCGTCTAGTTCCGTTGGAATTGGGAGATGGCATCATGATACGAAAGTTACACAATAAGTATCGTTTGATTATCGCCGCTGCTATCATGGGACTCATCACTTTGAGTGGTGTCTCGGTCTCAGCAGGTGCCTCAGGAACAGCGTCTTCAAAAGATGCGAGTGGGAATTGGATCTACTATCCAGTGAACGAAGCTCTGACAAATCAGGCAACCTTGCACGTTCAAGGAACTATTGGCCGTGACGGCAGTTGTATCTTTGAGAGTAGCGGCGCCCGAAACGCGCAGGATGGAGCTCTGAGCAAGATTGAGACCGGATTGAATACGGCAACGTGTCAAGCGATATTTATTACCGGAACGCCGACAACGTCGTCTGGTACGGTGCCTGTCGGAGGGTCCAGTGTAACCACTTCAAAGAGTTTCGCTTTAGGGAGTGCATCGGGCCCAGATATCATTTCGTTTCAGACGTCTGCGTACCAGAACCTCTCGTGGATAGATCCGGTCGGCATGCAAGTAACGCATGAAGATCAATCCTTGACCTGGACATCAAACGGCTCGGAAGACACGGGGTGGTCGCAGAACGTAGATTTCTGGTATCGCGGGATAACCGGTTGGGCTCCTCGGTGGGAGTATGACAATTCCACTGGTACACAGCCAGCGAATGTGCTCTCGAATTCAAGTTATATCAACCAACTCTTCTGCGCGCCATGGACCGTTTACACCTATTTTGGCTGGGACGGGTCACAGCGAGTGAACGACTATTTGTATGGTTACTCGGACGGTAGTTACACGTACGGGGCAACTCTCGTGGCAAATGGAAACAGCGCGTGTACAGTTATGCTCCATTCAGCCCAGACAGTGGGCTGAATGGCTGACGACGCGGGCGGTTCGGCTAGGTCGGAGAATCACCTCGCGTAATTGCCCGCCGTTTGAAATTGTAACTATACGGTCAGGAAAGATGGTGTCGCTGAATCGTCTGCGTGCGAAGGGTCTATTGTGTTTGCTTGCCTCGCTTCTGATGGTCGCACAAGCCTCAGCCATTGCGCAGGGTGATACGCGGTCGTCAGGCGTCGCCATTGTCGATAAAGCTCTGTTCAGAGCCGAAGCGTCCGAACAGATCATTGAGATTGCCGTTTCTGAGAATACACCGGGAGTATCTGCATTCACTTCGGGAACCGGCTATTTGGATGGCATGCACGACTTTAGCTCCATAAGTTTTCGGATGGCTGGTGGAGGTTTTGCACAAATACGACAGATTGGCAAGTCGATGTTCGTGCAAGATTACAGCACATTGCGCCAACACCAGTCAGGCAAATGGATTAGGTTCAGCGTGGCATCACTGACTGACCTCCTCAACTGGCCGTCGAGTGCAGGCTCTGATCCAGTGTTCCTGTTCGCGTATTCACGATGGTATTCGGTGATTATTCATCGAATTGTGGCGGCGCGACGGCGAAATCTAGCGCGAAATGGTGCTGACAAGCATTATCTGTCGTACTTCGTCGATCTGCGTTCGATTCGCGATAGTAAGGCTGGTAACATTGAGAGACCAGAATTTGTTGTGAATCTCTCACAGTCTAACCATTTGGTGTCTCTGCTATTCTTTTGGCCGACAACGGGATCATTGCCAATTCAAGGAGGAACGACTGGAAAAGTTAGAGACGGGATTTTTGTGCGGATGTCGTTCCGATTGACGCATTCGTGGATTCACCCACCTCGAGTCCCTAACAATTGGATTTCTTAGTTTGAAGCGACCATTAGGTCGGGTCGGTTTGGGCATGTTCCCGAGGGCCCAGTTCTCGAGTCAGAGGATGTCCACGTGACCCGGGTATCCTCCAGAATCACGCATTGAGTTTCAACCGCGACGCCGGACCGTTGGCCACTCCTGCATTCGCCAGTCGGGGATTGTGGATGTCGGCCCTCCGACACCACAGATTTGCAACCCGGGGCCAGGCCAACTTCGTCCAGCGTCACCAGAATTGGCGGAGAACCCGCTATTTGAACCGTCAGCCGGTCCGGGTAGATGCGCACCGCGTCGACCAGATCCTCAACCAGCGTGCGGCGTTCTGTCGCTGTGGCCGTCTCCCACATCCGCTCGAGGTCGAGGTCGGCGAGCAGGGTGGCCAGCTGATCAAAGCGCGTCGCAGCGATGTCGCGCTGGCTGCGCTCGCGCTCAATGGTGGATAGTTCGTCGTGCAGGGTCTTCATCCGCTTTGTGAGTCGCTGGTGCTCGGCCGCGAAGGCGTCAGCGTCGATCTTGTCGGCGTAGAAGAGATCGAGGAGCTTTCGCTCCTTCACCTTGAGAGAGGCCGTCGCCGACGTCACTGAGGCCCCCTGGGGCGTCTCGTGGTGCCCATGAGCGCCCAGCTGATGGCGAATCGCACTCTGGAGGTCTTTGTCGTCGGCGAGGACGCGCAGGCCGAGCACGGCGGCGCGGTGTAGGCCGTTGGCGGAGCGTCCCGACTGGGGACACCCTTCTCCGCGGTGACGACAGCGGTAAATGGCCTGGCCGCGGTTGTTGTAATGAACGCCGGCCACGCGACCGCACAGTCCGCAGCGCACGAGACCCGACAACAGGTCCTTGCTGCGACGTCGTCCCGGCGTGTGGGCCCGCTGGGCCGCGCTGAAGAGCTCGGGTGAGACGAGAGGGGAGTGGATGCCGGCGAACCAGTCGTCACCGAGCTTCACCTCGCCGAGGTAGACGCGATTGAGGCTGATGTGGCGAACGGTCGAGTAGTCCATACCGACCTCGCGTGAGATTTGCGGGTAGCTCGCGCCACCCGCACGCAGACTGAAGATGCGCTGGACGACCGCGGCCATGTCGTTGGCTACGAGTTTGCCGTTGACCATGTCGTAGCCGGTGGGTGCTCGGTTGAGCCAGCGGCCCTGCTCGGCGGCCTGGCGCTGGCCCATGCGGGTGTTCTCGACGATCTGGTCGCGGTAGTACTGGGCGAAGACGCCGTGCACGCCGATCTGCATGCGACCCGAGGCGCTGGCCAGATCGAGGTCGCCCTCGTTGACGGAATGGACCCTGACGTGGTGGCGGTCAAAGAGCTTCATCAACGTCGCGAAGTCGCCCTGGTCGCGACTGAGCCGGTCCCAGCGCCAGATCACGAGGTCGCGAACTTGGTCGGCAGCGACCAGTCGCAAGAGCTCACGCATCGCCGGGCGCTCGAGGTTCTTGCCCGACCAGCCCTCGTCGGTGAGAAGTGTCACTGAGCCCAGCTCGCGCAGTCTCGCGAGGTCACGACAGCGCTTCGCCTGGGCGTCGGGGGAGAACTCGACCTGGTCCTCCGTCGACACTCTCACGTAGGCCACGGTCATCGTCATGGTCGTTGTGTCCTTCCTGCTCGAGGAGCCGTACTCCGATTGTTATCAGCGTTGCAGCGACCCGTGACAGATCCCGTCCGTCGCTCACGATAACGAGGCCGCACGGACGCACTCACCACGGCCGTACGTTGAAATAGGTGCAAACAACAACGCAGCCGAGTTTCCCATAGCTCTCCTCGCCGGAGACACTTGGCTGGCCCCCCATATGAGAAGGACGTATTTCGAGGAACTTCGAACACAACTCTTGACGAACCGTCACGATCCCGTTGTGGGAACCCACGTTCCGGAGATTCTGATGATCACTGGCACGATCCGTCGGGCCGACCGGGCGTCACGCGCCCGTCGGCCCCGGAACGGCAACTATTGCTTCAACGGCCTGCAGTGACGGTGGCGGTGATGAACTGTTCTCTACGTCTTCAAGTACTCGACGACATAGGTATCGACATCAACTCCCTGAGCTTCAAGCTCCGCTGGCGAAGTTCCGAAGACGCATTCGAATTCGCCCGCCCTAAAGATCTCAGCCCCCATCTTGAGGATTATGTCACTGAATGGGCATCGGTCGACTAATGCGTAACATTCCTCAAATCAATTGCGGTTACCTTCTCGAGGTCTCACCGGTCACCTGGCCATCGGCGTTGCGCGGGGTTGTGAACGTCGAGAAGGAGCTACTGAGTTCCGTGCTCCGCTTCCCGATCGGCGCGCGCAATGGACCGAAAACTTCGGATAAGGCGACTAGCGCGTCTAACGCAAAGGATGCCACCCAAAAGGAATAAGAGTGAGGGGGCGATCCAATAGGGGCGGGGGATAAGCAACTCACTCAGTCCGCTTGCCAGCAAGAAGATCGAACTGGCTAAAAACCACGGCTGGGCCCTGTCAAACTCGGCTTTCGCCTTAGCACTGTATTGAGGTCGCGGTCTCACATCCAAACCTTAGATTGCTGCAACGTCTGTTAACGGCAATGTTTGTCTCAGACTCGAATCGAGGACCTCACACGCTGGTTCAGCCCGGGCCTGGCTCCTTGCTCGGTCACCTGACGCGGCGGTTCACTATTCAAACACGGCTCCAGTGGGAGATTACAGAACTGTCACCTCGTGCCTCCGACACCATCTAAAACTCGTCCGACTCAAGTCGCCAGTGTGTGGTGGCAGACCTGTCGAATCCTGCCTCCGACACCAATATTTCCCGGTACCTTGAGCCACAGCGCCTTCTCAACCGTTATGGGGGATTCCAGCTTGCGTGCCTGAACAGCTCAGTGGGAGCGACGAGAGTGGCACTGTTGTGGCGTTGGGTCCACTCGCGTCTCCGAGCACGAACGTTCCGATCACCGTTGTGCCGTCGCTTTCAAAGACGGGAATCGTCACGTTTCGAATCGCAGACGCCTTGTCCCACGCAAGAGCTTGCGCGATTGATGTTACGTCTCCTCCAGACGCGCAACTCAGATCGCTTGCCTTCACGTAACCCTGAGTCGCGCCGTGATTGATGACAACGGCGATGAGATCGGGGGTGCCATTTTGATTTGGCGCTCCATAAGTCTCACCGTGCGAGTTGATACCCCACGGAGTCGTTACTCGATTCACGTATACGGCCTGCAGCGTCCATGAGGCGGCAGCGCTTGTCTTGATCGTCACGGAGTCCATCCCGGAAGTGATTGGAACTACCTCACTGATCTGTCGTAGGTCTGGTGGGTTGGTGACATCCGCCGTGTCGCAGCTCGCGTACGAACCGTTGGGAAAGGTGAATTTGCCGGCGGTGAGACACGTCAATGAGAGTGACACGCTCGTCGCCGTCGCCGGCGGTGGTCCAAGTTCGATCGTCGCGGTTCCTGTACGAGTTGCGATGACGACGTTTCCGAGAGGAGTGTCGATTGGAGCACCCGGCGGAGAAAATAGTCCAGCCGCCAGCGCCACTCCGCCGGCGACGAGAGTCAAGCCCACGAAGGATCCTGTTCCAATGCGCCAACGCCAGTGACGTTGAACGCGAGGGGTGTCGTTAACTGCGACCACCAGCGCTTCTCGCAAAGCCGAGGCGAATACGGAGTCCATCTCCATGGTACTCATCGACTCTTCTCCTTGGTCGTGTCATTGGTGTCCGTGGTACTCAAGGCTTCAATGGCTGCCGCAGCGCGAGTACGCGCTCGGTGAAGACGGGTTCGAGCCGCACCATCAGAAATGCCGAGGACGACGGCCGCCTGGGCGGGCGAGTAGTGCTCGAGCATCACTAGCGCGATCAAGCCAGCGTCCGAAGGGGTTAGTTGACGTAACGCGTGGCGTAGCTGTTCGGCGACTCTCTCTGCTTCTAGCCGTTCCAAAGCTGCATCTTCTGCGCTTCGCGTGTCTTCCGAACGAGGCAGAGAGGCAATAAGAGATTGATAACGGCGAAGGCTGCGGGCCAGATTCCGGGCCACATTGGTTGTGGTGACAAGAAGCCAGGGCGCTACGGAACCATCGACGATACGAACCGACTTGCGCCGCCGCCACAGCTCAAAGAATGCCGCAGCGGTGACATCTTCTGCATCGTGTACGTTCGCGGTGATACGGAGAGCGTGGCGGTAGACACGATCACGGTGCAAATCGAAGATCGCCGCGAAGGCATCGCCATCATGGCCGAGCGCCGCCGCCCAGATTCCCGGCTCGTCACCATTGGACTTCACCTCATGTACTGTCCGCATTGGGGCCATCGTTACACCCACCACTGGTGCTGGACGGCGCAGCGGTTTGAGTGACCGGCTCAGTACGGCGTGGGATGGGCAAAACGCTGGAACATCTCTGTGCAACGATCGCTTCGAACTACGACATGCTTGGGAACGCCCCAAAGTGAAGTCGCCAGTGCGTAGTGGCAGAACTGACTATTCGGGCCTCCGACACCAATATCTGATAATCTGATCTAGTGACAGAAATTAGTGCAACCAACGCAGCACGAAACTTCGCCGAACTGCTAGACGCCGTCGAGCACAAGGGGGAAAGGATCACGATCGTTCGTCGTGGCCGGGCCGTAGCCCACATCGAGCCTGTTCCTCATGGCCTCGGGTCGGACGTGAAGTCCCTCTTAGATCGCCATCCAGCGGATGCACAATGGATGGAGTCGTTGAAGCAGGTGCGTGATCTTGTCGTCGCTGCGGAGCGATTCTGAGTCGTCTCCTTCTTGACACCACGTTCTTGATCGATGCCGAACGGTCACAATTGAATCTTGATGACGTCATCGAAGATGAGGATGACGTCGCAATCTCCGCTATTACGGTTGCGGAGATTCAAGTCGGTGTCGAGTTGGCCACCGGAAAGACCAGACACCGCCGAATGGAACTTCTCAAAGAAGTGGTGTCACTGATTCCGATTCTGGACTATGACCTCGCGGTCGCCAGAGCTCATGCCCAACTTTTGGTGATGGTCCGCAGGCAAGGGCGTCCTCGAGGTGCCCACGATTTGATCATCGCGGCCACGGCGCTGTCATCTAGTCGATCGCTTGTCACCGCCGATGAGATGGCCTTCG
>DAIDJP010000033.1 GCA_027451285.1 Acidimicrobiaceae bacterium | reverse complement strand
ACCTGATCACATCAAGCGAATGTTCAATCAGGCGTTCTTTGAGAAGATCTTCGTCGTGCAGATCGACGAGACCTTGGCGGATGTCAAGATTGAGGCTCAGTTGAGAGAGCCGTTCGATGTTCTGCTCGGTGACGACCTTCGACAAGTGTGCCATAGGTCATCTAGTGGTCGGAAATCAAAGAAGCCCGCTGGCGTTGACGCCAACGGGCTCCCGTCTACCACCCCCGGGAATCTTCTTCAGGTCCAGGGTTTGAGTAACGCACTAATGGTGGGCGCTGAGGGACTCGAACCCCCGACCTGCTGAGTGTAAATCAGCTGCTCTAACCAACTGAGCTAAGCGCCCGGGAACGATCAGCCTACTGGTCCGCCGTTGCGAGACCGAGGTCGTGCACGAATCCATGTCAGGCGTGGGCTCTTGCTCGTTGTGGTTAGATTCGAGTTAACGGGAAGTGTGCGAATGATCGTGGTCCTCTTGGAATGTCCCCCAAGGCCAGCGCGGCCACGCGTCACGACGCCGTGATTGAAGGTGCGTCCTCCGAAGCGCTCGCGAGACAAGTCTTTTCCCACGAGCTCGCCACGTGGGCCAAGTTCGATCCCCTCGCACGAGACGGCCACGACCCCGAAGGCGTACACCAGTTGCGAGTCACGTCGCGCCGCCTGCGCGCCGAACTGGGCGTGCTCGCCCCGGTGCTAACTCGTCACTCCGCGGGCGACCTCGCCACGGATCTGCGCTGGATTGGCACGATCCTCGGACGGCAGCGCGATCTCGACGTCCTCGACGAGTTGCTCACCCGTCTCGAACACGAGGATTCCCGCTTCGACGCGTCAGTGTTCGCTCGACTTCGCCGTCAGCGCGACACGGAACGTCGACGCGTGCGCAACGCGCTCTCGAGCGCCCGCTATCGAAGCCTCGCACGCGAACTCGCGACCTGGGCGGTCGATCCACCGCTACGGCGCCGGGCGAGACGCCGCGCGAGCGACACCCTGCGCCCAGGGCTCCTGACTGGACTCAGCGCCTTGTTTGAACTCGTTGACTCTCTTGGGCCCAACGTCTCCGACGAAGTGCTCCATCGCCTTCGCATCACGATCAAGCGCAGTCGCTACCACGCCGAGGTTGCGGCGATCGTCCTCGGCTCCTACGCCGATACCGTCGCCAAGGATCTGGCGAAGGCCCAAGGCGTGCTCGGCGACCTGCACGACCGAGTCGTCGCGAGCAACTATCTCCGCGACTGGCGTGCGTCGCGCTGGCCGGTTGACGCGGACGCCAACGAACGTGAGCCGGTCGACCTCGCCCTCATCGAACTCGGCGACGAAATGACCGCGCTCCGACGGGCCTGGCATGCGCCACTGGCTAGGGCCCGCCGGCACAGCACCGCCCTCTACATCGACGCGACAGGCCCCGGTGACGACCACGCCTAGAGCGGACCGTGGCCGCGCAGACTCTCGAGCAGGTCGCCACTCGCGGCGAACACCGGACGCCGCGCGAGGGCCTCGGTAATCACGAGGTCCTCGTCGCGATAGTCAGCGGCCACGCCGCCCGCCTCGCGCAAGATCAGCAGACCCGCCAGATAGTCCCACGGGTGCAGCGTCGACTGCTGGGCGACGGCGTACGCGTCGAGCGAGCCGTCGGCCACGAGGCAGATCTCCAGACTCGCGGCGCCCATCGCGCGAACCTGCGCCCATCCCAGGTGCCGAGAGGGCGTGCCGGAGAAGCTCACGATCGATGATGGGAGGTCGCGCGCGTAGCTCACGCGGATGGGCGCCGCATCACGCGTTGCCCCCGATCCCAGTTCCGCCTCGAATACGGTCGCGGTCGCGAGGTTGACGACCAGGCCCGCGACCAGTTCGCCGTCGCGCACTGCCGCAAGGCTCGTTGCATAGAAGGGAACGCCGCGATCGCAGTTCGTCGAGCCGTCGATCGGGTCGACCACGACCGTCACCTCACCGTGACCGCTCACGCCCGACTCCTCGGAGACCACGCGCAGACCGGCGCCCGTGAGGACACGCACCGCGACCTCGTCGGCGGCGAGGTCGAGGTGGTACTGCGTGGGGCGCTGGCCAGAAAGACCACGACCACGGTGCTCGCCCACCACCTCGCCGATCTCGCGCGCGCACTCGCGCATCGTTTCCAAAAGTGTCTGCACCACGAGCCCACGCTAGCGGTGGGTAAAGATTCGCTAAAGGTGGGTCTCACCGCGATTGACCCTTCGTATGATGTGCGTGACGTTCCCCCCAGTTCAGGAAGAACCACGTGTTTCGCAGTCCTCTGGCGCTCTTTGCGCGCGTCGCGGTATCGCTCGGTTTCGCGACCACTCTCATTGCGGTCCCGGCTTCGGCGGCGAACGTCGCGCTCACGCGCGCCCACGTCGCACCGGGGCCGAGCTGTCCCTGGGTGAGCGCCTCACGCCAGCACCTCGCTTCACCCGCCACGCTCGCGGGTGAGGTCCTCGCGCGCATGACCCTCGCCGAGAAGGTCGGCTACGTCATCCTCCAGACGCACCCGAGCATCGAGAACTCCAACTCGGCGGTGCCGTCACTGTGCCTGCCATCGCTCACGATGACCGATGGGCCAAATGGACTCGCCGACGGCCTGGTGGATGTCACACAGTTGCCCGCCGCCATCACCGTCGCAGCAAGCTTCGATCCTCAACTGGCGTGGGAAGTGGCCCACGTCGAGGCGCTCGAGGCGCGCACGAAGGGATTTGCCGCCGTGCAGGGTCCCGAACTCAACCTCGCGCGCGTTCCCACGAGTGGTCGTATCTTCGAGTCCTACGGTGAGGACCCCTTCCTTACGAGTGTCATGGGCGTGTCCGCGATCCGGGGCATCCAATCCGCTGGTCTCATGGCCGACGCCAAGCACCTCACCGCCTACACCCAAGAAACGGCGCGCGCGAGACTGAATCAGAGCGCGAGCGCTCGCGTTCTTGCCGAGCTCTACGACGCGCCCTTTCGCGCGGCCGTGACCCAGGGTCATGTGGCGTCCTTCATGTGTTCGTACGGATCGCTCAACGGGGTGAATACGTGCTCTGATCCGACGATCTACTCGACGCTGCACTCGTGGGGATTCAACGGTTTCGTCCGTTCAGACTTAAAGGCCATCACCAACTTCCCCGCGGCCTACCGCGCCGGCATGACGCTGGTCAAGCCGGCTTCACAAGCCGGACTCGTCGACATGGTGCGACGCGGGGCGATCCCCCTCTCCGTTCTCAATGACGCAGTACGCCGGGTGCTGACCAAGATGTTCGCCTTCGGCATCATCGCGCGCCAACCCCAGATCAATCTCGGTGCAGTCGCCACCTCACCCGCCCACGTCGCCGTGGCCACGCGCGCCGCCCAGGCGGGCGTGGTGCTGCTGAAGAACAACGGTGTGCTGCCTCTGGGAACGCATCCCGCTTCCGTCGCGGTGCTGGGAACCAGCGCCGCCCTCGATCCCGTGGTTAACGGCCTCGGCAGCGCCGAGGTGCGCGCCCCCTACGTCGTCACGCCCCTCGCGGCGCTGCGACACGGCCTCTCGCACACCAAGATCGTGTATTCGCCGGGTGGGCTCGCGAGTTTCGAACTCGATCAGCTCAGTGACGTCGACGTGATCAAAGGCACGCCGCTGCGCCTCGCCCGTCCGATCAAGCGAGGGGGCGAGCCGGGTAAGGGCGACATCTCAGTGGAGCAGAGCCCCAACGTCACGCCCGCGATCGCGACCGCGACCACGCCCGGCACGAGCGAGGGGTGGACGACGTGGAGCATCAGGGTGCGCGCGCACAAGAGTGGCGTCTACGAGTTCGCCCTCCAGGGCGTGGGCGACACGTGGATCTACCTGAACGGTCGCGTCATCCTCGCCGATCGGGGCCTGCACGCCCCGTCGCAGTCATCGACCACGGTTACCTTGACCCGTGGCCACTACTACACCTTCTCGGCCAAGTGGTTCCAGGTGCGAGGTCACCGCAAGCCCCACATCGGCATCGTGGACGTCACGCCGAGGATCAACGCGGCGGTCGCCATGGCCAGGAAGGCGCGCGTCGCCGTCATCTTCGTCGGCGATCAGACGAGCGAGGGATACGACCGCGTCAGCCTGAACCTGAGCGGTGACGCCAACGCGCTCATCAGCGCGGTCGCGAAGGTGAATCCGCGAACCGTGGTCGTGCTCGACACCGGAGGAGCGGTGTTGATGCCGTGGCTGCACCAGGTGGCCGCGGTTCTCGAGGCGTGGTACCCCGGTCAGGTCGACGGCAACGCGATCACGCCGATTCTCACCGGCGCGGTCGATCCCTCCGGACGCCTGCCCCTCACCTTCCCCGCCTCGTCGAGCGCGGTGCCCGACGGTTCGGTCAGCCTCTTCCCCGGCGTCAAGGGCACCGTGTCGTTGGGTTCGCTCTCGTCGCTCGGCTACCGCTGGTATCAGTCCCACGGCGTTCGCCCCCTCTTCCCCTTCGGATTTGGGCTGGCGTACACGACCTTTCACCTCGGCGCGCCGCGCGTAACCGGCACCGCGACGAAGCGCGTCATCGTCCCCGTGACCAACACCGGGCGGCGCAGTGGTGTCGAGGTCGTCCAGGCCTACGTCCACTATCCCGCTTCACTGGGCGAGCCACCCGAGCAGTTGCGGGCCTTCGCGCGGGTGACCCTGGCCCCGGGTCAGACCCGCCGCGTGGTTCTCAGCCTCGCACCCAGCGCGTTTACGGTCTTTCAATCCGGCCACTTCGTCACGGTCCCGGGCGCGTACCGCATCGACGTTGGCACCAGCTCCGCCGACCTGGCCTATCACCTGAGCGTGACGCGCCCCTGACGCGACGAACTCGGAGCACCCGCGCACTAACCTGACGTCTGTGGCAGCCATTGACGTCGCCGGCTTCATCGCCGATTTGAAGGATCACGCCGTTTCTCACGGATTCCACGTCCATGACGAACGCCACTTCGTGGAGACCTATTCTCTGCGCCAGGCCTGGGAGGTCGACCTGCACCCCGAGGACGGCTGCGGCGGTCCCATCGATCTGCACATCGAGCTCGACGTTGATCCGCGCACGCTCCTCGCCTTCGAAGACGCCGTCATGGGCCTACCCGACGACGTCGACCCGCCCGACGAGTTCCACTTCCCCTTGGTGCTGACCTGGAGCCTGCCGCCGCTGCCCCACGGACCCGATCTCCTTCGCCTCGCGATCGATCTGGCGCCGATCGGCGGCATGCAGATGCCCCTTGAGGTGACGGCGACGGACACCTTCGCCTCACCCACCGAGGCCAGTGAGCGGCGCATCGCCATCGTGGCCCGGCGAGCGATCTCTCTGAGCCAGGTGGCCAAGGGCGAGGACCCGCTCTGTGACGTCTTCGAACACGGGCGCAGCGTGAGCGACTTCTTGTTGCAGGCCGCCGACTCGTGGCTCGGCTAAGGGCCGGACGCGCCCTCGCCGCACTCGCTGGAGCCGGGCTCGCACTCTCGGCCTGCGGCACCGGCGCAGCCGTCTCCCACGCTCGCGCGGCGTGCGTGAAGGTCGACGCGGCGCTCGTCCTCTACGCCAAGAGCGAGCGGCCGGGTCTCTCTGCCGCCACGAGGAACTCGCTGGCCGCTCGAGCGATGGCCACCCTCCTCGCCGCAACCCCCGAGGCGGCCGCGGCGACCTCCGCCGACGGCAGTTGGAACCCGCTCATGACGACGATCAGCGAAGCCCAGCGGGTGCCGATCGGCGATCTGGTACCCGCGCTGACACGACTGTGCGCGGTGGCCAACTCCTCGCAGCCCTATCTGTGATCCTCGCCCGGCTCTAGGCGGAGGCGAAGCGATCGTGGAGCCACTCGAGGGAGTTCTCCTCGAGCATCGCGTCCTCCCACCCCTCGAGCTGGTCCTCGATGGCCGCCAGTGACGCCACCTTGGCGATGACCACCACGGTGAGCTCGCTGATCTCCTCGTCCGAGACGAGAAAATCGCCGAAGATGTCCTCGTTGATCAGCGCGTCGGGCTCGACCATCAGGTAGAGCTCGCCGGTCGCTTCGACCCAGGACAGTTCGTACTCGTTGCCCGACGCGTCAGTCCACTCGCTTCCGAACTCGAATTCCGCGCTCTCGCGCCGCGCCTCGTTCTGCTCGTAGAAGGTTTCGATGTCCATGGCCGCAGCCTAGGTCCGCTATGTGCGCGGCGCGGTGCGTTCGCCAGGTCATTCTCGTGGGCGTGAGAAAAGGACGTCGGCACGGTGCGCGCAGAGGAGCCTTTCGGTGCGCGAGCCCTCGTGGACTGCAGGTCATGACCACTGACCTCATTGCCCAACTACGGCGGGAGTGGCAACGCTCCGGCCGCTCCCCCGACGCGGTGTGCGCCCTCGCGCGGTTGCGCGACCGCCACCCCGACCTCAACCTCGAGGGTCTCGACGACCTCTACGACGTCGTGCGCGCCCTCGAGATCCGCGGCGGGCGGACCGTCCTCGAACGGGCCGAGATCGTCACCGCCCTGCTCGAGGAGGCGTCCGACCCCCGCGTGCATCGCGCTCTCCTTCAGACGCTGGTGCCTGGTGTGGTGAGCGTGTGTCGTCAGCTGCGCTTCGGCCAGGGCATCATCGTCGATCCCGGCGAGACCTTCGCGGTGGCGCTTGGGTTTCTGAGCGAACTGCTCGTGGACTGGGCGGGCCAGCACCGCGCCTACGCGGCTCCGGACGTGCTGTCGGCCCTGCGTGGTCGCCTTCGCCGCTGGCTCCTCAAGGAGAAGGGAGCGGCCGCCCAGGTCTCGACTTTCGACGTGATGGACGTGGCCGCGGGGGTGTCGTCGACGCTCGAGGCGCGCCTCGCCAGCTACCGCGGCGGACCCGAGGATCGTCTCGCGCGCCTGACCTACGCCCGGGTCTTCGAGGGGCGATCCCTGCGCGACCTGGCGCAGGCCGATCACAGTTCGCCGACGTCGCTGCGCGGCGAGCTCCAACGATTCGCCCGCCGGTGCCTCTTGTGAGCTTGGGTCTTTCGTCCACAGACCAGCCCGACCACCTCCCGATACCGTGGAACGCCGATGACGCGAACGAGTTCATCTCGCTGGGGCGCGCAGCTCGTGATGTGGTCGAGCCCCGTTCTCCTGCTCGTGATGCTCTTCTCGATGACGACGTCGGCGCGGGCCCAGCGTTCCTCCCACGTCAGCGTCGCCGTAGCCCCGACGACGAGGCGAGCGTCGACCTCGACGTCGACCGCGCTCGCGCCGGCGAGCACGACCTCGACGGTGCGGAGAGCCCCGAGGACTTCCCCGGCCACGACGGTGCCGTCGCGACCGGCGACGCACGCGTCGAGCTCCTCCGCCGCGATCGCTTCGAACGAGAGCTCGAGCGGGTCCGGCGTCGGAACGAGCGTCTCGAACGGCGACGTAGCCGGGGCGCTCGC
Source organism: Acidimicrobiaceae bacterium (assembly GCA_027451285.1). Lineage (GTDB taxonomy): Bacteria > Actinomycetota > Acidimicrobiia > Acidimicrobiales > RAAP-2 > RAAP-2. The sequence continues at coordinate 49,251 of DAIDJP010000033.1, read as the reverse complement.
CGGCGGCCAGGTCGTGGACGTTCCCCTGAACGGCCCCGGAACCTGGGCAATCTCGGCGAGCGCCCCGGTGGCGACGCGACTCGTCTGCCCGCGCGCGAACACGTCCTTCGCCGACCTTGTCGTGATCGACAGCTCCCAGACCTGCCAACTGCTGATCACCGCGAGTACCGCGAACGCCACGTCCTGGCGCCTCGCGCCGCGCTCGTGAAGCGCTTCGCCACCGGTCCGCTGCACGGCGTCGCCCTCGCGCTGTACTTCGTGCTGGTGCCCGTCGTGGTGGTCGACAAGTGGCGCGCGGCGCCCGAGCTGTCCGACGGGTCCGTCGTACGAGCGCTGCTGGTGGGCCTCTCGCTGTTCTGGCTCGCCTTCCTCGTCCAGGTCCTTCGTCAGATCGCCCGGATTCGCCGTGGCGAGAGCGCCGGAGCGGGCGGCAGCGCCTGGCTGGCGGGCCTCGTCGTGACGATCGCGGCGTTCCTCCTGGCACCGGGCCTCGCCCACGCTCCTTCGCGGGCGTCGGGCTCCGCGCCAGCGAGCTCACTCGTCGCGCCAGGCTCCCACGACCACGGCCACGCCCCCGTCGGAGCGATCAGTCCGGTGGTCCTCGCGATCGCCGCCCGTCGGCGGCGCGACGCCCTGCGAGAGGTCGGCGAGAACGATGACGACGTCGACGACGCCATCGCGCTGCTGCGCCGGAGCAACCCCCGGCTCCTCGCCGGGGTGAACCATCTCCTGCGCGGCCGCCGTGACGGCGTGGTGCGACTTCGTGGCGACTACTCCTTCCTCGCCGTCGAGGAGGAGGCCGCGCTGTGCGTCCTCGTCCTCGACGAGGACGAGGACGGAACCGTCGTGTCCTTCGCCCGCGAAGGGGGTCGCCTGCGGGTGCCGGCCACGAGCACCGCCGAGGAGATCGCCGACGGCTGCGTCGCCGCGCACCGCGGCGGCACCCTACGACTGGCTCGCACCGAGGACGAGCTACTGCGCCACTTGGCGACGCGCACCCTGGGCTCGACCCTCGTCCTCTACGACGGCCCGCCGGTCGACGCGGCACTCGCCGAGCACGCCGTGGTGGTGGCGCGGGTGCGCGCCGCGCGCGCCAGCGAGACCCTCGTCCTCGGACCGGCCCCGAGTGCGGCCGCGGGCCGCTCGGTGCGCGTCGAACTGCTGCGCGCCGAACCGACGGTGGTCGGCCTCGCCGAGCCCTTTACGGCCACCCTGCGTCGGCGCTGCGTCGAGATGGTGGCCTACCTCGCCCTGCACCGGCACGAACCGGTCACCGGCGACCGGCTGCGCACGCGCGTCCTGGCCCACGCCGACGCGGACGCCTCCGTGCGCACGCTCGCCAACACGGCGAGCGCGGTTCGTCGCAGCCTGGGCGCCGACGAGCGCGGCCCGCGCCTCCACCCCGTCAGCTCCGCGGGGCTCTATCTCACCCACGACATCGTCAGCGACGTCGAGGAGTTCCACCGCCTGGTCGCCGAGGCCCGCGAGAGCGGCGGGCACGCCACGCTCGTCGAGGCGCTCTCGCTCGTCCAGGGCGAGCCGCTCGCCAGCGCGCTGCGCGGCTTCGAGTGGTTCCTCGCCGAGGGCCACTGGGCGCGGCTCGTGCGTGAGGGCGAGTGGGCCGCCCTGGCCCTGTCGCGCTGGGCGCTCGAAGCCGGTGACGTGGATCTGGCGTTCTGGGCGGTCGAGCGCGGCCGCCTGCTCGACCCCTACAGCGACACCCTGGCCGCGGCGCTCGCGGCGGTGCCGCGCCTACGCGAGTTTGGCAGCGATGGAGCCGGCGCTACGCAGCACGGTCCCGTCGGCGCCGGCCGCGCTGTAGTGGCGCGCGGGCCGGGTGGTCGCCTCGGTGACCAGATCCTCGAGTAGCCGTGAGAAGGCGAGGGGCGGGTCGACGAAGAGGTGCTTGGCCAGCGAGCCGGGGATCGTGTTGATCTCGTTGACGTAGAGCTCGTCGTCGCTGGCCAGAAAGTCGATACGCGCCACGCCGCGCACCGACGCCGCCTCGACGAGGACCCGGGCCGCGTGCTCGATCTGCTCGCGCTGGCCTGGCGCGAGGCGCGCGGGCAGCTCGCGCGGCGCCGACACCATCCCCTCGCCGCCGACGTACTTGTCGCGGTAGTTGAGGATCTCGGCGTTCGCGCTGCGTCGAATGGGTCGCTCGATCGCCGAGAGGTCGATCGCGGGGAACGTGCGCACGGCGATCTGCACGTCGACCAGATCGCTGCGAAAGGGCTCGACCACGCAGCCGCGTGCGAGGTGCGTGTTCGTCGCGAGGCGCGCCTGGGCCGTGGCCAGGTCGGCCACGACGTCGATGCCGATCGACGATCCGCCAAAGCGCGGCTTCAAGATGTAGGGCCCGGCGAAGTCGAGCGTCGCGGTCTCGGGACTGAGCAGGGCGCGCGGCAGCGTGGCCAGGCCGGCCGCGGCGACGACCGCGCCGAAGGCCCACTTGTCCATGCCGAGCGCGGCGCCGGCGACACTCGGCCCGCTGTAGGCGACGCCGGCCAGGTCGAGGGCGGCCTGGAGCGAGCCGTCCTCGCCGGGGCCGCCGTGGGTCGCCATGATGACCGCGTCGAGATCGAGGCGACGCTCACGCCCGAGGCGACCGCCCGGGACGACGAAGCCGCCTCCCTCGCCGACGCGAAGGGCCAGTTCACTCGATCCGCGCGGCAGCCCGTCGATGAACGACTCGGCCTCGACGCCCGCGGCGACGCTGTAAAACGCGCCGGTCTTGGTCCAATAGATGCCCACGACCTCGCGGGAGCGTTCGAGCTCACGCAGGGCCTGCAGCCCGGTCAGGATGGAGATGTCGTGCTCCGGGCTCGGCCCGCCGAAGAGAACTGCCGTCGTCACGCTACCTGCCTCGTCATCAAGTACTCAAGGGTAGTGGTCGGGCAGATCGTTGAGATACAACACCGCGTCGCCGGCCGCCAGTGACTCGCGCACCCAGGCGACCGCCTGCTCGCGCCGGTCCACGCGCCGGGCGCGGTTCTCGGCGCCGCGCAGCAGCTCGAGCGCGTTGGTGCGCCCAACGACGACGAGTTCGCCGCCTCGCACCAACACCTTTTGGGCGAGGGAGATGTTCGCGCCGGGCTGCAGATTGCCCAGCTCGATCAGTCCCGGCGTGACGACGACGCGCCGCCCGGGCACGTCGAGGCCGAAGAGCAACGCGAGCGAGGCTTCGGCGCTCGCGGGATTGGCGTTGAAGGTGTCGTCGATCACCGTGACCCCCGAGGGGGCGAGACCGATCTGGGCGCGGTGGGCCACGCTGGACAGGGTGCTCAGGCGCGCGATCACCTCGCCGCGCGCCAGGCCCAGTTCGAGCGCGGCGGCCAGGGCGCAGGCGACGTTGGACGCCTGCAGGCCGGCGCGGGCCTCGATCTCGCCCACTTCTTCGCCACCGACAACGACGCGCCAGCGGGGCCCGGCGGTGACCACGACGTCGGCGTCGCCGGCGTGCGCGCTCGCGCGCACGACTTTCTTGCCGGCGTCGCGCAGACGACCCACCCAGCCGGCCAGGCGCGTGTCGTCGACGTTGACCACGACCGTCGACGCGCGTTCGGTGATCTCGAACTTCGCCGTCTCGATCACGTCCAGGCTGCCCATTCGCTCCAGGTGCACCGGGCCGATGGCGGTGACGATGGCGATCTCCGGCGGGCACCAGGCGCACAAATCGCGGATCTCGCCGGGTCCGTAGGTGCCCATCTCGGCGATGAACACGCGCGTGCCGTCGGCGAGGTTCTCGTTGATCGCCCGCGACAGGCCGGCCTGGTTGTTGTAGCTCGCCGGCGAGGCCACCACGCCGGTGCCCTCCAGCAGGTCAGCCAGGTGGTTCTTGGTCGAGGTCTTGCCGTAGGAGCCGGTGATGCCCACGACCCGCGGGCGCACCGCGGCGAGACGGCGCTGCGCGGAATCGACGAAGGCCCCGGCTCGGCGGCGCTCGTAGGGCGCGAATACGCGCGTCGCCGCGCTGATCAGCATCGGCACTGCCCACACGACTGCGGCCCCGAGCAGCCAGGGACGCGGCGCGAATGCGCCGAGCGCGGCCACGGCCACGCCCACGGCCACCACCAGCGCCGCGATGGTGCTGAGGCGGCGCGTGAAGCGCAGCGCGCCGGTGCGACCGCGCAGTCCAAGCCCCGTCGGCGCGAAGAGGCCGTAGACGATCGTGGTCGCCACCACCAGGGCGTCACTGTGCAGGATCAGCGTGACGAGGAAGACGACGATCAGGATGTGACTGAGCGTCACCGGGCGCCGGTCGCGCACGCGCGCCGGTGCGCTCGCAGGTCCCACCGGCGGAGAGGACCAACGCCCGAGGAAGCGAATCATCGCGTGCGGGTCGTAGTGCTCGCGCTGCAGGACGCGCAGCCACCGCGCCATCTGGGCCGCGAAGGCGAGGGCCAACCCGATCGAACCGAGAATCGCGAGGATCACGCGAGGGCCTCCAGAACCGCGCGGATTAGCGCCTCGGGAGACTCTGTGGGCACCAGGTGGCCCACGCCCTCGAGCACCGTCAGACGCGCTGGTGATTGGACCAGGGTGAGGGCCCGTCGCGCGAGGTCCACGCGGACCTCGGTGTCGTTGGCGCCCCACACGAGGTGCACCGGGGCCGCGAGGCGCGCCAACTCGTCCTCGTAGCTCTCGGCGACCATCGTGACCAGCACGTCGCGCAGCACGCCGCTGGCCGCGCGGTAGTCGGGCGAACCGAAGCGCTGTCGCGCGGCCTCGAGGCGTGCGGGCGAGAGGAGGCGGCGGCGCGCGAGCGCGCGCACCAGCCGGTAGCGCCAGGGGGACTTCCCGGGGGCGGCACGCAGCAGCGGCGCGCCCACCAGGATCACCTCGCAAAAGCGCTCGGGGTGCTCGGCGGCGAGCACCGCCGCGACGCGCCCGCCCAGGGAGTGCCCGACCAGGACCAGTCCGTCACCGGCATCGAGAACCGCCGGGGCCACCAGGTCGGCGTAGTAACGCGCGCCCCCGGCGCGCGTCGGCGCGGGCGAGGCGCCAAATCCCGGCAGGTCGATCGCGAGCGAGGCGATCCCCCGCTCGGCCAACTCGCGGGCGGCGGCCGTGAAGTCCTGTCCGCGACGGGCCCAGCCGTGGAGCCAGATTACGCGAACCGGGCCCTCGCCGAAGGTCTCGCCGAAGAGAGTTCCGTCTCCGAGGGCTTTGAGCACACCATCAGGTTACCGACGGGCCGACGGCGTCACGGGCGCCCGGTAGCGTCAGGGGGACCATGGCTGGCGAGGCGACCTTTTCGACCGACCTGCTCGACGGTCTCACCCCCGAGCAGCGCGAGGCCGTCATGTCGCCGGCGCGACGCCTGCTCGTGCGCGCCAGCGCGGGCTCGGGCAAGACCCACGTGCTCACCCTGCGCCTGCTGCGGCGCATCTCCTCGGGCGAGCTCGGCGCGGACCAGGTGCTCGTCATGACCTTCACGCGCAAGGCCGGCGACGAGTTGCGCCGTCGACTGGCGCGCGCCGGCGTGCGCGACGTGCGCGCCGGCACGTTCCACCGCGCGGCCATGACGATCGTCAACCAGTACCGCGAGGACCAGCACTTGCGACCGCTCGTGATCGAGCCCCAGCGCCGCCGCCTGGTCAGCGCCCTAGCCGCGCAGATGCGCGCGGCGGGCGAGTCGGTCGACGAGTGGCAGGTACCGCGACTGGAGCAAGAGATCGGCTGGGCTCTCGGGCAGGGCTACAACGGAACCTCGTACGCGAAGAACGCGCGCCGCCTGCATCGCGACCCGCCGCTGCCCCTCGCGCACTTCGCCGAGGCGCTGGATCGCTACGTGGGGCTGTGCCGCAGCCGCGGCATGCTCGACTTCGACCTTCTGCTCGGCGAGGCGATCACACTCTTGCGCGAGGAGCCAACGGTGCGCGCCTCGTTTCGCCACCGCACCCGCGCGCTCTCCGTCGACGAGACCCAGGACATGAACCCCCTGCAGTTCGCGCTGCTACGCGAGATGGCCGGGGAGGATCCCGACCTCTTCTGCGTCGGCGATCCGAACCAGTCGATCTACGGGTTCAACGGCGCGGCGCCGCGCCTGATCGAGGAGATCCTGCGCACGTGGCCCGACACGCTGGTGCTTGATCTCACGCGCAATCACCGCTCGACGGCGCACATCGTCGAGGTCGCCAACACGCTCCTCGAAGACGGCGCCGCGGGTATCGAGCCGGCCAAGGACGACGGCGAGATCCCCAAGGTGCGCCGCTACGACACCGACGAGGACGAGTCCCGCCACGTGGCGGCCTGGCTCGCGGCGACGCACCGAACCCAGAGCCCCTGGCGCTCGATGGCCGTTCTCGCGCGCACCAACGCCCAACTCGACGTCGTGGCGGCCCAGCTCGACGCGGCCGACATCCCCCACAAGCGCAGCGGTCTCGAGCACGCGCCGGCCTCGGACCTCACGGGTGGTGACCGCCGACTCGAGGACGACCACGCCGACGCCGTCACCCTCTCGACGATCCACCGAGCCAAGGGCCTCGAGTTCCGCCACGTGGCCACGATCGGTTGGGCCGAAGGACTGCTGCCCCACTACAACGCGACGAGCACGAGCGACCTGGCCGAAGAGCGCCGCCTGGCCTACGTCGCGCTGACCCGGGCCGAGGAGACCCTCCTCATCACCTGGAACCGGGGCCGCAACGACCCCCGCTATCCCGATCGGAACCCCTCGAGATTCCTCGAGCCAGTCCAGGCGGCGATCGAGAGGATCGCCCGGCGCAACGCGCCACTCGAGGGCGACGCGCGACGCGCCCGCCTGGCGGCGATTCGCGCCGAGCTGGAGGCGTCGCCCGCACTAGCGTGGCCAGACGATGGACGTCACGACGCTTCGCGCTGAGCTGCTCGACATCGTCGACGAGTCCCAGGTGACCTTTTCACCGGCTCACCGACCCGACGACCTGCACGACGAGTCGCTTCACCCGGTCGTCAGCGATCCCCTCGCGGTGCTGCGACCCACCAGCACCGCGCAGGTCGCCGCCGTGTGCGCATTGGCCACTCGACACGACCTGGCGATCACCGCGCGCGGCTCGGGCACTGGACTCTCGGGCGGAGCGATCCCCGTGACCGGCGGTCTGGTGGTCTGCTTCGACCAGATGAATCGCGTCGTTTCCCTCGACCTCGACGACCACGTCGCGGTGGTGCAACCCGGCATCACGCTGCGCGAACTCAATGACGCCCTCGCCGAGAGCGGCCTGCGCTATCCGGTGCATCCGGGCGAGCTGTCCGGCTCTCTGGGCGGCAACGTCAACACCAACGCCGGCGGGATGCGCGCGGTGCGCCACGGCGTGACGCGCCGCCACGTTCTCGGACTCGAAGTCGTCCTGGCCGACGGAACGATCCTGCGCACCGGCGCACCGGTGGTGAAGAACTCCTCGGGCTACGACCTGACCCAACTGATCATCGGCAGCGAGGGCACCCTGGCCCTCGTCACCGAGGTGACCCTGGCGCTGTCGCCGCGCCTCGCCCACGGCGCGACCCTGCTCGTGCCCTTCGCCGAACTCGACGCCGTGACCGCGGTGGTGCCGCGCATCGTCGCCGCCGGGCTGCAGCCGTCGATGCTCGAGTACATCGATCTCATCACGATGGGGGCGATCACGGGCGCAACGAATCTGGACCTCGGGGTCAGCGCCGAGGTCGCGGCGGCCTGCGCCGCCTACCTCGTCGTCGTGCTCGAGACGCGCACCGCCGAGCAGCTCGAGCGCGACGTCGCCGATCTCGCAGCCCAGCTCGACGACGCGGGCGCCCTCGAGGTCTACGTCCTCGCCGAGGGTGCCGCCGCGCGCCTGATCGAGGCGCGCGAACGCGTCTTTTGGGTCTCCAAGGCGGCGGGGGCCAACGAGATCATCGACGTCGTCGTGCCGCGATCGAAGGTCACGACGCTCCTCGGGGAGGTCGCCGTCCTCGCCGAACGCTACGGCGCCTTCATCCCCGGCTGCGGCCACGTGGGTGACGGCAACGTGCACCTCTCGGTGTACCTGGCCGACGACGACGCGCGTTTCCATCTCGTACGCGACCTCTTCGCGCTCGGACTCGACCTGGGCGGACAGATCTCGGGCGAACACGGCCTGGGTCGCGACAAGGCCGGTCACTACCGCGCGCTGACCGACCCCGCGCTGCTCGACCTGCAACGCCGGGTCAAGGACGCCTTCGATCCGCGCCACCTGCTCAACCCCTACCGCCACCTCGACGAGAGACCCCTGCCGTGAACGGCGCCGACGCGCTGCTCGCGACGCTCGCGGCCAACGGAGTCAACGTGGTCTTCGCCAACCCCGGGACCTCGGAGATGCACTTCGTCGCGGGGCTCGACGACGCCGACGTGCGCGCGGTCCTGTGCCTCTTCGAGGGAGTGGCCACCGGCGCCGCCGACGGCTACGCGCGCGTCAGTGGCCGACCCGCGGCGACGCTGTTGCACCTCGGGCCGGGACTGGCGAACGGCTGGGCCAACCTGCACAACGCGCGGCGCGCGCACTCGCCCGTGGTGAACATCGTGGGCGACCACGCCACCTACCACGCGGCCCTCGACGCACCGCTCCAGAGCGACATCGCCGCGGTCGCCTCGGCCCTGGAGGGTTGGTTCGCGCGCAGCGAGCGCGCCGGCGACGTCGCGCGCGACGCCGCGGCCGCGATCACCGCGGCCGTCGGTCCGCCGGGGCGCGTGGCCACCCTGGCGCTGGCGGCCGACGCCTCCTGGAGCGAGGTCCAGCCCGGTCCCGCTCTCCTCGCCGCGGCGCCGGTGCCGCCCGGCGTCGACGACGACGCGCTGGCACGCTGTGTACGCGTTCTCGGGCCGCGCAGCGCGATCCTCCTCGGTGGGCGCCTCGACGCGGCCGCGCTCGAGCTCGCGGGTCGCATCTGCGGTGCGAGCGGCGCGCGCCTGATGATGGAGACGTTCCCGGCGATCGTTGAACGCGGCGCCGGTGTCGTGGATCCCGAGCGGATCATCTACCTGAGCGAGTTCGCCCTGCACCAGTTCGCCGAGATCGACTCCCTCGTGCTCGTCGGCGCGCCCGCGCCGGTCGGCTTCTTCGCCTACCCCGACGTGGCGAGCCGCTTGACGCGTGACGACTGCGAGGTGATCACGCTGGTCGGCCCGGGCGGCGACGTCGCGGGTCCGCTCGCGGCCCTCGCCGCGGCGACAGGCGCCGGGCCCGTCGCGGTTCCGGTGGGCGAACCCCCGGCGCGTCCCAGCGGCGACCTCACCGCCCAGAGCTTCGCGGCGGCCGTGGCCGCCACCCTGCCCGAGGGCGTCGTTGTCGCCGACGAGTCCAACACCAGCGGCGTGCACCTCTTCGGGGCGTGCCGTTTCGCACCGCGGCATCGCTGGATGACGTTGACCGGCGGGGCGATCGGCTACGGGCTCCCGGTGGCCGTCGGCGCCGCGGTGGCCAGCGGGTCACGCGTGCTCGCCCTCGAGAGCGACGGTTCGATGCTCTACACCCCCCAGGCGCTGTGGACGATGGCGCGCGAGCGCCTCGACGTGACGGTGGTGGGCCTCGCCAACGGGCGCTACGCGATCCTCGACCTCGAGAGACGGCGCGTCGGCGCGGTCGGCGCCGACGCGCCAAGCGAGCGGCTCTTCGACCTGGGCGATCCCCGTTTGGACCTCGCGGGCCTCGCACGCTCCCTGGGTGTCGCCGCGACCTCGGTGACCACGGCCGATGAACTGTGCGACGCGCTGGAACTCTCCTACGCCACGCCCGGACCCTTCGTCATCGAAGCCCGCTTACCGGTCGCGTTCTAACCGTCCAGTCCCGTCAGTCGATCTCGACCACGACCGGGGCGTGGTCCGAGGGCTTCTCGCCCTTGCGCGCGTTGCGGTCCACGTAGCTGGCACTCGCGCGCTCGGCGAGGGATTCGTCGAGGTAGAGCAGGTCGATGCGCAGCCCCCAGCCCCGGTGGAAGGCCCCGTTGCGATAGTCCCACCAGGAGTAGATGGTCTCCTCGGGATGCAGACGGCGCGTGATGTCCACCAGCCCCGTCGCCTCGATCGCGGCCAGGGCCGCGCGCTCGGGCGCCGAGACGTGGGTCGCCCCGACGAAGGCCGCCGGGTCGTAGCAGTCCAGGTCCGTCGGGGCCACGTTGAAGTCGCCGCCGGCGATGGTGGGTTGGGTCCTCGTAGCGAGCAGCGTGGCGAGTGCGGCCAGCCAACGCAGCTTGTAGGCGTAGTGGTCGTTGTCCAGGGCGCGCCCGTTGGGCACGTAGCACGAGTAGACGCGTACGCCCGCGCACGTCGCGCCGATCAGGCGCGCCTCGGGGTCCTCGTCACCGAACCCGCGCGACACGTCCTCCAGGCCGACGCGCGAGAGCACCGCGACGCCGTTCCACTGTCCCTGGCCGTAGTGGGCGGACTCGTAGCCCAGCTCGGCGAAGCCAGCGAAGGGGAACTTGGCGTCGGTCATCTTGGTCTCTTGGAGCAGCACCACGTCCGGGGCGTTCGCCGAGATCCACTCGGTGACCCGCGCGTAGCGTGCGGTGAGCGAATTGACGTTCCACGTAACGACCTTCACGGTGGCCCCACCGACCTCAGGCGTCTGCGAGAACGAACATGATGTCAGCCTCGACACACAACTCGCCGTCGCGCGTGGCCGTGCCGTGGCCCTTGCCCCCGCGCGCGGAGAGTCGCGTCATCTCGCACTCGAGCACCAGCGTGTCACCGGGCAGCACCTGACGGCGGAAACGCGCGCGCTCCACGCCCCCAAAGAGCGGCAGGCGCCCGGCGTAGTGCTCGTCGGCGAGCACCGCGACCGCGCCGCACTGGGCGATGGACTCGAGCATCAGTACCCCCGGCGTGGTGGGCCGGCCCGGGAAGTGACCCGCGAAGAACCACTCCTCGCCGGTGAGTCGCCATCGGGCGCTGGCCCGATGGCCCGGCTCGATGGTGATCATCTCGTCGAGCAAGAGGAAGGGCGGACGGTGCGGCAGCCAGAACGCGGGATTCATCGACAGGCTCATAGGAGCGACAACTCCGCGATCCGGCGCTCGTCGTCAACGGTCACGAGGCGAAAGCTCACGCGATCGCCTCGTGAGAGCACGTCGCGCGCCCGCGCCGGTGCGGGCGAGCCGAGCAAGGTGGTCGGCGCGTAGCACTCGACGTAGCCGCCGCCCTTGGTCGCCACGCGGATGACCGCTCCGTGGGAAGTGAAGGCGGTCACCTCTCCCTCGACGCGCGTACCGACCTTGTGGGCGGCGCGGAACTGGGCGAAGCTCGCCTCGGGATTCACCGGCTGGCGCCCGCGTCGCAGGACGGGGGTCGTCGTGGGCTTCTCGAGCGACTCCTGACCGTCGGCGGGAACGACCGGAACTTCCCGTTCGGCCGGAACGGCCTTGGCGGCCCGCTTGGCCGGGCGCGCGGGCGCCTTCTTCGCGGCGCGTCCGGTCTTCTCCGCCGGGACCTTTTCCGGCGCCTTCTCGGCGGGGGCCTTGGACACGGGGGCCTTGGCGATCGGGGTCCTCTCCGGGGCCTTCTCCGCCTTGTCGGCCTTGACGGCCTTGGTCGCCTTCTTCGCGACCTTCGCCGGCGCCTTCGCCGCGCGCTTGGTCGTCTTCTTGACCGGGGTGAGCGTCGTGCCGATGGTGGGCTGGACGCCGCCGGGCAGTTCGACGGCGAGCTTCTTCACCGCGCGGGGCTTCTTGACGTTGCGCACCGGTAGACGCGGCGTGAACACCCATCCAACCATCGGCACCGGCTTGCCACCGATGAGTCGACCCACGTCAAAGAGCCAGGGGTACTCGTCGTGGAACTCCTGGAAGGAGTCGTTGCTCAAGACGATGGCGTTGATCCGGTCGGCGATCTTCAAGATGAACGCGTCGCCGCGACCGATCGCGCCGGCCGGTGGAGTCACGATGCGTCCGGCCAGCTCGAGCTCCTTGAAGCGCGAGCGCTCGCTCACCTCCACGCGGTGCGAGAAGCTCGCGTCGGTCACGACGATGATCTCGGCCGTCGGGTTCTCGTCGATGAAGGCGGCCAGCGCGTCGTCGAGCTGGGCCAGGCTGGGCAGGGTCCGGCCCTCGGTCGCCAGGTTTGAGCCGTCAACCACGACCCTCGGGCGCGTGCGCGTCGCCATCAGAGAATCGCCCGCGCCAACAGATCGGCCTGTTCGGCCGCGTGCACCAGGGAGCTACCCGTCGCGGGGCTGGCCGACTCCGCGCGCGCCACGTGGCGCACCGTCATGTCACGCAGCTGGGCGTGGACCTGGTGGTGGACGAAGGGCCAGGCGCCCATGTTCGTCGGCTCCTCCTGGAGCCACACCACTTCCTCCAGGGCCGGGTAGGACGCGAACACCGCGTCGAGGTCGTCGTGGGGCCAGGGGTAGATCTGCTCGACGCGCACGATGGCGACGTGGCGCGCGCCGACCTCGTCGCGGCGGAGAATCGCCTCGTGGGCGATCTTGCCCGTCGCGAGCACGACGCGCGTGACCGCGGCCCGTTCGACGGCGGTGTCGTCGAGGACCCGCTCGAAGCGGCCCGACTCGAAGTCGGCGAGCGGCGAGCGCACCGCGGCCGCGCGCAGCATCGACTTCGGGGTGAAGACGATCAGCGGCGTCACGTGCTCGCGGCGCACCTGGCTGCGCAGGAGGTGGAAGTACTGCGCGGCGCTCGTGGGCTGGGCCACGCGCAGGTTGTTGCGCGCGCACAACGACAAGAAGCGCTCGAGTCGTCCGCTGGAGTGCTCGGGACCCTGACCCTCGTAGCCGTGCGGCAGCAGCATCACGAGGCTCGACTGCTGACCCCACTTGTCCTCCGCGGCCACCAGGAAGTTGTCGATGATGATCTCGGCCCCGTTGACGAAGTCGCCGAACTGCGCCTCCCAGGCCACCAGGGTGTTGGTGGCCTCGACCGAGTAGCCGTACTCGAAGCCCAGGGCGGCGTACTCGCTCAAGAGCGAGTCACGCACCGTGAAGAAGCCCGTCGCCCCCTCGAGGTGCGACAACGGCACGAAGGTTGAGCCGTTGTCGTAGTCAAAGAGCGCCGCGTGGCGGTGCGAGAACGTCCCGCGCCGCGAGTCCTGACCCATCAGGCGCACGTTGGCACCCTCCATCACGAGCGTGCCGAAAGCCAGCGCCTCGCCGAGGGCCCAGTCGACTTCGCCGGCCTCGAGGGCGTTGGCGCGCTGGGTGAACTGGCGCTCGAGCTTGGGGTGGATCACGAAGCCCTCCGGGGCCGTCATCGTGGCGCGCGCCACGCCGAGCAGCACGTCACGCGCCACCCCCGTCGCGGGTGCCGCCAGGTCGGCGGGCACCTCGGCCACGGGCACGCCCGAGAGGGTGGGCACCGGGACCGTGCGCACCTCGTCGAGCACGCTCTGCAGTCGGGCGTTGAACTCGTCGAGAGCGGCCTCGGCCTCTTCGAGGGAGATGTCGCCGCGGCGCACCAGTGTCTCGGTGTAGATCTTTCGCACCGAACGCATCTGGTCGATGATCTTGTACATGAGGGGCTGGGTGTAGCTCGGGTCGTCGCCCTCGTTGTGGCCGTGGCGCCGGTAGCAGACGATGTCGAGCACGACGTCGCGACGGAACGTCTCGCGGTAGTCAAAGGCCAGCTGAGCCGCGCGCGCGCAGGCCTCGGGGTCGTCGCCGTTGACGTGGAAGATCGGCGCCTGGATCATCTTGGCGACGTCAGTGGGATAGAAGCTCGAGCGCGCCGAGTCCGGAGCGGTGGTGAATCCCACCTGGTTGTTGATGACGATGTGGATCGCCCCACCTACTCGATAGCCCGAGAGCTGCGAGAGGTTGAGGGTCTCGGCGACCACGCCCTGGCCCGCGAAGGCCGCGTCACCGTGGATCAGGATCGGCAGGTACGGGAAGCGCCCCGAGGGCATCGCCGAGCTCGACCCGTCATCCGGGGTCAGGACGAGGTCCTGCTTGGCGCGCACGACGCCCTCGACCACGGGGCTGACCGCCTCGAGGTGCGACGGGTTCGAGGCCATTGACACGGCGATCTCCACGCCCGAGGAGCTGACGTAGGCGCCGCGCGCGCCCTTGTGGTACTTCACGTCGCCGCTGCCCTGGACGCTCTCGGGGTCGAGGTTGCCCTCGAACTCGGAGAAGATGTCGCTGTAGGATTTGCCCACGACGTTGGCCAGCACGTTGAGCCGTCCGCGGTGGGCCATGCCGATGACGGCCTCGCTGAGGCCCTCCTCGGCTGCGGCGTCCAGGATGGTGTGCAGAGCCACGATCGTCGACTCGCCGCCTTCGAGGCCGAAGCGCTTCTGACCCACGTAACGCGAATGCAGGAAGCGCTCGAAGACCTCGGCCTCGTTGAGCGCACGCAGGATCCGGTGCTGCTGGTCGCGCGTGGTCGTCACGCGCACTCCCTCGACGCGCTCTTGGATCCAACGCTTCTGGGCGGGATCCATGATGTGGCCATACTCGATGCCGATCGTGCGGCAATAGGCGTCGCGCAGGATCGACAGGATCTCGGCCAGGGTGGCCTCGCGCTTTCCGGCGAGGCCCGCGACGACGAAGGAGCGCTGCAGGTCCCACATCGTCAGCCCGTAGGTGTCGATCTCGAGCTCGGGGTGCAGCGGCGGCGGGTCGGCGTGCAGGGGGTCGAGGTGCGCGTAGAGGTGCCCGCGCACCCGATACATGTTGATGAGCTCCTGGACCCGGATGTGCTTGAGCGTGCGCTCGTCGTTGTCCTCGAAGCCCGGGTTGCGGTCGTTCGCCCAGTGCGAGGGCTCGTAGGGAACTCCCAGGGACGAGAAGATCTCCTCGTAGAAGTCGTGGGCGCCCGTCAGGCACTCGGCGACGTACTTGAGGAACAGCCCCGACTCCGCGCCCTGGATGATCCGGTGGTCGTAGGTTGACGTGAGCGACATGACCTTGCCGACGCCCATCTCGGCGAGGGCCCGCGGGTCCGCCGCCTCGAAGCCGGCCGGCCAGGCGAGGGCGCCCACCCCGATGATCGCGCCCTGGCCGGGCATGAGTCGCGGCACCGACTGGACCGTGCCGAGCGTCCCGGGATTGGTCAGGGAGACCGTCGCTCCGACGAAGTCGTCCGCGCCGAAGGTGCCCGCGTGGACCTTGCGCACGAGGTCCTCGTACGCGAGGAGGAATCCCCGAAAGTCAAGGGTGTCCGCGTCGCGGATGACTGGCACCAGCAAGTTGCGCGTGCCGTCGGCCCGCTCGACGTCGACCGCGAGTCCCAGGCCAACGTGTTCGTGGTGGATCACGCCGGGCGTGCCCTTGGCGTCGACGGCTTCGACGAAGGTCGAGTTCATCGAGGGCACGGCGCCAAGGCCCTTGACGACCGCGTACGCAATGAAGTGGGTGAAGGAGACCTTGGCACCGCTGGTACGCGCCAGATTCTCATTGAGCGCGGTGCGGTTGATCTCGAGCAGGCGGGCCGCGACGGTGCGCACGCTCGTCGCGGTGGGAACGCCCAGACTCGCGACCATGTTGGTCACGATGCGCGCCGACGCGCCACGAAGGGCCACGGCGCCTTCTCCGGCGGTGACCTTGGCCGGCGCGGGGGCCGCGGGGGCGGCCGGGGTCGCCAGCACGGATGTCGTCACGGTCGGCACCGTCGAGCGCTGGTAGTCGGCGAAGAACTCGCGCCAGCTCGGCGACACCGAGTCGGGGTCGAGGAGGAAACGGTCATACATGTCGTCGACCAGCCACGCGTTGGGCCCGAAGGACCCCTTGTGCGCCGACGAGGAAGGTTCGGAGGGGGCAGTCACGCGACCAGCCTAGGCCGAGGCTCGTGGATTCAACGTGGTCGGCCCGCCGGGCGAGCGGGTAAGTTCGCGCCGTGGACACCGCGATGCAACCCCTCCGAGGACTGCGCGCGATGGCCTCGCCTCCGGTGCCGGGCCTCGCGGTTGCGGAACGGCGCGTCGAGCATCCCCTGGCCAGCGTGATCTGCGTCCATGGCGGCCTCGACCGCGGTGGTTCCTTCGCGCGTATCGCACGCCGCCTCGAGCGGTTCGATCTGGTGACGTACGACCGACGGGGATATCAGGGCTCGCGCGCGCTGGGCGTGGGAACCCACGACGAGCACGTGACCGATCTGCTCGCCTTGATCCGCGCCGAGCAGGCGAACTCGCCCGTGCTCGTCTTCGGCCACAGCGTGGGTGGCGTCGTGGCCCTGGGCGCCGCCATCGCCGAGCCCGGGCTCGTCGACCTGGTCGTCGCCTACGAGTCCCCCCTGCCCTGGGTCCTGCCGCGCGAGCACTCCCGACCGGTCCTCGGGGAGGACCCGCGCGAAGAGGCCGAGATCTTCTTCAAGCGCATGGTGTCGCGCAGCGCGTGGGAGCGCCTGAACGACGCCGAGAAGGAGTCCCGACGACTCGACGGACCGGCCCTGCTCGCCGACCTGCGCAGTGTGCGCGCGAGCGCGCCTTTCGACCTGTCCGACCTCTCGACCAGCGCGGCCTACGTCCATGGTGACGGAATGCTTGCGCCCTATTACCGCGAGTTGGCGGCCCTCCTCGCCAGCCGTTACGCGATGCGCACCGTGGAGATGACGGACGCGGGCCACGGCGCCCACCTGGCCAACCCCGATCAGCTGGCCGAGCTGCTCACTACCCTCTGGCAGGACACGTGCGCGTCGGCCTAGGCGGAGCGAGCGGCTTCATCGCTACGGCGCTGGCGCGCGAGCTCTCGGCGCGTGGCGACGAGATCGTACGCTTCGTGCGGCCCGAGAGCCCCGCGACGAGCGCTCCGTCCATTCGTTGGGATCCCGCGCGCGGCGTGCTCGACCTCGACGACGCTCGTCGGGTGGGCCCACTCGACGCCGTGGTCAACCTCGCGGGGGCCGGCATCGGCGACCGGCGCTGGAGCGAGGCTCGCAAAGAGCTCCTTCGATCCTCGCGCCTCGACGCCACCGACCTAATCGTCGGGTCCCTCGAGGACCTCGGGGCCACCACCTTGATCAACGGTGCAGCGATTGGCTACTACGGCTCGCGCGGCGACGAGATCCTCGACGAGACCTCCTCGGCGGGCAATGACTTCCTCGCCCGGCTCTGCGTGGACTGGGAGGCGGCGGCCGAGCGTTCTCCGTCGGGCGTGCGCGTGGCGCACGTGCGCACCGGCATCGTGCTCGACGTCCACGGCGGTGCGCTCTCGCGCCAGCTTCCGTTGTTCCGTCTGGGCCTGGGCGGACGCCTGGGTCGCGGTCGCCAGTGGCTCAGTCCGATCTCCCTGGCCGACGAAGTTCGCGCCATCGTGTGGTTGCTCGATCACGAGGTGCGCGGACCCTTCAACCTCACGGCGCCGACTCCGCTCACCAACGCCGCCTTCACCCGGGTGCTGGGTACTGCCCTACGACGTCCAGCGGTGCTCGCCGTGCCACGCGCCGCGCTGGCACTCGCTCTCGGTGAAGGGCTCGTCGACGGCGCCCTCTTGGCCAGTCAACGCGTCGTACCGACCCGCCTCCTGGAGAGCGGGTTCACCTTCGACAGCGTCGACGCAAGGTCTATCGTCACCTCCGTTCTTACGTCCGGTAATTAACCAAATCGCAATGTTGGGCCAAAGGCCAACTACCGCTTGGTAAGTACGACATTCAGGCGCTGGAAAAGTCCGCGCTCAAGAGGGGGGATGAACTTGTTTGACCCCCAACCAGCCGATACAGTTGCCACGAGTCCATCTGAGATGGGTAAGCAAAGCAATTGTGACCACTCCGGTGGCACTGGGAGGCAATTCAATATGCAATTAGGACGCAAACTACGACTCGGAATGACCATTGGCGCTGTCGCCAGTGCGTTGTCCATGGGTCTCATTGCTCCGACCGTGAGTGGGGCGGCGGCCCCATCAGGGACGATCACGTTTGCGGAGGGTGCGGGCGCTAACCCGAACTACATCTTCCCGTACATGGGATGCGCCTACTTCTCGGTCAGCACGATTAATCAGTTCCAAGAACTGATGTTCCGCCCCCTGTACTACTTCGGCCTCGGTGCCTCGGTTGCGGTCCAGCCGCAGCTGTCCCTCGCCCAGATGCCCAAGATGAGCAATGGCAACAGGACTGCGACCATCACGATGAAGGGTTGGAAGTTCGCTGACGGTCAGCCCGTGAACGCCCAGTCCGTGATGTTCTTCCTCAACATGTACAACGCCGACCCGACGTCGTACTGCGGATTCAACGGCTCGCTGAGCATCCCGACATTGATTAAGAGCGCCTCGGGACACGGCAACACCGTGGTCCTGCACTTCACCCGGTCGCTTAACCCGACGTGGCTGCTCTATAACAACCTGTCGATGATCACGCCGTTCCCCAACACCTGGGACCGCACCGCGGGCGGCAAGGCCAACTGCGCCGGTGGCGCCTACGGCGCCGCCTCGACCAAGGTGGCCTGCAAGAACGTTGAGGCCTACCTCGACAACCTGTCCGGCAAGACCAACACCTACACCGGCAGCCTGTGGCAGAGCGGTGTTGACGGCCCGTGGCGCTTGACGAGCTTCGACAACCTCGGCAACGCGACGTTCCAGCCCAACACCCACTACTCCGGCCCGCAGAAGGCGATGGTCAGGTACTTCAAGCTCGTGGCCTACACCTCCACGCAGGCTGAAGAGAACGACCTCCAGGCCGGCAAGATCGACCTCGGCTACGTCGACCCGGGCGTTCTGACCGCCCCGGCCCCCGCGCCGGGCAAGGTCGGTCCGAACTGGGGCAACCTGTCGAGCCGCTACAACATGTCGACGGGTGTGAACTGGGGCTTTAACTACGCACCGTTCAACTTCAGTCCCCAGGACCCGAAGTCGGCGGCGATCTCCCAGCTCTACATCCGCCAGGCCCTCCAAATGGCGATGGACCAGAACGGCATCCTGGAGAACATCTTCAAGGGTTACGGCCAGGCCAACTACAGCCCGGTGCCCACGTTGGCTCCGAAGTCGCTGAGTGCCCCCTTCCCCAACCCGTATCCGTTCGACCTCTCGAAGGCCAAGGCTTTGCTGACCTCGCACGGTTGGTCGATGCAGAACGGCGTCATGACCTGCACCAGCCCAGGAACGGGTGCGGGGAACTGTGGCGCGGGGATCACCCAGGGTTACACGCTCAACCTCAAGATGATCTACCTGAGCGGCTACCCGGCCTACGAC
This sequence comes from Acidimicrobiaceae bacterium, assembly GCA_027451285.1. GTDB lineage: Bacteria > Actinomycetota > Acidimicrobiia > Acidimicrobiales > RAAP-2 > RAAP-2. The sequence goes on along the minus strand of DAIDJP010000033.1, from coordinate 30,211 downwards.
AAGGAGATCGCGGCTGACATCGCCAACTGGAACTCCATTGGCATCAACATGTCATACTCGACCACCACGTTCAACAACGTCATCGGCTCCTGCAACGGTGGCGGCGGCTTCGAGCTGTGCTGGTGGGGCGGTGGCTGGACCTACGCGCCGGACTTCCTGCCGACCGGTGAGTCCCTCTTCACTCCGAGCAGTGGCTTCAACCCCGGCTCGTACAACGACCCGACGATGACCAAGCTGGTCAACGCCACGGTCTTTGGCACGGCGAACCTGACGGCCTACGCCAAGTACGCCGCCCAGCAGCTGCCCGTGCTGTACATGCCCGCCGGTAACTCGGCGGTGGGTGAGACGATCAAGACGCTCAAGAGCAAGATCGGCTGGACGCCGAACCCGCTGGGCAACTTGAACCCGGAGTACCTGCACTACTAAGCAGTCGCTTCACGCATCACTCGTAACAAGGGAGGGGCCCGAAAGGGCCCCTCCCTTGTTTTTGTCTCCGAGGGCCCCGGGCGACAAGGTGCTCGATTAGCCCGCTGATAGACTCGTCCCGTGTTGAATTACATTCTTCGCAGGATCGCTCAGTCACTACTCGTTCTGCTCATCGTGGTGCTGGTGACATTCTCTCTGCCGTACTTCCAAACCAATGGAATCATGGCGCCGGCGTACGCCGTTCTCGGCACCCACGCGACACCGGCCAATCTGGCGATATGGGCGCAGCAAAACGGCATGAACCACCCGTTCTTCGTTCGCTTTTGGACGTACTTGACGCAGTTGATCTTTCACTTCAATCTGGGGCACTCCTACAAGCAGAACATGTCGGTTTGGGGCGTGATTGCGCTCTACGTTCCGCGTACGCTCTGGCTCGCACTTAGCGCCCTGATTCTGACGCTGATCATTTCGCTGCCGCTGGGCATCATCCAGGCCTCGCGGCGCAACACCGTCTTCGACTACTCCGCGACGGGAACAGCGTTCATCCTCTACGCGATGCCCTCGTTCCTACTCTGCATGCTGGCCCTGGACGCCTTCAGCTTCCACACCCTGCACCTGCCCTCCTCGCCCCCGTCGGGCGTCGCCCCGTGGGCGATCTTCACCGATCCGGTGGGCTTCGCCCTTCCCGTCGGCTGTCTGACCCTGCTCTCCGTCGCTGGCGTGAGCCGTTTCATGCGCGGCACGATCCTCGAAACGCTGGTCCAGGACTACGTACGCACTGCCAAGGCCAAGGGATGCTCGAACCGACGGGTCCTCTTCCGTCACGCCTTCCGCAACGCCCTGGGACCGATCATCACGATCCTCGGCCTCTCCATTCCCGGCCTCTTCGGAGGCGCACTGATCATCGAGAGCGTCTTCAACTACGGGGGGCTCGGCATCCAGACCGTCTTCGCCGCCACGAACTCCGACGTCCCGATCGTTCTCGGGATCACGCTGCTGGTGGCGATCTTCACCCTCGCGGGTAACCTTCTCGCCGACATCGCGCTCGGCCTCGTGAACCCGCGCATTCGCATTGAAGGGAACGCTCGATGACCGAACAGATCAGCCCCGAGATTCTCCACGAGACGATCGATCGGCTTCCCACGTCGCGCGAGATCCGTCCGGCGATCCCCAAGACCGACGACGAGATCATCCCCCTCTGGCGCCAGCGCCTGGCGATCTTCTCGCACAACAAGCTGGCGGTCGCCTCCGTCGTCTTCCTCTTCATCGTCACCGCCGCGTGCTACCTCGTCCCCTGGCTGCACCCCACGAACCAGACGAACCAGGCCGCGACCTTCAACATCCCCTGGAACCAGCCCCCGTCGTGGGCGCACCCCCTCGGCACCGACAGTTCCGGCTTCGACGAACTCGGGCGCATCTTCTACGGCGGTGAGTACTCGCTGACCCTGGGCTTCCTCTCTGGTTTCATCACCATCGTCATCGGCACCGTCTACGGCATGATCTCGGGCTTCATGGCCGGCTTCACCGACACGGTCATGATGCGTATCCTGGACGCCTTCCTCTCAATCCCCTACCTGTTCCTGCTCATCACACTGATCTCGATCTTCGGCCGTTCGACGACGTTCCTCATTGGGATCATCGGATTCTCGCTGTGGTGGGGCAACGCCCGTATCATTCGAGGTGACGCCCTCCTCATTCGAAATCTCGAGTACTCCCAAGCGGCCACCGCCATGGGAGCGGGCAAGATGCACATCATCCGCCGTCACGTGTTCCCGAACTCGATCAGCAACATCGTGACCGTGGCCACCTTCTCCGTGGCCGACGCCATCCTCTTCCTCTCGGCCCTAGGCTTCCTCGGCCTTGGGATCCAGACGCCGCAGACAGACTGGGGCACCATGCTCCAGGCCGGCTCGGTCCAGATCCAGAACGGTTACTGGTGGGAGGTCTTCCCGCTGGCGACGATCTTCATCCTCGTGGTCGTCTCAATCAACTACATCGGTGACGCCCTGCGCGACGCCTTCGAAGTTCGCCTCATCGAGCGATAGAACCTCACTTCGAGGCTCTGCAGAGCGGTCCAGCCACCGCGTGAAGACTGGTTTCGCGTCAGTCACACTCGGAGTGACTGACGCGAAACCAACCGGTGCTGTTCTTCAGGGCGCCCAGTGCCCCTTCCAGTGGGCGACCGGCGTTGGCTCACCCTCCTGATGCCTCGAACCGACCGAAGTCAACGGGTGATCCCCTCACTGGAAACGGTCGTTTCCGCTCTCGCCGACGTGCACGCCTTGGCCGCGCGGTTATCCCGCGGTCATGTCCGGAAGGTTCGACCGATTCGATCTGCACCCGGTGGCTCGTTTCGCATGGTTGAGCTTCGACAACCCGACCAGTTCGCCCGGCAAGGCCACGGCCGTTTCCAACGCCATCGAGGTGAGTCCTCGCCCTCTTCCCAGGAGCGAGGGTCGTGCTGGCAGTTGACTTCGTCGGCAACGACCCCCGCTTCGCGGGCACCATGACCATGACCTGGGAGTCCACCATGGCGGGGCGCGCCAAGGTGGACATCATCGCCGAGAACGTGACCGACGCGATCTTCGCCGAGGACCACGTCGCGCGACGGGACTCGTCTCTGGAGAATCTTGCCGACTATCTGCGCAAAACGTAAACGACGTGTCGCGACGAGGACGCCTCGAGTACCGAGCTCGCGTGGGTGAAGCTACGACGGACGCTCAAGAGTACGAGCAACCCTCCGATGAACGCGATCGTCCGATTCCGTCGAGTATGGGAAGTCTGCGAGAACTAGGCGCTACGCGACGCCGTGAGAGTGACCGGCGTGCGCAGCGGGAAGTGGCACGCCGCCTCTTGAGTGGGTCCGAAGGTCTGGAACATCGGCTCTTCGATCGCGCAGATGTCCTGGGCCCGTGGGCAGCGCGTGCGGAAGCGACACCCCGACGGCGGGTTCACCGGTGAGGGCAGTTCGCCCGTGACCTGACGGCCGCGGCGGGCGCGGGCCTCTTCCGGCTCGGGAACGGGAACCGCGTCGAGCAGGCCCTGGGTGTAGGGGTGGGCCGGCGTGCGGAAGACGGACTCGGCGTCGCCGATCTCGACGATCTTGCCGAGGTACATGACGCCAATGGTGTCGGCCATGTAGTACACGACGGCGAGGTCGTGGGAGACGAACACGTACGAGAGGTTGTGGTCCTTTTGAAGGTCCTTCATCAGGTTCAGAATCTGGGCCTGGATCGAAACGTCGAGCGCGGACACCGGTTCGTCGGCCACGATGAGCCGCGGGTTCAGCGCCAGGGCGCGCGCCAGGCCGATGCGCTGGCGCTGGCCACCGGAGAACTCGTGGGGATAGCGGTCCGCGGCGCGCGGCTCGAGGCCCACCGACAGCAGCAGCTCCGACACCCGCTCAGCGCGCTCGGCGCGGGTGCCCTCGTGCTGAACCTGTAGGGGCTCGGCGAGGATCTGGGCCACCTTCATACGTGGATTCAGCGACGAGTAGGGGTCCTGGAACATCATCTGACGCTCGCGCCGATCCTCGCGCGACGGCTTGTGGCCCTTCGCCGAGACGAGCTTGTTGTCGAAGTAGACCTCGCCGCCCGTGGGCCGGTCCAGGCCAACCACCATGCGCCCGATCGTGGTCTTGCCGCAGCCTGACTCGCCCACCAGTCCAAACGTCTCGCCCTCGTTGATCGAGAAGCTCACGTTGGACACGGCGCTGAGGGCCCCCACCTTGTGGCGGATCAGCCCGGCCTTGATCGGGAACTCCTTGACCAGACTCTCGACGCGCAGCAGCTCCTTGCGAGGCGCGCCCGAGGCCACGGCCGCCTCGCGCGATCGCACGACGACGGGAGCCGGGCCGTTGACCGGGTGGAAGCACGCAAAGCCGTGCTCGTCAGCCACGGTGAACTCCGGCTCAGTCGCTCGACACTCGTCGGTCGCGTACGCGCAGCGCGGGGCGAAACGGCAGCCGATGATCTCGCGTGAGAGGTCCGGCGGCAGACCGGCGATCGAGGCCAGCTCGTGCTTCGAGGCGTTCTCCAGGTTGGGCATCGAGGCCAGCAGCGCCTGCGTGTAGGGGTGGTGCATCCGGTGGAAAAGCTCCATCGTCGCGGCCTGCTCGGCCCGCTTGCCCGCGTACATCACGACCACGCGGTCGCTGCGCCCCGCGATCACGCCCATGTCGTGGGTGATCAACAGCACACCCATGTTGAGCTGCACGCGGAGATTGTCGATGAGGTCCAGGATCTGGGCCTGAATCGTGACGTCAAGGGCGGTGGTCGGCTCGTCGGCGATCAGGAGCTTGGGATTGCACACGAGGCCCATGGCAATGATGACGCGCTGGCGCAACCCGCCCGAGAGCTCGAAGGGGTACTGGTCGAGCCGCTCGGCCGGACGGGGCATGTCGACCATCTCGAGGACCTCGAGGGCTCGCTTGCGGGCCTCGGCCTCGCTCGCGCCGGTGTGGATCCGCAGGCCCTCGCCGATCTGGCGGCCTATCTTCATCGTGGGATTGAGTGAGCTCATCGGGTCCTGGGGGATGAGAGCCACCGCGTTGCCACGATGGGACTGCATCTCCTTTTCCGAGAGCGTGGCGAGGTTGACCCCGTCGAGTTCGATCGTGCCGCCGGCGATGTGGCCGTTGTTGGGCAGCAGGCGCATAATCGCCAGGCCCGTCGTCGTTTTGCCGCATCCGGACTCGCCCACGAGACCCACGCACTCACCGGGATTGATGGTGAGAGAGAAGTCGTCGACCGCGGTGACAAAGTTCTGCCGGGACGAGAATTGAACCTTCAAATTTGTTACCGAGAGCAGCGAAGACATAGTGTGCTAATCCTACCCCGTGGTGCCTAATCGACCCGCTCGCCGGGGGCCCGAATGCGGCCCTAATTAGGCAGTTTCCAGCTCCGACGATGGTGGACCGAGGGCCCGAGCGCCCGCAGCGCCGTGAGGTGGGCCGCGCTGCCGTAGCCCTTGTTGGATTCCCAGGCGTAGTGCGGGCACTGCGCGTGCAGTTCGCGCATGTACTGGTCCCTTCGGACCTTGGCGATGACCGATGCGGCGGCGATCACCGCGCTGGCCGAATCGCCCCTCACGATGGTCGTGTGGGCGAGATCGGCGTAGGCGGCCGGGGGTGCGTCAACCCCGAAGGAGACGTCGCGCGGCGCACGCAGGAAGTTGTGCGAACCGTCCACCAGAGCGAAGCTCGGGCGCCGGGCCAATCCGTTGATCGCCCGGGTGGCCGCGACGCTGAGTGCCATCGCGAGCCCCCACTCGTCGATCTCCACCGCGCTGGCCCATCCCAGGGACCATTCGTCGCACCAACGTTCGAGCTCGGGCACGAGAGTCTCGCGCTGACGGGGGCTGAGTGCCTTCGAGTCGTCGAGTCCCTCGGGAGGGTCCTTCACGACGCTGAGGGTGACCGCACCCACCACCAGCGGTCCGGCCAGTGAGCCACGACCCACCTCGTCAAGTCCGACGACCACGTCGCCGCGGGAGATCAGCGCGCGTTCGTGACGCAAGAGATCGACGGCCGACGCCACGACGTCAGGCTAGTGAGTCCTAGCATTCACGTCGATGACCCGCCATGACCACTCAGGAGATCTCGCGATCGTGGTCCCTCTCAAACGCGTGACGGCGGCCAAACAACGCCTTCGCCGCGCAGGGGCGCGCGACGTCGACGCGCTGGTCTGGCGTCTCGCACGCGGGGTGATTGAGGCCGCACGAGTGCGTCCGACGTACGTGGTGACCGAGGATCACGACGTGGCGGCGTTCGCCGCGTCGCTGTCGGTTGAGGCCATCATGACCAGCGCGCGCACACTCTCCGGCGCCGTGACCGACGCGTACGCGCGCCTGGGGGCGAAATTCGATCGGCTGATGATCGTCCACGCGGATCTCGCCGATCCCGCGGGTCTCGGAGACTTCGAACCCGTCGAGGGGGTGACCCTGGTCGCGGATCGCCACGGACGCGGGACCAACGTTCTGGCACTGGCGACCGGCCTCGACTTTCGCTTCGGCTACGGGGCGAACTCCCTGGCCCACCATCGCCGCGAAGCTCAACGCCTCGGTCTGAACTGCGCTGTCATCTCGGACTCGCCGTGGTCCTGGGACGTCGACGTGATTGACGACTTGCGCCCAGACAGCAGGTGAGGGGGTCCGAAGACCCCCTCACGTGCCGTTCTCCTAGGAGAAGTGCTACTTCTTGGCGGCAGCCTTGCGGGCCGGAGCCTTCTTGGCAGCAGCCTTGCGGGCCGGAGCCTTCTTGGCAGCAGCCTTGCGGGCCGGAGCCTTCTTGGCGGCGGCCTTCTTGGCCGGAGCCTTCTTGGCTACCTTCTTGGCGGCGGCCTTCTTGGCCGGAGCCTTCTTGGCGGCGGCCTTCTTGGCCGGAGCCTTCTTGGCCGGAGCCTTCTTGGCTACCTTCTTGGCGGCGGCCTTCTTGGCCGGAGCCTTCTTGGCCGGAGCCTTCTTCTTCGCGGCAGTTGCCACTTTCCCTCCTTGGGACTCAACGTTGAATCAGCGTGGAGTCGCGATCACCACCGTGGTGATTCGCCTCTTGACACCCCACTGACAAACGTGAACTCGCTCGTGTATCGCCCAGCGTCCTCGCTGTACAACGACCGACCGCAGTGCACGGCCCCTCGCGGTGAAGCGCTCTCCGAATGGACTGCTAGCAACACATCCGGTGAACGTGAACCTCCTCCGCAGAAGGACATCTAAAAGTTCACTCGGTCTACACCCCAATGTCAAGCATTTCGACACTTTTTACGACGTTTGTTTTTCGTGATCGAAGATCGCGGCATCTATCTCGGGCGTGGTCGCAACGGCGACGTCTTCAGTGGGAGTGAACGTTCGACGCTCGTACTCGGTCCAAGTCGAAGCGGCAAGACGTCCTCACTCGTGATTCCGAACTTGCTGTCGACGACGCGCAGTGCTCTCGTGACGTCGACCAAAGACGACGTCGTCGGCATCATGGCCGGAGCGCGCGGTGATGGCGCCACGCTGCTGTTCGATCCTTCCGGCACGATTCGCACGCCACCCGGCGTCCATCGTGTCGGATATTCACCCATTCATCAGGCACGTTCCTGGGACGGCGCGATGATGGCGACGCGCAGTCTCGTCGACGTCGCGCGGCGAGGTCGCGCTGAACGCGGTGACGATCACTGGACCGAGCGAGCGAGTGCACTGCTCGCTCCCCTCCTGCACGCCGCCGCGCTGAACGGCGAGTCACTGGGTCAGCTCGCGTCGCGCGTCGATCAACGTCGCGCACTCGACGCGCACGACATGCTGAAAGAACGCTACGGCGATGGTCATCCGTCGGTCTCACTGCTCAGCGGAGTGCTCTCCACGGAGGAGCGCGAACGATCGGGAATCTGGTCGACGACCTCGGGTCTGCTCGCTGGAGTGCGCACCGACGCCGCGCGCGAAGCGGCGCGAGCGGCGCCGCTCGACGTCGACGAGTTCCTTCGTGGGCCCCACCAACTCCACGTGGTGGCGCCCAGCCGACATCAAGCGCTCAGTGTTCCGCTCGTGGTTGGACTCGTCGAGCACGTAGTCCACTCCACGTACGACCGTCACGCGCAGGGTGCCCGGCTGCTGCTCGCCCTCGACGAGGTCGCCAACGTGGCCCCGCTACCGCGACTCGCCGGCGTCGTTTCCGAGGGGGGCGGCCAGGGAGTGGTGACGATGGCCTGCCTTCAGGACCTCAGTCAGGCTCGGGCGCGCTGGGGCGGCGCCGCCGACGGGTTCGTCTCCCTCTTCGCCACCACCGTTGTCCTACCGGGAGTGGCGGACCGTGCGACCCTCGAGCTCCTCCACCACCTGGCCGGACGTCACCTGACGCCCAGCGTGGCGCACCAGCGGCGCACCTGGGGTCGTCCCGGGGGCACGACCACCAGCTGGGTCGAACGCGACCGGGCCAGCGTGGCGAATCTGGCCCGTGGCCGGCCCGGCTACGCCCTCGGGCTCGCCACGGACAAGACGATGAACTGGATCGAACTGACTCCGGCCCATCGTGACGCGCGCTTCTCGCGCTACCTCGAGCGCGCCGAGCTCTCGCGCGAGTCGCGCTCACGCTCCCGGTGACGCGCTGAATCACGCACTCGATCGAGCGCGTGCAGGCGTGAAATCGAGGGCGCGAAGCCGCGAGCGCGCGCCACCGTGATCGACGCCTCACGCACGCCGCGCTCGTGGATCAGATCGGGCGCGAGTGAGTCGAGACCCGTGTCAATACGCGCGAAGCGCTCACCGAAGGTCGACGCGTGGGCCCACGCCTGCACGACCTGACGGCGCGTCACAGTGAGCGCTCCCTCGAAGGACGCGGCGAAGGCGTGCGGGTCAAAGGTGCGATCCGGCGCGGACGGTGCGCCCTCGAGGTGGTAGCGCGCCAGGTCGTCGCGCCAGGTCGCGCGGGCCTCCTCGCGGGACCAGTGAATCTTCTCACCGCGACCCTCGTGATGTCCGCCCCACAGCACCCGATAGCCCTCGTCGACGCCGACGACGTGCTCGACACCCTGAAAGGAGCGCCAGGCTCGCCACGGGGTGCGGGCGTTCACCTCGTGGCGTAGTGCGGCGAGATAGAGCGCGTCCGCCGCGCTCGCGTGCGCGGAGAGTCCGCGCCGATCGAGCACCGCGTCCTCGCCGGTGGGTCTGGCGCCGACCAGGACGTGGTCGTGGAGGTGAGGCTCGCCGTGACGGTTGACCCCGTGCGTGTAGGCCACGACACTCTCCCAGCGCGCGGCGTGGTCGTAACGCTCACCGGCCAGTTGGGAGCGAACGCTCAACCCACGCTCCTCGAGATAACCCAGTGCCGCCGCCACGGCGTGACGGTGCGCGGCCACCAGGGCCGCGCCGGAGGACTCGTCGATGGCGAGCAGGACCGACACCGGCCGCGGCGCTGCGAGGACGATGTCGTAGCCCACCACGCTCGCCCTCTCGCTCGACGTGAGGACGCCGCGCACGCACTCGGGATCCGTGGTGTCGCCCGCTCCGCGCAGCCACCAGCCCGGTCCCTGCGGGCGCAGTCCCTCAAGCTCGCGCGCCGGATCGTCGGTGAAGTATCGAACGTCGAGCGAACGACGCGGGAAGATGCGCAGCACGTGGCCCCCTTGGGCCACAACGGTCGCTAGAGTCGCTCGGCGATTCGCGCGGCGAGGGCGCGGCCCGCCTTGGCGTAGGCCGGCGTGGCCACGACGGCGCCCGGTCCGGCGCGCAGCAGGAGGTGATCGAGGAACGCCGGATCGTTCGTGCGGAACGCGACCGCCATTCGGCCGTCGTCGAGCGCCCGCCACTGCGCGTTGGGCAGCGGCTCGAACAGCCAGCGCAGTCCCGGCTCGATCACGACGACGACCTCGTCGCCGACCTCACCGACCTGGGTCAGCCAGTTGGTGACGGTGTCATCGGGGTGCGACTCGTCCGCGGGTGACTTCGCGAGAATCGCCCCGATTCGATCGACGCGAAACGTGCGCCAGCCCTCGCGCGTCGAGCAGTAAGCGCGCACGTAGGCGTGGCCGTTGAGGATTCTCAGGTCGCGGGGCTCGATGACGCGGGTCTCGGCACGCTCGGCCTCGCTGGGGGTGTAGTCGATCTTGATCTGCTCGTGATTCTCGATCGCCGCGCGCAGGTCGTCGAGCAGGGACTCCGTGGCCGTCTCGACTTGGACGAAGCCGTCGATGGCCGCCTCGATCTTGCGGATCGCCGAATCGATCGCCGGATCCTCGTAGACGCGGGCCGCCTCGCGCAGGGCGATGTTGAGCTCGAACAGGTCGCGCCAGAACAACGGCGCGGGCTCGAGGTTCCCGTCGCGCCCGAAGGTCTCGACCAGGTAGAGCGAGTCGTCGTTGGCCTCGTCGTCCCAGTCGTCGCACTCCTTGACCACGTGCGCAGGGAATCCGTAGGCGCCCGCCATGGGCTCGAAGGTGACCAGGCGGTCCATGATGCGCCGGACCATCGAGGGCGCGAGCGAGAAGCGGTGCGCCAGGTCGCTGATGCGAAGGCCCCCGTCAGCCAGGTAGACCGCGTGCAGCAGCTGGAGCGTCTGGCCGAGCGAATCGTTGGTGGCGCTGGGGGCGAACGAGACGCCGCTGAGGTCGGGCACCTCGCCGCGGTTGACCTTGCGCAGCCAGTCGGCCAATTCACGTCGCAGCGACTTGGGCGAGCGCAGGCGAACCCGGTCGGCGGCGTCGAGCAGAAAGCGCATCGCGTCGCGCGGACTCTCGAACGAGATGCCCACGTCAACCGTGCCGTCGTCCGATGGTCGACGAGACGCGTCGGCGAACTGGCGCTGCAGGAGTTCGGCGTAGTTCTCACTCGTGTTCACGACCACGTCGATCGGCTCGAGGACCTTCGCGTACTCGGGCCGCCAGGCCCGGGCGAGGTCTCGCGCCTCGTCGTCGACGTCGAAGGCCGTCTCGAGAACCACCGGCATGCTGGTCATCCGGGTAATCCGATAGCCCTTGATCTCTTCGGTGCCGTGGACGCGTCCCACCAGGTAAGCGGCACCCTCGAAGACGCCGATCGCCAGGGGCTCGACGACGCGGGTCTTCTCACTCGCGCTGCGGTAGTCGAAGCGCAGCGCGCGGCGCAGGTTGAGCGCCCGCAGCACCGGCGTGTAGTAGTTCGTGAATTCGAGCCCGCCGTCGCTCGCCGGTCCCTCGTTGAACAGGCTGAAGGCGCCCGCGGCGCCGAAGCCGCAGAAGCGCAGCGCCAGGCTGACGACGCGTCCCTCGGCTTCGGTGAAGTCGATGCGCGGAGCGGTCGCGCTGTCGGGATCGATCCAGTACCCCACGCCGCCGCCGTCCATGTCGACGGTGTCGATCTGGAATCCGAGCTCGCGGATCTTGGCCTTGTCGCGCTCGAACTTCTGGCGAATGGCGCTGTCGTTGCCCTGGTACGCGGGCACCTTGCGCACGACCTTGTCCGACGCGTCGTCAACCATCAGTTCGCGCACGATCGCCTCTTGGGTGAGCGGATTCTGACGGGTCGCGCTCTGCAAGAGCAGAACGAGGGCGACCAGCCGCTCGCGGCTCTCCTCCGCGGCGCGCGACGTCGCCACTATCGGGTCCCCTCCGCTTCCTCGGTCACGATCCCGCCTCGGCGTCGTCCGCGTCGTCGCGACGCCACGAGCCGGATCGGCCTCCGGACTTCTCCCACAGCGCGATGTTCTCGATCGTCATCGTCCGATCCGACGACTTGCACATGTCGTAGATCGTGAGGGCCGCGACGCTGACCGCCGCCAGGGCCTCCATCTCCACCCCGGTGCGGTCCACCGTGTCCACACTGGCCTCGATCTCGATGTAGGCGTCGGCGATCAGGAAGTTCACGTAGACGTTGCCCACCATCACGGCGTGGGCCATCGGCAAGAGCATCGAGGCCTGCTTGGCCGCCTGGATACCGGCGACCCGCGCGGTCGCCAGGACGTCGCCCTTGTTGATGGTGTTGGCCGCCACCGCCGCGGTCGTCGCGGCCATCATGTAGACGCGCCCGCGCGCCAGGGCGCGCCGCGCGCTGACCTCCGAAGAGCTCAGGTCCCGGGGGAAGGTGCCCTCGCGGGGCGAGCGACGTAGATGGTGGAAATCGTCCACCGGGCCATGCTACAGAACGAGCCCGCGCGGCTTCCCCGACCGGGCTCGCGCACCGGGACGGTACACTGCGCACGTAGCAACTTCGTTTGGGAGAAGTGATGCCAACCTACGAATACGAGTGCCAGGCCTGCCACCAGCGCGTCGAAGCCGTCCAGCGGTTCTCGGACCCGGCGCTGACGACCTGCGAGATCTGCGGCGGGGATCTGAAGAAGGTCTTCTCCGCGGTCGGCATCGTCTTCAAGGGCAGCGGGTTCTACAAGAACGACAGCCGCGGCACCACGACGAGCGCGACGCCAGCCGCCACACCGGCCGCTCCCGCCGCACCGGCCAGCTCCGACTAGGAGCCCGACACCGCGAGGTCGGCGATGGCCAGGGTCTGACCAGCGGCCACCCCCGGCAGCCACGTCGTGTCCGCACCGACGTGGACCACGTCGAGAAGCATGCGCTGCAACGTGGAGGCGACCGTCACCTCGCGAACCGGCTCGCCCAGCTGACCGTCTCGGATCATGAGCCCGGTCACGCCCACGGAGAAGTCCCCGGAGATCGGGTTAACCCCCGAGTGCACCCCCGTCAGGGAGTCCACGTAGAGACCCTCGCCCACCGCCGCGAGGATCTCCTCCTGGTTGTCGATCCCGGGCGACATCACCAGGGCGCGGGGGCCCGCTGACGGCGAACCCGCGATCCCCGCGCGCACCGCGCTCCCGGTCGAGGTCGTGCCCGCGCGTCGGGCCGAGACGGTGTCGTAGACGAACGCGCGCAGCTCACCGCCTTCGATGAGCACGTTGCGCCGGCAGGCGAGGCCCTCGCCGTCAAAGTTGCTCGCCGCGAAGTGACGCGCGTCGGTCGGATCGTCGACCACGGTGACGGCGCTCGCGGCAACCACCTCGCCGAGGCGTCCGGCGAAGAACGAGCGGCCCCGCACGACGGCCTCGCCGCTCAGTGCCCCGCCGAGGATGGCCAGCACGGTGGCGGCGGTTCGCGGATCGAAGACGACCACGGTGCGCCGGGTGCTCGGCCGCGTGGCCCCGAGCATGCGAGTCGAGCGGATGATCGCGTCGGTCGCCGCCGCGCCGAGGTCGAGGTCCTGCGGGCGGCGGGCGGCAGAGAGCCCGTAGCCCGTCTGGTCGCTCGTTCCGTCACTCGCGATCGCCTCGACCGAGAGGTACGCGCCCGAGCGCGCGTAGTTCGCCTCAACGCCGACGGTCGAGGCCAGGGCGCCCTCGATCACGTAGTCGCTGTAGGCCGCACTCTCGACCTGGCGGACGCGCGGGTCGCCCGCGCGCACGCGTCGCTCGAGTTCGACGGCCAGGGCGATCTTGTCGTCGAGGGGCGTCGCGAGCACCGACTCGTCGCGCAGGCTCATGCCCGCCGGCGCGACACCGTCGGGGCGCGCGAAGGCGAGATACTCGTCCTCGGTCGCGAAGCGCACGTTGTCGCGGGCCTGGTCGAGCGCGTCGGCCACGGCCTCCTCGTCGAGCGAGCCCGCCCACGCCGATCCCACGCGGGCGCCGCCGGCGCCCTCGACGAGGATGCGGATCCCCACACCGGCGGACGCGGCCGTCGTCAACTTTTCGACACTGCCCTCGTAGACCTCGACGTCGGTGTCGACGCCGCGCGAGAGGTAGACCTCGATCTGCTCGTCGCCACGCGCGCTCTCGAGCAGGCGACGGGCCTGTTCCATCAACTCGCTCACGCCGCCGTCCCCCCGATGGTGACGCTGGACAGACGCATCGTGGCCTGACCCGTTCCCACCGGCACCGACTGGCCGTTCTTGCCGCAGGTTCCCGGGGTCATCGAGAAGTCCGCGGCGACCGCGTCGACGCGCGCGAGCGTCTCGGGGCCGTTGCCGATGAGGTTGCAATCGCGCAGCGGCGCGGTGATCACCCCGTTCTCGATGAGGTAGGCCTCGGTCATGCCGAAGACGAAGTCACCGGTCGCCGTGTTGACCTGGCCGCCGCCGAGCTGGGCGACGTAGACGCCATAGGGGGTCTGGGCGACGATCTCGTCGGCGTCGTCCGTCCCGGGCATCAGGTAGGTATTGGTCATACGCACCATCGGCAAGTGCTGGTAGCTCTGGCGCCGCCCGTTGCCCGAGGACGCCCGGCCCTCGCGGCGGGCCCGCAGCAGGTCCCACATGTAGTCGGTGAGCACACCGTTTTCGATCAGCACGTTGCGCGTCCCCGCGTAGCCCTCGTCGTCGATCGCGAGGTAGCCCCACTCGCCCTCGACGGTGCCGTCGTCGACCAGGGTGACGAGGGGGCTCGCGACCTGCTCGCCCACCCGGCCCGCGTAGACCGACGCCCGCTTGAGAATCGCGTCGGCCTCGAGACCGTGGCCGCAGGCCTCGTGAAAGAGGATCCCCCCGGATCCGCCGGCGAGGACGACGGGCAGGTCGCCCGAGGGCGCCGGGCGGGCCTGGAGCTTCGTCAGCGCCTGGCGCGCGGCGTGGCGCGCGGCGCCGGCCACGACGTCGTCGGTCAAGGCCTCGTAGCCCCGGGTCGTGGCGAAGGGCTTGTAGCCGGTCTGCATGCCGGTGTCGCCCTGGGCGACGCAGGAAACCATGAAGCGCGTGCGCACCTGGTGGTCGGAGGCGAAGACGCCCTCGGAGTTGGCCACGAGGAAGCGACGCGACGAGTCACCCAGGCCCACTTGGACCTGGGTGATCTGAGCGCCCTCGCTGCGCGCCACGTCGTTCGCCGCGCGCAGCCACGCGACCTTGGTGGCCTTGTCGACGTCGCTGGGCAGGACCTCGGCCAGGCGCGCGTGGTCGACCCGGGTGCCCAGCGCCACGCGGCGCACGCCGCCGCCACCGCGCTGGGCGATGGTCGCGGCGGCCGTGGCCGCCGCCATCAGGCCCGTTTCGGACAGATCGGCGGTGTGCGCGAAGCCGGTCGTCTCGCCCACCACCACACGGATGCCCGCACCGCGGTCGCGGCCGTTGCTCAACTCCTCGATGCGACCCTGATCGAGAGTGGCCGACGAGGTCACCCGATCCTCGACGAAGACCTCGGCGAAGTCGCCGAAGGCCCGCGCCGCACCCAGCACGCGCTCGATCACGTCGGTCTCAACCAGGGGGTTCGCCATGGACGAGAGCGTACCGGGCCTTTTGTCCCGGCCATCGTTCTCTAGGTACCCACCGGTAGGATCAAGGGGTGATTCTGGAGTCGATTGACACGCCCGCGGACCTCAAGGGCCTGTCCTATCGCCAGCTCAACACCCTGAGCCGCGAGATCCGCGACTTCATCATCGAGAGCGTCACCAAGACCGGCGGGCACCTGGGTTCGAACCTCGGCGTCGTGGAGTTGACCGTCGCACTGCACCGCGTCTTCGACTCCCCGCGCGACATCCTGCTCTTTGACACCGGTCATCAGGCCTACGTCCACAAGCTCCTCACTGGACGGCGCTACGGGTTCAAGAACCTGCGCCGCCGTGGCGGACTCAGCGGATACCCCAACCGCGCCGAGAGCGAGCACGACTGGATCGAGTCCTCGCACGCCTCGACCGCGCTCTCCTACGCGCACGGCATCTCCGTGGCCCTCGAACAGCGTCGCGAGCTGATCGGACGTGGCGGCACGCGCCACGTGGTCGCGGTCGTGGGCGACGGCTCGCTCACCGGCGGGATGGCCTACGAGGCCCTGAACAACCTCGGGCACTCGAACCAGCGTGTCGTGATCGTCTTGAACGACAACGGCCGCAGCTACGCGCCCACCATCTCCAAGCTCTCCGAGAGCCTGACCGCCCTGCGACTGAACAAGACCTACGTGTCACTGCGCGACCGCATCCGGCGCCTCGTCCCGCACCTGCCGCGCGTGGGCAAGGCCGCCTACATGGGCGTGGACGTGATGACCTCGGTGGTACGCGAGATGGTGACTCCCCATACGTTCTTCGAGAACCTCGGGGTGCGCTACGTCGGACCCATCGACGGGCACAACATCGAGGCCCTGGAGACGGCGCTGACCAGCGCCGCGCGCTGGGACGGTCCGATCCTGGTGCACGTCCTGACCGAGAAGGGACGTGGCTACGAGCCCGCGACCAGCGACGACCTGCGCATGCACGACTACAAGCTGCCACCCAAGCTCAACGAGGAGGAGGTGCCGCCCAAGTCCTTTACCGAGGCCTTCGGCGAGGCCCTGGTGGCGCTCGCGGACCTCGACGAGCGCGTCGTGGCGATCACGGCGGCGATGGCCGGACCCACCGGCCTGCTGCGCTTCCAGGAGATCTTCCCCCAGCGGTTCTTCGACGTGGGCATCGCCGAGCAGCACGCGGTCACCGCCGCGGCCGGCATGGCCATGGGCGGTCTGCGCCCCGTGGTCGCGGTGTACTCGACCTTCTTCTCGCGCGCCTTCGACCAGGCCCACCTGGACGTGGGCCTGTTGAACCTGCCGGTCGTCTTCGTCTTTGACCGCGCCGGGATCACCGGCGACGACGGCCCGAGTCACCACGGACTCTTGGACATCGCCCTGTGCCTGGCGATCCCGAACATGACCATCTTCGCGCCCTCGTGCGCCGAGGAGATCCCCGGGATGCTCGCCACCGCGCTGTCGCTGTCCACACCGAGCGCGCTGCGCTTTCCCAAGACGCTGCCCCAGCCCCTCGACGGCAAGGTGGGCGCGGGGCTCGAGGCGCGCGAGATCGCCCGCGGCGACGGCTCGCTGTGCGTGCTCGCGGTGGGCAAGATGACCGCCTCGGCCTACCGGGCGCTCTCGTTGATGGGCGAGGAGGCGTCACACGTCACGCTCTACGACGTGCGCGTGCTGCCCCCCGACCCGTCGATGATCGACGACGCGCTGAACCACGCGCGCATCGTCACCGTCGAGGACGCTACCCGTCACGGCGGGGCTGGCACGCTTATGGTCGCCGCCGTGCGCAACCGCGCCCAGGAACGGGGCCTGCCCTTCCCTCCGACACGCATCCTCGGCGTGCCGCGCGCCTACCTCGAGCACCACCGGCCCGACGAACTGCTGGCCGAGCTGGGCCTCGACTCCGCGGGGCTCGCGAGCGCGTTCGCGCGGATGCTGGCCGACCAACCAGAATTCCCCCACCCGCTGCCCGAGGCCCCCCACTCGCGCTATCTCTAACGCGGCACCGGTACGCTGGCGCCATGGACTTCCCCGTGACCAAGTCAAACGACGAATGGCGTAGCCAGTTGCCCCTCGAACGCTTCCAGGTGCTGCGTGAGGCGGCCACCGAGGCACCGTTCACCGGATCCCTGCTCGACGTGACCGACGAGGGTGTGTACTCGTGCGGCGGCTGCGGGCAGGTCCTGTTCACCTCGAACCAGAAGTTCGACTCGCACTGCGGCTGGCCCAGCTTTGACGCGTGCGAGCCGGGCACCATCGTCGAGCGCCCCGACCACTCGTTGGGGCGCACTCGCACCGAGATCCTCTGCTCGCGCTGTGGCGGCCACCTCGGACACGTCTTCGACGACGGGCCTACGGAGACGGGTCTGCGCTACTGCGTCAACTCGCTGGCCATCGACTTCGCCGGCGAGTAGCTAGACGTCGAGGAAACGGCGGATCGCGATCGCCGACCCGACCGATCCGATCACGACGCCCACGATCAAGACCACGATGTTGGTCCCCCACAGGGCCGCCGTGTCGAGCGCGAACTCGTTGTGCAGCGGATACCACACGTGCAACGCGGACACCGCGAGCATCGCCACCGCCGAGCCGAGCAGACCCTGGATGAAGCCCTCAGTGATGTAGGGGACGCGAATGAACCAGTTGGTCGCACCCACCAGCTTCATCACCGACACCTCGCGGCGGCGCGCGAAGATGGCCATGCGAATGGTGTTGAGGATCAGCACGGTCGCCGACAGCAACAAGACGCCGGCCAGGGCCAGGAAGACCACCTGGAGGATGCGGATCGCGTGGTTCATCTCACGGATCTGCTGCTCGGGCGCGGTGACCTTGTAGACGCCGGGCTGGTTCGAGAAGGTGCTCTCGATGGCGAAGGCGTCCGACGGCACGACCGGCACGCAGCGATACGACGAGGGCATCGCCTTGACGCTGAGGACGTCCCACTCGGACTTGGGCAGCAACTGCTTGGCCTCGGCGTAGTCCTGGGCCTGGCTGAAGTACGTGCAGTCCTTGACGATCGGCGAGTTGGCCAACTGGCTCTGGACGCTCGAGAGCTCGCTCGTCGTTGCGGTGGGCTGCATCCAGACCGTCACGCGGGTCCCCTGCTGCCACTGGGCCGAAGCCTGGGCCGCGCTCTGCTTCAACAACAGCGCCGCTCCCACCAGTGAGAGCGAGACCGCGACCGTCAAGACGGCGGCGATCGTCATCATGCGGTTGCGCCAAAGGTTCGACAACGTCTCCTTGACGGCGTAGCGGAGATAGACGCGCACTAGATGACCACCGTGGACTCGTCGATGCCGTAGACGCCGCGCACCTGGTCGCGGACCATCTCACCGCGGTCGAGCTCGATGACGCGCCGGCGCATGCGGTCCACCAGCGCCTTGTCGTGCGTCGCCATCACGACCGTGGTGCCCGTGCGGTTGATGCGCTCGAGCAGGGCCATGATCGACTCGGAGTTCGTCGGGTCCAGGTTGCCCGTGGGCTCGTCGGCGAGCAGGATCAGGGGGCGGTTGACGAAGGCGCGCGCCACGGCGACGCGCTGCTGCTCACCACCGGAGAGTTCGTTGGGGAGGTTCTTGGACTTCTCGGACAGGCCGACCAGCTCGAGGATCTGGGGGACCTGGGACTCGACGGTCGAGCGCGGACGCCCGATCACCTCGAGGGCGAAGGCCACGTTCTCGAAGACCGTCTTGTTCGGCAGCAGTCGAAAGTCCTGGAAGACGCAGCCGATGTTGCGTCGCAGGTAGGGCACACGCCACTTGGAGAGCTTGCCGATGTCGCGGCCGGCTTCGAGGATGCGTCCCGAGTCGGGCAGCTCCTCGCGCAGTAGCAGGCGTAGGAACGTCGTCTTGCCCGATCCCGAGGCGCCGACGAGGAAGACGAACTCGCCCTTCTCGATGTCGAGGTTGATGTCCTTCAGCGCCGGGGTGCCGTTCTTGTACGTCTTGGAGACGTGCTCAAATCGAATCACGAGGGTACCCCCTGGGAAGGACGTCGAAGGGCGCGCGTCGCGCCGAGATCACTAATGAAGCCATTCTAGTTTCGCCGTCGAGCGCGTCCGTGCCACGGGCGCCTTGTGAGAATGCGAATCCGAGATTCTTAGGATCGCGCGCCCTCGCGGAAGCGCTGACGGCGCAGCTCGGCCTCCATGAACCCGTCGAGGTCCCCGTCGAGCACAGCGTCGACGTTGCCCGTCTCGTAGTCGGTGCGGTGGTCCTTGACCAACTGATAGGGCGCCTGGACGTAGCTGCGGATCTGCGAGCCCCACGCGTTGTCGCCCCGCTCGCCCGAGAGGGCGTCCATCTCGGCCTGACGCTCGGCGCGGGCGCGCTCGGCCAGCTTGGCCTCGAGGATCTGGAGGGCGCGCGCGCGGTTCTGATGCTGGCTGCGCTCGTTCTGACAGCTCACCACGATGCCGGTGGGCAGGTGGGTGATGCGAATCGCCGAGTCGGTCTTGTTGACGTGCTGACCACCGGCGCCCGAGGAGCGGTAGGTGTCCACGCGCAGGTCCTTCTCGTCGATCTCGACCTCGGCGGCGTTGTCGGCGAGCAACGGCGTGACGTCCAGGCTCGCGAAGCTGGTCTGGCGGCGGGCCTGGGAGTCGAAGGGGCTGATGCGCACGAGCCGGTGCACGCCGCGCTCGGCCGAGAGCCAGCCGTAGGCGAAGCGGCCCTTGACGATGAAGGTCGCCGACAGCAGCCCGGCCTCCTGGCCCTCGGTGACCTCGTCGATCTCGACGCCGAACCCGCGCCGCTCGGCCCAGCGCACGTACATGCGCAGCAGCATCTCGGTCCAGTCCTGGGCGTCGGTGCCGCCGGCGCCCGCGTGCAGGTCGGCGATCGCGTCGTTCTCGTCGTAGGGGCCCGAGAAGAGGCTCTGGACCTCCAGGGCCGTCAGGGCGGCCTCGAGGGAGGTGACGCCACTCTCGAGCTCGTTGAGCAGTGACCAGTCGGCCTCGCCCTCGGCAATGGCGTCGCGCGAGAAGTCCACCAGCACCCGGCAGTCCTCGAGCGCGCTACCGAGGCGGTCGAAGGACTCGAGGTCGGCGCTGAGGCGGCCAAACTCGGTCGTGACCTCGCGGGCGTGGTCCTGGTCGTCCCAGAGGTTCGGCGCCTCGACGGCCACCGCCAGCTCGCGGTGGCGAGCGCGGTTCGCCTCGATCTTCAGATAGTCGCTCGCCGCGCGCCAGCGCTCCTCGAGCTGGTCGAGGTTGGCCTGGGCGTCGCGTAGGGCGTTCTCCGCCTTAGGGTCGGCCATGGCACTGCTTGAACTTGCGTCCCGAGCCGCACCAGCACGGCTCGTTGCGACCGATCTTCTCGCCTTCGCGCTTGACCGGTGCCGCGGCGCCGTGACCGGGAAGGTCGACGGCGCCCGGGGCGATCTCGACCGCGTTGGTGATCGCGCGCTCGAGGCCCGCGTCGACGGTGGCCTCCTCTTCGACCACCGCCTCGACGTGGGTGATGTAACGCACGAAGTCGCTGTCGACGGCCTCGAGAAGGTGCTCGAACATCAAGTACCCCTCCTTCTGCCACGCGGTCAGCGGGTCCTGCTGGGCCACCTGGCGCAGGTGGATGCCGTCGCGCAGGTAGTCCATGTCTGAGAGGTGGTCGCGCCAGCGCTGGTCCAGGATCTGGAGCATGACGTCACGCTCGATCTCCTTGGCCATCTCCAGTCCCCCGTCGAAGGCCTCGCACTTTTGCGTGTAGAGGCTCACGGCCTCGTCCACGACGAGGGCCACCACGTCGTCGCGGTCGTCGTAGGTCTCCAGGGTCGCCACGTCGAGACGCGTCGGAAAGAAGGTCTGCAGGTCCACCAGCAGGGCCGGCAGATCCCACTCCTCGGCGAACTCGCTGTCGAGTCGCTCGGTCACCGCTCGGGTGACCTGCTCTTCGATCATCTCGATGGTCGCGTCGTGGATGTCCTCGCCGGCGATCACCTGCTGGCGGCGCGCGTAGATCACCTTGCGCTGCTCGTTCATCACCTCGTCGTACTTCAAGACGTCTTTGCGGATCTCGGCGTTGCGGCCCTCGACGGTGTTCTGAGCGCGCTCGATGGCCTTGGTGACCATCTTGGCCTCGATGGCCTCGCCCTCGGGCAGGGCCCGCTCCATCACCCACGAGACGGCGCCGGTCGCGAAGAGGCGCAGCAGCTCGTCCTCGAGCGAGAGGTAGAAGCGGCTCTCACCGGGGTCGCCCTGACGGCCCGAGCGCCCGCGCAACTGATTGTCGATGCGTCGCGACTCGTGGCGCTCGGTGCCGAGCACGAAGAGCCCTCCGAGGGCGCGAACCTCGTCACCCTCCTGCTCGCACTGGACCTTGAAGGTGGCGAGCGACGCCTCGTAGGCGGCGTCGAACTCCTCGGTGCCGGGCACCAGGCCCTTGGCCAGGGTGTCGCGCCGCGCCAAGCCCTCGGCGTTGCCGCCCAGGATGACGTCGACGCCGCGGCCGGCCATGTTGGTCGCCACGGTCACCGCGTGCTTACGACCGGCCTGCGCCACGATCTCGGCCTCGCGGAAGTGCTGCTTGGCGTTGAGGACTTCATGGACCACGCCGGCCTTGGAGAGGGCGCGCGAGAGCAGTTCGGACTTTTCCACCGACGCGGTGCCCAGCAGAATCGGCTGGCCGCGGTCGCTGCGCTCGCGGACCTCTTCGACGATGGCCTCGAACTTGGCCTCCTCGGTCTTGAAGATGAGGTCGGGCTGGTCGACGCGGATCGAGGGCCGGTTGGTCGGGATCGGGACCACCGCGAGGTTGTAGGTCGAGGAGAACTCCGCGGCCTCGGTCTCGGCGGTGCCGGTCATACCCGCGAGCTTCTCGTAGAGGCGGAAGTAGTTCTGCAGGGTGACCGTCGCCCAGGTGTGGTTCTCCTCTTGGATGCGGACCCGCTCCTTGGCTTCGACCGCCTGGTGCAAGCCGTCGGACCAGCGACGCCCGTCCAGGGTGCGCCCCGTGAACTCGTCGACGATCTTCACTTCTCCCCCGTCGACCAGGTAGTCCTTGTCGCGGTGGAAGAGCTCCTTGGCGCGCAGCGCCTGGCCCAGCTGGTGGACGTAGTTGGTCGCCACCTCGTCGTAGAGGTTGGTCACGCCCAGCTGCTTCTCGACCTTGGCGATGCCCTCCTCGGTGGGCATGACCGTCTTCTTCTCCTCGTCGACCTCGTAGTCGACGTCGCGCACGAGGGTGCGAACGATGGAGGCGAACTGGTAGTAGAGCTTGGTCACGTCCGAGGCGGGGCCCGAGATGATCAGCGGGGTTCGCGCCTCGTCGATGAGGATCGAGTCGACCTCGTCGACGATCGCGTAGTGGTGTCCTCGCTGGACCATGTGCTCGGCGCGCCGGGCCATGTTGTCGCGCAGGTAGTCGAAGCCGAACTCGGTGTTCGTGCCGTAGGTGATGTCGCTGTGATAGGCCTCGCGCTTGTCGTCGAAGTCCGGCCGGTCCGGCCCAACGCGGCCGACGGTCAAACCGAGGAAGCGATGCACCTGGCCCATCCAGTCGGCGTCGCGTGTGGCCAGGTAGTCGTTCACGGTCACCACGTGCACGCCCTTGCCCGCCAGGGCGTTCAAGTAGACGGGCAGGGTCGAGACCAGGGTCTTGCCCTCACCGGTCTTCATTTCGGCGATCCACCCGAAGTGCAGGGCCATGCCGCCCATCAGCTGGACGTCGTAGTGGCGCTGACCCAGAACGCGCGTGGCGGCCTCTCGCACGACGGCGAAGGCCTCGATCAGCAGGTCGTCGAGGGTCTCACCCTCGGCCAGACGCTCGCGAAAGACCTCGGTCTTGGCGCGCAATTCGTCGTCGGTCAGGCCCGCCATCTCCCCGGCGAGGTCGTTGATGGGTCCCACCAGCTCGGCGAGCTGGCGCACGCGCTTGCCCTCGCCGGCCCGAAGCATCTTGCCAAATACACTCATGTTTGATTCACCCTACCGGTCACCGGGACGTTCTTACGGGGCTGCGCGTGTCTGACCTGGTCTTTGACCCCACACCTGCCTGCGGCGGTGTCCGTGCGACCCCCGACAGCTCGCGCTCTTCGGGGGCGGTTCGCACACTTCACCGGCTCGTCCGGTGGCCACCTTGACCACCGTCCGGCAGGACTTACTTCTAAACCGCGCCATGCTCAGCGTCAAAAAGACGCCTTACGTGGGTCGTTTCGCCCGCGGCTGGCCTCGACTTTCAACCACAGAACCACTCGCAGCCCCTCGCAAGTCTACTCCGCGTGCGTCGCCGCGCCCGTCGTGACCAGGGCGACGGCGAGGCGAACGCCCAAGACGACCGCCGCCACGGGCACCAGGAGCCGGCGCCAACCGCGCGCGTGGTAGGCCTCGAAGCGCAGGGCGCTCGCGTGGTGGGCCACCAGCATCGCGCGCGACGCGTGGCGCCGCGACAGTCCCTCGGCGTGGGTCACGACGGCCTCGTTCACCGCGGCGATCCCCAGGCCGCGCTCGCGCACCCGCCAGCACAGGTCCATATCCTCGGCGAACATGAAGAAACGCTCGTCGAACCCTCCCACCGTCTCGAAGTCGGCCCGGCGCATCACGAAGAAGGCGCCCGAGACCCATTCGACGGTGCCGTCGGCGCGCGTGGCGCGATAGCGGCGCGTCGCGGGGTTGTCGGGCCACACCGGCGCGAGCAGGGCGTGCGCCCCGGCCAACCAGACGTTAGGAAAGACGCGCTGGGAGGGATAGACGCTTCCGTCGGGACGTTCGATGCGCGGCGCCACGACGCCCACCTCGGGGTGGGCGGAGAGGTACTCCACCAGGATCGCCACCGCGTGATCGTGCACGACGATGTCCGGATTCGAGACGACCAGATACTCGCCCTTAGCCAGCGCCGCTCCCCGGTTCACACCCCGTCCGTAGCCGAGGTTCACGCCGGCCGCGACCACCGTGGCGACGTCGCCGGCCAGGACACCTCGACTCTCGGGCGTCTCGGCGTTGTCGACCACGATGACCTCGGTGACGCCGTTCGCCCTGAGCGACTCGACGCAGCGCGCGAGCGCCTCGCCCGCCCGGTAGTCCACGACGACCGCGCTGATCATGGGATTCACCACGAGGCGTCCCGGGCGGCGAGGAGGCGAGCAACGGCGTCGCGCCACGGCGGCGGCGGTCGAAAGCCCGCGGCGAGGAACTTCTCGCTCGACAGGTCGGCGCGTGCCGGACGGGTGGCCGCGGGCGCGGGCACCAGTTCCGCCGTCGAGATCGCCGTTGCGAAGTCGTCACCGCGACCCAGTTCGCGGCCCGCGAAGGCGGCCACGTCGAACCACGTGGTCGCCCCTTCGTTGGCCACGTGCCACGTGCCGCCCGGCCGCTCGCGCACGAGCGCCACGAGGGCCCGCGCGAGGTCCGCCGCCACGGTCACGGTTCCCATCTGGTCATCCACGAAGCGCACGGTGTCGCCGCTCGCCGCCCGCTGGGCGATCACGCGCAGCACGTTGCGCCCCCGTACTCCCATCACCCAGGACGTGCGCACGATCGTGTCGCGATCCGAGCAGCGTCGCTCGCCGGCGAGCTTGGAGGCGCCGTAGACGTTGAGGGGACCCGTCGGATCGTCCTCGACGTAGGACGCGCCCTTGGCGCCGTCGAAGACGAAGTCGGTGGAGATCGTGATCAGGTGCGAACCGACCTCGGCGGCCGCGCGCGACAGGGCGCCCACCGCGGCGTCATTGACCGCGTAGCAGGTCGCCGCGTCGGCCTCGGCGCGGTCCACCGCGGTGTAGGCGGCCAGGTTCACGATGACGTCGGCGCGGGCCCGGTCCACCGCCGTGGCCAGCGCGGTCTCGTCGGTGAAGTCGACGTCGTGACGCGTGAGGGCGAGCACGTCGAACTCGCCGACGTCGACGCCGCGTGCGTCGGCCCAGTAGTGCTCGTCGGCGCCGGGCACGGGCAGCGCGCGCAGCGTGTCCATCAGGTCGACGCCGACCTGGCCGGCCGCCCCGGTGACGAGGACCCGCGTGGCACGCGTCATCGGTCGGCTCGCAGGTGCACGACGTCGCCCGCCGCGACGACACGCTCGCCGTCATCGCCCTCGACGATCAAACGGCCCACGGCGTCGACGTCGCGCGCGATTCCCGCCCAGGATCCCTCGCGTTGGTGGACGACGACGTACTGACCGATGGTCACCAGGGCCTCGCGGTACTGCGCGGCGAGGTGCGCGAGCCCGTCGGAGGTGTCGAGCCAGGCGCGGCGAGCGCTCATCTCCTCCAAGACGACGTCGAGGAGTTCACGCGCTGACGGCACCGTCTCGACGTGATGCGACAGGTGGGTCGCGCCGACGTCGGGCGGGCTGTCGCTCAGGTTGAGGCCGAGTCCCACGACGACCCCGCGCGAGGGCGTCGCGACGAGCTCCGCGAGGATCCCGGCGATCTTGGCGTCGCCCACGAGCAGGTCGTTGGGCCACTTGAGATCGCTGGCGAGACCGAAGCGGGCCAGGGCCGCGCGCGCCGACAGGGCGACCGCGCCGACCGCCCACTGGGCCTGGTCCTCGCCGAACGCGGGCCGCAGCAGGACCGAGCACAGCAGGGCCGAGCCCGGCGGCGCGTCCCAGGTACGCCCCAGTCGTCCGCGGCCGCGGCTCTGGTGATCGGCGACGAGCACCAGGCCCTCGGCCTCGCCCTCGCGGGCGCGTTGCGCGACGACGTCGTTGGTCGAGTCGACCTCGGTCACGTGTTCGACGCGCCAGACGAGTGAGTTCACCCCCAAAGATTAGGGTTTGACGGGTAAGTGGTAGAAAAATAGAGATCACTGCGGAGGTGTGCGTGTTACAGAAGGTCCTGGTCGCCAATCGGGGCGAGATCGCGGTCCGCGTCATGCGCACCTGCCGCGAGATGGGCATCGCCACCGTCGCCGTCTACTCCGAGCTCGACCGCGACGCCCTCCACGTGCGCCTGGCCGACGAGGCCTACGCCCTCGGCGGAACGACCGCCGCCGAGAGCTATCTCAACACCGAGGCGATCCTCGCGGCGATCGAGGCCAGCGGCGCCGACGCCGTCCACCCGGGCTACGGCTTCTTCAGCGAGAACACCGACTTCGCGCGCGCCATCACGTCGCGCGGCGTGACCTTCATCGGTCCCCCGCCCGAGGCCATCGAGGTCATGGGCGACAAGATCTCCTCACGCATCGCCGCCGAGCGCGCCGGGGTCGCGGGCGTGCCCGGACGAAGCGAGACGCTCGCCACGTCCGAAGAGGTCGTCGCCTTCGGCAACGAGTTCGGCTGGCCGGTCGCCATCAAGGCGGCCTACGGCGGCGGCGGGCGCGGGATGAAGGTGGTCCACGCGCCCGAGGACGCCCAGGCGGCTCTCGAGAGCGCCCAGCGCGAGGCCCAGAGCTACTTCGGTCGCCCCGAGTGCTACGTCGAGCGCTACCTCACCTGGCCACGACACATCGAGATGCAGGTGCTCGCCGACACCCACGGCAACACCCTCTGGCTGGGTGAGCGCGACTGCTCGGCCCAGCGCCGCCACCAGAAGCTGGTCGAGGAGTCGCCGGCGGCCAACTTCCCCGACGAGGTGCGCGTCGCCATGGGCGAGGCCGCGGTCAAGGTCTCGCGCGCCTGTGGCTACGTCAACGCCGGCACCGTCGAGTTCCTCTACCAGGACGGCGAGTTCTACTTCCTCGAGATGAACACGCGCCTCCAAGTCGAGCACCCCGTGACCGAGCTGGTGACCGGACTCGACCTCGTCGAGTGGCAGCTACGCGTCGCCGCGGGCGAGGCGCTGACGTTCGGCCAGTCCGACATCGAGCGTCGCGGCCACGCCATTGAAGTACGCATCAACGCCGAGGACGCCGCCGGCGGCCGTTTCAGCCCGTCACCGGGATTGATCACCCGCTTCGAGCAGCCCGGTGGACCAGGCGTGCGCCTCGACGCCGGCTACGGCGCGGGCGACGCCGTCTCGCAGTACTACGACAACCTGATCGGCAAGCTGATCGTCTGGGCGGAGGACCGTGAGCGCGCCCGTCGCCGACTGCTGCGCGCGATCGAAGAGACGGTGATCGAAGGAGTCGCGACGACCCTGCCCGCCGACACGATCATCCTGTCGAGCGAGGACTTCGTCAAGGGCACGCACTCGACGAAGTGGGTCGAAGAGACCCTCGACTTCTCGAGCATCACGAGCGCGCCCCCCGCGCTCGGCGAGACCGACGCGCGTGTGCGCCGCGACGTGACGGCCGAGGTGAACGGTCGGCGCGTGAACGTCACCCTGTGGGTGAACCCGGAGGAGGGCACCGCCGCGGTCAGCACCGCCGCCAAGCCCCGCCGACAGCACCACGCCGGCGTCGTGGGCAGCGGCTCGGGCAACGTCACGGTCCCCATGCAGGGAACCATCGTCAAGGTCAACGTCACGGTCGGCCAGAGCGTCGAGGCGGGCGAGACGGTCGTCATCCTCGAGGCCATGAAGATGGAGAACGCCGTGGCCGCCGAACGCGCCGGCGTGGTCAGCGCGGTGCGCGTCACCGAGGGTGACTCCGTGGCGACCGGCGACGTTGTGGTGACCATCGAATGACCACCGACGCCATCACCGCGGCGATCGACGCGGCCGCGCCGGCGCTGCTCGAGGTCAGTCACTTCGTCCACGCGCATCCCGAACTGGGCTACGAGGAGTACGAAAGCGCCGAGGCCGTCGCGCGCGCGGCGCAGGCCGCGGGCTTTGACGTCGAGCGCGGTGCCGGCGGACTCGCCACCGCGTTTCGCGCCATCAAGGGCTCGGGGAGCCTGCACGTGGCGCTGTGCGCGGAGTACGACGCGCTGCCCGACGTGGGCCACGCCTGCGGGCACAACATCATCGCCGCGTCCTCCCTCGGCGCCGCCATTGGCCTCGCCGCGGTGGCCGACGAGCTCGATCTCACCGTCATCTTGCTGGGCACGCCCTCGGAGGAGGGCGGCGGCGGCAAGATCGACCTGCTGCGCGCGGGTTACTTCGACGACGTGCACGCCGCGATGATGGTGCACCCGTGGCCCGAGGACCGCCTCGAGGCCGCGTGCCTCGCGGTCGACCACTTCGACGTGACCTACCACGGTCGCGACGCCCACGCGTCGGCCGCCCCGTGGGAGGGAGTGAACGCACTCGACGCTCTCACCATCGCTCAGGTCGCGATCGGACTGCTGCGCCAGCAGCTGCGCCGCGGCGACCAGGTTCACGGCATCGTGCTCGAGGGCGGCTCGGCCGCCAACATCATCCCGGCGCACGTGGTGGGTCGCTTCATGGCCCGCTCGAGCACCAGCGAGCGCCTCGCCGAGCTCCGCACACAACTCGACGCCTGCTTTCGCGCCGGCGCCCTCGCGACCGGAGCGCAGCTCTCCGTCGAAGAGCTCGGCAGCGCGTTCTCGCACATGGTTTCCGACGCAGACATGCTCGCCCACTACCGTCGAGCGGCCGAGGACCTCGGACGGCGCTTTCGCGCCGACGACGCCGGCGAGGCGCTGCCGACGATCTCGACGGACATGGCGAACGTCTCGCTCGCCGTGCCCTCGATCCACCCGCTGCTGGCCATCGACACCCACGGCGCCGTCAACCACCAGCCCGAGTTCACGGCCGCCTGCGCCAGCGACAGCGCCGACCGCGCGGTGATCGACGGTGCGAAAGCCCTCGCGCACACCGGCGCGGGAATCGCCCTCGACGCGCGACTTCGCGCGAGGCTGATGGAGCGCTTTTGATCGTCGAACACGCCCTGCTGAGGATCTCCGCCGACGCCGCCGCGGGATTTGAGGCCTCGATCGCGCGCGCCCTGCCCATCATCGAATCCGCGCGCGGCTGTCACGGCGCCGAGGTGCGCCGCCAGGTCGAGGACCCCTCCGTCTACCTCCTGCTCGTGCGCTGGGAGTCGGTCGAGGCCCACCTGGCCTTTCGCGAGAGCGACCTCTTCGAGTCCTGGCGAACGCTCACCCACCCCTGGTACGTCGAGGTGCCCCAGGTGACGCACTTCGCGGCGCCCTTCGAACGCGCCTAGCTCTGCGGGTGGTACTCGCCGAAGACCCCGCGTAGAACGTCGGACACCTCGCCGAGCGTCGCGCGCCGACTGAGAGCCACCTTCATCGGATAGAGGACGTTGGCCGAACCGCGCGCGGCGGTCTCGAGGTCGCGAAGGGCCGCCTCGACGCCGTCCTGGTCGCGCGCGGCCTTGAGCTCGCGCACGCGGCGCACCTGGTCGCGCTGGTTCTGCGGGTCGATCGGAAAGACGTCGGCGGCGCTCGACTCGCCCTCGGCGAAGCGGTTGACGCCGACTACGACCTTGTCGCCGCGGTCCACGGCGCGGGCGAACTCGTAGGCGGCCGTCTCGATCTCGTTCTGCATGTAGCCCGCCTCGATGGCCGCGACCGCCCCCCCGCGCTCGTCGATCGCCGCGAGGTACTCGCGGGCCCGCGACTCCACCTCGTTAGTGAGCGACTCGACGTAGTAGCTCCCGGCGAGCGGATCGACCGTATCGGCCACCCCGGACTCGTAACCCAGGATCTGCTGGGTGCGCAGCGCGAGGCGCGCGGCGCGCTCGGTGGGCAGTCCCAGCGCCTCGTCGAATCCGTTCGTGTGCAGGCTCTGGGTGCCACCGAGGGCCGCGGCCAGGGCCTGGACGGTGACACGCACGATATTGTTCTCGGGTTGTTGGGCGGTCAGCGTCGAGCCGCCGGTCTGAGTATGAAAGCGCAGCATCATCGCCTTGGGATCCGTCGCGTGAAAGCGCGTGGCCATGATCGATGCCCACAGACGCCGGGCGGCGCGGTACTTCGCCACCTCCTCGAAGAGGTTGTTGTGCGCGTTGAAGAAGAACGAGAGCCGCGGCGCGAAGTCCTCCAGGGCGAGGCCCGCCGCCAGGGCGGCCTCGACGTAGGCGACGCCGTTGGCCAGCGTGAAGGCGATCTCTTGGACCGCGGTCGAGCCGGCCTCGCGGATGTGATAGCCCGAGATCGAGATCGTGTTCCACTGGGGCATCTCCTTCGCGCAGTAGGCGAAGGTGTCCACGATCAGGCGCATCGACGGGCGCGGCGGGTAGATGTAGGTGCCGCGCGCGACGTACTCCTTCAAGATGTCGTTCTGGATCGTCCCGCGCAACTGGTGTCCGGCGACCCCCTGGTCCTCGCCGACGAGCTGGTAGAGCAGCAGGAGCGTCGAGGCCGTCGCGTTGATGGTCATCGACGTGGTCACCTC
>DAIDJP010000032.1 GCA_027451285.1 Acidimicrobiaceae bacterium | reverse complement strand
TCGGCCCCGGGCGTCGGCAAGACCTATCGGATGTTGGACGAGGGCTGGCGGCGCAAGGGGCGCGGGACCGACGTCGTCATCGGCTTCGTCGAGACCCACGGTCGACCGCTGACCGAAGCGCAGTTGCGTGACATCGAGATCGTGCCACGCACCTCGCGCGAGTACCGGGGGACGCGATTCGACGAGATGGACCTCGAGGCCATCCTCGCTCGGTCGCCCAAGGTGGTACTCGTCGACGAGCTCGCCCACACCAACGTGCCGGGTGGCCGCCACGCCAAGCGCTGGCAGGACGTCGAGGACCTGCTCGACGCCGGCGTGGACGTGATCACCACAGTCAACATCCAGCACCTCGAGTCGGTCAACGACGTCGTAGCGAAGATCACCGGCGTCACCCAGCAAGAGACGGTGCCCGACGTGGTCGTACGCCGCGCCGAGCAGGTCGAGCTGGTGGACATCACGCCCGAGGCCCTTCGCCGGCGCATGGCCCACGGCAACATCTACACCGCGGACAAGATCGATGCGTCGCTCTCGAACTACTTCCGCACGGGCAACCTGAGCGCACTGCGCGAGATCGCCCTGCTGTGGCTCGCTGATCGGGTGGAGGACGCCCTGCAGCGCTATCAGCAGGACCACGACATCGACACGACGTGGGAGACGCGTGAGCGCCTGATCGTCGGCGTCACCGGCACCGGGGTCGACGAGGTCCTCCTGCGACGGGCCGCGCGAATCGCGTCGCGCAACGGTGCGGCGCTGCTCGCGGTGCACGTGGTCAACGCGGAGGGACTGCACCAGCCGCTGCTTGACATCTCGGTCGCCCGCGGGCTCGTCGAGGAGTTCGGCGGCAGCTACCACGAGATCGTCGACGACGATGTCGCCACGGCCCTGGTCTCGTTCGCCCGCTCGGAGCGGGGCACCCAGATCGTGCTGGGCGCCAGTCGTCCACGTGGCGCGCTGCGTCGGATGAGCGGGGTCGTCGAACGCGTCCTGCGCCACGCGCGCGACCTCGACGTGCACATCATCGCGGTCGGTGCCGAGCGGCCCGCGCGCGTGCGCGCCCGTCGGGCCAAGCGCCGCGTGAACTGGCGCCGTACCGCCCTCGCCCTCGCCGTCGGCGCGATCGCCATGACGGCGGTCACGATGGTGATGGCGAGTGTGCGCGGCGACCTCTCGCTCTCGACGGAGATCCTGGTCTATCTCGTTGTCGTGATGGCGCTGAGCTCGTGGGGCGGTGCGCTCGTCGGTGTCGTCGGCGCCCTCGCCGCGGCGGTGCTCGAGAACTACTACTTCGTCGTGCCCCTGCACGCCCTCGAGGTCTCGCGGCCCGACGACGTGGTGTCGCTCGTCGTCTTCTTGTTGTTCGCCATCGGGGCGAGCCTCGTCGTCGATCGTTTCACCCACCAGTCCAACGAGGCCGATCGCGCGAGGTCCGAGGCCGAGATCCTGGCGCGGGCAGTCGCGGACGGGACGGGCTCGCACCGTGACCTGCTCGTCCTGCTCGACACCCTGCGAACGGTGTTCGCCGCGTCGGGCGTCGCGGTGCTCAAACGAGCGAGCGATGGTTGGCGACCTGACCTCGTGAGCGGCGCGGAGCCGGACCCCGCCGCGTCGACGAATCGGTTCGTCGTCGGCGAGGACTACGTGCTGGTACTCGAGGGCGTGCAGCTCGACGCGCAGGGCCATCAGCTGGTCGAGGCGTTCGCCGGTCGCATCGCGGCGGGCCTGCGCTCCATCGTGATCGCCGAGGACGCGGCCCAATTGCGCGTCATCGCCGAGGCCGAGGCGCTGCGGATGGGGACGCTGCGCTCGGTCTCGAGGGACCTCGGGGCCTCACTCGACGCCATTCACGCGAAGCTCGACGGACTCCTGCACGAGGCGCAGGCGCGCTCGACGACGCAGTTGCGCTCGGACCTCGAGGCGATCGAGGCGGACGTCCAGCGCCTTCATCGGCTCCACGCCAACCTGCGCGACGTCGGTCGGCTCGAGACGGGCAACGTCGCGCCGAGCCCGACCACCGTCTCGGCCAGTGCGTTGGTGCGGCGGTCGCTGCGTTCGGTCGACACCCGGGGACGCGACGTCGACATCAACGTCGCCGCGGACTTGCCCTCGTTCACGACCGACCTTGAGATGGCCGTTCGCGCGATCGAGGTGGTGCTCAACAACGCGTATCGGTTCAGTCCGCCCGACCAGCCGGTGCGGGTCACCGCGGGCGTCGCCGGTGACGTGCTTGAGATCCTCGTGATCGACCGCGGACCCGGCATGACGGTCGAACAGCGCACGGTCGTCTTGGACCCGCTGCAGTGGTCGGGCGAGCAGTCGGGGGCCGACCTGGGTCTGACCGTCGCCTCGGGGTTCCTCAACCTGCTCGGTGGACGGCTTCGCTTCGAAGACACCCCCACCGGTGGGCTCACCGTGGCACTCGAGTTCCCGTTGCGCGAGACGGGTCCTCGACGCTCGCCCGAGCACGCCGGTGACCTTGACGCCGAGTCGCCAGCGTCGTGAGACCCGACTCGTCGTTGCGGGCGTCGTGACGGGGTTCGCCGAGAAGGGTGGGGCGCCTCGCGACGAGGGGAGACTGGGTGAACGTGTCCAACTCCACTGCACAGTGGTCGGGGGTCAGGACCTCGTGGGCCGGTCCGCCGACCGTCGAAGGACCAGCCGGTGGAGCGAGCTAGGAACTGATGCGGTCGAGCGCGTGCAACGCGTCCACGGCCGAGGTGAGCTTGGAACCGACGTGCGCACCCGATGGTGCCTCGGGCATCAACTCGTTCTGTTGGCGTCGCCCGATCACGTGCCAGACGCCGCGCGCGACGCTCGTGCCGTGATTGGCGTACATGTGGGGTCGCACCGAGTCGAACTGCAGGGAATCGCCCGCCGACAGCTCGAAGGTCTCGAACTCGAGGGTGAGCGACAGCTGACCCTCGATGATGCAGGCGTACTCGAAGCCGCTGTGGCGCATGAGCTTGCCCTCGATCGAACTCGACGCGCCTGGCGCGTAGGTCACGAGCAGGGGTTCGACGATGCCGCCATCGCTCGTCGCGAGCCGCTCCCAGCGCACGCCGTTGTCCATCTCCAAGGTGGGATTGTCAACGCCGTGCTGGACGACCGAGTGGATGGGCGCCCACTGCGTCGGTGAGGTCGCGATCGTGGCGACCACGTTGGACGCCGCGCTGTTGCCGAGCAGGTCGTCGATCGAGAGGCCGAGGAAGTTGCTCAGTGCGTAGAGCGTGGATACCGAGGGCTGGGTCTTACCGGTCTCGACCTGGGAGATGAGGCTCGCCGAGACGCCGATCTCGGCCGCGAGGGTGCGAAGGCTCAGTGAACGCTTGATTCGAGCGCTCCGCAGTAGTGCTCCAATCTCTGTTGTCATCCTCGAACCTCGGCTTCACTTGTTGCACTCGGGCGTACACCCGATGTGTAGTTCTCGTCCCGCCAGGTGTCGCCGGCCGTTCAATAAAGGTCCACTCCCTAGCGGGTCACCGTCAGTGTACCCACTAAAAAGCCTGTAATAGAGCCAAAACACGCTGTTCAGGAAAAATTTAAGAAATATTGTACACTGCGTGCGCTCCGTGTGTAATATTCATCCGTTTGCGATACAGACCGCGTAAGAGAAATGAGCCCATCATGGAAGAGACCTACAAGGTGAACATCGGTGAGGTACCCGCTCAGCCGGACCTCGGACCGGACCAGGGCTGGGTCGGCATGACCGTCCAGTTCGTCATCGACGCCTTCACCGGCGGCTCGGAGCACCTGGTGTTCGGCCGCGCACGCTTCGCGCCCGGCCAGTCCGAGCACCAGTGGCACCGCCACGAGAACGCCGAGGAGTTCGCCTACATCACCAAGGGCGAGGGCATCGTCCTCGACGGGGACAACGAGATCCCGGTCAAGGCCGGCGACGTCGCCTTCCACAAGAAGGGCGCGTGGCACGGCTTTCGCAACACGTCGGCGACCGAGGAAGCCGAGATGATCTGGGGCTGGGCCGGGGCCGCGTCCAAGGCGACCGCCGGGTACGAGCTGCGCTACCCCGCTCACGGCGAGGACCACTCGCACTGATCGATAACTACCGGGGGTGAACAGTTTTCACCGCGGAATGGGACTTAGGTGGGGGAGCAATGAAGGACCGATTCAGTCGCTGGTCAAAATCGAGTGGCATCGCCGCCGGACTCGTCCTGCTCGTCGTCGCGTCGGCGATCTTCGAGCCCTCGAGCCTCGGCCGTGCGGCACTCGCCGCGTTCTGGCCGTTCGTCGGCGTGCTGATGGTGGTGTCGGCCGGCCAGCAGTTGGTCATCCAGCAGCGGGGCATCGACCTCTCGGCACCCGGGTACATCTCGCTCGCCGCGATCATCGTGTCGCACATGCCCAACGGTGACAATGCGAAACTCATCCCCGCGATCCTGCTCGCGTTCGCGATCGCGATCGTGGCGGGACTGTTCAACGGCCTGATGGTCACCAAGGTCGGGATCATGCCGATCGTGCAGACCCTCGGCATGAACGCCGTGCTCTACGGGATCAACGTCGCGATCGGTCACGGAACGCCGACCCAGACGACGACCGACCTGTTCAACTTCATGAACGATCACCTCTTCGGACTGCAGGTCCCCTTCATCATCGGTGCGGTGGTGATCATCGTGCTCGAGTACGTGATGAAGGAGACCATCGTCGGACGGCGCTTCGAGGCCGGCGGCGCGAGCGAACGCGCGGCGCGCGCGGCGGGGCTGCGCACCGATCGCTACCAGTACATGGCCTACGTCGGTTCGGCGATTCTCTACACGCTCGCCGGCGTGATGCTCGCCGGCATCATCGAGCAGCCGTCGGTCTTCCAGGGCGACACCTACCTGCTCTTGTCGGTGGCGGCCGTCGTCCTCGGTGGCACGTCGCTGCTCGGCGGCGTCGGCAGTCCCGTCGCGACGGCGTTGGGCGCCGCGTTCATCATCCAGCTGCAGGGCTTCGTCCTGGCCACCGGGGCGACCGCCGCGGTCCAGGACATCGTCCAGGCGACGGCGCTCGCCATCGGCATCAGCGTCTACGGCCTTCGTTCGATGGGTGGTGTCGCCAAGTTGCGGCGTTACTTCGGATCGAGATCGCGGGGCGGTCCCGTGACCAAGCTGCCCGCGACGCGCGTGGAGTCCTCGTGACCGCGCCGACCAGATCGTTGTGCGAGTTGATGGGGGGTAACGCCTAACCGAACTCGCATAGACGAACCGCTTCGACCATTGGTGCCGCCGTGGGAGGAGTTGCTGCAAAGGAAGTGCCAAACAAAAACAACAAGGGGGAACATGAGAAGTTTACGAATGACAGCCGCGTCGAAGCGGGTCGGAATCGTCGGGACCGTGGCGATGCTCGCGGCCCTGGTCGTTCCGCTCACGTCCGGCTCGGTGTCGGGTGCGGCGACATCGCCGGGCACGTGGTGTGGTCCGAAGCACGCATCGGTCGCGTTGGCCGACGGATTCGGTAACAACACCTGGCGTGAGATCACCCGGTACTCCGGTGCGCTCACCGCACTGAGCTGCAAGAGCGTCACCAAGTTCGTGTACACGAACGGACAGGGGAGCACGCAGAAGGCGATCAGCGACATCAACGGGTTGGTGTCCCAGGGCATCAACGCGATCGTCGACTTCCCCGACGCGGGCAAGGCGATGCTGCCGGTGCTCACGAGG
>DAIDJP010000031.1 GCA_027451285.1 Acidimicrobiaceae bacterium | reverse complement strand
CTGACGTCATCACCAGGGCGACTGATCCGAGAGTCCCGCCGGCGAGCCCATCTCTCCCAGAACGATCTCGCCCTACGCGCGGGCGTTGCCCAGAGCGCCGTGAGCGCGTACGAATCCGGTCGACGCACACCCACCCTCGCGACCCTCGAACGGCTTCTGGCGGGCGCGGGACATCGGCTGGTCCTTGACGCCACCAGAGATGACAACACGCCGTCGGGTCTCCCCGACACGGCGGTGGGTAGGCGTCTTCGTCAACGTCGCCGTGCTATTCGTGACTGCGCCGAACGTCACGGCGCTCGTGACATCCGGGTTTTCGGCAGCGTCGCCCGTGGCGAGGACGACTCCCAGAGCGACGTCGACTTCGTGGTCGACGTACCCGCGAGAATCGGGCTCTTCGCGTTGGAGGCACTACGTCGAGAACTGAGTGAGATCGTCGGTGTTGCGGTGGATGTCTCTCCGCTCAACAGCTTGCGCGAGGGCGTGCGTGCCGAGTTCGAGCGCGACGCGGTGACGTTGTGAGCCGTCACGATGAGGATCGTCTCACCGACATCATCGAGGCGAGCGACGCGATCTCCAGACATCTTCTACGCGGGGATTTCAGCGACGAACTCGTTGTCGATGCAGTGCGCGTTCGCCTGATCGAGATCGGCGAGTCGGTGAAGGAGATCGATCCCAACGTGTTGAAGCTTGAGCCCGCAGTCGCCTGGCGCGACGCGGCGGCCATGCGTGATTGGCTCGCCCATCTATTTCGACACGTCGGCCGCGGGAACCGCCGCCACGGTGCACGAGGATTTGCCACCGCTCGTCGATGCGGCGCGTCGACTGGCGAACAGGTTGCGTGCCACGATCACTGACCGCGAGTGATGGCACGAAACGTCCCTCCCTATGGCGCGGTGACGCCTAGATTTGTGTCGTGATCCACCTCTACGACACTCTCGAGGGCGAGGTGCGCGAGCTTCGCCTGCGCGACGAGGGCCGGGTGGGGATCTACCTCTGCGGGCCGACGGTCTACGACCTGCCCCACCTGGGACACGGGCGCCACGCGCTGGTCTGGGACGTGCTGCACCGCTGGCTGGCCTTCGAGGGGCTCGAGGTCAACTTTGTCTCCAACGTCACCGACATCGATGACAAGATCATCAACCGCGCCGCGCGCGAGGGGATCAGCGAAGAGGCGGTCACCACGCGCTTTGAGAACGAGTGGTGGCGCGCGCTCGAGGCCTTGGGCGTCGCCCCGCCGACCCACGCGCCCCACGCGACGGCCTACGTGGCCCCGATGATCGAGGTGATCGCGGCCCTGATCGAGAGGGACGTCGCCTACAGCACCGACGACGGCGTCTACTTCGACGTGAGCCGCGTCGAGGACTACGGGCGCCTCTCGGGCCAGAGCCTCGAGAGCCTGAAGAGCGGCGCGCGCGTCGAGGCCAACGAGGCCAAGCGCTCGCCCCTGGACTTCGCCCTGTGGAAGCTGGCCAAGCCCGGCGAGCCCTCCTGGGACGCCCCCTTCGGCGCGGGTCGCCCCGGCTGGCACACCGAGTGCGTCGTGATGTCCCTCGAACTCCTCGGCGAGGGATTCGACCTGCACTGCGGGGGGCTCGATCTCAAGTTCCCCCATCACGAGAACGAGCGGGCCCAGGCGAGCGCCCTCGGGCGGCCCTTCGCCCGGCACTGGGGACACCACGGCTGGGTGATGGTGGGCGAGGAGAAGATGAGTAAGTCCCTCGGCAACTTCACGTCGCTGACCGACCTGCTGGCCACGACCGACCCACGCGCCTATCGACTGCTCGTGCTGCGCTCGCACTACCGCTCGCCCTTGGAAGTGACCCCTGAGACGATCGCCGACGCCGAACGGTCCCTCGAGCGCCTCGACGCCCTGGCGCGGCGCTTCGCCCTAGCGCCGCTCGCCGGCGAGCACTTGGAGCTCGCGAGCGACCACGACTTCTCGGGACCGGCCGGCCAGCTGCGCGGGCGCATCGCCTCGGCGCTCGAGGACGACCTCGACACGCCCCAGGCGGTCGCCAAGCTCTTCGACGCGACCAGCCAGGCCAACGTGATGGCCGATCGGGGCGATCCGCGCGGGGCGGCCCAGCTGGCGCGGGCCGTCGGGGCGCTCTTTGGCGCGATGGGCCTTCGCCTGCACACGAGCGACGACGAGGTCGATGAGACCAGCGCGGATCTGCTGGCTAAACGCGAGGCGGCGCGCTCGGCGGGCGACTATTCCGAGGCTGACCGGCTACGCGATGTGCTGGCGGGACACGGCTGGCTGATCGAGGATACGCCGACCGGCAGCGTGCTGAGGCGGGCCTAATTTTGTACTTGGCAGCGTTCCCTTGTTGGGATAACGTGGCCGGTGAGGTTGCCGTAGTGGTTCCCTCCGGTACCGGGAAGCCGGACCAAAGAAACAAGGAGGCCCGCTGTGGCTGTAGGGACCGTGAAATGGTTCAACGACGAAAAGGGCTGGGGATTCATCGCCGTCGAGGGCCAGCCTGACGTCTTCGTTCACTACTCCGAGATCCAGGGCGACGGACGTCGCACCCTGGTCGAGGGGCAGAGCGTCGAATTCGACATCGAGCCTGGCGACCGCGGACCGCTCGCCAAGCGTGTGCAGTTGAGCTAGCCGCTCGTAAACGGCCGCCGCCTTCGGGTGGCGGCCGTTTCTGCGTTGTGGGCACTCGTGGCACGGTCGGCATGCATCAGGCAGCAACCCTCAGCTCGAAGTCTGCGATGGTGGTTTTCGCCACGCGGACCCTTAAGCGAAGCAACTCAGATTGAGCCGCCACGACGGTCACCCTTTCGGGGCTGCTGGGATGACCGCAGCGCCGCTAGCCCATGATCTAGACGGCAGACGATGAGCTTCGCAGCTTGAAGAGCGCCTTTCGAGCCGCTTTTCTCACCGCTTTGGAAGGGTGTGTCTGGTCGATGCCGGTGAGTACCACGGCGGTGCTCGGCGAGGGCGCACGCCACGCGGTCTCTATCCAGCTGCACTGGCTCTGTTCGTCGCCCACAAGATCCAATGTCGCGTGAAGTCCGTCGGGACCAGCGGTGAGCATGCGATAGATCAAGACATCAACGAAGGCGAGGGGCGCGGCGCGTCCCCACAGGTCAGACTCGTCGATGAGCTGGTGATCCGCCAGCCAACCGAGGGCGAAGCCGGTGATATCGGGCCGTGCGGTCATATTCCACACGTGGGCCGCAGCGAGTGTCGTGTCGATGTCACTGAGGATTCCCAGAGCGTTGATTCTCCCCACGGGATCATCGAGTTCCGTGATGGCGCGGGCGATGTCGCCTACCGCATCTGACGGTTCACGAACCTTGCACCACGCGAGGACTTCCGCGCGAGCAACCTCCTCGTCCTCGTCGATCAGTGCCTCCAGCAATTGTGTGGCGCCCAGTGCCACGAACTGACCCGCTATTGGCACGTCGAAACCGGCGCTGATGAGTACGCGTCTTACCGACGTGACGCCGGCGGGAGTCAGGGCGACCTGTCCGCCCTCGCGGCCGGTGTCATAGTCGTTCGTGTGGGCATCGGTACGCGTCACGAGACCGCCCAGTTCGAACACATCAACCATCTTGTTCACCGCGCTCGAGACGTAGCGGCGAACCGTGTCGTCATCGACGCCGAAGCGCCACTCCGCGAGAACTTCGCTGGTGGCGATGTCAACGAGCAGCTCGATCTCCACCTCATCCATCAGCACGAAGGGCACCATGAGCAGGTCGATGCTCATGTCATCGAGACTGTTCCAGATCGCTTTGATGATCCCCCACTGGTCCGGCCATGACTGGATGGCCAGGGGTCCCGCGTTCAACACGGCGTCGATTACGTGGTCGAACTCCTTGGTCAGGTTCTGAGCGAATCCCCGGCCTCGCTTGGTCGCCACGAGTCGTCCGTGGAGGACGCGAACGACGCCGGCCTTCTTTGCCCACGCCACGATCACGCGCAGACTGTGCAGGTTGTCCGAAGACGTCGTTCGCAGGGTTGCGTTGCCGTAGCGGGGATCCATGACGTCGCCGGTGTCCAAGAGTTCGACTAGCTCGCGCGCATCGGCCAATTTGAGATGGCCCTTCTTCGTGAGCATCTTTCCCTCGCCGAGGTAGGCCGCCAGGTCGCGAAATTTGGACAAGATGGGCACGCGCGCCAGGGAGTCGCGCAGTTCGTCTTCGGTGGGTACGACGACCGGCGCCAGTCGTCGGTCGAAGGTCGCTGGGCTGTATTTGACCAGTCGGTTGTCGGGGAGCAGGGCCCTGCGCTCCTCCAGCGAAAGGTCGTTGAAACGTTGGATGAAGGCTCCGATTTGATCGGGATCGCTCATGTCGACACCCGCCTCAGTACCGAGGGTGAAAAGAGTTTTCGCGGTTCCAAACTTGCTGGGATCGCCCATGGCCGCGATGAAGTCGTCGCGCAGCGCCTCTGTCACGTCGAGAAGTTGTGCTACCGGCTGAGAGTGAGGCGAGAGGAGCTGATTCGCATCCAGAAATCGAATCCAGTGCGCAAGCGCCTCGTGAACGCCGTCGCACTGATCCGCCTTGACGCTGAGCTGACGCGGGCACCACTCCAGCAGGTAGTCCATGACGTGCGAAGTGCGCCACCACGCGAGATTCCCGTCTTGGTACGCCCACTTCCACTCAAGTGCGATGCCCACGTCGCTCGCAACCTCGTTGGCGAGCTCGTCGGTGGTGCGTTCGTGACCCACAAACCACGCCCGGAATCCGGCCAGAATCTCCTCGCGAGACGAAGGAAAGCTCGTGTCGTCGTTAGGGTCAAAGTCAAGTTGCACGACGTTCAGCATGTCATACGCATGCCGGGGCCTCGCCTGCCAAGGGTAGGCGGCGATCAGGCGGTTTGGCGAGTTGCTGCGCCGATTCCGTGCCAGAGTCGACTCTGATTCGCCGGTAGAGTACGTAGGGTTACCGAGTGGTAACCAGGGGTCAGGAGCGGTGATGGCGGAGTTCTCGATGGAGTTGAATGCGGATCAAGAGACCCTGCGCGACTGGGTGCACGGCTTTTCCGAGGGCGTGCTGCGCCCGGCCGCCGCGGAGTGGGATGAGCGCGAAGAGACCCCCTGGCCGATCATCCAGGAGGCGGCCAACCTCGGCATCTACAGCCTCGACTTCCTCGCCAACGCCTTCGCCGATACGACGGGGCTCTCCATCGTGATCGCCCTCGAAGAGCTCGCCTGGGGCGACGCCGGGCTCTGCATGGCCATCATGGGCTCGACGCTGGCGGTGGCCGGCATCATGTCCAACGGCACGCCCGAGCAGCAGATGGAGTGGATCCCCCAGTGCTTCGGCACGCCGGGGGACCTCAAGCTCGCCGCCTTCGCGGTCACCGAGCCCGACGCGGGCAGTGACGTCTCGAGCCTGCGCACGCGCGCGGTCTACGACGAGGCCAGCGACGAGTGGGTCCTGAACGGCACCAAGACCTGGATCACCAACGGCGGCATCGCCAATCTGCACGTGGTGGTGGCCTCGGTCGATCCCGCCCTGGGCAGTCGCGGCCAGGCGTCCTTCATCGTGCCCGAGGGCACGCCCGGGATCCGCATGGGCCAGAAGTTCAAGAAGATGGGTATCCGCGCGAGCCACACCGCCGAGGTCGTCTTGGAGGACTGCCGCGTGCCGGGTCGCTGCCTGCTCGGGGGCAAGGAGAAGCTCGACGAGCGCCTGGCGCGCGCGCGCGAGGGCCAGCGCTCCTCGGTCCAGGCCGCGATGGCCACCTTCGAAGCCTCCCGTCCCGCCGTCGGCGCTCAGGCGCTCGGCATCGCGCGCGCGGCGTACGAGTACGCGCTCGACTACGCCAAGGAACGCCGCCAGTTCGGCCGGGCGATCATCGAGAACCAGGGGATCGCCTTCAAGCTCGCCGACATGAAGACGCGCGTCGACGCGTCGCGCCTGCTGGTGTGGCGCGCGGCCTGGATGGCGGCGAATCGCAAGCCTTTCACGAGCGGCGAGGGATCGATGTCCAAGCTCTACGCCAGCGAGACCGCGGTCAAGGTCACCGAGGAGGCGATCCAGATCCTCGGGGGATACGGCTACGTGCGCGAGTATCCGGTCGAACGTTGGCACCGCGACTCCAAGATCTACACGATCTTCGAAGGGACCTCGGAGATCCAGCGACTCATCGTGGCGCGGGCCATTTCCGGGGTGCACATCCGCTAGCCAGACGAGCGACGTGGTGAACTGAAGGCGATGAAGGTCCTTACCCTGTGCACCGGCAACGTGGCGCGCTCGGTCATGCTCGCCTACATGCTGAGCGACCTCGCCGAGGCCGAGGGGCGTTCCTGGCGCGTGCGCAGCGCGGGCACCCACGTCGCGGCGGGCCAGGCGATGTCGGCACGCACCCGCGCCGCGCTCGAGAAGGTCCCCGATCTCGGCGAGCACCGTTACGGTGCGCACCGCAGCCATCAGGTCGATGCCATCGACCTGGAGTGGGCCGACGTCATCCTCGCCGCTGAACTCGACCACGTGCGCTACGTCGAGCGCCTCGTCGCAGACGGCTCGCCTGCGGTCCAGCTGGGAGCCTTCGCGGCGTACGCGCCCGCGGGATTCGACCTCGCCGAGCAGCTGCGCGAGGTGGCGCGTCACCCGGGCGACGCGTCACTCGACGTGAGAGATCCCGCCGGCGGTGACCAGGCGGACTACGACGCGTGCGCGAGCGAACTGTGGCGCCTCGCGCGCCGCTTCGCCGAGCTCGTCGACTAGTCCTGGGTGACGGCGCGCAGGCCGCCCCAGGCGAGGGTCGCTGCGCGCGCGGCCAGGCGCGCGGCCTCGTCGGGGGCTGAGTACTTCGACTCGTCGTCGCGGCGCTGGACCAGCCAGGCCACGGCGGTGCCCTCGGCGATGCCGACGACGCCGGCAGCGAGCTGGCGGCGATGCTCGGCGCTGATCTCGACGGTGATGTAGGGCTCGATGAAGGAGACCAGGCCCAGTTCGAGGTTGCGCAGTTCGGCCGCGGTCTCGCCCTCGTGGGCGTGGATGAAGAGGATCCGGAAGGCGTCGGGCTCGCTCACCACCATCTCGAAGTAGACGCGAAAGGCCACCTCGATGCGCGCGCGCGGGCTCTCGGTGGTGTGCACCGCGAGCTCGAGCTGGTTGAGCAGCGTCGCCGCCGTCTGGGAGACGATCTCGCGGTAGAGGTCGGTCTTGGAGTCGAAGTACTGGTAGAGGATCGGCTTGGTGAAGCCCGCCGCGCGCGCCACGTCGTCCATCGTGGTGGCGGTGAATCCCCGCTCGGCGAAGACCCGCCGGGCCACCGCGAGCAGCAGTTCTCGCCGCTCGAGGTTCGCCGGGCGCATCTCGCTGTTGAGCATTGCCGAAAGCCTAATTCTTTGACGGACGCGACGGCGGGGAAACTCCCGCGGCGCCCAGCACCACCTCGAGGCGCCCGGGCAGGTCG
Source organism: Acidimicrobiaceae bacterium (assembly GCA_027451285.1). Classification (GTDB taxonomy): domain Bacteria; phylum Actinomycetota; class Acidimicrobiia; order Acidimicrobiales; family RAAP-2; genus RAAP-2. Next base: position 17,585 of record DAIDJP010000031.1, on the reverse strand, counting down.
GCCAGGTTGAAGTCGCGCCGCGCGATGGCGAGGTTCGCCGCGAGCAGGTCGTCGTCGGGGGCCGCGAGGAAGCGGGCGAGCCCGGCGACATCCTCGAGGTCGAAGAACGCGAAGCCGTGGCCGCGGATCTCTTCGGCGACGGGGTAGGGGTACAGGGCGAGGGGGCGACGGTGGGTCACCGACTCGAGGACCGGGTTGCCGAACCCCTCCCAGGTCGAGGACATCACGACGGCGTCGCACGCCGCGTAGGCGTCGTGGATCGAGAGGCCCTCGAGCCCGCGGTGCACGACCCGGGCGTTTGTCGCCGCGAGAAGGCGGTCCAGCTCGGCGTCGTAGCCGTCCTCGGCCGGGCCGAGCAGCCAGAGGGTCGCGTCCAGGCGTTCGCAGAGGCGAAGAGCCCCGGCAACGTTCTTGCGCGCGAGGGCCCGCGAGGGCAGCAGCACCAGCTGCTCTTTCGCGGCGACGTCCACGCTCGCGCGAGTACCTTCTCGATTCCCCACCGGCGGGTCGCAGTCGAAGGAGTTGTAGAGGGTGATCGCCTCGATGCCGCGTTCGCCCAGCTGGGCGCGCGAGATCTCGTTGATAGTGACGTGGACCCAGCCCGGCTCGTCGCGCGGTCCCGCGAGGTGGGCGAGGTGCGCGCGCTGCCAGGCGAGGTCGTGGTGGTGAAAGAGGGCCGGCCGGCCGGTAAGCACCTCGTAGAGAACCTCGCGCGCGGCCGGGTTGAGCGGCAGCGAGGCGACGTTCTCGACGATTACGAGATCGAACCGGGCGAGGCCCTCGAGGTCGCCCGCGGCGGGTCCGACGCGATCGCCGAGGGCCAGGCCAGTCACCAGGTGGTCCGCGGTGCCCTCGCCGGCGAACGTCGTGACCTCGTGTCCGAGGGACTCGAGGGCCGCCGTCCACTTGGCGGACTCGATGGAGACGCCGTCGCCGCCACCCAGGCGGTAGCTGACGAGTGCGAGAGAGGCCACCGCCCCAGGCTAGGGGCCGTTTTGGGCCGGGAGTAGACTGCGTCGGTTGCGACCACGGGTGGCCTGACGGAGGGCAAAGTGACCAAGAGAGCACTGATCACCGGCATCACTGGTCAAGATGGGTCCTACCTCGCCGAACTGCTCCTGGCCGAGGGATATGAGGTCCTCGGCCTGCTGCGGCGAACCTCGACGGTCAACATCGAGCGCATCAGCCACATCCAGGACCAGGTGACCCTCGTCTCGGGCGATCTCACCGACGAGGTGTCACTCATCAAGGTCCTCCAGGAGTACGCCCCCCAGGAGGTTTACAACCTGGCCGCCCAGAGCTTCGTCGCGACCTCGTGGACCCAGCCGGTGCTGACCGGCGAGACGACCGCGCTCGGGGTGACGCGCATGCTCGACGCGATTCGCATCGTGGACCCCTCGATCCGCTTCTACCAGGCGAGCTCGTCGGAGATGTTCGGGCGCGTGCACGCGGTGCCTCAGAACGAGTCGACGCCGTTCTATCCGCGCAGCCCCTACGGCGTGGCCAAGGTCTACGGGCACTGGATCACGGTCAACTACCGCGAGAGCTACGACCTCTTCGCGGTCTCGGGCATCCTCTTTAACCACGAGTCGCCCCGACGCGGACTCGAGTTCGTCACCCGCAAGGTCACCCACGCGGTGGCGCGCATCAAGGCCGGCCTGGATCGCGAGGTGCGCTTGGGCAACCTCGAGGCCCAGCGCGACTGGGGATACGCCGCGGACTACGTGCGCGCGATGTGGGCGATGCTCCAAAACGACTCACCCGAGGACTACGTCATCGCGACCGGTGAGACCCACTCGGTGCGCGAGCTCTGCGAGGTCGCCTTCGCGGCCGCCGGGTTGCGCTACGAGGACCACGTGGTGGTCGACCCCGCGTACCTGCGCCCGGCCGAGGTCGACCTGCTGGTGGGCGACGCCGGCAAGGCCAAGCGCGAGCTCAACTGGAAGAGCGAAGTCGACTTCTACGGACTCGTCGAGATGATGGTGGCCGCGGATCTCGACGCCCTCGGCGTCTAGCTCGATGGGCTCTGGAGACGATCCCTTCGTCCGACTGCGCGGCGCCGTCGTCGTGGCCGGGGGCTTTCCCCTCCTCTCCGGCGTCGACCTGGACATCGAGCGAGCGAGCCTGACGGTCTTAACCGGCGCTAACGGCGCCGGCAAGACCAGCCTGCTGCGCCTCCTCGGCGGGCTCGTCGCACTGAGTGCCGGCACGGGGCGCGTCGCCGGCGTCGACCTCGCCACGGGGGACCGGCGCGAGCTGCGCCGACGCGTCGGCTGGCTCGGCCACGAGGGCTCCTTCTACGACGATCTCACCGCACGCGAGAACCTCACCTTCGCCGCGCGCGCGTTGCGCTTGCCCCTCGGGGGTCTCGACGAGGCGCTCTTGCGCGTGGGACTCTCCCATCGGGCCACGACCCCGGCGAAGGCGCTCAGCGCGGGACAGCGCCGGCGCCTCGCGCTCGCCTGGCTGCTGGTTCGCCGCGCCGAGCTCTGGCTGCTTGATGAGCCGTACGCGGCCCTCGATGACGAGGCGCGCGTGCTCTTTGACGAGGTCATCGACGCGGCGCTGGTGGGCGGGGCGACCGTGGTCGTCAGCGCCCACCAGGCGCTGGGCGTTCGCCGTGCGTCGACCGTGGTACGCCTCGCCGGCGGGCACGTGGGGGAGGACTCGTGATCCGCGTCGCGTGGCTGGTTGCGGGAAAGGACCTGCGCATCGAGGCGAGAAGTCGCGTCCTGCTCTGGCAGGTGGTGCCCTTCGGCGTGATCGCCCTGGTGCTCGCGGGACTCGCCCTGGGTCCGACGCGCGCGGGCGCCTCGGGGGCCGGTCCGGGACTCTTCTATCTCGTGCTGGTGCTAGTTGCACTTCTCATGATCACGCGCAGCCACGCCATCGAGCGCAGCGCGGGGACCCGCTCCTCGGTGGCGACGCTGGGACTGGATCCGGCGGGCGTCTTCTTGGGCAAGGCGCTCGCGCTGCTCGTCGAGCTCGCGAGCGCGGCGATAGTTCTTGGCGCCGGCTCGATCCTCTTGTTGCACACCCCGCTCGCCGGCACCCTACGCGCGGCCCCCTCGATCGCGCTGGCCCTGGCGGGACTGGCCGCCGCCGGGACCCTCTACGGGGCGCTCGCGGCCGGCGAGGGGGCGGCCACGCTGTTGCCGATCCTGGCGCTGCCGGCGATGGCCCCCCTGCTCGTCGCTGGTGAGCGGGCCTATTCGGCGGCTCTGTCCGGGGCCGGTCTCTGGCAGTGGTGGCTGATCCTCGCCACGGCGCTCGTCGCCTACCTCGGCCTCGGCGTTCTCCTTTACGGTGTACTGGAGGATTTTTGATGAAACAGCTATTCGCCCGCCTCCTGGGACCCGTCACGCTCGTCGCTCTGGCGGCGACCGCCTACCTGGGCCTCGTCGTCACGCCCCCCGACGCCGTCCAGGGCAACCTGGTTCGCCTGCTCTACGTGCACCCGGCGGTCGCCTGGGTGGCCCTCTATCTCTCCTTTGGCACCGCGACGATCGCGAGCGCCCTCTACCTCTGGAAGCGCACCCGCTCGATGACCGCCGACCGGGTGGCCCACAGCGCCATGGAGGTGAGCCTGGTCTTCATCGTCCTCACCCTCGTGACGGGCTCGATCTGGGGCCGGCCGACCTGGGGCGTGTGGTGGGCCTGGGACGCGCGACTCACCTCGACGGCGATCCTCGGGGTGCTGGCGCTGGGCTATCTCGCGCTGCGCCGCGCGAGCGACGACCCCGAGGTGCGCGCGCGCCGGGCCGGGGTCTACACCCTCCTCGCCGCGGTGAACGTGCCGATCATCCACTTCTCGGTGCTGTGGTGGAAGACCCTGCACCAGGGCGCGACGGTCTTTACGACGAACCGCTCGCTCAAGGTGCACGGCTCGATGGCCTGGACCCTGCTGCTGAGCTTCGTCGCCTTCTCCCTGGCCTACGCGTGGCTGCTGCGCGAGCGCTACCGCCTCGAGGTCGATCGCGAGGCGCGCGCGTCGCTCTCGCTGGCCGAGGCCCTCGACGCGCGCCGTCGCGAGGGGGTGCGCTGATGGGATACGTCGCCGCGGGATATCTCGTTGCCTTCGTGGGGCTGGGTCTCTACGCGGGCTCGCTGTGGTGGAGGCGACGTGGTTGACACGTTGGATCTCGCGCCCGTTACGGTGGGCGCCGCGAAACCGCGCGGGCGACTGCGCGTCGTGGTCGTCCTGGTCCTGATCGCCGGTGCGGTACTGGCCCTTCTCAGCCAGGGTCTCTTGCACTCGCTCAACTACTTCGAGACCGTCGATCAGGCCCTCGCCCAGCGCGCGACGCTGGGCACCCGCGAGATCCGCTTGGAGGGCGTGGTGACCGCGCCCGTCTCACGCAGTGCCGTCGGCGCGGACTTCCTGCTCGCCGGGAGCAAGGGCGTGATTCGTGTAGCCGAGGTGGGCAGCCCGCCCCAGCTCTTCCAGGTAAACATCCCGGTGGTCGTCGTCGGCCACTTCGACTCTGCACGCGCCAGCGTCTTTCACGCGACCCAGATCATGGTCAAGCACACCGCCACCTACATCGCCCAGCACCCGAGCCGCGTGCGGGCTCGAAACGGCAGCGTGCGGTGAGCTACTCGCTCCTCGGGCGCGCCGCGCTCTGGTTGTCCCTCGCCGCGACGCTGGTGGGCGCCGCCCACCAGGTGCTCGCCTGGCGACGCGGCCGCGGCGGGCACGCGCGCCTCTACGCCACGGTCTCGCTCGCCGGCGTGGCGCTCGCGGTGGGCGTGATGCAGTACGCGCTCGTCACCCACGACTTTCGCCTGGCCTACGTGGCCGAGAACAACGCGACCTTCACGCCGCTGCTCTACTCGATCACCGGCATGTGGTCGGCGCTCGAGGGATCGCTGCTGCTCTGGGTGCTGCTGCTCGACGCCATGACCCTCGGCGTCGTCCTCTACTACCGGCGACGCCGCGACGAGCCGGTCGTGGTGGTGGCCGCGGCCGTGATGTTCCTCGCGTCGGCCTTCTTCACCTTTCTCATGGTGGGCCCGGCCGATCCCTTCGTGGCCAGTGCGAACCCGCTCTCCCAGGGGGCCGGTCCCAACGCGCTCCTCCAGGACAACCCGCTGGTGGCCGCGCACCCGCCGCTGCTGTATGCGGGCTTCGTGGGATTCACCGTGCCCTTCGCCTTCGCGATCGCGATGCTCGTCACCGGGCGGGTCAGTGAGACCTGGGCGCTCGAGCAGCGCCGGTGGAGTGTTCTGGCCTGGGGGGCGCTGTCGGTGGGCATCGTGCTCGGGGCGTGGTGGAGCTATCAGGTGCTCGGCTGGGGCGGCTTCTGGGGCTGGGACCCGGTCGAGAACGCCGCCCTCTTGCCCTGGCTGACGGCGACCGCCTACATCCACTCGGTCATCGTCCAGGACCGGCGCGGGCTCTTTCGCGTCTGGAACCTGGCGCTGGCGATCATCACCTTCTCTCTCACCGTGCTCGGCACGTTCTTCACGCGCTCGGGCGTGCTGCAGAGCGTGCACGCCTTCTCGTCCTCGACGCTGGGGCCTCTTCTCATCAGCTTCTTCTTCGTCTGCCTAGCCGGGGGACTGGGCCTGCTCGCCTGGCGCGGGGACTCGCTGCGCACCCCGGTGGGAGTCGAGGATCCCTTCTCGCGCGAGGGACTCTTCGTCGCCAACAACGTGCTCTTCGTGGGCTTCGCCGCCGTGGTCCTGCTCGGCACGTTGTTCCCCTTGCTCTATCAGGCGGTGAACGGTGCGCAGGTGACGGTGGGCACGCCATACTTCGCGAGCGTGGCCGCGCCCGCGGGCGTCGTCGTGCTGGCGCTGATGTCACTCGCCCCCCTCGCCGGGTGGCGCAGCGCGCGCGCGAGCGTCCTGTGGCAGCGCGTGCGCGTCTCGGCCTGGGTCGCACTCGCGCTCGTCGTCGTGCTCGAGGCCGCCGGCGTGCACAAGGTGACCGAGCTCGTGGCGCTCTTCCTCGCGAGCGTGGCGGCCGGCGCGGCGCTGCGCACGCTGCGACTCAACGTTGTGGCCGCGGCCCAGCGTGGTCGGCGCCTTTCCTTCCTTCGCGCGCCGACGACCGGGGGCATGGTGACCCACCTCGGCGTGGTGATCCTCGCGGTGGGCGTCGTCACCTCGACGAGCTACGCCTCGCGCAGCGAGGTGACCCTCGCCAAGGGCCAGCGCACCGTGATCGCCGGACAACTGGTGGGATTCGACGGATTTCGACAGGTGAAGAACTCGCTCGCGAGCGCCACGCAGGTGCTCGTGACCGTGGGCGGGCACCCTCTCTATCCGGCGGTGACCACGTTCAACGGTCGCAGCAGCCAGCCCGTCGGCACGCCCGCCATCGACTCGTCGCTCGTGCGCGACGTGTACGTGACCTTCGACGCGATCGGCGGCAACGGCGCAACCAGCGGCGCCCAGATCCGCAGCGACCTGCCCGCCGGATCGGTCGTGCTCGGGGTGACGGTCGAGCCACTGCTCGCGTGGCTGTGGATCGGCGGCCTCGTCGTGGGGCTGGGATCGCTTCTCACATTCGTGCGCCGGCGCGCGAGGGAGGACTGATGCGCCGCGGCGTACTCGTCACCTCCCTCGCGGCGCTCGTCGTCGTGGCGAGCGTCACGGTGCTGCTCGCCACTCGTCGGCCCTTCGAGGCGACGTCGACGCCCAGCCCGCTGCTCGGGCGCCCCGCGCCGACGCTCGCGGGCGGCGAGCTCGGCGGGGGCACCTTCAACCTCGCCGACCAGCGCGGCAAGGTCGTCGTCGTGAATTTCTGGGCCTCGTGGTGCGGACCCTGCGCGGCCGAGGCGCCCGAGCTCTCCACCTTCGCCTGGACCGAGCGGCATCGCGGGGTCGAGCTCGTCGGCGTTATCTTCAACGACACCCTGGGGGCGGCCGCCGCCTTCGCGCGTCACTACGGCTCGCTCTACCCCTCGGTGATCGATCCTCAGGGAGCGATCGCCAACCGCTACGGGGTGACGTCGCCACCGACCACCATCGTCATCGACCGCCATGGCCGGGTGGTGGCGACGCTGCTCGGACCGGTGCGCGCGACCCAGCTCGAGAGCGTCGTGGCCAGGGTGCGCACGTGAGGATCCTCAAGTCCTTCTGGCTCTACCTGGCGGCTCTGATGGCCGTCGCCGTACTGGTGGGGACGTCCTCACCCTCCACGCCGAGTCGGGCCGCGCGCGTGGCGCACCTGGAGTCGCTGGTGAGATGTCCCTCGTGTGAGGACCTCTCGGTCGCCCAGTCCAACGCCACGTCCTCGATCGCCGTGCGCCGCGAGATCGCCGCGCGCGTGGCCGCGGGCGACTCGGACAGCGCGATCCTGACCTCGCTCGAGTCGGTGTACGGCCCGACGATTCTGCTGAGTCCGTCCACGGGAAGCCTCGGCGTGCTGTTGTGGCTCGCGCCCGCGGGGGCCGGGCTCGTTCTCCTCCTCGTAGGCTGGCGGCTGTGGCGACGCCGAGCCTAGAGAGCCTGCGCGACGAGATCGCCCTGCGCGAGGCGAGTCTCGACGACGCCAAGCGCGAGCACGAGCGCGGCGACCTCGATGACGCGGCGTATCGACGGATCGTCGCGCGCGAGAGCGTGGCGCTGGTCGCGGCCCACGCCCGGCTGAGCTCCCTTGACGCGCCGACGACACGCACGCGGGTGCGCCGCCGGCGCTACCTGGTGGTGGCCGGCGTCGCCTTCGCCGTGGCGATTCTCATCGTGCTGTACTCGGCGATCGTCCCGCGCCAGGCCGGCAACTCGATCACCGGCTCGCTCAGCCTCGGCCGCGCGGAGCAGATCACGCAGCTGCTCAATGAGGCCGAGGCCGATACCGCGAACGCGAACCCCGTCGCCGCCCTCGATGCCTACCAGCGCGTGCTCGCCCTGGCGCCGAACAACGTGGTGGCCCTCACCCAGTCGGGCTGGCTGGACTTCTCGGCGGGCAGCGCCCAGCACAATGCGGCGACCGTCGCCGTGGGGATCGCTCGCCTGCGCAGCGCGATCGTGGCGGCCCCCCGGGACCCCGCGCCGCGCCTCTACTACGCCATCGCGGCCGCGTCGACGCCAGGCAACGAGAGCATCGCCCGCCAGCAGTTCGTGTCGTTTCTCGCCCTGAAGCCGTCGGCGGCTCTCATGGCCATCGCGCGGCCCTTCCTGGCGCGCTTTCACCTGTCTTAGGGGTCTGGCCGTCGGGGTCGGGTGGGGGGAAGCGTCAGTCACGCCGGGGACACGAATCGTTCATCTCCGGTCACGGGGAATTGGCCGCGGCGCTCCGGCGACGATGAACGGTGTCCGATACTCTTGGCCCGAACCACCAGAACGGTGGTTCTGGCTCGAAGAGAGGCATGTCTATGGCATCAAAGAAGATGAGGGCGGCACTCGCCGCCGGGATGACGTCGGCGAGCCTGCTCGCCGTCGCTGTCTCCGGATCGGTGGCTCCCGCCAGCGGTGCGACCTCGGTGAACTGGGCGAAGGTGAAGACGCTTTCGGCCTCGGGCCCGACGTCGATGAAGGCTCTGATTGCGGCCGCGAAGAAGGAAGGCAAGCTGAACGTCATCGCGTTGCCCGCCAACTGGGCCAACTACGGGAACATCATCAGCACCTTCGCCAAGAAGTACGGCATCAAGGTGAATTCGGTCAACCCCGACGGCTCCAGCCAGGACGAGATCAACGCCCTCATCGCTGACAAGGGACGCTCCACGGCGCCCGACGTCATCGACGTGGGCACGAACTTCGCCATCACCGCCCAGGGCAAGGGTCTGCTCGCGCCCTACAAGGTCGCGACCTGGTCGCGAATCCCGGCGGCGCTCAAGCAGGGCGCGGGCTACTGGTTCGACGACTACGGCGGGTTCGTGGCGATTGGCTGTGACTCGAGTGTCGTGAAGAAGTGCCCGACCTCGTTCAAGCAGATGCTCCAAAAGGGACAGGGTTACAAGATCGGCATCAACAACAACCCGACGGCGTCGAGCTCGGCGCTGGCCGCGGTGATGGCGGCGGCGATCGCCAACAAGGGATCGCTCAACAACGTCAAGGCTGGTGTCGACTACTTCCAGACGCTCAACAAGGCCGGCAACTTCGTGCCGACCGTGGCGGGGCCGTCGACGGTCCAGAGTGGCGCGACCAACATCATCATCTGGTGGGACTACCTCCAGGCCAGTGAGATCAACGCGCTGCCCGGCTACAAGGGCAAGTGGAAGGTCGTGATCCCGAGCGACGCCGCGATGGCCGAGTACTACACCCAGGCCATCAGCTCGAGTGCGCCGGACCCGGCCGCGGCTCGTCTGTGGGAGGAGTTCCTCTACTCCAACCAGGGTCAGAACCTCTGGCTCGCGGGCATGGCCCGACCCGTGGAGCTCGCCTACATGACGGCTCACCACCTGGCCAACCCGACGCTCCTGGCCGCCCTGCCCAAGGCGCCCACCACCGGCGTGCAGTACCCGACGCAGGCCCAGATCACCAAGGCCGGCAACGTCGTCGCCACCTACTGGCCGACCGAGGTCACCTCAGGTCCGTAGTCAGTGACGACGTCAACGTCAGATCATGAGATGACTCCCGCGGCGGGCGAGGCGCCCGCCGCGGGAGTCATCGCGCGTCCGCGCCGGCGCGCTCTGCGCTTCCTCGGACCCGTGCTCGCGGTCTCGCCCTTTCTCGTCTACACCTTCCTCGGCCTTGGGATCCCGATCCTCGCCGTGATCGACTTCGCCTTTCGCAACCCCAAGGGCCATCTCACAACCGCCAACGTCTCCTTGGTCAGCCATGGGACGTACCTGCTCGGATTCAAGAACTCGATCTTGCTGGCGGCGATCACGTCGGTGATTCCCGGGATCCTCGGGCTCTTCCTCGCCTACGCGATACTCACCTCGCGCAGCGGCCTGATGCGTCGGCTCGTCGCGACCGCCTCGGGCGTGCTCGCCAACTTCGGTGGCATCAACCTCACGTTCATGTTCATCGCCACCCTGGGATCGACCGGCGTGCTGACGACCTGGCTGTCCGCCGTGCACCTGAATCCGGCCAACTTCGGTTTCAACCTGTACTCCTTCTACGGGGTTGCCATTGTCTATATGTACTTTCAGGTCCCCTTGATGGTTCTCGTGATCACGCCGGCCCTCGGGGGGCTTCGCGCGTCGTGGCGCGAGGCGGCCTCGAACATGGGGGCGTCCTCGTGGCGCTACTGGCGTCACGTGGGGATCCCGGTGCTGATGCCCTCGGTGCTCGGCGGGATGCTGCTGCTCTTTGGCAGCGCGTTCGCCGCCTACGCCACGGCTGAAACCCTCACGGCCGGCACCATCACCCTCGCGCCGATCCAGATCGGCAACCTGCTCGCCGGCAACGCGCTCTCGGGCCAGGAGAACGTCGGCTACGCGATCGGGCTGGGCATGTTCCTCGTGCTGGCCGTGACCATGGTCCTCTACGGACTCGTGAGAAAGAGGGCGTCGAAGTGGCTTCGATGACGGTCGAGGGTCTCGAGGACCTCGCGGTCGACCCGCCGCGGCGCCGGCGGCGCCGACCGCGCCTGTGGCGCTTCGTCGTACTCGTGCTCGCCGGGGCGTACTTTCTCATTCCCATGTACGCGGGCCTGCGCTTCGCGTTCTCCGACAACGCCGGGGGCTACTCGCTCTACGCGTTAAAGGCCATCCCCAGCCAGGTCGGCTTCACTGATGCCTTCGTCCTGTCGCTCAAGCTCGCCGCGGTCACTTTGGTGCTGACCCTCGTTCTCATGGTGCCGACGACGATCTACGTGCACCTGCGCCTGCCGCGCATGCGCCGGGTGATGGAGTTCATCACGATCCTGCCCATCGTGATCCCCCCGATCGTGCTGATCCTCGGCGTGCTGCGCGCCGCGCCGCTGTGGCTCAAGGCGTCGCCCTATCTGCTGAGCCTGGTCTACGTCATCCTGTCGATGCCCTTCGTCTACCGCTCGCTCGACTCGGGCCTCGCCGCGATCGACCTGAAGACCCTCGTCGAGGCGAGCCGCTCGTTGGGCGGCAACTGGGTGAAGACCCTCTGGCGCGTCGTGCTGCCCAACCTGCGCGCCGGATTGCTCTCGGCCGCGGTACTGACCATCGCACTGGTGCTCGGTGAGTTCACGATGGCGAGCCTGGACCTGTGGACGACGGTGCCCGTGTGGATCTACCAGTTCCAGCAGACCGACGGGCACATCGCGACCATGGTCTCGATGCTGTCGCTCATCGGGACCTGGCTACTCATCACGGTTATCGTGTCACTGGATCGCTCCGAGTCGAGACGGGCGCGCAGAAGGACGGGGGCGTGAGCGAGATCACCCAGACCACGGCGAGCCCGGCGACGAGCGCGGCGTCGAGCGGCGCGCGCGTCGTGCTCGAGAACCTGACGCGCCTCTACGGGCGCACCCGCGCCCTGGACGGATTCTCCCTCTCGATCGAGCCGGGAGAACTGGTGGCTCTGCTGGGTCCCTCGGGCTGTGGCAAGACGACGGCGCTGCGAACCCTCGCGGGCTTCGAGACCGCCGACGCCGGGCGCGTGCTCGTCGACGGGCTCGACGTCGCGCGCGTGAGCGCCCAGAAGCGCGACATGGGCATGGTCTTTCAGAGCTACTCGCTCTTTCCCAACATGAACGCTCTGAACAACGTGGCCTTCGGGCTTCGCATGCGCGGGGTGCACGCGAAGCCGCGCCGCGCCAAGGCCGGCGAGCTGCTCGAATTGGTGGGTCTCGCGGACCAGGCGGCGAAGTACCCGCACCAGATGTCCGGCGGCCAGCAGCAGCGCGTCGCCCTGGCGAGGGCGCTGGCCATCGAGCCGCGCGTCCTGCTGCTCGATGAGCCCCTCTCGGCCCTGGACGCCAAGGTCCGACTCGAGCTGCGAGATCAGATCAGAGCGCTCCAACAGCGCCTCGCCATCACGACGGTCTTCGTCACCCACGACCAGGAGGAGGCTCTCTCGATGGCCGACCGCGTCTGCGTGATGAACGCTGGCCGCGGCGAGCAGACGGCCACGCCGGCCGAGCTCTACTCGCGACCGGCCACGGCCTTCGTCGCTCAGTTCGTGGGCGTCTCGTCGCGCGTGCCGGTCGAGCGCGTGGGCGACGAGGTGTCGCTCTTTGGCGCGTCGTGTCGCGTGCGCGAGGGCGCGCCCGTGAGCGGGGCCCTCGACGCGTTGCTGCGCCCCGAGGACGTCGCCCTCGAGGCCGACCCCGCGGCGCGGGCCTTCGTCACGCACAAGAGCTTCCTCGGCGCCACGACGCGAATGACCGTCCAGCTCGACGAGGTGATCGTGCGCGTCGACGTGCGCAGCGACGTCGCCGCCGACATCGAGCTCGGCGATCGCGTGGCGCTGCGCGTGGTCGCGCGCGACGTGCTGGTCGCCGCGCGCCTCTAGAACGTCGCGACGTCACATCGAACGCGCGACGCGTCGCTGTGACTCTCGACGCGTCCACGATTCGCCATCCACACGCCGTGGTCACAGTGGCGTCACCGAGAGTTCGTCGTCTCGCTCGTTGGCGAGCTCGGTCGCGGCGTAGGAGTCCCTTCACGGCGGTCGAGTTGTTCGCACGCGGGTGGGAGTAATTCACGCCGAGAGGCGAGCATCGCCACGTCGACGTCGGGCCGAGGAAACGCTTGATACGGCGAGGGTCTGATCGTATGCTCTCGCCATTGCAGCTCATTTCGGGCTGCGGGTGGGGGGAAGCATGCCAGAGGGACTTGACCGGCCAACAGATATGTTGAGCGACACCGAGCGACTTCATCAGATGGGCTACGCCCAAGAGCTGAATCGCAACATGAGTCGTTTCTCGAACTTCGCCATTTCGTTCACGATCATCTCGATCCTGTCGGGATGTCTCACGCTGTACAGCTACGGGCTCTCCCACGGCGGCCCGCCCACGATGATCTGGGGCTGGGTTCTCGTCGGCGGACTCGTCATGTTCGCCGGCCTCTCCATGGCCGAGATCTGCTCGGCCTATCCCACCGCGGGCGGCCTCTACTACTGGGCGGCCAAGCTCGCCCCGGGCAAGAGCGGACCGATCTGGTCGTGGTTCGCCGGGTGGTTCAACCTGCTGGGCCAGGTGGCCGTCACCGCGGGCATCACCTTCGGCTGCGGCTACTCGGTGGCCGCGTTCTTGCAGCTGCTGACGGGCCACTCCGCGTGGACCTCGGCGGGGCACGTGGTGGCCATCACGGGAATTCTGCTCTTCCTGCAGGGGCTCATCAACACCTTCGGGGTGAGCGTCGTCTCGCTGTTCAACAAGGTCTCGGTGTGGTGGCACCTCTTTGGCGTCGCCGTCATCGTCGTGCTGCTCTACGTCGCGCCCTCTTCGCACTCGCACCAGTCCATGAGCTTCGTCTTCGGCTCGGCGGGCTGGCACGCCTTTTCGGGACTGTCGGGATTTTCGGCGCCGTTTTACGTTTTCCTGCTCGGCCTCTTGGTGGCCCAGTACACGTTCACCGGATACGACGCGTCGGCCCACGTGACCGAGGAGACCCACAACGCAGCGATCTCCGGTCCCAAGGGCATCGTCAGCTCGATCTGGGTGTCGTGGGTGGCGGGCTTCATCCTGCTCGTCGGGGTCAGCGCCGCGATTCCCCACGTGTTCCCCTTCAGCCTGGCGGGAACGACCTACACGAACTACGCCTCAGTGCCCGGCGCCTTCGGCGGCGCGCCGTGGGTGATGATCTTCGAGCACGCCACCGGGCGGGTCATGGGCGAGCTGCTCGTGCTCGTCGTGATCGGCGCGCAGTTCTTCTGCGGCATCGCCTCGGTGACGGCGAACTCGCGCATGATCTACGCGTTCTCGCGTGACGGCGCGGTTCCCTTCTCGGACTTCTTCCACCACGTGAGCAAGCGCAGCCACGTGCCGGTGCACTCGGCCTGGTTCGGCGCAGTGGGCGCGTTCATCCTCTCGGCGTCGTATCTCAAGAGCGCCGTCGCCTACGCCGCCGTCACCTCGGTGGCCGTCATCGGCCTCTACGTCGCCTACCTGATCCCGGTCTTCCTGCGGCGCATCAACGCGGCGGCCTTCGTGCCGGGGCCGTGGAAGTTGGGCAAGTGGGGGCCGTTCATCAACTGGGTCGCCATCATCTGGGTCGCCTTCATCTGCGTGCTCTTCATGCTGCCGACGGCCTCGCCGATCAACTTCGCGGACTTCAACTTCACGCCGGTAGCGGTGGCGGTAGTGCTCGGATTCGCGGGCATCTGGTACGCGGTCTCGGCGCGCAAGTGGTTCAAGGGTCCCAAGATCCAAGGCACGGCCGAAGAGCTCGCGGCGATCGAGCACGAACTCAGCATCTAGACCGAGCGCGGGGCCGGCGCTCGCCGGCCCCGCGCTGGCTGGGTCGCGCCGCGCCTCGTCGCGGCGATGTCGCACGCTCGCAACAGACGTCGCGTCACGGCCTTCGACGTGTCGAAGAGCCTGACGTTTTGGACAATTTCGGGCCTCACGGTTACTATCGGCTGACCGTCTAGGGGAGGACACATGACGTCTCGAGTAGCGGGTCGACTATCCAAGGACGAGCTGCTCGCCCGCATCAAGATCGGCGACATCGACACGGTGATCCTCGCGATCACCGACATGCAGGGCCGACTGCAGGGCAAGCGGATCGACGCCACGTTCTTCGCCGCGCAGTACCTCGAGGGGGCGGTGGAGGGATGCAGCTACCTGTTGGCCTCGGACGTCGACATGCGCACGGTGGACGGATTTGCCCTCACCTCGTGGGAGCGCGGCTACGGTGACCTGGCCTTCATCGCGGACTTCTCAACGATCCGCCTGGTGCCCTGGCACGAGAAGACGGCCATCGTCTTCGCCGACGTACAGAGCGTGGAGGGCGAGCCCGTCGCGGTCTCGCCCCGCCAGATCCTCGCGCGTCAGGTCGCGCGCCTGGCCGAGCGCGGCTGGCACGGGGTGACCGGCACCGAGCTCGAGTTCATGGTCTTTTCCGACACCTACGAATCCGCCTGGCGTAACGGGTACCGCGACCTCACGCCGGTGAACCTCTACAACGTCGACTACTCCCTGCAGGGCACCTCGCGCGTCGAGCCGCTACTCGGGCGCATCCGGCGCAACATGCGCGACGCGGGAATGGTGGTCGAATCGGTCAAGGGCGAGTGCAACTTCGGCCAGCACGAGATGGCCTTTAAGTACGACGAGCTGATCGACAAGTGCGACGAGCACGGACTGTTCAAGCTCGGGGCCAAGGAGATCGCGGCCCAGGAGGGATACGCGCTCACCTTCATGGCCAAGTTCAACGAGCGCGAGGGCAACTCGTGCCACATCCACCTCTCCCTGCGCGATGAGGAGAACCGGCCGGTCTTCGCCGGCGACGGCGCTCACGGCATGAGCCCGGTCTTCGAGAGCTTCCTCGCCGGTCTGCTCGCCCACGTGCGCGAGCTCTCGTACTTCCTCGCGCCCAACGTGAACAGCTACAAGCGCTTCGTCGCCGGCTCCTTCGCCCCGACCGCCCTGCTGTGGGGCATCGACAACCGCACCTGCGCCTTTCGCGTGGTGGGACTCGGCCCCTCGATCCGCGTCGAGTGCCGGATCCCGGGCGGCGACGTGAACCAGTACCTGGCCGAGGCGGCGCTGGTGGCCGCGGGACTCGCCGGCGTCGAGGAGGGCCTCGCGCTCGAGGCGCCCTTCGCCGGCAACGCCTACGCGGCCGACGTGGCGCGTGTGCCGACCACGCTGCACGAGGCGGTCGAGCTCTTCGACAACTCGAGAATCGCGCGCGCGGCCTTTACCGACGAGGTCGTGGATCACTACGCCCACGCCGGGCGCATCGAGGTCGAGGCGTTCAACACCGCCGTGACCGACTGGGAACGCTACCGAGGATTCGAACGCCTATGAACCACGACGTCATCAACCCCGCGACCGAAGAGGTCATCGCCAGCGTGCCGATGCACTCGGTCGAAGAGACCGACCGGCTGATCGAACGCGCTTACGCCGCGGCGCCGGCCTGGCGCGCCGTGACGCCGGCGGATCGGGCCCGCCTGCTGCGTCGCTTCGCCGAGGTCGTCGACGCGCACAACGAGGAGTTGGCCCAGCTCGAGGTCGCCAACTCCGGTCACACGATCTCCAACGCCCGCTGGGAGGCGGGCAACGTCCGCGACGTCCTCGCGTACTACTCGGGCGCGCCCGAGCGCCACAGCGGCAAGCAGATCCCCGTCGCCGGCGGTGTGGACGTCACCTTCTACGAGCCCATCGGCGTGGTGGGCATCATCGCGCCGTGGAACTTCCCCATGCCCATCGCCGGCTGGGGCTTCGGACCGGCTCTCGCCGCGGGCAACACCGTCCTCTTGAAGCCGGCCGCGCTGACGCCACTCACCGCGATGCGCATCGGCGAGCTGGCCCTCGAAGCCGGGATCCCCGAGGGAGTCTTCACCGTCGTCACCGGCGGCGGCTCGACGGTGGGGGACCGCTTCGTCAGCCACGAGCTGGTGCGAAAGATCTGCTTCACCGGTTCCAACGCGGTGGGACGCTCGGTCATGGAGGGCTGCGCCGCCCAGGTCAAGCGCGTCACCCTCGAGCTCGGCGGCAAGAGCGCCAACGTCGTCTTCGCCGACGCCGACCTGGAGAAGGCGGCCGCGATGGCGCCCTACGCGGTCTTTGACAACGCGGGCCAGGACTGCTGCGCGCGCTCGCGCATCTTCGTCGAGCGCAGTGCCTACGAGCGCTTCATGGAGCTCTTCGAGGTGGCGGTGAAGAACGTGAAGGTGCTCGATCCGCGCGACGAGGCGAGCGAGATGGGACCTCTCATCAGCGCGGGCCAGTGCGAGAGCGTCGCGAGCTACGTCGACGAGGCCGAGGTGGCCTTTCGCGGCAGCGCCCCGCCGGGGCCGGGCTACTGGTTCGCGCCCACCGTGCTCGCCACGACCGATCTCACCAGTCGCGCCTATCGCGAGGAGATCTTCGGGCCGGTCGTCTCGGTGGTGCCCTTTGACGACGAGGCCCAGGCCGTGGCGCTGGCCAACGACGGCCCCTTCGGCCTCTCGGGCTCGATCTGGACCCGCGACGTGGGCCGGGCGCTGCGCGTGGCGCGCGGCATCGAGACCGGGGCGCTGTCGGTGAATTCGAACTCCTCGGTGCGCTACTCGACGCCCTTTGGCGGCTTCAAGCAGTCGGGCGTGGGCCGCGAGCTGGGACCGGACGCCCTACTGGGCTTTAGTGAAGAAAAGAATGTATTCATCTCAACGGAGGACTGATGGGACGTATTGACAACAAGGTGGCGGTCATCACCGGGGCGGCGAGCGGCATCGGCCGGGCGACGGCGCGGCGATTTGCCGCCGAGGGCGCCAAGGTGGTCGTGGCCGACGTGGCGGTCGAGGCCGGCACCGCCCTCGCCGAGGAGATCGGCGGCACCTTCGTCGAGGTGGACGTGGCGAACGAGGAGAGCGTCAAGGCGCTCTACGTCACGACCAAGGAGACCTACGGCGGCATCGACGTCCTGTTCAACAACGCGGGCATCTCGCCACCTGACGACGACTCCATCCTCACGACGACACTGGACGCCTGGAAGCGGGTCCAGGACATCAACCTCACTTCGGTGTACCTGTGCTGTCGCTACGGCATCCCCTACCTCCTCGAGCGCGGCGGCGGCTCGGTCATCAACACGGCGTCCTTCGTCGCGGTGATGGGCTCGGCCACC
>DAIDJP010000030.1 GCA_027451285.1 Acidimicrobiaceae bacterium | reverse complement strand
GCTCGAAGCCATGGCGGCCCTGGTGTTCGCCAAGCTCATTCTCATCATCATCTTCGTCATCGGGCTCGGCGTGTTGGGGGGCATGGGAACGAGCTCGAGCGCGGGCGGACTGTCCGGAATTACGAGTGACATCACGGGGCTACTCATCCTGCTGGTCGCGGGATTTTCGCCGTGGATGGCGCTCAAACTCGTGCACTTCACCGGCGACCACATGGCGAACCTCGCCGGCTCGGCAGCCCACGCCACCTCGGGCGCCGCCACGGTCATTGGCGCCCCCCAGAAGGTCGCGTCGATGAAGTGGGCGGCCCAGAGCCTCGGTGGTGCCCCGCACCGTATCGCCGCACCGATGGGCGTGGGCGCGCCACTCGGTGCGAGGTCAGAAGCATCGACCGGACCGAGTGGTGCCACGGACGCTCGTTCGGACGCCCACGATGCTCCTACTCCTACTCCTGCTCCTTCTCCTAGTGCTGGTGCCGGTGTCGTCGAGGGTGTGGCCGCGGGAGCCGCGTTCGACGTGGGTGCGGCGACGCACGCTCGACGACACGCCGGCGAAACCGCGACACGCTCGGCCGATCGGGGTTCAAGGGGCGCGAGCCCCGTGGTGGACGGATCAGAGCCGCCATCGGCCGCGCCACCCGAATTGAGCGGTGAGCGGGGACTACGCGTAGAGCCAGTACCTTCCACGGCAGCGTCGGTCCCGACGCAAAGCGCGGCGCCGAGTCATGGCCCCGCGCCGACCGGCAGCCGCTCGAACCCGTCGGGTGACGCCACGCCGGCGGGCGCGTCGATGATCGATCCGACGCCCACGACCACCGCCTTCGCGCCGGCGCCGCCGCGCCGACGTTCCACTCCAGGTCCCGGACCGACGGAGCGCCCGTGAGCACGTTCAACGCCGGCCCGCCGACGGTTCGCTTCGCTCGACGCTCGACGCGCGGATTTCTGTTGGGGTTCTCGGGCCTGCGCGCGAGCGCGATCGGCGCCGCCGCCGTGGTTCTCCTGATCGGGCTCCTCGGCGCCGGGGGTGTGGGGCTGCTCGTGACGACGCCGATGTGGGGCGTGCTACTCGGATCCGCGTTTATCTCCGTGAAGGGCCAGGCGCTCGTCGAGTGGCTCCCGACGCTCCTGCACTGGGCGCTGCGCCTCTCGACGGACCAGACCACCTACTTAGCGAAAGTGTCACCGCCGCGGCCGGCGGGCACGATGGCCCTGCCAGGTGACGCGGCACCACTGCGCTTCTACAACGACCCCGACAGCGGCGCGTGCCTCGTGCACGACCCGCACCGCCAGACGCTCTCGGCGACCCTCGCGGTTTCTCACCCCGCCTACGTGCTGCTCTCGCCGTCGGCCCAGCGCGACCGGGTGGCGACCTGGGGGCGCGTCATCGCCTCCCTCGCCCAGACCGGCACCGGTGCGCTCATCCAGGTGCTCGAGTCCACGGTGCCCGACCCCGGCACGAAGGTCGCCCAGTGGTACGAAGAGCACGGCACGGGCGAATACGACTGGTCCAACGAGGAGTACCGAGAACTGCTCGCCCAGACGGCACTCGGGTCCTCGACGCACCGCACGACGATCACCATCGCACTCGACATGAAGAGGGCCGCCGCGGCGATTCGTAGCGCCGGACGGGGCGTGAAGGGCGCGGCGTCGGTGCTGCGCATCGACATGAGCGTCTTGGAACACGGGCTGCGCGACGCCGACCTGCGCCTCGAGGGTTGGCTAACCGATGCCCAACTCGCGACCACGATCCGCCAGGCCTACGACCCCGCGTCTGACCTCGCGCAGAATCGTGCGAATGCAACGCTTCGCTCCGCGGGTCCGGTGGCGCTCAGCGAGCACTGGTCGTACCTGCGCCACGATTCGGGCTACTCGTGCGTGCTCTGGATCAGTGACTGGCCCCGGGTGGACGTGGCCCCGCACTTCTTGCACGCGCTCATCTTCGCACCCGACATCCGCAAGTCGCTGTCTCTTCTCGCCCGACCCCTCGGTACGAGCGAAGCGTTACGGGCGCTGCGCAAGGAAAAGACCGAGGCGATCACCGACGCCCAGCACAAGGCCAAGGTCGGCCAGGTCCAGGACCTCGCCGACGTCCAGGAGTACAGTGACCTCCTCGCGCGTGAACAGGCGCTGCTCAACGGTCACGCTGACGTGGAGTTCGCGGGCTTTATCACCGTGACCGCCGACAGCGAGGCGGGTCTGGCGACGGCGGTCGCGCTGATTGAACGATCGGCCGGCCAGTCGGGGTGCGACACCCGCATCCTCTACGGGCGCCAGTCCCAGGGATTCGTCGTCGCCGCACTGCCGCTCGCCCGCGGCGTCTTCTAGGAAGGTGGTCTTCATGTCACGTCGCAGCGACACTTCGGCGCAACAGGCCGAGATCGAACGCCTCACCGAGTTGGTGGCGACGTTGCGTGGTCCGAGCGAGGATTCGCTTCCCGTTCGAGGTCCCGCGGCGGTCCCGGTGGTGCGGTCACCCGTCCAACCAATACTCGACGGCGGCAAGTCGCTCGCCGGCGCACTCTATAGCGCGAGGGGGACCGCGCGGCGCGAGCGGCGGGCCCTCGCGCGCGCCGCAACGACCCTGTCGGTGGCCGACCAGGTGGCGGCACGAGCGGGAGCGAAACGGGCTCGAACGCTGCTCCGTGAGGAGGGAAGGAACGCCGCGTACCTGCCCAAACACGGCGAAGCGGGCGAGGACGCACTGCGCACCTATCGAGCCTTGAAGGTGGAGCCGCATCGCGCGACGAGTGAAGTCGTCGCCGGGGCCTACCCGTTCCTCGCCGAGAGCGGGCTCGGCAGCCGGGGCATCCTGATTGGCCAGGACGCGTGGAGTGGCGCGGGCTTCGTCTATGACCCCTGGGTGCTCTACCAGTTGGGCGTGCTCACGAACCCGAACTGTCTACTGGCTGGCGTCGTGGGTCGAGGAAAGTCCACCCTCGCCAAGGCAATCGCGACTCGCAGCATCGCCTTTGGGCGTAAGTGCTACGTGCCCGGTGACCCCAAGGGCGAGTGGAGCGCCGTCGCGCGCAGCGTCGGGGGTCAGGCGATCGAGCTCGGCGGGACCTCGGCGCGGCTCAATCCCTTGGATGAGGGTCCGAGGCCAGCGTTCCTCGCGAGCGCTGACGGTGGGCAATCGACGCTGTCCGACCAAGCTTGGGCCGACGTGGTGCGTCAGCGCCGGCGCGATCTACTTCGATCCCTCGGTGAAGCGGCGCTCGGTCGGGCCATGGCGCCGGTCGAAGCGACCGCGCTCTTCGCCGCCCTCGACGAAGCGGTCGCCACCAACGACGTGGCGACCCTGCCCCAGGTCGTCGCTTCCATGTTCGATCCCCCGCGCGACGTCGTTGGCTCCAGTCGCGCCCAACTCCTCGAGGACGGACGCGAGGTCGCCCACGCGGTCAATCGGCTGGTCGCGGGGGACCTGGGGGGTCTCTTCGACGGGCCCTCCACGGTGCGCTTCGACCCGGATCTGCCCATGGTGAGTCTCGACCTCAGTCGCATCGCGGGCTCGGACGCGAAGATAGCCATGGTCATGGCGTGTGCGAGCTCATGGATGGAGAGTGCGATCCAGGATCCCTCGGGTGGCCCGCGCTGGGTCATCTACGACGAGGCGTGGCGGGTCTTGAAGCAGCCGGCCCTGCTCGCGCGCATGCAGAGCCAGTGGAAGCTCTCTCGGGCCATGGGACTAGCGAACCTGCTGGTGATTCACCGACTGAGCGACCTCGACGCCGTTGGAGAGCGAGACTCCGAGGCGCGAAACCTCGCGCTCGGGCTGCTCGCGGACTGTTCGACCAAGGTCATCTACGCCCAGGAATCGGGTGAGGACGTAAAGACTGGCGCGGCCCTCGGTCTGTCCTCGACCGAAACCGACCAACTCGCGAGCCTCGCGCGCGGCGAGGGACTCTGGCGCATTGGTGAACGATCCTTCGTCGTACGCCATATCTGCACGCCGAATGAATTGTCCCTGTTCGATACGAACCAGCGAATGGTGGGTTGATCGTGGCAACGAACTCGCGCTACGGACCGGACGACTTGGCCCTCGGGGCGATCGGCGTGCTCGTCGTCGGGTTTCTCCTGCTCGCCGGAGGGGGACTACTCGCCGCGTTGCTCTCGGGCCACGGACTGCCGACGAAGCACCTCGGGGGATCACTGACGGCCTTCGCGCACGTCGATCGACCTTCTGAGGCGTGGAAGGTTCCCGTCGGGCCGGCGTGGCTCTACTGGACGATGACCTCGACGGTGGTCATCCTCGGCGTGGTAGCGAGTGTGTTCGTAGCTCGCTTCGTGCGACGAAGTGCGCGCGAGCAGTCCGATGATCCAACCCGCATCGCGGGTTTGGCGGAGCGTCACGAGGTGGTGGCGGCGGCCGGAGCACGGCACCTCGTGGTTCGAGGGGCGATTCTTCGGCCGTCGATGGTAAAACCCCAACCGTCTGATCTCGGGCTGTTCTTAGGCACGAGTCGCCGGGTGCCGTGTTACGCCAGTGTCGAAGACTCGATGGTCATTCTCGGACCCCCGCGCAGTGGCAAGGGCTACCACCTCGTGATCCCGTTTATCCTCGACGCACCGGGGGCCGTCGTCACGACGAGCACTCGTCCGGACAATCTCGCCGCCACGATGAGCGCGCGAATGAAGCTCGGTCCCGTCGGGGTCTTTGATCCCCAGGGGCTGGCGCTCGGCGTGCCGGGCGGACTGCGCTGGTCGCCAATTCGGGGCTGTGAGAACCCCCAGACGGCGATGATGCGCGCGGGTGCCCTCTGTGCGGGTGCGGCCGGGGGCGTGAAGGACGCGAACTTCTGGCAGCAACAGACCGAGGTGGTGGTGCGCTGTCTCCTCCAGGCGGCCGCGGTGACGGACCGCTCCGTTACCGATCTCTATCGCTGGAGCCTGTCGCCCGACGAAGCGAAGGAAGCCGTCGAGATACTAAAGACCACGAGCACCGCGACCCCGCAGTGGGGGAGTGCGCTCGGTGGAATCGTCGGGCTAGAGCCGCGTCCCCGCGCGAACATCTGGTCCGTGGTGAGTAGCGTCTTTGCCCCGCTGGCGAGCCCAAAGGTCATCGAGCAACTCAGTCCGGAGTGGGGCGCGCAGTTTGACCCCGCCACGTTTCTAAAAGATCACGGCACGCTCTATCTCCTCGGCACCAGCTCGGGCGCCTTCGCGACCGCCAACTTCGTCTCGGCGCTGATCGAGGACGTGGTCGAGTCGGCCCGCGTGATCGCGAGCGCCTCGAGCGGGGCACGACTCGATCCGCCACTGGCCCTCATTCTGGATGAGGCGGCAAACTATCCGCTGCCGTCACTCGGGGCGCTGATGAGCGAAGGGGGAGGGACGGGAGTCACGACGGTCGCGGTCTTACAGTCACTCGCCCAAGCCCGCAGTCGCTGGGGCCACGAACAGGCCCAGGCCATCTGGGACTCAGCGACCACGAAAGTGATTCTCGGTGGATCGAGTAACGCGAGTGACCTTCGCGACATCGCCCAACTCATGGGCGAGCGCGATACTCCCGAGATCTCAACGACGCGCCAGGCCGGTGGGGGGCGTGCAGTCTCAGAGTCCACACGCCGGCACTCGGTGTTGGACCCGAGCACGATCCGACTACTACGGGTTGGCCACGCCCTCCTCATGTTGCGCGCCGCCAAACCCATCATGCTGAGGCTGCGGCCCTGGACGGCGCGCCGCGACGGCCGCCGGATCAGAGACGAGCGCTTCGCCGTCGCAGCGTCGCTGCGCGCGGCTGCTCTCTCGCACGCGCCGTGCGGCGATGCGGACGTACGGGGTCCCGATGAGTGATCTGCGAATAGAGGGTGGTGTTCGCTCGGCTGATGTTCGGGCTCGTGTCCCCGCGCTTCGAGCGGTAACGAGTGCCACCGCGAGTAGTCCCACGACGAGCAGCGAAGCTCGCCCGCCCATTCACTGGCCGAGCCTCGGGCCCTTTGACGCACAGCGTGAGTGGCCCCAATTACGTGCGTGGGTGGACGAGATGCGAGAGCGTTACCGGGGTCTCGACAGTTACGTCGTGCCAGCGTGCTGGTTCGAACACGAGTCGCTCGTCGTCGCCCTCCAGGCGCTGCGCGACCACGAGCGCGTCGCCTACGACAAGACGTCGCCCGGTTCGTCGGGTACGGACTGGCACCGCGCGTATCGCGACGTCACGGCGATGCTTCG
>DAIDJP010000029.1 GCA_027451285.1 Acidimicrobiaceae bacterium | reverse complement strand
CCAGCGCCGCGGCCGACAGCACGCGGGGGT
Organism: Acidimicrobiaceae bacterium; assembly: GCA_027451285.1. GTDB lineage: Bacteria > Actinomycetota > Acidimicrobiia > Acidimicrobiales > RAAP-2 > RAAP-2. The sequence continues at coordinate 20,866 of DAIDJP010000029.1, read as the reverse complement.
GGCGCGAGACGAAGTGCGCCCAGCGCTGCCAGCCGCCGGCGACGACCGTCGGCTCGGGCCCGTGCTCGGCGAGGGCGCGCCGCTCGCGACGGCTCAGCACGCGGTGCTTCTGGAAGGCGAGCAGGGATGGCAGCAGGGTCACGGACGCGGCGATGGTCATCGCGACGGTCACCGTCGCCGAGACCGCGACGCCGTTGAGGAAGGAGAGGCGCAGCACGAGCATGCCGAGCAGCGCGATGCACACGGTGGTGCCGGCGAAGAGCACGGCGCGCCCCGAGGTGTTGATCGCGGTGACGATCGACTCCTCGACGTCGAGGCCGCGCTTGAGATTCTGTCGCGCGCGCGTGACGATGAACAGTGCGTAGTCGATGCCCACGCCGAGACCGATCAGCGAGCCGAGGATCGGTGCGAACTGGGCGATGGTCAGGACGTGACTCAGCAGCGTCGTCGCCGCGGTGGCCACGCCGAGGGCGAAGATGGCCACCCCGAGCGGCAGGAGCATGGCGAGGAACGACCCGAAGGCGAAGAGCAGCACGAGGGCGGCGATGATGAGACCCACGAACTCGCCGCGGCTCTGGGCGGGCTGGTCGAGCTGGCCGAACGCGTTGCCGCCGAACTGCACCTCGAGGGCCGAGGAGCGGATCGTGGAGCCCACGGTCTCGACCGCGCGGATCTGGGCGTTGGACAGCTTGAAACCCGGCACCGCGAAGTGCACCACGGCGTAGGCGATTCTGCCGTCCTTGGAGACCTGGGCCGAACCCAGGCAGGCCGCACTGGTCGGACAGAACGGCGAGGTGACGCTCGCCACCTCGGGAAGCTTCGCCACTTTGGCGAGCATGGGCTCGATTGTCGCGCGCTGGTCGGCGATGGTGCCGGTCTTCGCGTGAAAGACGATCTGGTCGGCGTCGCCGCCGAGGGCCTTCACGTGACCCAGCAGCGCGAAGGCCTTCGTCGAGTCGGTGCCGGGCAGGCTGAAGGAGTTGGAGAACGCGGCGCCGACGCTCTGGGAGGCGATCGTGAGCCCGATGAAGAGCACGATCCACGCGGACAGCACGTACCAGCGACGGCGCACCGCGAGGCGGGCGAGGGACTTCATGTGTGCTCCTGCAGGGGGGACGGGGAGGCCCCGGTAGGGTCTCTTCGAGGGAAATACCCCACCACTGTAGGGGGGATTAACGCCGATGCCTCTGGATGAGCCCCGCTTCGCCGGGCATCGCTACCCCCAAATCATCCCGGTGCCCGACGAGATCCGCCCCGGGGCTCCCGCGCCCTGGAGCCACCTCACGGCCTACGAGCGCCGCGGCCTCAGCTCGAGAGTCGTGCTGGAGCGCCTGCGCGCGGCGGGGCGCACCTTCGACGTGGCGGCGCTGCCCGGCGAGCCCAGTGAGCTGGCCGCCGTGGCCGACGCGCGCGCGATCGCCATCACGCGCCGCTCGGCGGTGCTGGTCGCCCTCTTCGACCAAGACGGCGAGGCGCACGTGATCCTCACGCGTCGCTCCTTCGCCCTGCGCGCCCACTCCGGGGAGATCGCGCTGCCCGGGGGCGCCAACGACCCCGGCGAGGACCTCATCGACACGGCCCTGCGCGAAGCCCACGAGGAGGTGGGCCTCGAGAGGTCCCTGGTCAGGCCGGTGGGCTGGCTGAGCCCGCTGGTCACCTTCGCCTCGGGATCGGCGATCTGGCCCGTCGTGGCGCACCTCGACGCCCGTCCGCAGCTGGTAGCCGACCCGGCCGAGGTCGACCGCGTCTTCACGGTGGCCCTGGCCGACCTGGCCGAGGAGGGGGCCTTCATCGAAGAGCGCTGGCGTCGTCAGGAGAGGCGACCCGGCGCTGACGACGACGGTTTCTTCCCCCTCTACTTCTACCGGGTGCCCGAGGACGTGATCTGGGGCGCAACGGCGCGCGTGCTGACCGAGCTGCTGTGCGTGGCCCTCGACGTGGAGTGGCCCGAGGAGGGTCGACGCTGGACGTGACCCGTAGAACGGCGCGGCGGGTCCGGTAGATTGGTGGCTACGCAGTCGTCAGACGCGTGTCGCGGAGGTCACCATGGCGGAAGTAGAAATCGGCATTTTCAAATCGGCGCGACAGGCGTACGGTTTCGACGACATCGCCATCGTGCCCTCACGTCGCACGCGCGACCCCGAGGACGTGGACATCTCCTGGCAGATCGACGCCTACAAGTTCGAGATCCCGGTACTGGGCTCGGCCATGGACGGGGCCATCTCGCCCACGACGGCGATTCTGATGGGACGACTGGGCGGACTCGGGGTGCTGAACCTCGAGGGCCTGTGGACCCGCTACGAGGACCCCACCTCGCTCTTTGAGGAGATCGGCGAGCTCGACAACGACAAGGCCACCGCGCGCATGCAGCAGATGTACTTAGAGCCGATCAAGCTCGAGCTCGTCGCCGAGCGCATCAAGCAGATGAAGGACGCCGGCATCGTGACATCAGCCTCGGTCACGCCCCAGCGCACCGGCTGGATGGCCAAGACGATCGCCGACTCGGGACTCGACATCCTGGTGATCCAGGGCACCGTGGTCTCGGCCGAGCACGTCTCGAAGACCGCGGAGCCGCTGAATCTGAAGAAGTTCATCCGCGAGTTCGAGATCCCGACCATCGTCGGCGGGTGCGCCAGCTACCAGGCGGCTCTGCACCTCATGCGCACGGGCGCGGCCGGTGTGCTGGTCGGCGTGGGACCGGGCAACGCGTGCACCTCGCGCGCGGTACTCGGCATCGGCGTGCCCCAGGCGACGGCGATCGCCGACGTGGCGGGCGCGCGCATGCGCCACCTGGACGAGACCGGCGTCTACGTCCACGTGATCGCCGACGGCGGCATGTCCAAGGGCGGCGACATCGCCAAGGCCATCGCCTGCGGCGCGGACGCCGTGATGATCGGCTCGCCTCTCACCAGCGCGATCGAGGCCCCGGCCAAGGGATATCACTGGGGGATGGCGACGTTCCACCCCACGCTGCCGCGCGGCACGAGGGTCAAGACCCAGGTGCGCGGCACGCTCGAGGAGATCCTGCTCGGCCCGGCGCACGAGAACGACGGACGTCTCAACCTGATGGGGGCGCTGCGCACCTCGATGGCGACGTGCGGCTACGAGACCTTGAAGGAGTTCCAGAAGGCCGAGATCATGCTCGCGCCGTCGCTGCAGACCGAGGGCAAGGCGCTCCAGCGCTCCCAGGGTGTGGGCATGGGCCATTGACGAGTGTCCTCGTCGTTGACTTCGGCGCCCAGTACGCCCAACTGATTGCCCGTCGCGTGCGCGAAGCGCACGTGTACTCCGAGATCGTCCCCGCCAGCATCACCGCCGAGGAGGTGGCCCGACGCGCCCCCGGCGCGATCATCCTTTCGGGCGGCCCCAAGTCCGTCTACGAGGTGCCCGCGCCCTCGCTCGATCCCGCCATCTACGAGCTCGGCATCCCGATCCTGGGGATTTGCTACGGCGCCCAGCTGATGGCCCGTGACCTGGGCGGCGCCGTCGCGCGCACCGGCGCGGGCGAGTACGGACGCACGACGCTGACTCGCACGGGACCTTCCAACCTGCTCGCCGAGTGGCCCGAGACCTCGACGTGCTGGATGAGCCACGGCGACGCGATCTCACTCGCCCCGGAGGGCTTCGCGGTCACGGCGACGACGCCCGGTGCGAGCGTCGCGGTGATGGAGAACGTCGAGCGGCGCCTGCACGCCGTCCAGTTCCACCCCGAAGTCGTCCACAGCGAGCGCGGCCAAGAACTGCTCGCGCACTTTCTCCATCACGTCGCGGGACTCGCCCCGACGTGGACCAACACCTCGATCATCGACGACGCCGTCACGGCGATCCGCGCCCAGGTCGGCGAGGAGAAGGTCCTCTGCGCGCTCTCGGGCGGCGTGGACTCGGCCGTCGCGGCTGCTCTGGTGATTCGCGCGGTGGGCCGCCAACTCACCTGCGTCTTCGTCGACACCGGGCTGATGCGCATGAATCAGGGACCCCAGATCGAGGAGACCTTCACCCGCCAGTTCGGCGTGGACTTCATCCACGTCAGGGCCGAGGACCGCTTCTTTTCCGCTCTGGCCGGAGTGACCGACCCCGAGGCCAAACGCAAGATCATCGGCGAACTCTTCATCCGCGAGTTCGAGACCGTCGCGCGCGACCTGGGTGCGGGTGGCGACGGCCCGCGCTTCCTCGTCCAGGGCACCCTCTATCCCGACGTGATCGAGTCGGGCTCGGGACACGCGGCCAACATCAAGAGCCACCACAACGTCGGCGGGCTGCCCGAGGACCTCTCCTTTGACCTGGTGGAACCGCTGCGCGCGCTCTTCAAGGATGAAGTGCGCCACGTCGGCGAGGAGCTGGGCCTGCCCGAGGAGATCGTCTGGCGCCAACCCTTCCCGGGTCCGGGGCTCGGCGTGCGCATCGTCGGCGAGGTGACCCGCGAGCGCGCCGAGATCCTGCGTCAGGCCGACGCGGTGGTGGTCGACGAGATCCGCCGAGCGGGCCTGTACCGCGAGCTCTGGCAGAGCTTCGCCGTGTTACCCGCCGTGCGTACGGTGGGGGTCATGGGCGACGGCCGCACCTACGCGTACCCGATAGTGATCCGCGCGGTCACCAGTGACGACGCGATGACCGCCGACTGGGCGCGCCTGCCCCACGATCTCATCGAGACAATCGCCAACCGACTCATTCGTGAGGTCGAGGGCGTGAACCGCGTGGCCCTCGACGTGACGAGCAAGCCGCCGGGCACCATCGAGTGGGAGTGACCTCTCCCTTCTCCGACGAGGCCCTCTTCGGCGACCTCGACAGCGCGCGGCCCAACCCCGCGGACCTGCTCGAGGGCCTGACCGAGCCCCAGCGCGCCGCGGTTCTCCAGCGCGGCGGCCCCCTGCTCGTCGTGGCCGGCGCGGGCTCGGGCAAGACGCGCGTTCTCACGCGACGCATCGCGCACCTGTTGGCCACGGGAGATGCCCGGGCCTGGGAGGTGATGGCGATCACCTTCACCAACAAGGCGGCCGACGAGATGCGCCGGCGCGTGGCCGACCTCGTGGGACCCGAGGCGCGCGACATGTGGGTCTCGACGTTCCACTCGGCGTGTCTGCGCATGCTGCGCGCCCACGCCGACGTGCTGGGTTACGAGCGGGGATTCACGATCTACGACGCCGGCGACGCCCAGAACCTGGTCGAGCGCATCATGAACGAACTCAACCTCGACACCAAGCGACTTAGCCCGCGTAGCGTGACCGCGGCCATCTCCGCGGCCAAGAACGAGATGATGGACGCCGCGCGCTTCGAGTCCTTCCACAGCGGGGATCCCTCGCGCAAGCGCATCGCCGAGATCTTCGCGCTCTACGAGAAGCGCCTGCGCGCGGCCAACGCGATGGACTTCGACGACCTGCTGGTGAACGCCGTCGCCATGCTGCGCGCCGACGCCGACGTGCTCGAGAGCTACCAGCGGCGCTTTCGCTACCTGCTCGTCGACGAGTTCCAAGACACCAACGGCGTGCAGAACGAGCTCGTGATGATGCTCGCCGCCCAGCATCGCAACCTGTGCGTGGTCGGCGACTCGGACCAGTCGATCTACCGCTTCCGCGCGGCCGACGTGCGCAACATCCTCCAGTTCGAAGAGCGCTTCCCCGACGCGTCGGTGATCGTGCTCGAACAGAACTTCCGCTCGACCCAGACGATCCTCGACGCCGCCAACGCGGTGATCGCGCGCAACAATCGCCGTCGCGCCAAGAACCTCTTCACCGAGGGCGACCAGGGCGAGAAGATCCGCCTCTATCGCGCGGGCGACGAGTACGACGAGGGGCGCTGGGTGGCGAGCGAGCTGCGCCGATTCGCCAGCGAGTACGGGCTCACCTGGAACCAGATGGCGGTCTTCTACCGCACCAACGCCCAGAGCCGCATCCTGGAAGAGGAGATGCTGCGCGCGGGCATTGCCTACCGGGTGATCTCGGGCATGCGCTTCTACGACCGCAAAGAGGTGAAGAACGTGCTGGCCTACGCACGTTTGATTGTGAACCCGCGCGACGAGGCCAGCGCGCGACGCGTGATCAACGAGCCCAAGCGCGGCGTGGGCGACTCGGCTCAGGCCAAGCTCGGCGCCTACGCCGCCGAGAACGGGCTCTCCTTCGCGGAGGCCGCCGACCACGCGGCGGCGGCCGGCCTCACGGGAAGGGCGCTCAACGGCGCCACGAAGTTCTCCATGATGCTCGACGAGCTGCGCGCCCTGTCCAACGACCTGTCCCCGCGCGAGATGATCGAGGCAATTGTGCGCGAGTCGGGCATGGGCGACGCGCTACGCGAGGAGAACACCGACGAGGCCTATTCGCGCTTGGAGAACCTCGGCGAGCTGGCCTCGGCCGCGGCGCAGTACGAGACGCTGCTCGACTTCGTCGAGCGCATGGCGCTCGTCGCCGACTCCGACCAGCTCGACGCCGGGGCCGGCGCGGTCTCGCTGATGACCCTGCACGTCGCCAAGGGGCTCGAGTTCCCGGCCGTCATCATCACCGGTCTCGAAGAGACGATCTTTCCCCACCGACGCGCGCTCTCCGACGACGCCGAGCTCGAAGAGGAGAGGCGCCTGTGCTACGTGGGACTCACCCGCGCGATGCGCCACCTGTCGCTCACCCACGCCTGGACGCGCACCACCTGGGGCCAGCGCACCGACGCCCTGGCCAGCCGGTTCCTCGCCGAGGTGCCGGCCGAGCTCGTCGTCGACCTCTCCTCCACGCCGCCGCTTCGCCGGGCGAGCTTCTCCGAGGAGGAGGGCTTCGTGGGGCGCTCCTCGAGCTTTGCCGAGGGCCGGGCCTTCGGCGCGGGCGCCGCGCCGCCGGTGCGCTCGACGGGGGCCGAACTGTTGGGCCTCGCTCCCGGTGACGTGGTGATCCATGACCGCTACGGGCGCGGCGTGGTGGGAAGCGTCGAGGGCGAGGGCCCGCGTGCGCGGGCCAGCGTCGTCTTCGACGAGCACGGCACCAAGCAGCTGGTGCTCGCCATGACGCCCCTTCGACGGGCCTGATCCCCACCGCTTTTTTAAAGGCGCGCTAAGAATCGGGCCCTCGGCGGATGGCCGGCGCCGGGGGGGTGTCAGAATGGAATCTCATGGTCTCCACCCGACCCGTCTATCGGCCGCCGAGCGCGCCGGGCAACCATCGCCTGCCCCAGAGTGTCTACTGGCGCCGTCGCGCGCTGGTGGGCCTGGTGAGCGTGTCGGTGGCCTTCGTGCTCTACCTGGGCGGCACCCTCGCCTTCGCCCTGAACAACCCGACCTACGGCGTCTCCTACATGGCGCGGGCCGCCGAGTGGGGCCGCAGTCACGGCATGGGTAGCGTCATCACCTGGCTCGAGACCGAGTACTACAAGCTCAACCCGCCCAAGGTCGGCGGCAAGCCCCCGGCGTCGGCCTTCGGACACGGACCGACGCGGGTGACGGTGCCCGCGGCCGGTCACTTGCCCGAGCCCGCGCGCATCCCCACACCGGCGGCGACCCCCCTGCCCGGAGAGGGCGTCTGGCACGTCGCCGGTCGCACCACCGCGAGCGGGATCCCCACCATCTACGAGGCCTTCGTCCGTCCCAACAACATCAACACGAGTTACGTGGTGGGCGTCGCTTGGATGGACCCGACGCTGCTGCGCGCCCAGCTCTACAGCGGCTCCTACATCCCCGGTGGCTATCACTTCAGCCACAGCGCGCCGATCACCGCCGCGGCGTCCAAGACGCTGGTCGCGGCCTTCAACGCCGGCTTTCGCATGCAGGACGCCAACGGCGGCTACTACACCGACGGGCGCATGATCCTGCCGCTGCGAAGAGGTGCGGCCTCGGTCGTGATCTTCAAGGACGGCACGATGACCCTGGGTGCTTGGGGCACCAAGGGATTCACCATGAACAACCAGATCGCCTCGGTGCGACAGAACCTGCGCCTGCTCGTCAACGACGGCAAGCCCGTTCCCGGCCTCGCCAATCCCAACTCGATCGCCTGGGGCAAGACCCTCGGGGGCACCTTCTCCGTCTGGCGCTCGGGGCTGGGGGTGACCAAGGACGGGGCCATCATCTACGTCGGCGGCCCGGCGCTCTCGATCCAGGACCTCGCCAACGTGCTGGTGCGCGCGGGCGCGGTGCGAGGGATGGAGCTCGACATCAACACCGACTGGGTTCAGTACTCGGTGTTCAACGGGCCCCTGAATACGCCGATCAACGGCGGCAACGGGACGAGTCTGCTCAGCTCGATGAACGGCCCGCCGTCTCGCTACTTCACGACCTGGTGGAACCGGGACTTCTTCACGATGAGCCTGCGCCCGAGTGAGACGCTGGCCAAGTCGACGACGTCGATGACGTCGAATCTGAATCCGGCGGGATAGGGTCAGGGCCGGAAGGCGTGCTCGATCAGTGCGGGCACGAGGTCGGCGCGCTTCGCGGGCGAGAAGTAGAAGCCCTGTCCGTGCCCGCAGCCCATCGCGCGCAGCGTGGCGAGCTGGGCGGCCGTCTCGATGCCTTCGGCGACCACCTCGATGTCGAGCTTCGCGCCGAGGGCCACCACGGCCTCGAGCAGGGTGTCCAGATCGGCGCTCGAGTGGAGCGGGCTGACGAAGGACTTGTCGATCTTGAGAATCGCCGGGTGCAGCTGGGCGAGCTGGGAGAGTGACGAGTGCCCCGTCCCGAAGTCATCGAGGGCGACGCGCACGCCCCTCTCCTGGAGACGGCGCGTGGTCGCCAGGGTCTCGGTCACGTCAAAGAGCGCCACGCGCTCGGTGATCTCGACCACGAGCCGCTCGGGCGCGACGCCGCTCGCGGCGAGCTCGTCGTCGATGAGTTGCACGATGCCGCGATCGTGGAACTCGAGCGCCGAGAAGTTCACCCCGACTGAGGGCGCGCCGCGCCCGTCGGCGGATGCAAGCCACGTCGCGGCGGCCGAGAGCGCCTCGCGTAGCGCCTTTCGCCCCAGCTCGACGATGAGAGCGCTCTGCTCGGCCAAGGGTATGAAGACCTCGGGCGAGATCCACCCCTGGCTCGGGTGGTGCCAGCGCATCAGGGCCTCGAAGCCGTCGACCGTGCCCGTGGTGAGATCGACGATCGGCTGGTAGTGCATCGCCAGTTCGTTCGAGGCGAGGGCCACGTGCAGTTCTTGGGTGAGCGAGAAGCGGCTTACCGCGCTCTGGCGCATCGAGGGGTGAAAGACCACGCTCGCGCCGCGCTTCTCGCGCTTGGCCTCGTAGAGGGCCACGTCGGCCTCTTGGATGCAGTCGCCGTCGGGGGACTGGCCGTCGTAGAGGGCGATGCCCACGCTGGCGCGCTGGTCGATGCGAATGCCGTCGAACTCGAAGGGAGTGGTGAGGACCTGTAGGAGCCGTGCGGCGATCTCAGTGGCCTCGTGGAGGAGGCGATGTCGTCGGCCAGGTACAAGAACTCGTCGCCGCCGAGTCGACACAGCGTGTCCGAGGCGCGCGTCACCAGTTCGAATCGCCGGGCGGTGCCCACCAGCAGCTGGTCGCCGATGAGGTGCCCGTAGGTGTCGTTGACGCCCTTGAAGTCATCCAGATCGACCAGCAGCACCGCGCCCATGGTGGCGTGGCGTCGTCCGCGCGCCCGGGCCTGGGCGAGGCGGTCCTCGAAGAGCGAGCGGTTGGCCAGTCCCGTGAGGTGGTCGTGGAGCGCCTGGTCCGAGAGCTGGGCGATCAGCGCCTGCTCCTCGGTGACGTCGCGCTGGGAGATAACGAAGTAGAGGATGCGCCCCGCCGCGTCGCGCGCCGCGGACTTGGCGACTTCAACGACCACGACGTGACCGTCGCGGTGCAGGTAGCGCTTGGTGTAGGTGGCCTCGCCGATGTCGCCACTCAGCACCCGCTGGTGGACGGCGGCCGAGACCGTCTGGTCGTCGGGGTGGGTGTAGGCCGAGGAGTCGGCGCCGATGATCTCCTCGCGGCTGCGCCCGATCAGCTGGCAGAAGGACTCGTTGACGGCGATCGCGCGGTTGTTGACGTCGGCGAGCACCATGGGGGCGGTGTTGGCTTCGAAGGCCAGTCGGAAGCGCTCCTCGCTCTCGGCGAGCATCGTGACGAAGGAGAGCGTGGCGGCGAGCTGGCGCTGGCGTTCCTCGGCGTCCTCGCGCACGACGGCGCGCGGATGCACGGCCGCGAGGACCCACAGTTCGCCGTCGACCGTGATGGGCGCGAGGGTGATGGCGACGGTGATCTCGCCGCGATCCTTGGTCTGGAGCCGAAAGCTCGCGTCGAGGCTCATCGGGCGCGCCTCGGGATCCTGGAGAAAGACGGCGCGCTGCTCGAGGTGGACCCCTCGCGCGTCGGGCGGCACGAGGACCTCGACGGGCCGGCCCAGCAGTTCCTCGGCCCGATAGCCGCTCACGCGCGCGATCGGGTCGCCGACGTGATGGATGACGCCCTTGGCGTCGACGACGACGACGTCACCCGGGAGGATCGACACGAGTCGGTGCCACGCGTCAGATCGATCACTCAGCGAGTCCACGCCGTTCCCCCAGTTGGTCTCCGTCATTTGAACACGTCGACGCCGCCGACTGGGGGCAGTGTGCGAATTTTGGGTTTCGTCAGCGATCGGCGAGAAGACGCCACGCCTTGGTGGGCAGGTGGCGCAGCACGAAGAACACGTAGCGCAGGATCGGCGGGGACCAGATGATCCGCTCGCCCGTGGCCAGTCCCCGCAGGGTGTTCTCGGCGACTTCGTTCACCCCGGTCGTGAAGGGGATCTCGCGCTGACCGGTCGTCATCTTGGAGCGCACGAAGCCCGGGCGCAGGATCTGCAGCGACGCGCCGCTTCCCTCGAGGGAGTCGGCGATCCCCTGACAGAGCCGGTCCAGACCCGCCTTGGCGCCGCCGTAGAGGTACTGCGTGCGCCGCACGCGCACGGCGGCAACCGAGGAGATCACGAGGATCCGCCCGCGGCCCTGGGCGACGAGGCGAGCGCGCAGCTCGGTCAGAGCGGCGACGGGCCAGGTGACGTTCACCGTGATCATGCGCGCGGCCGCCACGGGGTCGTCTTCCATCTCGCTCTGCGTGCCGAGCAGTCCCACCGCCACGATCACGAGGTCGACCGGCCCGCCGACCTTGGCCAGGGACTCAGCGACGACGCGTGCGGCGTTGCCCGGGTCCTCGGCGTCGAAGAGAACGGTCTCGGCCGTCGCGGCACCGTAGTCGCGGGCCTCGGCGGCCGCCGCGTCGAGCAGCTCCTGGTTGCGCCCGGCGAGCACGACGGTGTTGGTGCGCGCCGCGCAGAGCTTTCGCACGATGGCCCGCGCGATGTCCGAGCTGCCGCCGAGCACGACGACGTTTTGGGGCTGACCGAAGGCGTTATCCATGGGGGAATCCTAGGTGGAGGCGTCGGGCGAGGTCGCTGGTGAGATGGCCCTCGGGGTCCACGCGGGCCTTGACCGAGAGGAAGTCGTCGAGTTGGGGGTACATCGCGGCGAAGGTCGCCGGCGCCAAACGCGCGTCCTTGGCCAGGTAGACGCGCCCGCCGGCGGCGAGCACGAGTGCGTCGAGCTCGTCGAGCACCCCCGGCAGTTTGTCCGGTCCGACCGGCAGGTCGAGGGCCAGCGTCCAGCCGGGCTGGGGGAAGGAGAGGGGGGCCGGCGTCGCCGGGCCGAAGCGCTTTAGGACCGCGAGGAAGCTCGGCACCCGCGAGGCCGACAGGCGCGAGATCGCCTCGACGATCGTCTCGGCGCGCTCGTCGGGCACGCAGAACTGGTACTGGACGAAGCCGCGCCGGCCGTAGAGGCGGTTCCAGTCGCGTACGCCATCGAGGGGATGGAAGAACGTCGAGAGCGACTGGGCCTCGTGCCGCTCATGGCGCGGGGCCGAGCGGAACCACAGCTCGTTGAACGCCTTGATCGAGAGGGGGTTGAGCAGGCCGCTCGGCGCGTCGAGGGGAACCTTGAGCCGCGCGGCGCGCGGGCTTCGCAGGTGGGGCTCGTCGATCTGGCTGACCGGCGCGTGCTCGCCGCGCGTGAGAATCGCGCGGCCCATGTGCCGGCCGCGCGTCATGCAGTCGACCCAGGCCACCGAGTAGTGATAGGCGTCGTCGCCGCTCGCCATCTCGCTCATCACGGCGTCGAGGTCGTCGAAACGGTCCGTGTCGACGAAGACCTGGTCGGTCTCAATGCGCATCATTTGGAACGTGACGCTGGTCACCACGCCGGTCAGTCCCATCGCGCCCATCGTCGCCCAGAACAGCTCGGCCTCGCGCGTGGGGCTCGTCTCGAACGTGCCCACCGGGGTCACGATGCGCAGAGCGCGCACGTGCGCGGCGATCGAGCCATCGCGGTGGTGGTTCTTGCCGTGGACGTCGGCGCCGATCATGCCGCCCACGCTGACCTGGCGGGTGCCGGGGGTGACCGGGATGAACCAGCCTTGCGGGATCGATAGTGCCAGCAGGTCATCGAGCGACACGCCCGCGCCCACCGTGACGAGTCCCTCGGAGGTGATCGGCGAGACGCCGACGAGCCCGGAGTTGTCCAGCACGACGCCGCCGGCCAGTTGGGCGGCGTCGCCGTAGCTGCGTCCGAGACCGCGGGCAATCACCTCGCCGGAGAGGGCGGCGGCCACCTCGTCCTCGTTGGTGGGTGTGATCAGGCTGGCCACGCTCGCCGCGGTGCGCCCCCAGCCGCTGAGACGGACCCGGCTCATCCGTAGATCCCCAACGCGAGCAGCCCCGCCCAGATCACGCCGAGCAGTTGGACCACGCGGTTGTGCAAGAGGAGGTCCTCGGGGGACTGGCCATCGCCGGCCTCGGCCGAGCGCATGATGAACAAGACGGCGAAGACCACGGGCACGATGGTCAGGCGGATCGGCACGATGTGGTGGCGGATCGAGGACAGCCCCGTCGCCGAGGTGTCAAAGGCCCAGAGGTTGTAGCTGGTCACGACGACCGTGGCCGACATGGTCAGGGCCGAGTGCAAGAACTCGGGCGTGTACTGGGCGAGGACCGGGCGCGTCGCGCCCGCGCCCACCTTCTTCAGTTCGCTCGAGCGCTTGCCGATCACGAGGAAGAGCGCCCCGAAGGAGATCACGACGAGGAACCAAGTCGAGACGAAGATGTGCGAGGCCACGGCCCCGGCGTAGGCGCGAAGGAAGAAGCCGTTGGCGACGATGCCCAGTTCGATGATGACCGAGTTCTTCAGCCAGAGGCTGTAGCTAAGCGAGTTGACCAGGTAGAGGCCGAGGATGAAGTAGAGCCCGCCGGGGTGCCATAAGAAGGCCGGCAGGATGAAGGCGATGGCCGCGAGCACGGCCGCCGCAGCGAGCGCGAGGCCCACCGGGAGTTGTCCGGCGGGAATCGCGCGGTGGCGCTTGGTCGGGTGGCGCCGGTCGGCCTCGATGTCGCGCACGTCGTTGATCAGGTAGACCGCCGACGCCAGGGCGCAAAAGCACAGGAACGCCGCGATGGTGTGGCGCTCGACGTCGGCGTCGCCGACCATGCCGGCCGCGGCCGGGGCCACGCCGATGAGCAGGTTCTTCACCCACTGGGTTGGACGCATGGCCGAGACGAGGGCGTGCACGGTCCCGCGCGTCGGGGTCATCGTGTCCGTCACAACGGCAACGCTAGTCCTGGCGGCACTCTCCACTCGGGCGAGGGGGCCCCCAAAGGGGCCCCCTATCACGCCATCTATGCTGAATGACCAATGGAGCGCACCTATCGAGTGGTCGTGGCCAAGCCCGGCCTGGATGGTCACGATCGCGGGGCAAAGGTCATCGCGCGAGCCCTTCGCGACGCCGGCTTCGAGGTCGTCTACACCGGGCTGCACCAGACCCCCGAGCAGATCGTGGCGGCCGTGGTGCACGAGGACGCCGACGCCGTGGGCCTGTCGCTGCTCTCCGGCGCGCATCTCGTGCTGGTGCCCCGGGTGATCGAATTGCTCGCCGCCGCGGGCCGCGAGGACGTTCTGGTCGTGGTCGGGGGCATCATTCCCGAGGCCGACGTCGCGACCCTGAGTGGTCTCGGCGTGTCGCACGTCTTCACGCCCGGCGCCTCCCTCGCCGAGATCGGCCAGTGGATGGAGACGACCCTCGACGCGCGCGAGCGCGCCGCGACCGAACCGAGTTAGAGAAAGCAGACCTAGATGGATCTCTTCGAGTATCAGGGCAAGCAGTACTTCGCGCGCTACGGCATCCCCGTCTCACCCGGCGGCGTGGCCGACACGGTCGAGCAGGCCGTGGCCGTGGCGAGCGAGGTGGGATACCCCGTCGTCGTGAAGGCCCAGGTCAAGGTCGGCGGGCGCGGCAAGGCCGGCGGCGTGAAGCTCGCCGCTAACGAGGACGAGCTGCGCGGCCACGCGGGCAACATCCTGGGTCTCGACATCAAGGGTCACGTGGTCAAGCGACTGTGGATCGAGCGCTCCAGTGACATCGCGCGCGAGTACTACGCCTCCTTCACCCTGGACCGGCCGAACAAGAAGCACCTGGGCATGCTGAGCGCCCAGGGTGGGGTCGAGATCGAAGTCGTTGCCGAGGAGAACCCCGACGCGATCGCCATGCTCTCCATCGACCCCCTGCGCGGGCTCGACCTGGCGGCCGCGCGCGCGTGGGTGGACGAGGCGAGTCTGGACGAGGCGGCCCGCGAGCAGGCGGCCGCGCTGCTCGTTCGCCTCTACGAGTGCTACACCAAGGGCGACTGCGACCTGGCCGAGGTCAACCCGCTGATTCTCACGCCCGACGGGCGCGTGCACGCCCTCGACGCGAAGGTGACCCTGGACGAGAACGCGTCGTTCCGCCACCCCGAGTGGGAGGAGTTCCGCGCGACCGAGACCGAGGACCCGCGCGAGAAGATGGCCAAGGAGAAGGGGCTCAACTACATCGGCCTCGACGGCGACGTCGGCATCATCGCCAACGGCGCCGGACTGGCCATGTCGACGCTCGACGTGGTGAACCAGGTCGGCGGCAGCGCGGCCAACTTCCTCGACATCGGCGGCGGCGCCAACGCCGACGTGATGGCCGCGGCCCTCGAAGTGATCCACTCCGACCCCAAGGTCAAGTCGATCTTCGTCAACATCTTCGGCGGCATCACGCGCGTCGACGAGGTGGCCAAGGGCGTGCTCGAAGCGCTCTCGCGGGTCACGATCACCGCGCCCATCGTGCTGCGCCTCGACGGCACCAACGCCGTCGAGGGACGCGCCATCCTCGCCGCTCACCTGTCCGACACCCTGATCACCGAACCGACCATGCTCGACGCCGCGCGCCGGGCCGTGGCCCTAGCCAAGGCGTAACCATCATGAGCATCTTCGTAGACGAGAACACCAAGGTCATCGTCCAGGGACTGACCGGCGGCCAGGGCCGCTTTCACGGCCTGCGCAACCGCGACTACGGCACCAAGGTCGTCGGCGGCGTCACTCCGGGCAAGGGCGGCACCGACGTCGACGGCATCCCGGTCTTTGACACCGTGGCCGAGGCGGTCGCGGCGACCGGGGCCACAGCGTCCTTCGTCGTCGTGCCCCCGCGATTTGCCGCAGACGCGATCATCGAGGCCGCCCAGGGCGGGATCACCTTCATCGTGTGCATCACCGAGGGCATTCCGGCCCACGACGAGGCGGTCACCTACAACCGCCTGGTCGAGGAGTTCCCCGGCGTGCGCCTGCTCGGTCCCAACTGCCCCGGGATCATCAGCCCCGGCAAGTGCAACATCGGCATCACCTCGGGCGACATCGCGCTGGCCGGCGGCCCGGTGGGCATCGTGTCGCGCTCGGGCACTCTGACCTACCAGGCGCTCTACGAGCTCTCGAGCCAGGGCATCGGCCAGACGACCTGCGTGGGCATCGGCGGCGACCCCGTGCCGGGTACCAACTTCATCGACTGCCTCGCGGCCTTCGAGGCCGACCCCGAGACCAAGGCGGTCATGATGATCGGCGAGATCGGCGGCAGCGAGGAAGAGCGCGCGGCCGAGTGGATCACGACCCACATGACCAAGCCCGTCGTCTCCTACGTGGCCGGCGTGACCGCACCCCCCGGGCGCAAGATGGGACACGCGGGCGCCATCATCTCGGGATCGAAGGGCACCGCCCAGGCCAAGATGGAGGCCCTGGCCGCGGCCGGGGTGCACGTCTGCCAGAACCCCACCGAGGCCGGCGAGAAGATGGTCGAGATCGTCAAGGCCCTCGCGCTTGGCTGAGGTTCGTCTGTGCGTGATGGTGTCGGGTTCGGGCACCATCTTGGAAGCGATCCTCGAGTCCGGGCTCGACGTCGCCCTCGTGGTGGCCGACCGGCCCTGTCGCGCGCTCCACGTGGCCGAGGACGCCGGTGTGGCGATCGAGCTCGTCGACCGGCGCGACTACGGCGGCTTCACGGCGGGCTTTGACCGCGAGGCCTACTCGGCGGCGCTGGTGGCGGCGCTGTCGGCGCACGCCATCGACCTCGTGGCGATGGCCGGATTCGGCACCGTGACCACGAGCACGTTCCCCGCGGCCTACCCGGGGCGCGTCCTCAACACGCACCCCAGCCTGCTGCCGGACTTCAAGGGCTGGCACGCGGTGGCCCAGGCGCTCGCCGCGCACGTCAGCGAGTCGGGCTGCACGGTCCACCTGGCGACGGCCGAGCTCGACGAGGGGCCGATCCTCGCCCAGCGCCGGGTGCCGGTGATGCCCGAGGACACGCAAGAGACGCTGCACGAGCGGATCAAGTCCGTCGAGCGGGCCCTCTACCCCGCAGTGATCACTAGGGTGATGGCGGCGCTGGCGCAGGGCCGCGAACCGGCGTCGCTCGAGGGCGCATTGGAGGAGACATGAGAGCGCTGCTCTCCGTCTGGGACAAGACGGGACTGATCGAGTTCGCCCAGGGGCTCGCCGACCTCGGCGTCGAACTGGTGGCCTCGGGGGGCACCGCGACGGCCCTCGCCGAGGCCGGACTCGCCCACCTGGACGTGGCCGACGTGACCGGCTTTCCCGAGATGCTCTCGGGACGCGTGAAGACCCTGCACCCGGCGATCCACGGGGGCATCCTCGCCGACCGCGACGTGGACGAGCACCTCGCCGCGCTCCTCGAGCACGACATCACACCTATCGACATCGTCGTGAGCAACCTCTACCCCTTCTCCACGAACCCGTCGGTCGAGCTGATCGACGTCGGCGGGCCCACCATGGTGCGCGCCGCGGCGAAGAACCACCGTCACGTCGGCATCCTCACGAGCCCGGTGCAGTACCCAGCGGTCCTCGCCGAGCTGCGCGAGACCGGCGCTCTCTCGCCCGCCACGCGCCACGACCTGGCCCGCGCCGCCTTCGCGCACACCGCGGCCTACGACGCGGCAATCGTCGCGTGGTTCGACGCCGGCGGCGAGATCGGCGAGGCGCCCGACCCGCAGGCGGCCACCCTGCCGGAGAGCCTGCACCTGACCCTCGAGCGCCGCGACGTGCTGCGCTACGGCGAGAACCCTCACCAGGTCGGCGCGCGCTACCGGATCGCGGGCACGAGCCCGTGGTGGGACGAGGTCGTCCAGCACGCCGGCACGGCGCTGTCCTATCTCAATCTCTTCGACGCCGACGCCGCGTGGCGACTGGTGCACGAGCTGGCCGCCGACGCGCCGGGCCGCGAGGCCGTGGCCATCATCAAGCACGCCAACGCCTCGGGCGCCGCCCTGGGCGCGAGCCTCGTCGAGGCATTCTCCGCGGCGCTGGCCGCGGATCCCCAGAGCGCCTTCGGCGGGATCGTCGCCCTGCGCGGGGCGGTCGAGGACGACGTGGCCGCGGCCATCGCCGCCGGTCCCCAGGCCGACGTGATCATCGCGTCCTCCTTCTCCGAGGCCGCGATCGCCACCTTGCGCGCGCGACGCAAGGCGACGCGCCTGCTGGCCGCGCCCGCGCCCGAGGCGCTCGGGCTCTCGATACGCACCTACGGCCACAGCGCCCTCGTTCAAGACGCCGACGAGCTGCGCGTGCCCCTCGCGCAGTGGCGCTGTGTCAGCGCGGCCCAGCCGACGCAGCGCCAGCTCGAGGACCTGATGGTCGCCTGGCGCGTGTGCGCGCGCACCACGTCGAACGCGATCGTGCTCGCCAAGGACGGCGTCGCCGTCGGCGTGGGCGCGGGCCAGCAGTCGCGCGTCGTGGCCGCCGGGATCGCCACCGCCAAGGCCGGTGACCTGGCGGTCGGCGCGGCCGCCGCGTCGGACGCGTTCTTCCCCTTCGCCGACGGGCTCGAGTCGCTCACCAGCGCCGGCGTGACGTCGGTGGTCCAGCCCGGTGGATCGGTGCGCGACGCCGAGGTGATCGCGGCGGCCGACGCCGCGGGAATCGTCATGATGCTCACCGGCGAGCGTCACTTCCGACACTAGGAGAGACATGGCCGAACTACTCGACGGCGAGCGCGTCGCCGCCCGCATGAAGATGGAGCTCGCCGACCGCGTCGGCGCGCTGTCCGCGCGCGGGGTGCGCGTGGGACTGGCCACGGTGCTCGTCGGCGACGACGGCCCGAGCGCGAAGTACGTGGCGATGAAGCACGCCGACTGTGAGGCCATCGGCGTGCACTCGGTGGGCGTGCACCTTCCCGCCAGCGCCACCCAGGCCGAGGTCGAGGCTGAGATCGACCGGCTCAACGCCGACGACGCGATCCACTCGATCCTCGTGCAACTGCCGCTGCCCGCGGGCATGAACGAGGAGGAGGTGCTGCTGCGCGTCGATCCCAGGAAGGACGTCGACGGCCTGCACCCGGTCAACCTCGGACGCCTGGTGATGGGCGCGCCGGGCCCCCTGCCGTGCACCCCGGCGGGCATCGTCGAGCTGCTCGCGAGCTACCACGTGCCCGTCGAGGGGCGCCACGTCGTGATTATCGGACGCGGGCTCACGATCGGGCGCCCGCTGGCATTGCTAATGGCCCTCAAGCGTCCGGGTTGCAACGCCGCGGTGACCGTGGTGCACACCGGTGTCGACGACGTGGCCGAACTTACGCGCAGCGCCGACGTGCTGGTGGCGGCGGCCGGCGTCGCCGGGCTCGTCACGCCCGACATGGTTCGCCCCGGTGCGGCGGTGGTCGCGGCCGGCACCAGCTGGTCGGGAACGAGGCTGATGAGCGACGTCGCGCCCGAAGTCGCCGACGTCGCCGGCTGGATCACGCCGCGTCTCGGTGGCGTCGGTCCGATGACCCGTGCCATGCTGTTGTACAACGCCGTGCGAGCCGCAGAGAAGGTCCGATGACAGTCACTGACGAACGAGGTCGCGAATACGACGAGCGCCCCTGGGGCAGCTTCACCGTGCTCGACGACGAGATGTTCGACCACAAGGTCAAGCGCATCGTGGTGGCCCCCGGCAAGCGCCTGAGCTACCAGCAGCACGCCCAGCGCGCCGAGCACTGGTTCTTCGTCAACGGCGACGCCACGGTGGTGCTCGACGGCGTCGAGTACGAGATGCACCCCGGTGACTCGATCGACGTCGCCCTGGGTCAGAAGCACCGCTGCGAGAACCGCGGCACGACCCCGGTGGTCTTCATCGAGGTCCAGCACGGCACCTACTTCGGTGAGGACGACATCGTGCGCCTCGAAGACGATTTCGGCCGCGCCGAGTAGCCCCGTGCGCGTCGACGCGCTGCTGCGCGAGGGGATCACCCGCTCCTTCGAGTTCTTCCCGCCCAAGTCCGACGAGGAGGCCGCCGTCTTGGCCGCGACCCTCGCCGACCTCGAGCAGCTGCACCCATCGTTCGTCTCGGTGACCTATCGCGGCGGGCGCGAGTCGCGCCAGCGCACCTACGACCTCGTGACGCGCATCAAGCGAGAGGGTCATCTCACCCCGATGGCCCATCTCATCTGCGTCGGGCACTCGCGCGCCGAGATGACCGAGATCCTCGAGCACTACCGCGACGCCGGGGTCGAGAACCTCATGGCCCTGGGCGGCGACCCGCCCGAGGGCGAGGACCTCGCGCGCGAACTCGACCACGCCAGTGACCTGGTCGAACTGGCCCGCGGTGTCGGGGACTTCTCCATCGGCGTCGCCGCTCACCCCGACGGACACCCGCGCTCGCGCGACCTGGCGAGCGATCGGCGCTACCTCGCGGCCAAGCTGGCCGAGGCCGACTTCGCGCTGACCCAGTTCTTCTTCGAGCTCTCCCAGTGGACCCGTCTGGTCGAAGAGGTCGGCGCCCTCGGGGTCGTGAAGCCGATCCTGCCCGGGATCATGCCGGTGACGACGCTCTCGGGAATCTCGCGCATGGCCGACATGGGCGCGAAGGTGCCCGAGGCCCTCGCCCGTCGCCTCGAGCGCGCCCACGAGCGCGGCGGCCCCGGCGCGGTACGCGCCGAGGGCATCGCCGCGGCACGCGAACTCTGCGAAGCCCTGCTCGAGGCGGGCGCGCCGGGACTTCACTTCTATACGCTCAATCGCTCGACCGCGACGCGTGAAATTCACGAGGCGCTCTTCTCGGCGCGGACGTGACTTTGGCCCTCTGGGGCCCCGGGACGAGCGACCTAGGATGAGGCCATGGCTGACGACATCAGACTGAACGCCGCGGACGTCCCCGTATCTGACACTCCGATCGTCTCCTTCATCGAAGGCGCCACCGAGGTCACGTGCTCGGAGTTCGGCTCGGCCATCGTCGACCGCCTCTAAAGACAAAGGAGAGTCATGAAGCCCCCCGTCAAAGTGACCGTGACCGGCGCCGCCGGTCAGATCGGCTACCAGCTGCTCTTTCGCATTGCCTCAGGCCAGATGCTCGGCGCGGACACGCCGGTCGAACTGCGCCTGCTCGAGATCGAGCCGGCGATGAAGGCCCTCGCGGGCGTCGTGATGGAGCTCGACGACTGCGCATTCCCGCTGCTGACCAACGTCGTGGCCACGAGCGATCTCGCCACCGCCTTCGACGGCGTGAACTGGGCGCTGCTCGTGGGTTCGATCCCGCGCAAGGCCGGTATGGAGCGCGGCGACCTGTTGAACGTGAACGGCGGCAT
>DAIDJP010000028.1 GCA_027451285.1 Acidimicrobiaceae bacterium | reverse complement strand
GGACATCCTCACCGGCAAATTGACGTGGGTCGTGACACGTTCCTTCGCGACCGGCATCGTCTACACGCTCGTCATCGCCGGCTTCGGGGCCCTCTCCTCGTGGTGGAGCCTCACCCTGCCCTTTCTCGGCGCGCTGATCACCCTGGCCTTCGCCGCTCCACTCGTCGCCTACGCCGCCACCGTCGAGTCCGACGCCTCCTTCACCACCATCTACCGCTTCGCCTTCGTGCCGATGTTCCTCTTCTCAGCGACCTTCTATCCGGTCTCCGCTTACCCCAACTACCTGCGCCCGCTAGTCCAGCTGGTACCGCTCTATCACGGAGTCGCGCTCGCGCGAGCGGCCGCCTTCGGCGAGGGCCGGCCGGCAGCGCTGGTCGCCCACGTTCTCGTTCTCGCCGCCATGAGCGTGGCCGGCGTCCTCTGGGGCCAGCGCACGTTGCGACGGCGCTTGGTGGACTGATGCTCACGCGCACCCTGCCGCGCTTTGGCTCACGGCGCTCGTGGCACATCTTCGAGCGCAACTTCGCGGTGTATCGCTCGCAGTGGCTCATGCTCATCTCCGGCTTCTTCGAGCCGCTCTTTTATCTGCTCAGCGTGGGCCTCGGCCTCAATCACCTCATCGCCCCTCAGCTCGTCGGCGGGCGGTTCATCAGCTACGCCACCTTCGTGGCGCCGGGCATGCTGGCGACCTCGGCGATGAACGGCGCGGTCATCGACTCGATCTTCAACACGTTCTTTCGCCTCAAGATCTCCCACTCCTACGACGCGGTGCTCTCCACGCCCCTCGACGTGACCGACGTGGCCCTCGGCGAGGTCTGGTGGGCGCTCGGACGCGCCGCGCTCTACGCGGCGTCCTTCATTGTCTGCATGATCCTGCTCGGTGACGCCGGCAGCGCCTGGGTGTTGCTGTGCTGGCCGGCGGCGCTCGTGACGAGCTTCGCCTTCAGCTGTGCCGGACTCGCCGCCGCCACCTACATCCGCTCCTGGCAGGACTTCGACTTGGTGACGCTCATTCAGCTGCCGCTCTTCCTCTTCTCGGCGACGTTCTTTCCCATCACGCTCTACCCGCGTTGGCTCGGGGCCATCATCTCGATCTCGCCGTTGTATCAGTCGGCCGCGCTGATGCGCGGGCTCTCGCTCGGCCAGTTCGATGTCGTCATGATCGGTCGCGTGGCCTACCTGGTCGCCCTGGCGTTCGCCGGTCTCTGGCTCGCCGCGCGGCGCTTTCGCCGCATCCTGGTTCCCTAACGGACGAGGCCGAGGGAACGCTCGAGACGGCGCGCCGAGGCGATCCGCGAGACACCCCAGAGGGCGACGGCGAGCGAGGCCGCCAGCACGCTCGTGCTCAGTACCATCGGCGCCGACCAGGGCGAGGCCGGCACTCCGCGCGCGACGCCCTGGAAGAACCAGGGTGCGACGCGACCCACCTCGATCCACCAGACCAGCGCGCTCGCGGTGAGCAGCGCCGCGGCCGCACCCACCGCGCCGGCCAGGCGGGCCTCGACGCGCACCAGCCTGGGCGAGAGATCCATCGCGGCAACTGTCGTCACGGCGCTCGTCGTCCACAGCGCGATCGCGAGCACCGCGAGCACGGCGACGACGAGGAACGCGACGCCGTAGAGAGTGTCGCCGCCGTTTCGCTGGGCCGTCGAGAGATGATGAGCCCACTCGGCGAGTCCCGCCGTGGCGACGGCGCTCGCGGCCGAGGCGACGAAAGCGCGACGCAGCGCCGGGACGATCCGCGGCCAGCCGCCACGTCGCACGAAGCGCACGAACGACGGGGCGACCACCAGTGCGCCGAGACCGACCAGGAACGTTCCCGCTGCTCCCGCGAGAACGGCGACGTCGTAGGCGAGTTGGACACCCGTGCGCGACGCGACGGGCACGGCGTTCGCGAAGTGCTCGGCCGTCTTGGCCAGTCCCACTCCGCCGACGACCATGCCGGCCCAGGCCACCAGAACGAGCAGCGCGCCGGCGCGCCGGCGCGCCTCGGCGGTGGCCGCGCCGACGACCCCCGACGCGTGGCCGCGCTCGCGCAGCCCCGACAGGGCGACGCGGAGTCGAAAGGACGGGCCCGGCGCGGCGCCGGCGAGCTCGTCCTCGAGCAGGGCGAGGAACTCCTCGCCGTAGCGCTCGCGCCACGCCCGCGGATACCAGCGCAGCAGACGCTCGAGAGAACCGCTCACGCGACGCCCCCCACGAGGCGAAGCCGCGCGACGCTGACCCGGGTGAGTCGGCGCATCTCGTTGGTCACCTCGCGCAGCGCGGCGACGCCGCTCGCGGTGATGCGATAGGGGCGCCGGCGCGCGTCACCGTCGACGGGCTCGATCAGACCCTGCTCCTCGAGGCGGGTGAGCGCCCCGTAGAGGGTGCCCGGCGACAGGGTCACGCCGGCGAACTCCTCGACGTCCTTTGACAGCGCGTAGCCGTGCTTGGGACCCGACGCCAGGCTGGTGAGCAAGAGGAGCGGCGGGTCGTTGGGCCGACGCAGTGGTGAGTTGGGAGCGACCATGTCGCCACACTACTACGCGTGACGTAGTAGTGGGTTCTTGGTCACTTCCAGCGCCGGGCGCGACGGGTGATCTCCTGAACGTAGCCCAGGACCGAGAAGGCCGACATGAACGCCTGGTAGATGACCACGAAGAGAAACAGGCTCAGCGCGCTGCGGCGCACTCGCAGTCCCAGCGGCTTGAAGACCCGCTGGTTCTGGTAGCGAAAGAGCACGCCGTAGACGAGCAGCGTGACCGGCAGCACCGCGACGGTCATGGGTCCGACGATCCAGTAGACGCCAAAGAGCGCCAGCACGAGGCCCGGCAGCCACAAGAGCACGTAGGCCGTGTCGAGCAACGGGATCATCAGGTTGAAGCCGGTGAGGACCCGGGCGTAACCGTTCTGGTGGCGCCACGGCGGGACCGTGCGCAGCCCCTCGATCATCCCTCGCGCCCAGCGCGAGCGCTGACGGGCGAGCACTTTGAACGTCTCCGGCGCGCTGGTGAAGGCGACCGCCAGCGGTTCGAAGAAGACCTTCGCGCCGTTGTTGAGCATCTTCCAGGTGAGCACGATGTCCTCACCGATCGCGTCGGGCCATCCGCCGGCGTCGCGCACCGCGTCGCTGCGATAGAGACTGAAGGCGCCCTGGGCCACGAGGGTGTTCTGGAAGAGCCCCTGCATTCGCTTCACCGAGGCGATGCCGAGGAAGTAGTCCCAGGTCTGCAGGCGACTCCAGAACGTCGAGCGGCTGTTGCGCACGAGCACCGCGCCGGCCACCGCGCGGACCTCGGTCGGCGAGGACACCATGCGCGCGACCAGCAGGCGAATCGCGGAGCGCTGCAAGAGGGTGTCCGCGTCGACGGTGATCACCAGGGCGCTTCTCACGCGCTCGAGCCCCCGGTTCAGCGCGTGACTCTTGCCGGGTGTCGACTCTTCGAGGATCTCCAGCGCGAGCGAGGACGCGCGAGCGGCCCGACGCGCGACTCCGATGGTGTCGTCACTCGAGCCGTTGTCGATCAGGATCACCCGAAGGTCGCCCTCGTAATCCTGCTCGGACAGCGAGCGGACGGTGTCACCGATCGCCGCCTCCTCGTTGCGCGCGGCGATCAAGACGGTGACCGCGTCGCGAGGCGACGCGACCTTGAAGGACGGCTGGCGGTCAAAGGCCAGCCCGACCACGAGAAAGGCGACGACGAAGCCGGGTGCGAACGCCAGCAGCGAGACGATGATCAGCGCCGGCACGATCGTCACGTGCTGGGCCAAGCCCGTGATCCAGGGCCACGAGATCCACGCCGACGCCGCCAGCCACAACGTCGCGACGACGAGGGCGATCGAGAACTTCTGTCCCACGCTGATGTAGCGACGGGCACCCCCCGACGCGGCCACGGGAACGTCGTAGCTGCGATGCATGCCCGAGGGCGCCACGTGCCACCCGCACGCGGGTTCCCGCGCGGCAACCGTCGGAACCAGGAACTCGTCCTCGGGGTTCGCGGGGGACGACGAGCGAACGCCACGCCCCACCAGCGAGTCGGGTGGATTCACGCGCGCGCACCCCCGCGACGGGCCACGCCCGTCATCACCTCTAAGCCGGTCGTGCGCCTCCGCGATTGCTCCACAGGTGTCTACATTGATGACTCAGTCACAACGTTGACTCACGAGTCGAACAAGTTGCGCCCAACATCGGGGCCGACTCGCTCGACCGCTCAGCGTGCACCCGCCATCACGGCGCCGGCGACCGACTCATCCTCGGCCAGCGAGAGGTAGTGCTCCTCCTCCTGGGCCGTGTGCAGCTTCAAGATCGCGTGCAAACCGTAGAGAACGCCGCGCAGTTCGGTCAGGTCCGTCTCGTCGGGCACGTCGGCACCGATGTCGTCGATGAGATTGCCCAGGCGGCGCACGCGGTGGGCGATCTCGACGTGCGCGCGGCTCATCGTGCCCATCGGATCGCTACCCCCGAAGAAGCGACCGAGCGCCGGATACAGGACCATCTCCTCCGCCTCCTCGTGAGGCAGGACCTCGTCGACCAGTAGTCGATGCGTCGAGCGCACGACGTCCATGACGCTTCCTCGCTCACGCGAGTCCAGCGAGTTGGCCACCTCCTCGAGCTGGGCGATGACGCCACTGACCATGCGGTGCTCGTCGCGAAAGCGCCGCGTGAGCGCCGAGTCCTCCTCGGTGAGACGCCGCTCGCGCCCGCCCGCGCGCAGTGCGCGCAGCGAATTGAAGATCACGGCGGCGTCGATCACTTCTTGGAGGAGCGCCCCCGATACCGCCGGCAGGTAGCCCGCGGCCGCCACCGCCATTGCCACCAACGAGAGTGACATGCCGGTCACCATGCTCTCGATCGCGATGCGCCGCGTCCGCCGGGCCACCACGAGGGCATCGTGGAGCCGATCGAATCGATCAACGGTGATCACGACGTCGGCGGCCTCGGACGCGGCCGTCGCCCCGCGCGCGCCCATGGCCACACCGACGTCGGCGAGCGCGAGGGCGGGGGCGTCGTTAATGCCGTCGCCGACCATGATCGTCGGGGCCAGGCGGCTCTCCAGCTGGACGACGTCGAGCTTCTCGCGCGGGGAGCGCTCGGCCAGCACCTCATCCACTCCGACGACCGCGCCGATCGTCTCGGCCACGTCGACGCGGTCACCCGTGACCAGCACGATGCGCGCGATTCCGTCGTGGCGCAGTGAGCGCAACGTGCGCGCGGCGTCGGGCCGCAGGGGATCGTCGAAGACGAGCACGCCGCTGGGCTCGCCATCGACCGCGATGAAGACCGTCAGCGAGCCCTCGAGACGCGCGCGTCGCCGGGCCGACTTCGCCCATGTCGGCGTTCCGACGAGCCCCGACCAGCCGGCGTTGCCCATGAGGACGGTCCGTCCGCCCACCACGCCGCGGATGCCGCGGCCGGCGACCTCGTCCACCTCGTCGGGCAGAGCGAGGTGGATGCCCCGATCCAGGGCGGCACGCACGACCGCGGCGGCGATCACGTGCGGTGACATCTGATCGAGCGAGGCGGCGAGTCCCAGGAGCTCATCGGCCGACAGGTCGCCCGCGCACACGACCTCGCGCAGGGCCGGGTGACCCATCGTGATCGTGCCGGTCTTGTCGATCAGCAGCGTCGTGCTCTTGGCCAGGCGCTCCAAGACGGCGCCACCCTTGATGATGACGTTGCGATGCGCGGCGCGTGAGAGTCCCGAGACGAAGGCGACCGGCGCGGCCAAGATCAGTGGGCACGGCGTCGCCACGACGAGCACCGCCACGGCGCGCGTCGCCCCGCCGACGGCCCAGGCGAAACCCGCGGTGGCCAGGGTGACGAAGAGGAAGATCAGGGCGTAGCGGTCGGCCAGGCGCACCGACGGCGCCTGGGAGGATTCGGCCTCGGCCACCAGGCGCACGATGCCCGAGAACGTGCTGTCCGCCGCCGTCGCGCTGGCGCGCATCTCGATGGGCGCGCCCGCGTTGACGATGCCGCTGCGAATCCACTCCCCGCGCTGGCGCTCGACGGGAAGCGGCTCACCGGTCAGCGCAGACTCGTCCAGCGTGGCGACGTCGCTCGTGATCGTCCCGTCCACCGGCACCAACTCACCCGCGCCCACCATGAGCCGGTCGCCCGGAACGACCTCTGCCAGATCCACGGTGACGAGGGCGCCGTCGCGATAGCAGTGCGCGCTCTTGGGCGCGCGCGCCAGCAACGCCGCGAGCTCGCGGCGCGCGCGGCCGGCGGCCCAGTCGTCGAGCGACTGTCCGGTCGCCACCATGACGCTGATGATCCCCGCGGCCAGGTACTCACGCACCGCCACCGCCCCCACCAGGGCGGCCAGGGCGATCACGTCGACACCGAGTCGGCCGTGGCGCAGGCTCTCGATCATCGAATAGAGCGAGAGGACGGCGCCCACGCCCGCAACGACCACCCAGGTGACGTCGCCCGCTGTGCCGACGCCCGCCGCGTGCAAGGCGCCGCCGAGACCGAGTCCGAGGAGCGCCACGGCCAGGACGAGCATCATCAGGCGTTGACGCGCCCACGACAGGGCCGACGTCGCGAAAGTGGTCATGTCTTCGACCATAGGGTCAGCGCCTCGCCTCGGCCAGGGGCGAAGGTCTGTTCACCACTGACGAAAACGTCGAGTGGCCGCCGACCAACCGACCGGCGGCCACTCGACGGCGGCTCAACCGCGCGTGACCGCGATCTTGTGGCTCATCTCGCCCGCCGACATCTCGGGAACGTGGATGCGCACCTCGAGCACGCCGTCCTTGTAGGACGCCGACACGTCCTTGTCGCGCACGCCCTTGGGCAGCGGCACGCTGCGCGTCAGGGAACCGTAACGGAACTCGCTGCGGTGCACGCGGTCGCTGTCGTGCTCATGGGACTCGGACTTCTCCGCCGAGATGACCAGCATCCCCTCGGCGATCTCGAGCTCGATGTCCTTGTCCGGGTCGACCCCGGGCAGTTCGGCACGCACGACCATGTCCTCGCCCTCGCGGAACTCCTCGATCGCGAACATCGGGCGCCAGAATCCCTCCTTCAGGAAGTCGTCGAACCATTGACGCGACGTCCACGGAAAGAGAGACAGACCACCCGGCTCGTCGAAGTGCTTCTTCAGCATCTTGGTGTCAGACATACCAACCTCCACATCGGGAGTGGTCACCGCCCCACCCTGAGGCGGTGGCTCTGCTTCCACTTCGACGGTAGGACGACCCGGCGAACTTATCCAATCGGCACGCGATATCGCCCCGATCGGCTCCGACTAACCCAGTTCCTCGGCCCCCGAGAACTGGCTGTGGTAGAGGTCGAAGTAGACGCCGCGGCGCGCGAGGAGGTCCTCGTGGCTGCCCTGTTCGACGATGCGGCCCGCGGCCATGACGACGATCGTGTCGGCGTCGCGGATCGTGGAGAGGCGGTGCGCGATCACGAAGCTCGTGCGGCCCGCACGCAGGGCGGCCATCGCGTGCTGGATCAGCACCTCGGTACGGGTGTCGACGTTGCTCGTCGCCTCGTCGAGGATCAAGATGTCCGGATTGGCGACGAACGCGCGCGCGATCGTGAGCAGCTGGCGCTGGCCGGCCGACACGTTCGAGGCCTCCTGGTCCAGGATCGTGTCGTAGCCGTCGGGCATCGTGCGGATGAAGTTGTCGACGTAGGCGGCGCGCGCGGCGGCGACGATCTCCTCGCTCGTCGCCCCCGGACGGCCGTAGCCGATGTTGTCGCGCACCGTCCCCTGGAAGAGCCACGTGTCCTGGAGGACCATGGCGAAGCTGCGCCGGACCTCCTCGCGGGTCAGGTCGCGGTAGTCGACGCCGTCGAGAACGATGCGCCCCTGGTCGATCTCGTAGAAGCGCACGAGCAGGTTCACGATCGTGGTCTTGCCGGCGCCGGTCGGCCCCACGATGGCGATGGTCTCGCCCGGCGCCACGTCGAGCGAGAAGTCCTCGATGAGGGGCTTGTCAGTCTCGTAGCGAAACGACACGTGCTCGAGGCGGATCGCACCGCGCGTGGCGGCCGGGGGCACCGCCGTCGCGGGGACGACATCGGGGGCTTCGTCGGTCTCGTCGAGGAACTCGAAGACGCGCTCGGCCGAGGCCACGCCGGATTGCAGCAGGTTCATCTGGCTCGCGATCTGGGTGATCGGCATCGTGAACTGGCGCGAGTACTGGATGAAGGCGGTCACCGCGCCGAGCGACAACAGACCTGAGGCCACTCGATAGCCACCGACCACCGCGATGGCCACGTAGTTGATGTTGGTGATGAACTGCATCGTCGGCTGGATGACGCCCGAGAGGAACTGGGCCCGAAAGCTCGCGTCGAAGAGCGCGCGGTTCTGACGGGAGAACTCGTCGATGACCGCGCCGCGCCGGCCGAAGACCTGCACGAGGGAGTGGCCGGTGTCGGTCTCCTCGACGAGGCCGTTGAGCGTGCCGGTGCGGCGCCACTGATTGGTGAAGTGGACCTGGCTGCGGCGCGCGATCAGCAGCGTCCCGCCGATCGCGAGCGGGATGGTGATCAGCGAGATCGCCGCCAGCAGGGGCGAGATCCAGAACATCATCCCGAGCACGCCCACGATGGTCAGCACCGACGTGAGGAGCTGGCTCAGGCCCTGCTGGAGGGTCGTCGTCAGGTTGTCGATGTCGTTGGTCACCCGGCTGAGGACATCGCCGTGGGAGTGGCTGTCGAAGTAGCGCAGCGGCAGGCGGGCGAGCTTCTCTTCGACGTCGCGGCGCAGGGCGAACATCGAGCGCTGCGCGACGCCGGCCATGACGAACCCCTGGGAGTAGGTGAAGATCGAGCCAAGGAAGTAGACCAGCGCGGCCACGCCCAGCACGCGACCCAGGCTCGTCATGTTCACCCCCACCCCGGGGGTGACCGTCATCGAGGCGATCATGCGGGCGATCTGGTCCTGTCCGTGGGCGCGCAGCATCGCGATCGCCTCGGCCTTCGTCGTGCCGAGGGGCAGCCGCTGGCTGACCAGGCCGTCGAAGAGCAGGTTCATGGCGCGCCCGAGGATCCACGGCCCGCTCACCATGAAGGCGACCGAGGTGACGCCCAGGCCGACGGCGCTTAGCAGCTTGAAGCGCTCGGGGTGGAGCCGGCGCACGAGCCGTCGCAGGGTCGCGCGGGTGTCGCGGCTGTGGGCGATCGGCGCCGGGCCGACTCCCACCGCGGCGCGAAAGCCCCCGCCGGGGCCCATGCTCACGCGGCGTCCTCACCGAGCTGGGACACCACGATCTCGCGGTAGGGCTCGCAGTCGACCAGGAGCTGCGCGTGGGTGCCCGAACCGACCACGTGGCCGTCGTCGAGGACGATGATGCGATCGGCGTGCATGATGGTTGAGACCCGCTGGGCGACGATCACGACGACGGCGTCGCGCGTCGCCTCGCGCAGCGCGACGCGCAGCCGCGCGTCCGTGCCGGCGTCGAGGGCCGAGAAGCAGTCGTCGAAGAGGTAGAGGCGCGGGGCCTTCACCAGCGCGCGCGCGATCGCCAGTCGCTGACGCTGGCCACCGGACACGTTGGTGCCGCCCTGGTCGATCGGCGCGTCGAGGCCCCCGGGCATCGCCGCCACGAAGTCGCGGGCCTGGGCGATGGTGAGAGCGCGCCAGAGCTCATCCTCGGTCGCCGCGGGCGCCCCCAGGCGCAGATTGCTCGCCACCGTGCCACTGAAGAGGTAGGCGGACTGGGGCACGATGCCCATGGCCGACCACAGCTCCTCCTGGGACTGCTCACGCACGTCGACGTCACTGACCAACACGGCGCCAGCCGTAACGTCGACGAGGCGCGGTATCAAGCTCACGAGCGTCGTCTTGCCGCTACCGGTGCCGCCGATGATGGCGCTGGTCTCACCGGGCTCGAAGGTGAAGGAGAGATGCTCGAGCACCGCCCGCTCGCTGCCCGGATACGCGTAGGCCACGTCGTCGAAGCGCACGCGCCCCGTGGGCGCGCGCGGGCTCGTCGGCGTGTCGGGGTCGGTCACGACGGGTGTCGTCTCGAGCACCTCGACGATGCGCTCGGCGCTGGCCATGGCCCGCGGCAGCAGGATCACCATCATCGCGGCCATCATCACCGAGATGAGGATCTGCAAGATGTAGGTGAGGAACGCGGTCAGGTTGCCGATCGGTTCCGAGCCCTGGCTCACCAGACGACCGCCGAACCACAGGACCGCGACGCTCGAGATGTTGAGGATCCCCATCATCATCGCGGGCATCAGCGCGAAGGTGCGATTCACGCTGAGTGCCGTCGCCGTGAGATCGTCGTTGGCCACCGCGAAACGATCAGCCTCGGAGGTCACGCGCACGAAGGCCCGGATGACCCGCACCCCGGTGATCTGCTCTCTCAGGATCTGGGTGATCCGGTCGATCTTGACCTGCATCGAGCGGAACCGGGGGACAACGCGCACCATGACCAGGGCGAGGAAGCCCGCCATGACCGGAACCGCCACCGCCAGCAGTGGCAGGAGCCGGGCGTCCTCCTTGATCGCGAAGATGATGCCGCCGACACTCATGATCGGCGCGATCACCATCATCGTGAGCGCCATCTGCAGGAAGATCTGGATCTGCTGGACGTCGTTGGTGTTGCGCGTGATGAGAGAGGGCGTCCCGAACACGTTCATGTCGCGCGTGGAGAACGACTGCACGGTGCGAAAGAGGTCGTCACGGATGTCGGCGCCCGCACCCATGGCGATGCGCGACGCCCAGTACACAGCGACGATGGCCACGCCACCGATGGCCAGAGTGATGGCGAGCATCGCCGCGCCGGTGCGCAGGATGTAGCCCAGGTTGCCCGTCACCACCCCGTTGTTGATGATCGCCGCGTTGAGGTTGGGCAAGTAGAGGTTGCCCACGGTCTGGGCCACCAGGAGCACCACGACGATCGCGACCGACCCCGTGCGGGTGCGAAGATACGTGCGCATCAGGCGAGTGAGCATTCACCGCCCACTCTAAGAGTGCGCCGACGCCCTATTTGGGCCCGCGACGGGCCGAAAGTCGTTTCGTGACGGTATAAGTGAACGTTGCGCCGGGGCGCGATTCAGCCGGTGGGAAGTAACCGGCGCGGCGTTACGTGGCGCAGCCTCGTGAAGACGACGATGTTGGACTCGTAGTGTCCCGTTCGATGGTCGAAGGCGCCACCGCAGGTCACGAGCTGCAGGGCGCTGACGCCGCGAGAGCCGTAGACCAGAGCGTCGGGGAAGTCGTTCTTCGAGTACTGCACGACCCCGGTGACCGCGAAGGTCGCGCGCACGCCGTCGGCCAGCGTCACGTTGACGCTGTCTCCGACCGCCAGCGACCGCAACCGGAAGAACACGCCAGGACCACGGTAGGAGTCCACGTGGCCGAGGATGACCGATGAGCCGATCTGCCCGGGCGTCGGACCGAGGTCGAACCAGCTCGCGTAGGCGGTCGAGGCGGGAACCTGCACCTGTCGATCGGCCTGCAGACCCACCTCACCGAGCCGGGTCGACACACCGATGGCGGGGATGGAGAGTTCGACCGGCCGCGACGACGCCACCGGCTGCGGAGCTCGGTGTACGCGCGTTGCGGGCACCGAATTCACTCCACTGGGCACGGACGACGTGGGCACCGGGCTGGTCCCCGCGACGACGACGACCGGCGGCTGATGACGCGGCAGCAGACCCCACAGCGAGATCGCCGCGACAGCCAGAGCGGCTGCCGCGACGATCCACCACAACATTTCGCGTCGAACGGATCGACTACGAGCCAATGTTGTCTTCGCTAGAGGATCCGTCGGCCGTCACGCGGCGTCGACGGGCGGAGATCGCCATGACGCCCGCGGCGATCATGAGCGCGGCGCCACCAAAACCGAGCAGGTCACGCGGCGTCGGTCCCGACGTCGCGGTTCCGCCAAAGCCGGTCTTGGGTGCGCCCACCGGGATGACCGGAACGGTCGTGGACGACGTGGGCTGCGTGGTCGGTGTCGAGACGGCCGTGGTGGTCGTGACCGGAACCGTCGTGGTCGTGACCGGAACCGTCGTGGTCGACGTCGTCGTTGACGTCGTGGTCACGTTCGCGCACGCGGGCACGGTGATTCGGTTGGTGTCGAGGGTGACCGCACCGGTGCGCGCGAGCACGCGGCCGCTCACGGCGGCCCCCGTGTCGAGAGTCACCGAGGTCTGCGCCTCGATCGTGCCGGCGAAGGAGCTCGACGAACCCAAGGTGGCCGAGGAGGTGATCTGCCAGAACACGTTGCAGGCCGACGCCCCGTTCTCAAGGACTACGGAGCTGCCCGGGGCGGTCGTGAGGGCGCTGGGCACCTGGAAGATGAACACGGCGTTCGAGTCACCGCCGCCGTTCAGCGTCAGGGTTCCCGTGATCCCCAGGCTCGAAGGCGCCTGGTAGACGCCCGGAACGAGCGTGGAGCCACCGAGGTCACTCAGGGTCGTGGTCGCGGGAGTGCGGCTCTGGGTGTCGAGGTACGCGGTGGTCAGCGCGCCCTGAGCGGCGAGCGCCAGCGCGTTGTTCACGTTCGTCGTGCCCGTGCTCTGCACGCCAGGCGGAAAGCCGGTGATCGAGGTGCCGGGGGCGAGCCCGATGTCACCCGACACAACGGAGGATCCGGTGTTCGTGATGGTCGAGCCCGCGAGCACCGCGTACGTTGACGCAGCACCGAGGTTGACCGTGACCGTCGCCGCATTCGCGGGGGCGGCACCGAGGCCGAGAAGCATCGCCGAGACGAGGCCTGCGGCCCCGAGGCCGAAGAGCGAGCCGCTACGACGGCGCAAGCGCCCGCGCGAGGACGGAGTCCGCGGCGAGCGTGCGTTCGAGAGGCTGTGTTTGGGGAGAAAAGTCTTCTTCATGGTGAATCCCTTCGTACTGCGCTTGCCCCGCTGTCGAGTACGGGGTACAGCAACTACCACTACGGGTGATTCGGTGTGACTTCAGCGATCTCGACGTCGCTGAACCAACTGGCCCTGCTAGCGCACCATCAGGTAGATGATGACCACGAGCAGGACGATGATGACGGTCCCGGCCTTGATGCGCACGATCAGTACGTCCCGTGGGGGGCGAACGTCGTGCGGTCATCGATGATCCGACCCGACATCACCACTTCGGCCAGGAGCTCGCGGCGGATTCGCTCCGCCACGGACTCGCTGCGCACCAGCGGACTACTTAGTCTGTTCATGAACCGAACTCGTGTTGCCGGACGCGTCGGTGACGACGCGATCGAGTGAGTGTCGACTGGAGCCGACCGAACCGCGCGACACGCCAAAGACAATGGATGAGGCGACGAATCCGAACACGCCCAGCACCATGAGGATCACGCCAACAGTTGACATGCGAAAACCGTGGCCCTGATACGTAATTGCCCAGTACATGATGGCGCCGATTCCGGTCACCAGTGCACTAAGTACCATTCCGGGAAGTCCCATTTTGCTCTCTTCACTAAATTCCCAACGAATGTCGGGTGAAGGAGGCGAGGTCTTGACGTCCTTGAGGTGACCTTACCGTGGCCCCTCAATTCCCAATCACAACTCTTCGCGGGTCGCCCCGGCGTGATCAGGTAGCGGGCGGTGGCAGGGGTCGGGCGAGATCGTCGATGACTAGCGATCCGGCGACGATTCGCGCCGCGACGTCCGTGAGGCGCTCGTTGTGATTGCGTGCGTGGGCGCGCAGCGCAGTAAAGGCCTCGTCCATGTCGCACGTGGTGGCCTGACTGATCATGCCCTTGGCTTGCTCGATGATGATCCGACTGTTGAGCGCACTGCTCAACTGGTCGTTGAGCAGTCGCGAGTTGAGCGACGTCTGGTGCTGGAGGATCGCGATGGTGGCGACGTCGGCGAGTCCCTGGGCCACGACAACGTCGTTTTCGTCCAAGGCGCCCTCGCTCGACCGAAAGAGGTTGAGCGCGCCGATGGTTCGTCCTCGTAGACGCATAGGAAGGCAGTGCACCGAGTGGAATCCCCGGGCCAGTGCTCGGGGGGTGAAGCGCGGCCAGCGCTCGTCCGGCTCGGTCAGCGTGGTGTCAACGACGGCGACGCCGCCGGTGTAGCAGTCAACGCACGGTCCCTCGTTGGCCTGGATCTGGAAGAGCTCGAGCACGCGCATGGATTCGCTCGATGACGCCACGAACTGCAGCTCGCCTCCGGGAAGGGCGAGCATGACCCCCGCGGCGTCGACGCCGATCGCCTCCACGCAACGATGGCTCATCACGGTCAAGATGTCGATCACGTCGTAGTTGTCGACGAGGTTGTCGGCCAGCTCGACCAGCGTGGCGACCAGGATTGATTCTCGGGCCATTGTTCAGCCTCTCTTCGGCGCGCTGCACGGCAGACACCTGTTGTAGTTTTCCCTGACGGACTGCCGGGGTTTCGAAGTTGCGCAGACGTTCATCGGCCGTCCTTCAGCCAAATTCGCCCCTCGAACTGATAGTGCAGGCGACGAGCGATGACGCTCGCGGCCACGTCCGAGAGACTCTGACTCTCGGCATAGGCGTGCATGCGCAACGCCACCAGAGCGTCTTTCACCGACATCTCGCCCTGGGCGGCGACCATGCCCGCCGCCTGATGCACGGAGAAGTCGAACATGGCCTCATCGAGCAACTCCGACGAGAGTGAGTCGGCGGGGGCACCCGCCTGAAGTGTCAGCACCGCGCGTCCGATCACCGACGCCATCAGGAAGGCGTAGGTCACCTGCTCGTCACTCAAGGGACCCGTTCGATCGCGATAGAGGCCGAGCGCGCCGAGGCGCACCGCACCCATGCGCACGGGGAATCCAAAGACCGCGCGGGCGCCGAGGGCGACGGCCGAGGCGGCGTAGGGCTGCCAGTTCGAGTTCGTGGAACGGCGAAGGTCACCCTCTTCGACCGCCATCTCCGAACGATACGCCTCGACGCACGGTCCCTCGCCGAGGGTCATCTCCAGGTCCATGAGTGCCGGACCGGCGACACCGCTAGCGCAGTAACTCGTCATGGTCGGATCGCTGGACGCGAGCGCGATCATTGCGCCGTTCTGGCCGGTGACCTGGGCGGCCACCGAGCACAAGAGCCCCTGCGTCCCGTCACTCTCAGCCAGAGCCATGAGATCGAAGATATGCAGCAATCGGCGAGACGTCACGGTGCTCGCCGACGCGGTCCACTGCTCATCAAAGGTCGCCACGCGGCGACGTGGCGCCGGTGGCGTTCACGTCGGCGTTTCGGGCGTGAGCAGTTGAACGAATTCGCTGATGGGATGG
>DAIDJP010000027.1 GCA_027451285.1 Acidimicrobiaceae bacterium | reverse complement strand
AACTCCTTGTCACGCCGCAATTTGCATCAAGCGTACGACTACTCTAAGGAGGTGGCGAGACACCGCAGTCAGGTCGCGGCCGAGGCCCGCGAGCCGAGGCCCTCGCGCTCGACGGAATTGGTCCTCATGGCGCTCGCCTGGATCGTGGTGACGGCGTTCTACGTTCTGGCCTCCCTGGGCTCTCAGGGCCAGATGCCCAAGCGCCTCGGACTCTTTCTCACGGTCATCGTCGGGGTATCGCTGCTGTTGCACGTCGCCATTCGACTGCTCGCCCCGCGCTCGAGCCAGGTGCTCTTGCCCATCGCGACCTTCCTCAACGGCATCGGCTACGTGGAGATCGCCCGCTGGAACCCGGTCCGCGCGGGATACCAGGCCCTGTGGTTCCTGATCTCGGCGGTGGCCGTGGTCGTCACCCTGGCGCTCGTTCGCCGGGTACGCGATCTCGACCGCTACCGATATCTCACCCTCGTCGCGGCGATGTTTCTCCTGCTCTCACCATTGATACCGGGCATTGGACAAACCGTCTACGGCGCTCGTCTGTGGGTGGCGGTGGGGCCGATCACGTTCCAGCCCGTAGAGATCGCCAAGATCCTGCTGGCGTTCTTCTTCGCTTCCTACTTCGCCGCCAATCGCGAGTTGCTCTCCACGCCGACCCAACGCGTGATGGGGCGCCTCATCGTCCCGCCCAAGGTCCTGATCCCGATTCTCGTCGCCTGGGGATTCGCCGTCGCCATCTTGGGCGTGGAGAACGACATCGGCTTCGCGGTTCTCATCTTCGGCCTGTTCATCTCGATGCTCTGGGTCGCCACCGGACTCAAGACGTACGTCGTACTCAGCCTGGGACTGCTCGCCGGCGGCGCCGTGATCGCCGCCAACTACTTCACTCAGGTCCAAGTGCGCGTCAGCCAGTGGCTCGATCCGTGGTCAACGGCCAACTTCACGTATTCACATCAGCTTGCCTACGGGTGGTACTCACTCGCCGCCGGCGGGATCACGGGCACCGGCCTCGGGCTCGGCCAGAGCGGCACCGTGCCCGAGATCACCTCGGACATGATCTTCGCCGCGGTGGGCGAGGAACTGGGATTCGTCGGCATCATCCTCGTGCTCTCGCTCTTCGCGCTCTTCGTCGGTGAGGGCTTTCGCATTGCCCAGCGCGCCCACTCGGACTACGTGCGCCTGGTCGCGACGGCCCTCACCGCCACCGTGGGGATTCAGACCTTCGTCATCATGGGTGGCGTGCTGCGCCTCCTGCCCCTGACTGGTGTGACTCTTCCCTTCATGGCATACGGAGGTAGTTCGCTGCTCGCCAACTACGTAATCGTGGCCCTGCTGCTGCGCATCAGCCACGAGAACAACGTCGAGGTCCAGGGCGGAGAGATCCGCGCCCTCTCCTTCGCCGACCTCTGAGTGGCGCCAGGCTCATCGGCGCCGCCCACGTGAGAATTACGCTGCACCAATGAGCCGCGTGATCATCGATCCCGAGAGCGTGCACACGCTGCCCGCGTCGGAGCCGTCGCACTTTCGCGGCGACATCCAGGGTCTACGGGCAATCGCGGTCATCCTCGTCGTCCTCGACCACGCAGGCGTGCCGGGGTTCGAGGGCGGCTACGTGGGCGTCGACGTCTTCTTCGTCATCAGTGGCTACGTCATCACGTCGCTTCTCTTGCGCCAACCCTCACGACCGCTCTCGACGAACCTCGCGATGTTCTACGCGCGACGCATCCGGCGCATCGTGCCGGCCGCGACCGTGGTACTGGTGGCGACGGTGCTCGTCGCGTACTACACGCTCGGCGCCAACTTCAACCCCCAACTACTCGGCGACGTGCGCTGGGCGTCGCTATTCGCGGCGAACTTCCGTTTGATCGCCACGGGCAGCAACTACTTCATTCCCGGGATCTCGCCCTCACTGATCACCCACTACTGGTCCCTAGCGGTCGAAGAGCAGTTCTACCTCGTCTACCCCCTCGTCGTCTTCGCGATCGCCCGTTCGAGCGTCGAGCAGCGTCGACGCGCACGGCTCACCCTCGTCCTCGTCCTGGGCGTCGCCGCCTCGGCCTGGTGGTCGTATCACCAGACTCCCCTCGCCCCCGTCGACGCGTACTACTCGCCCTTCACCCGCTTCTGGGAGCTCGGCCTCGGCGGTCTCGCCACGCTCGTCCCCACGACCTGGATGCGAGCGCCGCGGCGCAACTCCCTGCTCGCCCTGGCCGCCTTCGGGCTGCTCGGCTACGGCGTCGTACACCTCAACGCCACCAGCGTCTATCCCGGGGTGCTCGCCTGGATTCCGTGTGCGGCGACCGCCATCTTGCTCGTCACGGGCCCTGCCCAAGTCCGCGGCGGGCCGGCAACGTGGCTGGCCTGGCGACCGTGTCGCTACGTGGGCGACATCTCCTACTCGCTCTACCTCTACCACTACGCGTGGCTGATGCTGCCGCTGCTGTGGACGTCGCCGCCGACGTCGGCGCTCGCTCGCACCCTCGAAGTGGCCGGCGCGCTGAGCTGTTCGATCATCTCCTATCACCTGCTCGAGAATCCGATCCGGCACTCTCGACTGCTCAGTCGTGACCGGCTCGCAGCATTCTTGCTCCTAGCCGTGTGCGTGGCCCTGTCGTGGAACGCGACGTTGCTTGTCGGCCACCTGATCCACTGAGGTCCGTTCAGCCGTTGATGCCCATCGGGGCACTCAGGGGAAGCTCGACGTGCAACGTGGCGGCGATCGCCTTGACCACGTAGGTCGCGAAGACGTCCTCGCCGATGACCGTGAAGTGGATGCCGTCAGGCGCGCGCAGAATCTCCACGCGAGTGCCCACGTGAGCCGTGTGGCGAAATTCCCCTGATGAGGTGGCTAGAAGTTGCGACGTCGAGACGAAAATCGCCCCGGGCGAATGAGAGACCTGCTCGGCGTAGAGCGAGTTGAGCAGCGTGACGCCCCGGTTGTATTGGCTCGGGCGCATCACGGGCAGGCCTACCCAGAGTAGGTACGCCCCGTGGTGGTGAGCCAATGACAGTATTTGATCGATGTTGGCGCGATAGGCGCTGCGCCAGGCCGCCGTCGCAAAGTTCATGGCCGTGCCGCGACGCGAGATGGCCTGCTGGTCGTTGGCGCCCAGGCAGACGATCACCAGGTTGGGCCGGTACTTGTGCAGCAGCCCTCGCAGATGGGCGGGCCAGTTGTAGTACCAGGACGCTGCGAGACCGGTCGAGGACTTGTCACGTTCGATCAATTCGATGCCGGGCACCTTGAAGATCTCTCGACCCAGACCCCACCCCAATTCGCTGCCGATCGAATCGCCGATCTCCAGGATCCGACAGTGCCCGAGCGCAAGCGTGCGAACGAGTCCGGGGACGAGAGTGGTCGAGCCGCTCGCGGGCGTGGCGGCGGGCGAGTTCGTTTCGTGGAAGCCGCAGTGACGCAGGGCGGGATAGGACACAAGCGGGCCGGCGACCGAGCCCGGCTCCAACCCGGGTGCTAGCACTGTCGTCGACGTCGTCGGGACGGGCGACGTGGTCGTCACGCTCGTCGCGGGTGCCGTCGACGACATACTGCGCACGCCGGGTCGCGACAGCGACAGTCCCGTGCCCACGAGTGCCACGAGCGCGACCACCAAGCCCGTTCGCAACGGCCAGCGACGTTCGCGACCCCCCGACTCGCCTACCGGGCCGTTCGACATCGCTTCTCCCTTTGTCCCCTCCAGGCCCGGGTTCAACTACTCAAAACGCTAGCGCGTGGCGCCGAGGTCGAATCCTCACTCGTCGGCGACGAGTATCTCCTCATTGCACAGAATCGGTGACGGCACTTTCTGGCGCTGGGCGATGATCAGGGCGTCGCTCGTGCGACAGTCGAACACTTCGCGCCCACGCGGCGTCATGACGTCGAGCTCGGCGTAGAAGACGCCCGCGTCGAAGCGCACGATCCGCGCGGAGACGACGTCGGCGCGTAGTCGCGTCAGCATCTCGGCCACGAGCTCGTGCGTGCCCGGTCGGCGTCCCGCGACGCCGTTCATCGCGTTATGCAGCGCCTGGGCCTCGGCGAGGGCGATGGGAATCGACAGGTACCGGTACGGCAAGTCGGCTTCCATCAGATGAACCTGGGGCGAGGTGTCGCCCAGGTCGAAGAGCACCGACTCGATGCTCATCACCTTGTAGGTGATCTCATCGGGCGCCGGGTTCGTCGCCTCGGTGGCCGATGCCTCGGCGGCGTCGGCGAGCGCTTCGTCCACTCTGGCGGGCTCAGGCAGGTCGCTCACGAGACGAGGCTAATTGGTCGATCGGCGCGAGACGGACAGCACCAGACCGCCCGCGGTGTAAAAGACCAGCGCGGCCGATCCGCCGTAGCTGAGAAACGGCAGT
Source organism: Acidimicrobiaceae bacterium (assembly GCA_027451285.1). GTDB lineage: Bacteria > Actinomycetota > Acidimicrobiia > Acidimicrobiales > RAAP-2 > RAAP-2. The sequence goes on along the minus strand of DAIDJP010000027.1, from coordinate 50,806 downwards.
GGGATGCCGGTCACCGGCATGATGCCCATCGTCATGCCGATGTTCTCAAAGCAGCTGAAGGCGAAGAAGATGAAGACCCCCAGGCTCAGCACGCGGCCCATCGTGTCGCGCGAGTTGCGCCCAATGACGAACATGCGCCACGCCACGAAGGCGAGCAACAGGACGATGGTCACCGAACCGATGAATCCCAGCTGCTCGCCGATCGCGGTGAAGATGAAGTCGGTGCGCTGCTCGGGAACGTAGCCGAGCACGGTCTGGAGGCCCTTGAAGAGGCCCGCGCCGTAGAGGCCGCCCGATCCGATGGCGCTCTTGGCGTTGCTCACCTCGTAGATCAGCGGCGCCAGGGCGGGGTTCGTCGAGTTCTGGTTGAGGAACGAGACGAAGCGGTCCACCTGATAGCGGTGGAGCAGCTGGAAGTAGACCGCTCCGGCGACCCCGATGGAGCCCACCACGGCGAGGAAACTCATGAACCGCGGCGGCACGCCCGCTATCACCATCATCGCCGACACCACGAGCACGATGATGATGGCCGTACCGAGGTCGGGCTGGAGAACGATCATGCCCAGTGGCACCGCCGCCATCAGAAGCAGGCGCACCACGTCGTACATGGTCAGCCCGTCGGGCCGTCGATGCGCGTAGGTGGCGACGGCGAGGATGAGGATGAGGACCGTGAACTCGCTCGGCTGGATCTGGATCAGACCGAGGTTGTACCAGCGCTGGGCCCCGAGCGAGCTCTGACCCACCACGAACACTCCGGCGAGTCCCAGGAGGGCCATCACGTAGAGCGGGGTGGCCAGCACCTCGAAGCGCCGGTAGTCGAAGAGCGAGATCACGTACATGATGACGATGCCAGCGACCACGAAGATGCCCTGGCGCTCGAGGTAGTAGTGCGGGTTGTAGCCGGCGTTGGCCAGCGGAGCGCGCGTCGCGCTGTAGATCATGAACGCGCCGATGAAGCCCAGGGCGACGAGGCCCCACAAGAGCCCGAGGTCGAGCCGGTCGCGGCTGCGCAGTCGGTCGGTGATCGCCGCCAACGTGTCGGTCACGCGATCACCTCCAATAACGCCTCGCCGTCCATCGGCACGCCCCACCACCACGACATCTGGCGAGCGGCCTGGAAGGCCAGCATCCCCAGCCCGTTGGCGCTGCGACAGCCCCGCTCCTCGTAGGCCCTCAGCCACGGCGAGCGGCGCGGTTCATAGGTTATGTCCACCGCGACGGTCTCGTCCGTCACGCCCGGAAGTACCTGGTCGTCGCGACCGAGCGCCGGCGTCGTGTTGACGACCACGTCGTAGGTCTCGCTCGGGCCCACCACGTCGTAGCGCTCGGCCAGCCAGGCGACGCGCTCGGGGCTTCGTCCGCGCACGTCGACGCGCGCCGCACCGTGGCTCGCCAGCGCGTCGACGATGGCGCGCGCCGCTCCCCCGGCGCCGATCACCGCGATCCGACTTCCGGCCACCGTCACGCCCAGCGTGGCCGCGAGGGCGTCGACGAAACCCTCCCCGTCGGTGTTGGCGCCGTGGATCAACCCGTCGCGATACCACAGCGAGTTCACCATCGACGTGCGCGTCGCGGGTCCGTCCAGGTGCGAACACAGCGAGGCGGCGAGCTCCTTCAAGGGCATCGTCACCGAGAGGGCGTCAAAGCGCGCGCCGAGCAATCCCTCGAGGGCGGCGAACTCCTCGAGGGCGATCGCGACACGCTCTGACGTGCCCGTCAGGCCCGCGAGGGCCAGTCCAGCCTCGTGCAGGCGCGGCGAGAGCGAGTGCTCGATGGGAAAGCCCACGACGCCGAGGCGCCAGTTCATCCGATGCCCCGCGACGCGGCGATCTTCTCGTTGGCCAGCTGCTGGGCGAAGGTCGTGGCGAAGGCCTCGGTGCCGCTCTTGTCGATCACCGTGAAGTAGAGCCACGGGCCCGGCGGGGCGTGCAGCACCGCGTCCAACGAGTCCGACGACACCGTGCAGATTGGCGTCGGGGTCAAGCCGCTAGTGAGATACGTGTTGTAGGGCGAGGGGGTCTGGAGCATGGCGTGGGTGACTGCTCCACCGTCGCGACCCAGCGCGTAGAGAACCGTCGCGTCCATCTGAAGGGGACCACCGCGAGCGAGACGGTTGAAGATGACCCGGGCCACCTTGGGCATGTTGCGCGGGTAGTACCCCTCCTTCTCGACAATGGAGGCGGCGATCACGACCTGGTACGCGCTGAGGCCTTCCACCGTCGTCGTCGGTGAGAGGCCCACGGCGCTCGCCAGGGAGTGAAACGAGCTCTCCATGCGCGCGAGCAGTTGAGCGGGCGTCATCGTGGGTGTGATGATGTACTGACCCGAGCCGATGAGGCCTTCTAAGGAGCCGTTGGGGTGATACGGGCTCGCCGCGGCCGCCGCGGTGGCGTCCTTCAAGAAGGCCTCGGCGTAGGTGTTGCCCACCGCGCTCGCCACCTGCAGGGCCACCTCGTGCAACGTGAGGCCGGGCCGCACGGTCACCTCCTGAACGTTGGGACCGTTCGAGAGGATCGACGTGACGTGGGCGAAGGACGAGTTCTGGGCGATCTCGTAGGAGCCGGGCAGCACCGTGGGCGCGCCAAAGATCACGAGGTCGGCGCGAAAGGCGAGCGACGAGTTGATCACCCCGGCACTGTGCAGCTCGGCGGCGATGGTCGAGAGCGAGTCACCGGGATTCACCGTGACGATGACCTGCTTGCCCGGACCGCCCAGGGCCACCGCCTGCAGGGCGAACCAGATCAGCCCGATGGCGAGCACTCCCCCGACGACGCCCACGAGCGCCCACACCCTACGCACGGCTGCCCTCGAGGAAGCTCTGGAGCATCACGACGGCCGCGGCCGAGTCGATGCGCGCGCGCTGGTCGCGCTGTCGATGCCCCGCGCCCGAGAGCGAACGTCCGGCCTCGACCGTGGTAAGACGCTCGTCGAACTGGATGACCACTCGCGGGGCCAGCGCCTGGGCCAGGCGGGTGAAGAGCTCGTCGGCGAGGTCCGTCGACGCGGTCGCCGCGCCAGCCAGTGAGAGGGGACGCCCGACGACCACCAGGTCGACGGACTCCTCGTCCACCGCTCGCCGGATCGTCTCGACCAACGCATCGTCGACCGCCAGAGCCTCGCGGGGAAAGGCCATCGTGCGAGCCGAGTCGCTGATCGCGACCCCGCATCGCCTGGTCCCCGGGTCGAGGCCCAAGACGCGCGCCACGGCTAGATCGCGGCGGCCGCGTGCAGGACCCGGTCGATGCCGCTGGCGTCGCGACCTCCGGCGACCGCGAGGCGCGAGGAGCCGCCACCCCCGCCGCCGACGAGGGCGGCGAGGTCCTTGACGAGAGCGACGGCGTCGAGGGTCCCATCGGTCGCCACCACCAGGGCCACCTTCTCGTCGTCGGTCGCCCCCACCAGCACCACCAGGCGCCGACCGCGACGCTGGAGCTCTTGGGCGACGCTGCGCAACGCGTCGCCGCCGTAGCCGTCGAGGCGTCCGAGCACGGTGTCGCCCTCGGCGCCGGCGAGCTGATCGGTCACGACCGAGAGTTGGGCCTGGCGCAGGCTTCCCAGCTGGGTCTCCATCTCGCGCTGGCGGCTGATCAGGCGCTCGAGGGCCGGGGTGATGTTCTCGGTCGAAGTCTTGAGGATCGTGGCGACGCTGGCCAGGGCCGCCTCCATCTCGACACTGCGTCGCTGAGCGGCGAGGGCCGAGACGGCTTCGATGCGCCGCGTGTTGGCGCCGATCGAGCCCTCCGAGACGATCTGGATCTGGCCGATGTCGCCCAGGCGCTCGACGTGGGTGCCGCCGCAGAACTCGAGGCTGTGGCTGCCCGCACGCACCACGCGCACGCGATCGCCGTACTTGTCGCCGAAGAAGGCGACGGCCCCCATCTTCTCGGCGTCGGCCTTAGAGGTCTGGATCGTCTCGACACCCTCGTTGGCGACCACGTCGGTGTTGACCATCGTCAGGATCGCACCCACCTCCTCCTTGGCCAATCCCTGGCCGTGGGAGAAGTCGAAACGCAGCCGGTCGGGTCCGACGAAGGATCCCTGCTGGCGCACGTGGTCTCCCAGCACGCTGCGCAGACCCGCGTGCAGCAGGTGCGTCGCGGTGTGGTTGCGCCGGGTGGCCTCGCGCCGGGCGGGGTCGATCGTGGCCACGGCGACCTGGCCGGGCACGATCGTGCCCTCGAGGGTCCCGCGGTGGGCGACGAGCCCGCCGGCGACGCTCTGGGTGTCAGCCACGTGAAAGCGCCCCGACTCGGTGACGATGGTGCCGGTGTCGCCGACCTGGCCGCCGGACTCGGCGTAGAAGGGCGTCGACTCGAGGAAGAGCTCGCTGACCCCTTCGCCCTCGAGCACGCCGATCACGGTGGACTCCACGCTGTAGCGCGTGACGTCGCGGCCCACGAACTCGGTGGCCCCGTGGGCCTCGACCAGGTCGCGATAGTGCGACTCGTCGGCCAGGTGCAGGGTCTTGGCCGCGGCGCGCGCGCGCTCGCGCTGGTTCGCCATGGCCGCGTCGAAGGCCGCGCGCTCGACGCTGAGACCTGACTCGGCGACGATCTCACTGGTCAGTTCGATGGGAAATCCGTGCGTGTCGTGCAGCTTGAAGGCGACCTCACCGGGAAAGACCGTGAGAGACGACGCCAGCACCTCGTCGCGCGCCTCCTCGAGGAGACTCATGCCGGTGCGCAGCGTCCGGTTAAAGCCCGCCTCTTCACGCTCGAGGACCTCGATGATGAGCTCGCGGTCCTTCTCGAGGACCGGGTAGGCCGAGCCCATCTTGGCAATGGTGGCGTCGACCAATGTTGCGGCCAGGGGCGCCTCGTGACCGCCGCGGCGCGCGGCGAGCACCGCGCGGCGGATGATGCGCCGCAGCACGTAGCCGCGGCCCTCGTTGGAGGGCAGCACGCCGTCGGCCACCAGCATCGTCATGGCCCGACCGTGCTCGGCGATGCGGCGAATCGCCACGTCGGTCGCCTCGCTGGCGCCGTAGGGGGTCTTGACCATCGTCGCGGCCGCCTCCATAAGTGGCGTGAAGAGATCCGTCGCGAACACGCTGTCGACCCCGTTCAAAATCGACAGGACGCGCTCGAATCCGGCGCCGGTGTCGATGTTCTTGCGCGGCAGCTCGACCAGGGGCTGGCCGGGCTCGCGCTCGTACTGCATGAAGACGAGGTTCCAGAACTCGAGGAACCGCTCGTCGCCGCCGAAGGCCGGTCCCCCGTCGGCGCCGTAGGCGGGACCCTTGTCGAAGAAGATCTCCGAGCACGGCCCGCACGGCCCGGTCTCGCCCATCGCCCAGAAGTTGTCCTCGCCGAGGCGCTGGATGCGATCTGCCGGCACGCCGATGAGGTCGTGCCAGATCTCGGCGGCCTGGTCGTCGGAGTCGTGCACGGTGACCCACAGGCGATCGGGGTCGAGTCCGAAACCTTCGGTGATCAGGCCCCAGGCGTAGCGAATCGCGCCCTCTTTGAAGTAGTCGCCGAAGGAGAAGTTGCCCATCATCTCGAAGAACGTCAGGTGGCGGCTGGTGGTGCCGATCTGGTCGATGTCGGGGGCGCGAAAGCACTTCTGCACCGTGACCGCGCGCGGGAAGGGCGCGGCCTCCTCGCCAGTGAGATAGGTCTTGAAGGGCACCATGCCCGCGATGGTGAACAGGAGCGACGGGTCGTGGGGGATCAGGCTCGCCGAGGGCACGATCGTGTGCCCGTTGGCGGCGAAGTAGTTGAGAAAGGTCGAGCGAAGTTCCTGGGCTTCCACGGATTTACTCTACCGGGGCCCCGTTCGAGCCCTGATCCGGGGAGGTGCGCTCGCGCCACCGCGCGGCGAGGCCCGCCTCGGCGCCGTGACCCGTGGCCTCGTAGAAACGCTGGCCCGCCACCGCCTCGGGCAGGTACTCCTGGGCGACCCAGGCGTTGTCGAAGTCGTGGGGGTAGCGGTACTCGACCCCAAAGCCTAAGTTGGCCGCGGCGGCGTAGTGGCTGTCGCGCAGGTGCGCCGGCACCGGGGCCACTCCCCCCGCCCGTATCGCCGCGGTCACGGCTCCCAGGGCGCGCGTGGCCGAATTGCTCTTGGGCGCGAGCGACAGGTAGAGCGTGGCGTGCGCCAGCGTCAGACGCGCCTCGGGCAGGCCGACGAACTCGACGGCGCGCGCCGCGGCCTCGGCCACCACGAGGGCGTTCGAGTCGGCCAGTCCCACGTCCTCGCTCGCCAGGATCACCAGGCGCCGCGCGAGAAAGCGCGCCGACTCGCCACTCTCGAGCAGGGTCACCAGCCAGTAGAGCGCGGCGTCGGGATCCGAGCCGCGCACCGACTTGATCAGCGCCGAGACCTGGTCGTAGTGGGTGTCGCGCGACTGGTGATACAGGCGCCCGTCGCGCGCGCGCGCCACGTGCTCGAGGCCAACGTGACGGCTCGCCCCCGCGAGGACGATCGCCGTCTCGAGGGTCGTCAGCACGCTACGCGCGTCGCCCTCGCCCGAGGCGACGAGGGCCTCAACGGCCTCCTCATCGGCGCTCGCGGACTTGAGCTCGAGGCCGCGAGCGACCAGGGTGGCCAGGGCGGCTCTGTCGAGCGGGTGGAGCCGCCAGAGCGTCGTGCGACTCATCAGGGCCGCGTTCACCTCGAAGAAGGGGTTCTCGGTGGTCGCGCCGATGAGGACGATCTCGCCGCTCTCGGTGGCCGGCAGCAAGAGGTCCTGCTGGGACTTGTTGAAGCGATGCACCTCGTCGATGAAGATCACGGTGCGCTGGGAGAACTCGCCACGCCGACGTCGGGCGCGCTCGATCGCCTCGCGCACGTCCTTCACTCCCGAAGAGACCGCCGAGAGGCTCTCGGCCTCGTAGCCCGCCGCGCTCGCGAGGATCCGCGCGAGCGTCGTCTTGCCCGTGCCCGCCGGTCCCCAGAGGATCATCGAGACGAGCTGGCGGTCCTCGACGAAGCGGCGCAGCGGGCCCTGCGGGCCCACCAGGTGCTCCTGACCGAGGACCTCGTCGAGGGTTCGAGGGCGCAGCAGGTCGGCCAGCGGCGCGCTCTCGCGCAGGCGCCGCGCGGCCGCGTCGTCGAAGAGAGACGTGGCTAGCCCTTCACCGCGGGGCGCAGGTGCAGGTCGCGCAGCTGTCGCGCGCCGATCTCCTTGGGCGCCCCGGTCATGGGGTCCGCGCCGGACTGGGTCTTGGGAAAGGCGATCACCTCTCGGATCGTCTCGGCGCCGGCGAAGATCGCGACCAGCCGGTCGACGCCGAAGGCGAAGCCGGCGTGCGGCGGCGCACCGTATTTGAACGCTCCCATCAGGAAGCCAAAGCGGCTCTCGGCCTCCTCGTCGGAGATGCCGAGCGAACGGAACACCTGGGCCTGGATGTCGGCGCGGTGGATCCTTACCGAGCCGCTGCCCAGCTCCCAGCCGTTGAGCACGAGGTCGTAGGCCTGGGAGCGCACGCGAAGCGGGTCGCTCTCCATCAAGGCGAGGTCGTCGGGGTGGGGCATCGTGAAGGGGTGGTGCGCGGCGATCGGGTTGCCGTCGTCGTCGAGGCCCTCGAACATCGGGAACTCGGTGACCCACAGGTAGCGATACGGGGGTTCGGAGACCGGTGGCGCGCCCAGGGCCAGGCGCAGCGCCCCGAGTACCCGACAGGCCAGCGCGTGCTCGTCGGCGACGACGAGCACGAGGTCGCCCGCCACGGCGCCGTCGACGCGAGAGATCGCCGCGCTCTCGCTCTCAGTCAGGAAGCGCGCGAGCGGCGAGTCCAGGCCGTCCTCGCCCACGCGGAACCACGCGAGACCCTTCGCGCCGAGGGCCTTCGCCTGGTCGGTCAGCGCGTCGAGGCGGCTGCGGGTGAACGAGGCGCCCTCGGGCACGCGGATGGCCTTGACGACGGGGGCGGCGAAGGCCTTGACCTCGGTTGCGGCGAAGGCCGCCGAGAGGTCCTGGAGGACCATGCCAAAGCGCAGGTCGGGCTTGTCGGTGCCGTAGAGGTCGAGCGCCTCGGCCCAGGTCATCGTGTCGATGCGCTCAGGGCGCACGCCGGTGGCCACCTCGGCGGCGTCGAGCACCGCGCGCGAGACGAAGCCCATGATGTCGTCCTGGGTGACGAAGCTCGCCTCGATGTCGAGTTGGGTGAACTCGAACTGACGATCGGCGCGCAGGTCCTCGTCACGCAGGCAGCGCGCAATCTGGTAGTAGCGGTCAAAGCCGCCCACCATCAGGAGCTGCTTGGCGATCTGGGGGCTCTGGGGCAGCACGTAGAACTCGCCGGCGTGCAGTCGCGAAGGCACCACGAACTCGCGCGCGCCCTCGGGAGTGGGCGCCCACAGCAGCGGGGTCTCCACCTCGCAGAAGTCCTGGGCGTCCATGGCGGCGCGCAGCGCCGCGTTCACCCGCGCGCGCAGGCGCAGGTTTTGCTGCATCGAATCGCGGCGCAGGTCGAGGTAGCGATACTTGAGTCGCACGGCCTCGTCCACCTCGACGCGCTCGTCGAGCTGGAAGGGCGGCGCCTCGGCGACCGACAGCACCTCGACCTCGCAGTCGGTCAGCTCGACGCGCCCGGTCACCAGTCGCTCGTTCACTGTGCCCTCGGGGCGGGCCGAGATGGTGCCAGTGACGCGCACCACGTACTCGCTGCGCACGTCGAGCGAGCCGGGAACGACCGCCTGGACGATGCCCGAACGGTCGCGCAGGTCGAGAAAGGCCAGGTGCTCACCGTGCTCGCGGCGCTTGGCCACCCAGCCGCAGACGCTCACCCGGCTGCCGAGTTCGCGCTCGGCGACGCGCGCGACCAAAAGGTCGCGCAGGGAGGTGGAGTCGACGTCGTTCATAGCCTCTTCTTCACTAGGTCGGTGACGTGGGCGACGACCGCGTCGCGCGAGAGCGTCACCTGGCCCGCCGACTGGTCACCGCGCAGGTCCCTCATCGTAACCTCGCCGGCGGCCTGCTCTCGCGGGCCGACCAGGAGGGCGTAGCGCGCCCCCGAGCGGTCGGCCGCCTTCATCTGGGCCTTCATCGAGCGCGCGTCGTAGGCGCGCCCGACCGACAGTCCGGCCCGGCGCAGCTCGTCCACGAGCGGGCTGGTGGCGTCCTCATCGCAGGTGTCGACGACGAACGCGTCGAGCGACGCTACCGGCACCGTGACGCCCTCGGCCTCGAGGACGAGCAACAGACGCTCGATGCCGCTGCCGAATCCGATGCCGCTCGTCGGCGGTCCGCCGAGCTGCTCGACCAGGGTGTCGTAGCGCCCGCCGCCGCCCACCGCGTTCTGGGCGCTCTCGAGGGCGTCGGAGACGAACTCGAAGGTCGTGCGCGTGTAGTAGTCGAAGCCCCGCACCAGGCGCGGATTGAGCTCGCTGGCGATGCCGATCGCCGCGAGACCACTGCGCACCTGGGCGAAATGCGTCGCGCACTCGTGGCAGAGGTGCTCGATCAGCATCGGACCCACTGTGGTCAGGGCCACGCAGGCGTCCTTCTTGCAGTCGAGCACCCGCAGGGGGTTGGTGCGCCAGGTCGGCCGGTGCTCGTCGCAGATCTCGGCCTCGTGGGCGGCCAGGTAGTCGGTGAGGACCGCCACGTAGGCGCCGCGGCACTCGGGGTGTCCCATCGAGTTGATCAGCAGTCGCACCCGGGTGAGCCCGAGGGCCGCGTAGAAGCGCCAGGCGAGCGAGACCACCTCGACGTCGAGGGAGGGATCGTCGGTGCCGAGCGCCTCGACGCCCAGCTGGTGGTGCTGACGGTAGCGGCCCTTTTGGGGGCGCTCGTAGCGAAAGGCCGGCGTGACGTACCACGCCTTGTAGGGCGTCGCCGGACGGTGCTGGACGAAGGCCCGCACGACCGACGCCGTGCCCTCGGGGCGCAGCGCGAGGGTGCGCCCGCCGCGGTCGGAAAAGACGTACATCTCCTTGGTCGCCATCTCGCTGGCCTCGCCGATGCCGCGGTTAAAGACCGCGACGTCCTCGAAGAGCGGGTTGATGATGAGCGAGAAGTCGTAGCGTCTGGCCCAGTCGGCGAAGGTCGCGATCAGGAACTGCCAGCGCGCCGAGTCCGGCGCCAGCACGTCGTGCGTGCCGACCGGGGCCTGCACGGCCGAGGGGCCGTTCATGAGGACTTGTTCTGACCGGGCAGCTGGCGGAACGCGTCGAAGACGCCGTCGACCGCCTTGAGGGCGGCGATCAGGCTGCCGAGGTGCGTCGGGTCGACCAGTTCCACGTCGAACACCATACGCACGATGCGCGAGCCCGACGTCGTTGAAGAGCTCGAGATGATGTTGAGGTGGTACTCGGCGACCACCTTGGAGACGTCGAGCAGCAGACGCGAGCGGTCAAAGGCCAGGACCTCGAGCACCGCCCGGTACTGGCCGACGGCCGAGGCGTCCCACTCGACGTCGATGATGCGCTCGCCCAGTCGCTGGGCCAGGGCGACCGCGTTGGAGCAGTCGTCGCGGTGCACCGAGACCCCCCGGCCCTGGGTGATGAAGCCCGTGATGGGATCGCCCGGCACCGGCGAGCAGCAGCGCGCCAGGTGGACCATGACGTCGTCGAGGCCCTCGACGTAGACCCCGGCCGAGCGACGCGTGGTGCGCCCGCGCGGCATCTTGGTCACCGTGCTGGGCAGCTGCTCGGCCTCTCCCCCGCGCAGCTCGCGGTCCAGGCGCTGGACGACGGCGAGGGCGGAGATCTGGTTCGAGTCGATCGCCATGAACAGCGCGTCGAGGTCCTCGAGGTTGAAGGACTTGATCACGGCGTCGAGCGCGCTCGAGGACAGCGAGGTCGCGATCGGCAGCCCCTCGCGGCGCAGCGCCTTGATCAGCTCCTCGCGCCCGCCCTCGATGGCGTCCTCGCGGCGCTCGCGCTGGAACCACTGGCGGATCTTGGAGCGCGCCCGCGAGGACTTGGCGATGTTGAGCCAGTCTCGCGACGGCCCGGCCGCGTTGTTCTTGTTGGTGACGATCTCGACCACGTCGGCCGAGTGCAGCACGGTGTCGAGCGAGACGAGCCGCCCGTTGACCTTGGCGCCCACGCAGTGATGCCCCACCTCGGTGTGCACCGCGTAGGCGAAGTCGATGGGGGTGGCGCCCTCGACCAGGGCGATGACGCGCCCTTTGGGGGTGAAGACGTAGACCTCGTCCTGACCGAGGTCGAGCTTCAACGCCTCCAAGAAGGCGATTGGGTCGTTCTCCTCCTCCTCGACGTCGGCCAGGCGCTGCATCCAGGCGATCTCCTTGGTGGAGGCGCCCTCCTTGTAGCCCCAGTGGGCGGCGATGCCGAACTCGGCGCGCCGGTGCATCTCCCAGGTGCGCACCTGGACCTCGACGGACTTGCCGCGCGGCCCGATCACCGTCGTGTGCAGCGACTGGTAGAGGTTGAACTTGGGCGAGTTGATGTAGTCCTTGAAGCGCCCGTGCACCGGCGACCACAGCGCGTGGATCGCGCCCAGCACGGCCCAGCAGTCGCGGTCCTCCTCGACGATCACCCGCAGGCCCACCAGGTCGAAGATCTCGTCGAACTCCTTGCCCCCGATGACCATCTTCTCGTAGATGCTCCAGAGGTGCTTCGGTCGCCCCCGCACTTCGGCGGTGATGCCAAAGCTCGCGAGCTTGGCCGAGAGCGACTCCATCACCTCGACGAGGTAGGCCTCGCGCTCGGGCTGACGCACGGCGACCATCTGCTCGATCTCGGCGTAGCGCTTGGGGTGCAGCGTGGCGAAGCTGAGGTCCTCGAGTTGCCACTTGACCTGCTGGACACCGAGGCGATGCGCGAGGGGCGCGTAGACGTCCAGAGTCTCCTGGGCGATCGCGCGCTGGCGGTGCATGGGCATGACCGAGATCGTGCGCATGTTGTGCAGCCGATCGGCCAGCTTGATCAAGAGGACCCGCCAGTCGCGGGCCATGGCGATGAACATCTTGCGGATCGTCGCCGCCTGCTGGGCCTCCTTGGAGTCGAACTCCAGGCGGTCGAGCTTGGTGACCCCGTCCACGACGGCCGCGACCTGCTCGCCGAACTCGCCCTCGAGCCACTGGGTAGTCATCCCGGTGTCCTCGACCGCGTCGTGCAACAGGGCCGCCGCGATCGTCAGGGCGTCGAGACCCAGGTCGGCGACGATGCCGGCGACCGCGATGGGGTGCGTGACGTAGGGCTCGCCGGTACGGCGCAGCTGACCCTCGTGGGCCGCGATCGCCGCCAGTCCCGCGCGACGGATGATCTCGACGTCGCCGACCGAGTCGGGGTGGTGCTCGCGAAAGCGCGCGATGACGCGCTCGAGCGAACTTGCCAACGCCGCGTCCGAGGATCGCGTGAGAACCATGGTGTCAGCCTACGGCTACCGCCGCTTTTGTTTGCGCGCGCGCGCCTGCACCGGCGAGCCCGACGAACCCGCCGGCCGGTTGCGCACCGAGCCCTCCCCGGACAAGACGGCCGCGGCGGCCGGGGTCAGGGTCGCGCGCTCGGCGCGCGAGGCCACCCGCTCGGCCAGCTCGCGAAAGCGCGGCTCGCGCTCCTTGAACATCGACAGCAGCGGGCTCGCGATGAAGATCGACGAGTACGCCCCCGAGAGCAGTCCGACGACGAGGGCCAAACCGTAGTTCTGCAGGCTGGTCGCACCCAGGATGTAGGCGCCGACCGCGAGCACCGAGAAGACGGGCAGGATCGCCACCAGCGAGGTGTTGATCGATCGCGCCAGGGTCTGGTTCATCGAGAGGTTCACCATGTCCGAGTAGCTCAGGTCGCCCGACTTCAGCACCGAGCCCGTGTTGTCGCGCACGCGGTCAAAGACCACGACGGTGTCATAGAGCGAGTAACCGAGGATGGTGAGGATCGCGATCACCGTGTCCGGCGTGATCTGGAATCCGAAGAGCGAGTACACACCCACGGTCACCAGCAGGTCGTGGATCATCGCCAAGAACGCCGCCAGGGCCATCTTGGGCTCGAAGCGCATCGAGATGTAGGCCACGACCGCGATGAAGAAGACGATCAGGGCCTCGAGGGCGCGTTGAGAGATCTGGCTGCCCCAGGTGGGCCCGACGCTCGAGGTCGAGACCTGGTTGGGCTCCTTGCCCGCCTCCTTGGCCATCGCGTTGACCACCTTGTTGGTGATCGCGAGCTGATCCGCCGCCGAGAGGTTGTTGAGGTCCGCGGTCACCTCGTAGGTGTCGCTGCCGAGCTTTTGGACGGTGGGCAGCGACAGGCCCGCGTTCTCCACTGCGCTCGTCATGGACGAGATCGACGAGTGGGGCGCGAGCACCTCCCAGGAGCTGCCGCCCTTGAAGTCGATGCCCAGGTTGAAGCCGCGCACGGCCAGCGAACCCAGTCCCAGCACGATGATGACCGCCGAGATCGAGAACCAGATCTTGCGTCGCCCGACGAAGTCAATCGTGGTCAGTCCGCGGTAGATGCGCCCGAAGCGCCCCGGAGTCTTCTCGAGGTCACTCATGGGCGCCTCCCTGGGCGAGACCGGCGGCCATGGAGAGCGCCGAGTGCGAATCTGAACTGCGACGACCGAGCAGGATCACCAGTGGTCGTGTGAAGTACCACGTGATGGCCACGTCCATCAGCGTCGAGAGTCCGAGGAAGAACGCGAAGCCGCGCACGTCGCCCACGGCGATGACGTAGAGCAGCACGGCGGCGAGCAGGCTCACCGTGTCAGCAGCGAGCACCGTGCGCCAGGCCGAGCGGAACCCCCGGTCGACGGAGGTGCGAATCGAGCGGCCCGAGCGGGCCTCGTCCTTTAATCGCTCGAAGTACACGATGTAACTGTCCACCGTGATACCGATCGAGACGATCAGTCCCGTCACGCCCGACAGGCTGAAACTCGGCGCCAGGGCGGTATGGCCGAGGGCCGAGATGATCGCCCACAGCAACGCCGCGGTCACCGCGAGTCCGAGCACGATCACCAGTCCCAGCAGTCGGTAGTAGGCGATCGTGTAGAGAAGCACCAGCGCGAGGCCCACGAGACCGGCGCCGAGGCCCGCGACGAGGGCGCTGTGACCCAGGGTCGGTGACACCGTCACCGTGTTGAGAGCCTGGAGGCGTACCGGCAGGGCGCCGAACTGCATGGCCAAGGCCAGGTTCTTCGCGGAGGTCTCGGTGAAGGAGCCCGAGATCTCGCCCTGGCCGCCGAAGGAGGTGAAGCTGGTCTGGTTGGGCTGGATCAACGGCGCGGACTGGACCACGCCGTCGAGCTCGATGGCGAGCAGGCCGTGGAAATTGGCCTGGGCCACCCGGTCCCAGGCGGGGCTGCCCGCGGAGGTGAGGGTGTAGTTGACGACCCAGGCGCCGATGGTGTTCTGCTGGGCGACCGCGGACTTGACCGCGGTGCCGTTGAGCTCGGAGGGTCCCAGGACGTAACGAATCGACGACGTGCCCAGCCCCGGCAAGATGACGACCTTCTTCGGATCGTCCTTGGCCGAGGTGGTGGAAGCGATGTTGGCGTAGGCCGGGTCCGGCGGAATGTTGTTGGTCGGATTGCCCGTGTTGGTGTTGACCGCCAGATTCTGCGGCGACATCAGATACGACGCCCCGCACGGCGGCAGCGTGGCGACGGTCTTGGCGGTCTTGGTCGCCGGCGGGGCCTCACAGAGGACCGGGCGAAAGAGCAGCTGGGCGGTCTGGCCCACGATGGCGAGCACGTTGCGCGCGTCCGAGACGCCGGGAACGCTGACCACGATGTTCTTGCCCTGGAGGTTGACCGTGGCGCCCGAGACACCCAGGCCGTTCACGCGGTTGTTGAGAATCGTGACGGCCTCTTGGAGCTTCGCCGTGGTCGTGTTGGTCACCGGCTTGTAGACCACCGACAGGCCCCCGGCGAGGTCGAGGCCCAGCTTGGGCCCCCAGCCGAAGGACAGCGTCGTGATCAGGGCGCCGAAGGACACGACGATCGTCAGCATCAGGCTGACGAGGAGCGAGCGCTTTGAAGCCGTCGGCGATGCCACTACTGGTCGCTTTCGGGCGTCTCGTTCTTGGGCTCGTCGTCGGTCGACTCGGGCACGGCGGGGTCGATGCGCCGGGCGATCGCCGAGGGCACGAAGTCCAGCTCCACGCCCGAATCACTGCGCAGGGTCACGGCCTCGTCGCTCACCTTGACGACCGTGCCCAAGAGGCCGCCGATGGTCTGGGCGCGCTGGCCGACTTCGACCTGACGAGCCTGAAGACGCTGCGCCTTCTGCTTACGATTTCGCGGACGAAGGTAGAAGAAATAGAGAGCGCCGAAGACTACGACGTAGATCAACAAAATCGACGACGAGCCACCGCTCGATGCTGCCAACATAAATACTTTTCCTCCGTCAATAGACCCCAGAAACCCTACTCGCTGGCGCGAGGCTTCCTAGACCAATCCCCCGCCGGGCGGTTGCAGGGCCAGGTGACGGTAGGCGCGCTCGGTGGCGAGGCGCCCGCGGGGCGTGCGAATGAGCAGCCCGGCGCGCAGCAGGTAGGGCTCGTAGGCGTCCTCGATGGTCGCCGTCTCCTCACCCAGGGCGTGTGCGAGTGTGGTCAGTCCGACCGCCTGGCCGGCGAACTGCTCGCAGAGCAGGCCCAGGATGCGTCGGTCGAGCTTGTCCAGTCCCTCGACGTCAACCCCGAAGACGTCGAGGGCCCTCGCGGCGAAGGCGGCGTCGACGGTGCCCACCCCCTCGACCGCCGCGTAGTCGCGCACCCGGCGCAAGAGGCGATTCGCGATGCGTGGAGTGCCGCGTGAACGCGAGGCGATGACCCGAGTCGCCTCACCGGTCACGTCGACGCCCAGCAGGCGCGAGGAACGATCCACGATCGAGGCCAACTCGTCGACGTCGTAGAGATCGAGCTGGCCCACGAAACCGAAGCGGTCGCGCAGCGGCGCGGCCACCAGGCCGGTACGCGTCGTCGCGCCCACGAGCGTGAACGGCGCGAGCTCGAGTCGAATCGATCGCGCCGAAGGCCCGCGACCGACCATCACGTCGAGGCGACGGTCCTCCATCGCCGAATAGAGCACCTCTTCGACCGCGCGGGTCAGGCGGTGGATCTCGTCGATGAAGAGCACGTCGCCCTCGGCGAGGTCGGTGAGCAGCGCCGCCACGTCGCCGGGACGCGAAAGGACCGGTCCGGCCGTCGTGCGCAGCGTGGCGCCCATCTCGGCCGCCACGATGGCGGCGAGGGACGTCTTGCCGAGACCCGGCGGTCCGGCGAAGAGCAGGTGGTCGGCGACCTGGCCGCGCGAGCGCGCCGAGCCGAGCACGATCTCGAGGTGTCCGACGAGTTCGCGCTGGCCGACGAAGTCGGCCAGGCGCGCCGGACGCAGGGTCGCGTCCATCACGACTTCACGCTCGCTGGCGGCCACCAGTGAGGACTCGAGTTCGGTGTCGCGCCTCACGATCGTCCCAGTCGAGAGAGCGCGACGCGTAAGGCGGCGGCCTCGTCGTCGGGGATGTCCACGTCGGCGAGCGCGTCGCGAATCTCACTCGCCGAATAGCCCAGCGAGCGCAGGGCGTCGTCGAGGTCGCGCGGCACGACGACCGCCTCGAGTGGCGCCACCACCTTGCCGCGCAACTCGAGCACGATGCGACTGGCCGTCTTGGCTCCCACGCCGGGCACGGTCGCGACGGTCTTGACGTCGCCGGCCTCGATCGCACTCACCAGCTCGGCCATCTCCATGGTGCGCAGCGCCGCAAGCGCGGTCGAGGGACCCACACCGGGAGTGGCGAGAAGTTGGTCGAAGAAGTCCCTCTCCTCGGCCTCGAGGAATCCGTAGAGCAGGATCGTGTCGTCGCGCAGGGCGGTGCGCACGTGCAGCTCGAGAGACGATCCCACGGGCACCTCGCGGCGCGAGGCCAGGTGGACCTGATAGCCCACCCCGCCGACGTCGAGGATCACCAGTCCCGCGTCGTTGCGCCGCACGACCCCGGCGAGCCAGCCGATCACGTGGCCACCGGGTAGCGCGACTCGAGACGCGCGACCATCAGATAGGTGATCGCCAGCGCCAGCGCGTCGGCCGCGTCGGGCGGACGCGGGATCGAGCTCAGCGCACACAGCCGAGCGACCATCCCCTGGACCTGGGACTTGCTCGCCGCGCCGTAGCCGGCGACCGCGAGTTTGACCTCCTGGGAGGTGAACTGGCGCACGAGCGCGCCGCGCGCGCCGGCGAGCGCGACCGCGACCCCGCTCGCCTGGGCGACGGGAATCGCCGTCTTGGCGTTGCGCATGAAAAAGACCCGCTCGACGACGACCACGTCGGGCGCGTACTGGTCGTAGAGCTCACCCAGGTCCGTGTAGATCTGGGCCAGGCGAGCCTCGACCGGCGCGTCGGGATCGGTCGCGAGCACGCCGGCCGTCGCCGCGCGAAAGGACTCGGGCCCCACCAGGCCCCCCTCGACGAGGCCGAACCCGCAGCGGGTCAGGCCCGGGTCGATGCCAAGTACGAACATACGTTCGATATTACCCAGCGCGACCCGGCGAGCGTGGAACTACTCCTCGAGGGCCCCCAGGATCTCGTCGGCGACGTCGAAGTTCGCGTACACGTTCTGGACGTCGTCGTGGTCGTCGATGGCGTCAATGAGCCGCAGGATCTTCTTGGCGTCACTGGCGTCGCTGATCTCGATCTGGTTCTGGGCCTCGAGCGTGAGATCCGCCGACAGCACCTTCACGCCAAAGCCCTCGAGGGCGTCGCGCACCCTGCCCAGGTCCGTCGGCGCCGTGGTGACGAGGAAGTTGTCGCCGTTGGCCGCCATGTTCTCGCCGCCGGCCTCGAGGACCCACTCGAGGAGCTGATCCTCGTCCAGAGGCCCGGCGACCTCGATCGCGCCCTTGCGGTGGAACTGCCAGGAGACCGCGCCCGGCTCGGCGATGGAGCCGCCGTTCTTGGAGAACAGGTGCTTGATCTCGGCGCTCGTGCGGTTGCGGTTGTCGGTCAGGGTCTCGACGATGACCGCGATCCCGCCGGGGGCGTACCCCTCGTAGGTCACGGGCTCGTAGCGCACGCCTTCGAGCTCGCCGGTGCCGCGCTTGATGGCGCGCTCGATCGTGTCGATGGGCACCGAGGCCTCGCGGGCCTTCTGAAACATCGTGCGCAGGCTGGCGTTGGCGGCGGGGTCTCCCCCGCCCTCACGCGCGGCGACCTCAACCTGGCGGATGATCTTGGCGAACACCTTGGCGCGAGCGCTGTCCTTGGCACCCTTACGGTGCTTGGTCGTTGCCCACTTCGAATGGCCGGACATAGTTCCTCCTGCCCCGCGGGGCGCGTTAATGCTAGCGGTCGGCCAGGGACGAGACGAAGAGCTCGTGGACCCGGGTGTCGCTGGTCAACTCGGGGTGAAAGGCGCATCCCCACACCGAACCCTGGCGAACGAGCACGGGAAAGGCCCCGTCGCCGTGGTCGTGGTCCGCGAGCACCTCAACGGACTCACCCCAGGACTCGATCTTGGGCGCACGGATGAAGACCCCGGGGACCTCGCCGAGACCCTCGACGTCAAGGGTCGTCTCGAAGCTGGCCACTTGGCGCCCGTAGCCGTTGCGACGCACCGCGACGTCCAGCGCCGCGTAGCTCCACTGATCGGCGCGACCGTCGAGCACCTGTCGCGAGAGCAGGATCAGCCCCGCGCACGTGCCAAAGACGGGCAGCCCCGACTCGATCTCCTTGGCCAGCGGCTCGCGCAGGCCCGAGGTGGCGAGTAGGTGGGCGATCGCGGTGGACTCCCCGCCGGGCAGGATCACTCCGGAGAGACCCTCAAGGTGTTCGCCGCGGCGCAGCGCCACGGGTTCGGCCCCTAGGGCGCGGAGGGTCGCGCTGTGCTCGCGCACGTCGCCCTGAAGGGCCAGGACGCCGACGCGCACTACCAGCCGCGTTCGGCCAGGCGCTGTTCGAGCGTCGCGGTCTCGGCGCCGCGCATCGCCGCGCCGAGTCCGGTCGAGACCTTAGCCACGACGTCGGCATCGCGGAAGTGGGTGGTGGCTTCGACGATGGCGTGGGCCATGCGCGTGGGGTCTTCGCTCTTGAAGATCCCCGAGCCCACGAAGACGGCCTCGGCGCCGAGCTGGAGGACCAGCGACGCGTCGGCCGGGGTCGAGATGCCTCCGGCGCAGAACATTGGCACGGGCAGGTGTCCCGTCTCGGCCACCTCGCGCACCAGAGGTAGCGGCGCGCCCAGGTCCTTCGCCAGGGCGAAGAGCTCGGAGGAGTCGGCGCTCTGGAGGCGTCGCATCTGGGCGTTGATCGTGCGCAAGTGGCGCACGGCTTCGACCACGTTGCCGGTGCCGGCCTCGCCCTTGGAGCGGATCAAGCACGCGCCCTCGCCGATGCGCCGCAGCGCCTCTCCCAGGTTGGTCGCCCCGCAGACGAAGGGCACCGTGAAGGCCCACTTGTCGATGTGGTTCTCCTCGTCGGCCGGGGTGAGCACCTCGGACTCGTCGATGTAGTCCACGTTGAGCGCCTGGAGGATCTGGGCCTCGGCGAAGTGTCCGATGCGCGCCTTGGCCATGACCGGGATCGTCACGGTCGCCTGGATCTCCTGGATCATCTGGGGATCGGACATGCGCGCAACACCGCCGTCGCGACGGATGTCACTCGGCACACGCTCAAGCGCCATGACGGCGACCGCGCCGGCGTCCTCGGCGATCTTGGCCTGCTCGGGATTGACCACATCCATGATCACTCCTCCGCGCAGCATGTCGGCCAGGCCGCGCTTGACGAGTTGGCTACCGGTGGAAGAGGTCTCTGGGCTCATAGGCCCACTTTACCGGGCGTTGCTCACCACTCTTCGAGGGCCGCCGCGCGCACCGTCACGTCGTCGAGGTCCGAGAAGTCGGTCGCACGCCCCGAGGCCGGGTTGAACCAGACCCCGTGCCACTGGGCGTAGGTCGCCCCGGCGAAGAACGAGGTGCTCGCCACGGCCTGGTTCGCGCAGCGTCGTAGCGCCGCGGCGAGTCCCAGCGGGTAGCGGATCGTGGCCGCGGCCACCTCGTCGGCCCGGTAGGCGCTGCCGGGGCTGTAGAGCTCGCGGCGGACCTCGTCGCTGACGTTGGCCAGCGCCGCCGCGCTCTGGCGCTCGAGCAGCCCCAGACGGTGACGGGCCAGGCAGTGCGCGACCACGCCCTCGATCTCGATGAGATCGAAGTCGTGCACCGCGGCGACCGTGATGAAGAAGTTCAGCCCGGACCCATTGGGCACGAGGGCGGCGTTGTAGACGGGGTCGTCGACGATGACGGCTTCGACGCCGTCAACGCCGAACGTGGCCGTCAGCCGTTCGATGATCGTGTCCAGGCGGGCCCGGTCGGTCGACGTGCCGGCCACGCGAAAGATCTCGCGCATGGCGCCGCCCAGGTGCTGACCCTGACGTTCGATACCTACCAGCGAGCGACGCAGGTCCCAGGCGTAGACGAGGGCGATGAGAACAGCGAGCACCGGCAGCCACACGCTGACTGAGAAGAGGGCCACGAGGACGACGACCGCGACACCCACCGTGATCGACGCCGGGATCTTGCGGCGGATCGCGAAGCGGCGCAGGGCCACCGCGTTGGCGTGACGCTCGCCGGCCGAGGGCACGTAGGGGCTCTGCCAGGTCGGGTCGAGCACGGGGGCCACGTAAGGGGTCCCCTCTCGATGCTGTGACCGGCGCGAGCGCGGTCGATTCTTGGTGGCCACGACACCAGGCTACCAATCATGATGTCGATGATGACCGGGAGGAAGTTCACGGTCGTCATAGCGTGATGACAAGGTGCGGCGCGTCCCGTTCCGGTTGGGTGATTTGGCGTGGCAGGGTCAACTGCCACGCCCTACCGTCACCTGGCGGGGACGGCCGCGTCAACCCTTGAACAGTTAAGAGAGAAGGGAAGACCATGACTACTTTAGAGTCACCTCGTCGTGTCATCGGCGGCGTGGATACCCACGGTGACGTCCATGTGGCGGCGGCGGTGGATGAAGCCGGCGGGGTGCTAGGCACCGCGACCTTCGCCACCCGGGCCTCGGGATATCGCGAGCTGCACGCCTGGCTGTGCACCTTCGGCGAGCTCGCTCGCGTGGGCATCGAGGGCACCGGCGCCTACGGCGCCGGACTCACGCGTCATCTGGCCCACGAGGGCGTTGCGGTGCTCGATGTCGAGCGGCCCAATCGCCAGATCCGACGTCGTCAGGGCAAGAGCGACACGCTCGACGCGATTGTCGCAGCGCGAACCGCGCTGTCGGGGGCCGCGGGGCCCGCCAAGGCCCGCGCCGGCGCGGTCGAGTCGATCCGGGTTCTACTGGTCGCGCACCGCTCGGCGACTCAGGCCCGCAACAAGGCGCTGGTGCAAATTCGCCACCTCCTCTACTGCGGACCCGATGAGCTACGTGAGCGTTTCGTTCACCAGCGCGGGTCCGTGCTGATCACAGACGCCGCTCGGCTGCGGCCCGGTCCGCACGTGCGCGACGTCACCACGGCGACCAAGTGCGTCTTGAAGAGCCTCGCGATGCGAATCGAACGCCTCGACGTCGAGCGCGCCGGCCTGCTCGAAGCAATCGACGCGCTCACCCAGGAAGCGGCTCCTGCGCTGCGGGGCCTGAAAGGCGTGGGCCCTCTCATCGCGGGAGCTCTTCTCGTGGCGGCCGGGGACAACCCCGAACGCCTCAAGTCCGAGGCGGCGTTCGCACATCTGTGCGGCGTCGCGCCGCTGGAGGCGTCCTCGGGCAAGGTGAGTCGACACCGCCTCGACCGCGGTGGTGACCGTCAGGCCAACAGTGCGCTGTGGCGCGTCGTGGTGGTGCGCATGACCTGTGACCAGCGCACCCGCGACTACGTCGAGCGGCGCACCAAGGAGGGGCACTCGACCCGCGAGGTCATTCGATGCCTGAAGCGCTACGTCGCCCGTGAGGTCTATCACCACCTGCCTCACGACTAAAGATCGCCGGGTTGGGGTGTGGCCCAAAGGCTACCTGTCGCCCCCGGGCTGACTTCAATCCGATCTGCCCTCCCCGACCCGGCCCAGACCTTGAGACGGCGTGACTTCATAAGAGGCTGCCTCCATCAGATGGCTCATGATTGGTCTGTCCGCCACGTCTCAACCGACTTGACAATCAATAGGAGGATCGGACGCGCGTAAATTCACCCCGAGCTCGCTCGTAGAGGCCCTCGTAGAGGTCCATCAGATGCGACATCGACCAGTTCGCCGCGTGCGCGCTCGCCGCGGCGATGCTCTCGGGCGTGGCGGTGGCCAGCGCAACAGCGATCGCCTCGGCGAGGGCGGCGGGATCGCCCGCGCGATAGAGCGTCGCGTGCCCGCCGGCGGCGTCGCGATAGCCCTCGATGTCCGAGGCCACGACCGGCACCTCGCTCGCCATCGGCTCGAGCACGACGAGGCCGAAGCTCTCGCCGTGGGTCGAGGCGGCGACCGCCACGCTCGAACGGCGCAGAAGGTCGCGCTTGTGCGCGTCGGAGACCGCGCCGAGAAAGCTGATGCGCTCGTCGTCGCCCGTGAGCGACTCGAGCTCCGCGCGCTGGGCGCCGTCACCCACGACCGAGAGCCGCCAAGGGGACGCTGGGTGCGTCGCGTTGTGGATCTGGACCGCGCGGATGACGTCGCCCGCTCCCTTGCGCTCTTCGAGTCGCCCCACGAAGATCACTCGCACCTCGTCGGGCACCTCGCGGGCGAAGGCGCGGAAGCGCTCCGCTTCGAAGCCGTTAAAGAGCACCACGGGCGAGAGGGGCGCGGCCGCGGACCACGTGGCGGCCGCAGCCGGCGAGACGGCGGCGGCGACATCGAGACGTTCGGCGAGGACGGCGAGCAGCGGTCGGGTGAGGCGCAGCGCCGGCCCCGAACCACTGCGGTGCAGCGTGGCGACGGCGGGGACCCGGTGGCGCCACAGGCTGGACCAGCCAATGAGCGGGGCGAAGGGCTCGTGGTAGTGCACGACGTCGGGGCGAAAGCCCTCGATGTCGCGCCGCGCCGCGATCGCGGCCGTCGGCGACAAGGTGAGCGGAGCCTTGGAGCCGTTGGCCGGCAGGGAGAGCCGCGCGCCGAATCGCACCACGCGCGCCGGCGTGTCGTACGTGGCGCGGTCGTGCGCGTCGGGCGCCACGACGAGAACCTCGTAGCCGCGACGCGCGAGTTCACGGCTCATCGCGAGGACCTGCTCTTGGACCCCGCCCGGCACCGAGAGGGCGTAGGGCGAGACCAGAGCAACGCGACTCACGTAAAGCGCTCCTCGAGCACGTGCCACTGCTCCGGCGCGCGCCGGATCAGTTCCTCGAGCTCGGTGGCGATCATCTGGGTCACCCGGGTCACGTCGGCGCTGAGACGGCCTTCGCGGGCGATCTCGAGGGGGCCGCGCACGATTGCGTGATGATCGAGTCCCGGCCCGGAGTAGCACGCCGCCACCACCAGGGCCGCACCGGTTCGCAGCGCCAGGGTCGCCGGACCGGCGGGCAGGGTGACACGACGTCCGAAGAACTCGACCTCGACCCCGTTGCCCTGGATGTCACGGTCACAGAGCAGGCCGACGATCCCCCCCGCGCGCAGTCGGCCCAGCAGCACCGCGCCGGCGCGCTCGTCGAGCGGGGCGATCTCAATGCCGATCTGGCGGCGCTTCTCGGCGAACCAGTCGAAGAGTTCGGGCGGATCGAGCACCTCGGCCACCGCGAGCATCGGCATGCCCAGTCGCGCCAGAAAGGCGCCGCCCCATTCCCAACTGCCCAGGTGCGGCAGGGCGACTACCACGCCCTTGCCCGCGCCGACGGCGGCGACCAGGTTCTCCTGGCCCTGGGTGATCGAAAAACGCGACGAGATTGTCGAGGGGGCGAGCGCCGGCAGCTTCGCACTCTCGGCCCAGTACTGGGCGTAGCTGTCAAAGGAGGCGGCGACGAGACGCTCGAGGCGCGCGGCGTCGGCCCCCTCGCCCAGGACGACCGCCATATTGGCCGCCACGATGCGCCGCTTCTCGGCACTCACCTTGTAGAAAATCCGTCCGCCCCCGCGCGCCAGGGCGCGATCGAGCGACTCGGGCAGGGCTTCGAGCACCGCTCCCGCGGCCCGAAAGAGGGCGACGCGTACCCGTGGATTCATCAGTGGCGCGACGAGCGCGTCAGTCGACGCGGGCGACGGCCGCTGTGGGCGCGGGGGCGATAGGCGTGGCTGCGCACGGGCTCGGGTCGAGCCGCCACCTGCCACACGCGCCAGAACCGGCCGGCGGCGGTCATCGCGGTCAGGACGAGCATCAGCCAGAGCACCGGGATGAAGATCGCGGTCGCGAGCAGGCCCACCCCGAGCAGGATCATCCGCTCGGCACGCTCCATCAGACCGCCCTTGGCGCTCAGTCCCAGGCTCTCGGCCTTGGAGCGCTGGTAAGAGATCAGGAATGTCGTCGTCAGGATCGCGAAGGGCAACAACACGAGCTGGCCGTGGTGATGAGCCGTCAGGTAGTAGGCCGCCCCGCCCAGGAGCAGGGCGTCCGAGACCCGGTCGATCACCGAGTCGAAGAAGCTCCCGCGCTGGCTCGCGCGATGCGAG
The DNA here is from genome assembly GCA_027451285.1 of Acidimicrobiaceae bacterium. Taxonomy (GTDB): domain Bacteria; phylum Actinomycetota; class Acidimicrobiia; order Acidimicrobiales; family RAAP-2; genus RAAP-2. The sequence goes on along the minus strand of DAIDJP010000027.1, from coordinate 26,386 downwards.
GCCTTGGCGACCGCGCCGTCGAGCATGTCGTGAAAGCCCGTCGCCGTCAACAGCAGGATCGCCACGTGGTGATGTCCCACCGCGATCGCCCAGGCGGTCACGAAGGCGAAGACCAGCCCCGACGCCGTGAGGGCGTCAGCGGAGAAACCGGCGCGCACGAGCCAGCGCCCCACCGGAGCGGTCGTCGCATCTATTCCCCTGCGGAATCTGCCGTCGAACATCAGGCCTCCGGTCTCGCAGCGAGTCTACCGGCCAGGGGCTCTCTCACGGGGCTGTCAGCGCGGCGTGGACCTTGCGCCAGGTCGATTCCAGGGACTCCGGCAGGACCCGGGTTTCGCCGATCGTGGTCATGAAATTGGTGTCGCCCAGCCAACGCGGGAGCGCGTGGGCGTGCAAATGCTGGGGAATCCCCGCCCCTCCGGCCTGGCCGAGGTTCATGCCGATGTTCAGTCCGTCCGCGCCGTAGGCCGCCTGCAGGGCGAGCACCACGCGGCGCAACGTGAGAAAGAGGTCGGCGTAGGAGTCCTCGTCGAGGTCTTCGAGGCCGGCGACGTGCGCGTAGGGCAGGATCAGCAGATGTCCCGACCCGTAGGGGAAGGCGTTGAGGGCGACGTAGGTGTGCGACGAGCGCCACAGCACGCCGGTGCTCTCGCTGACCTCCTGGGTCGCCAGGGTGCAGAACACGCAGCCGTCGCTCGGCGTCGAAGTGGAGCCCACGTACTGCTCGCGCCAGGCCGCCGAGAACCGTTCGAGGGGCATCAGTCGGCGTCGGGTCGCCCGTGAGCGAGGATCTCGGCGTGCAGCGCCGTCGTGAACTCGCCCAGGCTGACCCCGCGCGAGGGATCGTTCGAGCCGCGCGCGTTCACGCCCAGGGTGCCGCTCGCCACGTCTTCGTCGCCGACGACGAGCACGTAGGGAATCTTCTCCATCTTGGCGCGCCGGATACGCGCGCCCAGGGGCTCGTTGGCCACCTCGACGCTGACGCGCACGCCGGTCTCCTTCAAGTGAGCGGCCACCTCGCGCGCGTAGTCGTCGTGGTCGTTGCGCACGCCGAGCACGCGCACCTGCTCGGGCGCGAGCCAGGTCGGCAGGTTGCCCGCGTAGTGCTCGAGCAGCACGCCGAAGAATCGCTCGATCGAGCCAAAGAGCGCGCGGTGCAGCATGATCGGCCGGTGGCGCTGGTTGTCGGCGCCTACGTACTCGAGGTCGAAGCGCTCGGGGTGGTTGAAGTCGCACTGGATCGTCGAGAGCTGCCAGGTCCGCCCGATCGCGTCGCGCACGTCGATGTCGATCTTGGGCCCGTAGAAGGCGGCGTCGCCCTTCTTGATCTGGTACTCGAGGCCGAATCGCTCGAGGGCTCCGCGCAGCGCGTCGGTCGACTTCTCCCAGATCTCGTCGCTGCCGACGTACTTCTCGGGGTCCTTGGTGGAGAGGTTCGCCGTGAACTCGCTGAAGCCGAAGGCGCGCAGCACGTCCATCACGAAGCCGAGGAGCGAGATGATCTCTCCTTCGAGCTGCTCCTCGGTGCAGTAGATGTGGCTGTCGTCCTGGGTGAAGCCGCGGATGCGCATCAGTCCGTGCAGGGTGCCGGCGCGCTCGTAGCGATAGACGGTGCCAAGCTCGAAGAGCCGCAGCGGCAGCTCGCGGTAGCTGCGGGCCCGGCTGCGAAAGATCAGGCAGTGCATCGGGCAGTTCATCGGCTTCATGTAGTAGGTCCCGTTGTCCATCTCCATGGGCGGGTACATGCCGTCTTTGTAGAAGCCGAGGTGGCCGGAGGTCTCAAAGAGCCGCGCGTTGGCCAGGTGCGGGGTCACCACGAATTCATATCCGCCCTCTAAGTGGCGCGCCCGGCTGAAGTCCTCCATCTGCTTGCGCACGATGCCCCCACGCGGGTGCCACACGGCGAGTCCCCCGCCGAGCTCGCTGGGAAAGCTCAGCAGGTCGAGCTCGGTCGCCAGGCGGCGGTGGTCGCGCTTCTCCGCCTCCTCGAGCTGGTGCAGGTGCGCGGCGAGGGCCGCGGCCGACTCCCACGCCGTTCCGTAGACGCGCTGGAGCTGGGGACGCTTCTCGTCGCCGCGCCAGTAGGCACCGGCGACGCGCATCAGCTTGAAGTGGCCCAGGCGCTTGGTCGAGGGCACGTGGGGACCGCGGCAGAGGTCGACGAACCCCTCGGAGTTGGCGTAGACCGACACGATCGGTCCGGCCGAGACCTCGCCGAGGTCCTCGTCGTCGTCGGCCCCCTCTTTGACCTTGGTGATGATCTCGATCTTGAAGGGCTGGTCGGCGAAGACGGCCAGACCGTCGTCGATGGACATCTCGCGGCGCGTGAAGGGCTGGTCCTCGGCGACGATCTCGCGCATCGTGGCCTCGATGCGCGCGAGGTCCTCGTCGGTGAAGTGGGCCCCGCCGGGCAGTTCGAAGTCGTAGTAGAAGCCGTTCTCGATGGCCGGGCCAATCGCGTACTTCGCCCCCGGCCAGAGCCGGGTGACGGCCTGGGCCATCACGTGGGCGCTCGAGTGGCGCAGGATCTCGCGACCGTCGTCGCTCGCGGGCGTGACGATCCCCACGTGGGCGCCGTCGGGCACGCTGGCTGCGAGATCGCTCAGGACGCCGTCGATGCGCGCTGCCAGAGCGTCCTTGGCCAGGCGCGCTCCGATCGCGGCCGCGACGTCGCCCGCCGTCGAGCCCGCTGGCAGGGATTTGTGGGATCCGTCAGGAAGAACGACGTCAATCTCGGCCATGGCTGCCCTTCATGTCCTACAGAGTAACGCCGAGCAACGCGGCCGCCGAAGCGACGTTGTAGCCGGCGTGGGCCGCGTCGTCGATCGCGCGAACCGCGCCGGGCGTGTCCAGGTCGTCATCGAGAGCTCCGCGGACGTCCTCGAGCACGGAGCCGCCGCGACCCGAGGTAAGAGTCGAGCGCCACGTGGCCAGGCGCGACACGGCGGTACTGAGCAGTTCCTCGCGCCACTCCCAGTCCTCGCGGTAGTGCTGGTCGAGCAGGGCCAGGCGCACCGCCGCGGGCTCGGCCGCGGCCACGAGGTCGCCCACGAAGACGAGGTTGCCGAGGGACTTGGACATCTTCGTGCCGTCAAGACCCACGAGTCCGACGTGGAGCCAGTGCTTGACGAAGGCGGTGCCGGTCACGGCTTCGCTCTGAGCCGCCTCGCACTCGTGATGGGGAAAGGCCAGATCGCGTCCGCCGCCGTGCACGTCGAGGGTCTCACCGAGGTCGCGAAGCGCGAGCGCCGAGCACTCGATGTGCCAGCCGGGCCGGCCGGCGCCCCAACGAGACTCCCAGGCCGGTTCGTCCTCGAGTGAGGGCTGCCAGAGCACGAAGTCGAGAGGATCGCGCTTGCGCGGATCGTCGGGCCGCCCGCCATGGGTCGCCGCGAGCTCGAGCATCGCCGCGTGGCTCTCGTGGCTGACCTGGCCGAAGCGGGGGAACTTGGCCACCTCGAAGTACACGTAGCCGTCTACCTGGTAGGCCAGTCCGGCGTCGAAGGTTCGACCGATCAGAGTCAGGATCTCGGGGATCGCCCCCGTGGCGCGCGGCTCGCTGTAACAGGCCAGCAGGTTGAGATGGGCCATGTCACGCTCGAACTTGGCCATCTCCTGGGCCGCCAGGTCGAGGTAGTTCACACCCAGCTCGCGGGCCTTGCGCAAGATGTCGTCGTCGACGTCGGTGACGTTGCGCACGCAGCGCGTCTCGTGCCCCATGTCGCGCAGGCGCCGCTGGAGCACGTCAAAGGTCAGGTACACGTAGGCGTGTCCGAGGTGCGCCGAGTCATACGGCGTGATGCCGCAGCTGTACATCGTGACGATCGGCCCCGCCTCGAGGGGAAAGGTGCCGCGCCGGGCCGTGTCGTAGAGCTGCATCAGATCGACAGCCCCGCGAGCGTGACGTAGCAATGCGCCTTGTGGCGGATGTTGATCGAGATGCACACGGCGGTGAAGGCCTCCACGGCGCTGGCGAGCGACATGGTGCCCGCCACGACCGCTCGCAGGCCCGGCATCTCGTTGACCAGCGTCTCCACCGCCGTGCGGGCCGCGGCGTCGTCGCCAAATATCACAACGTCAGCGGCGAGGCCGCTCTCGAGGTTCTCCATCTCACTGGCCGGCAGGTGGTGGAACGCGCCCACGACGCGGCTGTCGGGCAGCGAGGCCGCGATCTGGGCCGCCATCGATCCGCGCGGCGGATAGAGCGGCAGCATCTCGCGGCCCTCCTTGGTGAGGGCGTTGACCATCGAGATCACGATCTTGCCCGCGAGCGTCTCGCGCACGCTTCGCACCGTGGCCACCGCCGAGTCCCACGGCGTGGCCACGACCACGATCTCCGAGCGCGCGGCGTCGTCGTTGCTCGCCCCGGTGATCCCACGTTGCAGCGTGCTCGCCACCTGCGTGGCGCGTTCGGCGTCGCGCGAGCCCAGCACGACGTCATGACCCGCGGCGGCGAGTCGCACCGCGACCCCACGTCCCGCCGGACCCGTTCCTCCGAGTATGCCCACCGTCGTCATCGTCGTCCCCGTCTCAATAAGTGTCGAGAGTACGCTAACAAGATGGCTCTTCTCTCTGATCACCGCATCCTGATCACTGGTGTTCTGACCGACGATTCCCTGGCCTACGGCATCGCCGAGCGCGCGCTCGAAGAGGGTGCCACCATCGCGCTCTCCGGCGCCGGACGGGCCGCCTCCATTACCCGGCGTACGGCGAAGAAGCTGGGCGACATCGGTGAGGTGATCGAACTGGACGTGACCAACGACGCCGAGATCACCGCCGCGGTCGCCGAGGTCGAGGCCCGCTTCGGTCGCCTGGACGGCCTGGTGCACGCGATTGGCTACGCGCCCGCCTCGTGTCTGGGCTCGGGGATGCTGGTCGCGCCCTTTTCCGACGTGGCCACCGCCATGCAGATCTCGACCTACTCGCTGGCGGCCCTGGTCGGCGCGTTCCGGCCCCTCCTCGCCAAGTCCACGGCCACCGGCGGCGCATCGGTGATCGCGCTCGACTTCGACGGCACCCGGGCCTATCCCATGTACGACTGGATGGGCGTGATGAAGGCTGGACTTGAGTCGCTGGGGCGCTACCTGGCTCGCGAGGTGGGACCGGACCGCATCCGCGTGAACATGCTCGCCGCCGGCCCGATCCGCACCATGGCGGCCAAGTCGATCCCGGGGTTCTCGCTCTTCGAGGACACCTGGGCCGACCGCGCTCCCCTGGGCTGGGACGTGCACGACTCGAGCGCCGTCGCCGACACGGCGATCGCCATGCTCTCGCCGCTGCTGCGCGGCACGTCAGCCTCGATCATCCACGTCGACGGCGGCGCCCACTCGATGGGCTGACACTCGCTGGCCCCGTGTCGAGGGACCAGAAACCGTCAGAGTCGAATCTCGAAGAGCGGCAGTTCGCGCTGCGTCGAGGGCGACGTCGCCGTGCCGATCAGCACCGCGCCCTCTCGCTCGTAGAACGGCGCCGCGAAGGGATCTGACTCGACGAGAAGGACCGACCAGCCCCGCTGGCGCGCCTCGCGGCACGCGTCGGCGAGCAGCACCCGTCCGACGCCGCGACGAAGGTGAGCGGGCGCCACGAAGAGAAGGTCGAGCTCGGCGCTTCGCTCCCCCGGCTCCTTCAGGGCGTAGAAACCCAACGCGGCGCCCGACTCGTCGACCGCGACGTGGGCCAAGCCCTTAACGACGTGCTCGTCGCGCACGACGAGTTCGACGCGACAGCGCTCCATGAACGCCTCGTCGTATCCCCAGGTGGCCTTCGAGGCGACGGCCAGAGCGCTCAGCGAGTCAGTCTCATCGAGACGAGCCAGACGAATCCTCACCGGCTCATCGTAGAAGCCCGGTGCAGCGTCTCAGCGCTCCTGATGAGCGAATTGCGTCTCGTAGAGGTCGCGATAGAGCCCGCCCGCGGCGAGGAGCTCGGCGTGGGTGCCGCGCTGGACGATGGCACCGTCCGCGACCACCAGGATCTGGTCGGCGTTGCGGATCGTCGAGAGGCGGTGCGCGATGACGATCGACGTGCGTGCGCTCATCGTCTCGTCGAGAGCGCGCTGGACCGCGGCCTCGCTCTCGGCGTCGAGGTGAGCGGTCGCCTCGTCGAGCACCACGAGGCGCGGGGACTTGAGCAGCAGTCGTGCGAGCGCCACACGCTGCTTCTCGCCACCGGAGAGTCGGTATCCGCGCTCTCCCACCACCGTCTCGAGCCCCTGGGGCAGGCTCACGACCAGGTTCCAGATCTGGGCCGCGCGCAGCGCGCCTTCGAGCTCGGCGTCGCTCGCGCCGGGACGGGCGAAGACGAGATTGGCGCGCAGAGTGTCGTGAAAGAGGTGGGCGTCCTGGGTCACCACGCCCACCGCCGCGCGCAGCGAGGCGGTGGTGAGCTCGCGCACGTCGATTCCGTTGAGGCGCACCGCCCCCTCATCGACGTCGTAGAGACGCGAGACCAGCAGAGAGATCGTGGTCTTGCCGGCGCCCGAGGGTCCCACCAGCGCCGTCATCGTACCCGGGGCCACGCGAAAGCTCACGTCGTGCAGCACGGGGGTGCGCGGCGTGTCCTCGAGAACAGCGACGGCCTCTAGCGAGGCCAGCGACACGTCCTCGGCGCCGGGGTAGGAGAAGGAGACGTGGTCAAAGCGCAACTCGACCGGCTCGTCGACGAGCTCGATGGCGCTCTCGCTCTCGCGAATCATCGGCTCTAAGTCGAGCACCTCGAAGAGGCGCTCGAAGGAGACCATCGCCGACATGTAGTCGATGTTGAGATTGGACAACTGGGTGAGCGGACCGTAAAGACGGGTGAGATAGGCGGTCAGGGCCACCACGGTACCCACGGTCATCGTTCCGCGCAGGGCGGCCAGGCCGCCGAAGCCGTAGGCGAACGCCGTGGCGAGTGACGCCGTCAGCGACAGCGCGACCAGGAAGAAGCGCTGGTAGGTCGCCTGGCGCACCCCCATGTCGCGCACCTCGCCGGCGCGGCCCTCGAAGGTCGCGAGCTCGTCGCGGGGACGCCCGAAGAGCTTGACGACGAGCGCGCCGGCCACGTTGAAGCGCTCGCTCATGACCATGTTCATCTCGGCGTTGAGCTCCATCCCGCGCTGAAAGAGACTGCCCAGACGCCGGCCCACGTAGCGCGCGGGCAGCAGGAAAGCCGGCACCAGGACGAGGGAGACCAGGGTGATCGGCCAGGAGAGGATGAACATCGTCACGAGGATGATGGTGACGAGGACGAAGTTGCCCACCACGTTGGAGAAGAGGTCGGTGAAGGCTTGCTGGGCGCCGATCACGTCGTTGTTGAGCCGACTGATCAGCGCGCCGGTCTGGGTGCGCGAGAAGAAGGCGATCGGCATCTCCTGGATGTGCGCGTAGACGCGCGAGCGCAGGTCGTAGATCAGACCCTCGCCGATCACCGCCGAGATGCGCCGCTCGAAGAGCGACAGCACCGCGTCGACGACCGCGAGGGTCGCGGTGAGTAGCGACAGCCAGATGATCAGCCCGCCGTCCTGGCGGCGTTTCGCGCTGATGATGTTGATGATCTCGCGCAGCACCAACGGTGCCACCGAGGAAACGACGGCGTCGACGACGACTGCGGCGAGGAAGATCACGAGGATCCCCCGGTAGGGCCGGGCGAACTGGATGATCCGCGGAAGGGTGCCCTTCTTCAGTTCGTGCGCGAGCAGCGAACGGTCGCGCTGCATCGAGCGCATGCCCCCGCGCACGGGGCCGCGCATGCCGTGCATGCTCACGAGAACCTCGTCACGCGCTCACGGCGCTGACAATGATCAAGACACCCAGGGTCACCATGACGCAGCCGCCGATAGTGCGCAACACGACCAGGCGCGTCGCCGAGCCCGAGAGCCACTCGCGCGCGGTGCCCGCGATGAAGCCCCACGTACCGTCGCTGAAGAAGGCCATGACCGAGAAGATCACGCCGAAGACGAGCAGCTGAATGGTGACGTTGCCCTTGGTGCGATCCACGAAGTGGGGAAACACGGCGGCGAAGAACACGAGGGACTTCGGGTTCAAGACGCCCACCGTGAAGCCTTGGCGCACGATCTGCAGTGCTTGGGGCCGGCTCGCCTCTCGCTGGGTCATGGCCTGGGCGTGCTCGCGGCGATGCTTCAGAGCGTGATAGCCCAGCCAGAGCAGATAGCACCCACCCGCCAGCTGCAGGGTGATGGAAAAGGCCAGCGAGTGAGAAATCAGCGGGCCGAGGCCCAGGGCCACGACCACGGACAGGATCAGCGTGCCGATCGAGTTGCCGAGCACGGTCAGGACTGCGACGCTGCGCCCCCAGGCCACGCCGCGCGCCAGCGTGAACAACACGCTCGGACCGGGCACCATAATGATCACGATCGAGGCGACGAAGAACGCGGTGAGCTGGTCGGTGCTGATCACGAGGACCTCGCGAGTATCCACTCGAGCCCGCGCAGGCTCGTGCCGATCGAAAATCCGATCGTCGCGGCGAAGAGCGCCGTGGCCACCCCCACCGTCCCGCCGAGCAGCCAGCCCACCACGAGGACGGCCACCTCCAGCGTGAGACGCACGTACACGACGCTCACCCCGAGGCGGCGGTGCAAGCTCGTCATCAGCCCGTCACGCGGACCCGGCCCGAGGCCCGTCGTCAGATACAGGGCGCTGCCGATGCCGATCGCCCCCACCGCGGCCACCACGTAGGCCACGCGCAGCGCCATCGACGTCGGCGCGGGCGCCGTGGCTACCGTGAGATCGAGGACGTAGGCGATCACCACCAGGTTCGAGAGGGTGCCAAAGCCGGGTCGCTCGCGCAGCGGAAACCACGCCAGCAGCACCACCGCGCTGATGCCAGCCGTCGCCCATCCGAGAGAGACGTGCAAGTGCGTGGCGACCCCCTGGGCGAAGACGGTCCAGGGGGTCGCCCCGAGGCGTGAACGCACGAGCAGGCCCTCACCGATACCGAACAAGACGAGTCCCGCGTAGAGCGGAGCGAGCATCCGCGGCCGCACCCCCCACGTCGAGGCCGCCCGCCACGGCGTCGAGGGGATGCGGTGGCTCAGCTTCATAACCCGTCACGCTACCGGGCGTCGAGTTTCGCCCTCACGCGTTCTCGAGCACCAGCGACGGCGTCCGCGCGGCGAGTGCGGCGGCGATGGCGGCCACGACGAGCAAGAGCGACGAGATCCCCAGGGCCAGGTCGAGACCGTGGGCGAAGGCGTCGTAGGCGGCCTTGACGACCTGATCGATGATGGTCTTGACCGCCGCGCTCGAGTTCGCGCCGTAGGCGCTCGCCTGGCTCGAGAGGGTCCCGGTCGTGAGAGCGGTGATGATCTGGGCGCGATACGACGCCGGCACGCCGATCGCGATCAGGCGTTGCATCAACGCGACCGTAAGTTGGCCGTTGACGATCGAGCCGAGGATCGCCACCCCGGTCACCGCGCCGAGCTCGCGAGCCGTGTTCACCATCGACGCCGCGACTCCCGATTCGCTCTCGGGTAGTGCGCGCAGCCCGCCCGCGGTGACGGCCACGGCCACCACGCCAAAGCCCACCCCGGCGAGCCCCATCGCGCCACCAAGCTCGGTCACGCCCACGTGGGGGCTGATCACTTGGTCGGTGAGCCACACGCCGGCGGCCGCCACCACGCAACCCAGGGTCATGGGTAGTCGCGTGCCGACTCGTCCCACCCAGCGGCCCGCCACCAACGAGGCGATCACCATGCCCGCGAGGAGAGGCAAGAAGTCGAGGGCCAGCGTGTAGGCCGAGGCGTTGGCAATCACCTCGAGATAGAGCGCGACGAAGAAGAAGATGGAAAAGATCGAGAAGTAGCTGACGTAGGCGACGAAGAGCGTCGCGACGAAGTGTCGCCGGCGCAGGTGGGCGAAGTTGATCATCGGCGCACGTCGCGAGCGCTCGATCACGATGAAGGCCGCGCCGGCCAGGATCGCCACGGCGTAGAGGTCAATGACCAGACTCGATCGATACCCGTGGGTCTCGCCGGCGATCGTGGCGTAGGTGGCCGCGGCGAGCGACAGCGAACCACTGATGAATCCGCCGAGGTCTACTGCCGAGCGCTGCGCGTTGACGCTCTCGGGCAAGAGGATGAGCGCGGCGACGAAGGCCACGGCGCCGAAGGCCACGTTGAACCAGAACACGGCGCGCCAGGACCATATCCCTACCAACACCCCACCCAGCACGGGACCCAGCGCCAGGGCCAGACCCGACACCGCGGCCCAGGCCCCGAGGGCGCGCGCCCGGGGGCGTTCCTCGTGGTAGAGGTGGCGAATCATCGAGAGGGTCCCGGGTTCGGATCCGGCCGCCCCGACGCCCATGATCGCCCGTCCCACCACCAGCGTGGACGACGACGTCGCGAGCGCGCTGACCAACGAGCCGGCAACGAAGATCGTCACGCCGATCAGAATCATCCGCTTGCGCCCGAAGTTGTCGCCAAGGGAACCGCACACCAGCATCAGGCTCGCGAAGGTCAGCGCGTACGCGCCGACCACCCACTGCAGCTGGCTGATGCCCGAGTGCAACTCGGACTGGATGTTGGTGAGGATCGCGCTGACGACCGTGTTGTCGAGGAACGTGATGAAGAGGATGGCGAGGAGCGCCGCCACGCCCGGCCCTGGACCGGCCCGCCGCGACTCTTCGCTCACCGACCCTCCCTCATTCGGCGCCACCCGGCGCTCTTGTTATGTGATCGACGTCGTCCTAGGACTTGGCCGGCGGCATCACGAAGGTGATGCGATAGACCGTCGAGTCACCGCCGCTCGCGTTGCCCGCGCTGATCGCACAGCTCTTCAGATTTGCCTTCGTCGTGCCGCACGTCCCCGTTCCGATCTTCCCGCTGAGGATCTTGAACTTGGTCCAGGCGAAGGTGCCCTTGGCGCTCACGGTCACCGGCGTCGCCGTCGCGATGTCACAACCGGCCGCCCCGGTGGCCTTCACCAAGCACTCCGTCAGATAGACGGTGTCGTGGGGCTTGAACCCCAGTCCACGGACCTTTACCACCTCGTGGTTCTTCACGCTGCCCGAGGGCGAGACAACCAGGTGCGGTCGGGCGGTAGCGGCCCCGGCAACCGGCGCGCTGAGCAGAAGCACCGAGCCGAGGCCGATCGCCGCAAGGAACGTCGCAAACCGCTTCACGTTCATGACAACCTCCCTTTGGGGTGCTTCACGTCAGCTCGACCACAAGGGGCCGTAGCGGCAATCACCCTTACGCGTATGGTAGCGACGCGCGCGCTCTCGCACGCGCCACGTCAGCAGCGACCCTGGCACCCGTCCCACGCCCCGTGACACGCAGGGTGAGCGGGCGCGATCGCGTCATCGAGCACACGCCAGGGCATCCGCACCAGCTCTAGAACTCGTCGAGAACCAACTCGCCGCTCAAACCTTCGTCGAGAATTCGAGTCTCAGCGAAGGTGGCCAAACGCTCACGACGCGCCGGCGAACGCAACAGGGTCACGGTCACCACAAGTCCCGCGCCCGCGAGCAGAGCTCCGACCGCGAAGGTGACGTGGTAGCCAGCGAGCGACGACGCCGCCAGGCTCTGGCCCAGGGACAGGTGCGACGTGGTCGTGCTGGCCGCGAGGGTGCCGAGAATCGCGAGCGTCGTCGATGAGGCCAGCCACATCGAGACGTTCACGATGCCCGAGGCGAGACCGGCGTCCTCGCGCGGCACGTCGGCCATCGCGATGGTCAACAGCGGCACGGCCGAGACACTCATGCCCAGCCCCAGGAGGAGAAACGCCGGCAGCAACGCCGTGAGATACGACGAGTGCACACCAGAACGCGAGAGCAGGACCAGGCCTGCCGTCACCGCCGTCAGGCCCGGCACCAGCAGTCGCATCGCGCCGAATCGCACGAGCAGCCGGCTGGTCGCGCCTAGTGACATCGCCGCCATGGACAGCGACATCGGAAGGAAGGCGAGGCCGGTAGCGAGTGGCCCGAAGTGCAGGATCCGCTCGAGGTAGAGCGCGCCGAAGAAGAACACCGCGTACATCGCGGAGAACGTGAGCCCGCGAACCACGCTCGAGACGCTCAGGCTGCGCAGGCGAAAGATCCGGAGCGGAACGATGGGCCGCTCGACGCGCGACTCGACGAGGAAGAAGAGGCCCGCGAGCACCACCGACGCGCCCAGGGTGCCCAGGGTGCGCGTGGAGATCCACCCGTAGGCCGACGCCTTCACGATGCCGTAAATGCCGATCAGTAGCGACGAGGTCAGCAGCACCGAACCGGTCACGTCGAGGCCGTGACCCACACCCAGCCCCTCGTTCTCACGAATCAGGAACCATCCCAGGACCAGCGTGGCCAGACCGATCGGCACGTTGATCAAGAAGATCCAGTGCCAGTTGACGCTCTGGGTGAGAAAGCCACCCACGAGGAGCCCGAGTGACCCGCCGCCTACGGCGACGAACATGTAGGCACTCATCGCCTTGGCCCGCTCGGCTGTGCCGGTGAACTCGGTGACGATGATCGCCACGATCACCGACGTGGAGACGGCGCCACCGATGCCCTGGACGAATCGCGCGGCGATCAGGGCCGCCTGGCTCGTGGCGAGGGCGCAGAAGAAGGACGCCGCGCTGAAGAGGGCGACGCCGCCGAGGAAGACCTTCTTGCGTCCGAGCAGGTCCCCGAGACGACCGGCCAGCATCAGCACACTGCCAAAGGCAATGAGGTAGGCGTCGACGACCCATGTCAGGCCCGAGGCGGAGAAGTGCAGGTCGCGCTGGATCGAGGGCAGGGCGACGTTGACGATGGAGCCATCGAGGGCGTTCATGAGCATCGCGAGGCAGACCACGATGAGCGCGATCCAGCGACGACGTTCTGAAATACCTGATTGTACGGTAGAAATGGGTGGCATTGGTCCGCTGTCCTTTCGAGGATGGTGGCCGGCGCTTACACTCCGATGCAGGATCATCGGGTAGGCCGTATAATCATGATAGCATGAATATCTCCACTTCACTACCATTGGTCCCGATGGATGAAAACTCGTCCACTGGACCGATCCTCCTGCTGACCCAGCTCTCTCGGCTGGTGAGCCGGCGTTCGACGCCCGAGTTGCTCGGCCAGACGCTCAAAGAGTTGGCGGCCCTGTCGTTTCTGCGCGACTACGACGAGACCAGCCAGCAGGCCCTCACCGACGGTCTGTGTATCGACGCGAACTACTGCGTACTGCTACTTAACGACCTCGAGGCCAACGAGTTCGTCGAGCGACGCCGCGATCCCAGCGACCGGCGACGTCACCTGGTCTCGATGACCGAACTCGGTCGCCAGGCACTGCACCAAGCCGAAGCGGCCCAGCAGAGCCTCGAAGACGAGATCCTCGGCGCACTCAACGAGGAGGAGCGCAACGAGCTCGCCCACCTGCTGCGCAAGGCCATCGACGGCGTGAACGCGCACACCGCCCACGCGAAGTCTGTCCACCACGCCTAGACGAGAGCCTTCTCCCGTACGGCCCCGCAGCGCAGTTCCTGGTTTCTTTCTTCGTCACGTCCTTGAGACTCGGCCACCCTCGGAAACGACCTCGCGAAGAGCACCGATGAAACGGCCCCTCGCTGTGGGCTGACGGCGTGGCCGCACCCTGCTCGCGGCTCTCTCGCGTCAGGAAGCGTCGTCCGCTACGCCACGGCGTCGCGCGCCACGAGGGACTGAATGAGATACTCGCGCAGCTCGGCGCCGTGTTGCTCGTCTTCGAGGCCAAGGTCGATCATCGTCTTGAGGTACTCGAACTTGTCGCCCGTGTCGAAGTAGCGGGCGTTGGCGATTTCGTAACCGAGCAGAAAGTTCCCGTGATCGATCGAGCGCTGCATCGCATCTTGAAGCGACAGTTGATCACCGGGGCCTAGTTCAGCAGCGCACTCGCTGAGGGGCCCCAAGATTGACGGTGTGAAGAGGTAGCTGCTGACGCTGGCGAGATCCGACGGCGCATTGGCACGGCCTGGCTTCTCGACGATGGAATCGACCTTCACGATTCCCGGCTCGATCTCCTTGCCACCGATGTAGCCATAGCGGGTGTAGTCATCGTCGCGGTCCGCGCGAATGCACGACAGCACGCCCAGGCCCGTACGTTCGTGGAGGTCGACCATCTGGCTGAAGCGCCCGGGAGTCGCGCGAATGAAGTCGTCGCCGAAGGTGTAGATGAAGGGCTCGTCACCGATGAGGTGCGCGGCGTTCAACAGGGGCGTCCCGTTGCCGTCGGGACCCTTTTGGCGCATGTAGGCGAAGTTCGCCAGGCGGGCGATGTTCTCGAGCTCCTTGAGCATCTTCTCCTTCGTGCCCTCAAGTGCCGACACAAGCTCTTGGCTCGGTTCCGCGAAGTGGTCCTCAATCGCGCGCTTGTGATATCCGGTAACGATGACGATGTCTTCGATCCCGGCTTCCACGAGCTCTTCGACGATGTACTGGATGATCGGCTTGTCGAGGATCGGCAGCATTTCCTTGGGCATGGCCTTGGTCTGGGGGAGAAAACGGGTCCCGAGCCCCGCGGCGGCGATGACGGCTTTTCGTACCACTTGCAACTCCCGCTCGTGTGAACGCGCTGATCGAAACGAACTCAGTGAGCCCAGTCGCGACGTGTCTTAGGCCACCTCTTTACCTTATGGCGCGCGCGACCAGGGGCACCACTGCTTGGAGGTCATCGAGTGAACGCCAAGTGAAGGGCGCAGCCGAGAGTACGCGCAAGACCGGCCGCGGACGCTGGCGACGCAACTCAGGAGTGGGCGCTACAGGACTCGAACCTGTGACCTCAGCCGTGTGAAGGCTGCGCTCTAACCAACTGAGCTAAGCGCCCGAGGGCCAAAGCCTAGCGGCTCGGGGCCCAGTGGAATTGACGTCAGGCTGTAGCCTTCACCTGTGCCAGATCAGAGTTCGTCACCGTCGCCTCGCCGCTCCCTGCGCCGTCCCCGCGTCTCCAAGGTCCCGCGTGAAGTCGTCCTGGGACTCGACCTCATCGAACGGCGCGCCAGCTACGTGGGCGGGGCACTCGCGCTGATCCTCGCCGCCATCATCAGCCCGCACCTGTTCAAGAACACCTGGGTGACCGACACGGCCAAACCCTCAGCCCAGAACACGTGCATAGCCGGTTACCACTTGGTCAACAAGGTCTGTTCGTACACGCACCTCACCCACCCCTCGGACTGGATCATCCAGTTCCTCGAGATCTTCATCCTCGGCGCCGGCCTCTTCGTCTTCGCGAAGCTCAAGAAGCGCGCGGGTGTCGCAGTGCTCAGCCTGCTGCTCGGCCTCGCCCTTGGCGTGGTGGGCCTGCCCTTCCTCTTCCTCGGCGGTTGGCTCGTCATTCGCGCTCTGCGGCTTCAGAAGTACGGCGACGCGACGTTCGTGGGCAGTTCGAAGGCGGCGCGAGAGGCCGCCGACCAGCGCCGCGCCGAGAAGCGCTCCGGCGCGCCGCGCACCAAGAAGAACGACATCGACGTGGCGAGCACTCTCCTCACTCCCCCGGCGCCGTCCAAGCGCTACACCCCCAAGCAACGTCCTCGCCGCCGATAGGACATGACGAAGCTCGGGCTTGACTACTCCACCGCGTGGGGACGGGGCTACGCGGCGCGCTTCGTGCGCAACGCGATCCACAGCCTCTACGTGCGCCCCTACATCCGCTTCGTGGCGAGCCTCGAAGTGCGCGGACTCGAACACCTCGAGGCGCCCCGCCCGCTCATCTTCGTCGCCAATCACACGTCGAATCTCGACACGCCGCTCATCCTCTCGTCGCTACCCGTGGCGCTGCGCCGGCGCACCGTCGTGGCGGCCGCGATGGACAACTTCTTCATGAACACGAAGACCGCCTTCAAGACCGTCCTCGTCTTCAACGCGATTCCCATCGATCGCCACAAGGTCAACCGGCGCAGCGCGCAGCTCGCGCTCGAACTCGTCGAGGACCACTGGAACCTCATCATCTACCCCGAGGGCGGGCGCAGCCCCGACGGTCAGCTCCAGGAGTTCAAGGGTGGCGCGGCCTACCTCGCCGAACGCGCCCACGCGACGGTGATCCCAACCTACGTCCACGAGGCCGGCTGGCTCCAGGGTCCCAAGTACGCCAAGGCCCCCAAGTTCGTCGACGCACCGCGCCGGTGGCGCCACCACGTCGTCGTCGCCTTCGGCCCGCCGCTACGCGCCGAGGAGGACGAGAACATCCGACGATTCGGCGCCCGCATCGAGGACGCGGTCGTGCACCTGGGCCGCGAGGTGAGTGGCGACCCGACGCTGTCGATCAACCGGCCCGACGAGCCATGACACTCGCGAGGCGTTCCTCGTAGAGAACGTCGGCGACGCTGGCGAGCGGCTCGAGCTCCTCGCCCAGCGCCTCGGCGAGGATCTCATCGGCCAGCCACGGGTTGAGTGCGAGGACGGGGCCGTGCGCGTAGGTTCCCCACAGGCGCGGCGCCCGGAAGCCATCGCTCACCCCGTCGTTGCCCTCGCCGCGCTGAACCGAACCGAGGGGGGCAACCCCGCGCGCGAGTTTCGTGCGCCCGCCGTGGTTCTCAAAGCCCACCATGGTGCGTCCGCCCACGTCGACGGCGATCTCACCCACGCTGCGGCGACTGCCGCGCACCGTCGTGGCCTCGACCAGTCCGAGCCCGTCATAGGCGTCGTCACCCGCGACGGCGAATCTCACGCCGAGGATCTGCAGACCGGCGCAGACCGCCAGAATGGCGGCGCCGTCGGCGACCCTCGAGGCCAGTGAACCAGCGGCCAGCAGGTCACACGCCTGGCGCTGGGGCCCGTCCTCGCCCCCGCCCAACAGGTAGATGTCAGCCGCCACGAGCGGATCGGCCATCGAGATGGTGATCGAGCGCACGTCGAGACCGCGGCGACGAGCCCGTTCGGCGAGAACGAGTGCGTTTCCCCCGTCGCCGTAGGTGCCGAGCAGCTCGGGATACAAGAGAGCGATCCTCAGCACGGGGTCGACTCCTCCACGATGTCGGCGAAGGCGGTGTAGTTGGCGAGCAGGTAGAGCGTTTCGTCGATCACCTCGACCTCGTCGTCGTCGAGGCGCCATTCGACGCCCGCGTAGTCGAGTCGGGTCGCCAGGTCCAGCTTGCGGTCGCCAAAGCAACGCACCCGATGTCCGCGCAGGCGTTCGAAGGGCACGTCGTAGAGCCACGACGGGTCGCGCCCGTCGGCGATGCGCGCGTTGATGGCGATCCACACCTCGCCAGGCGACGAGGGGATCACGTCGAGCAGCGCCGAGAATCCGGCGGGGTTCTTCGCGAGCAGAGTGCGCACGACCTGGCCGCGGTAGGTGCGAAGGGAGAACCGCCCCGCGACCGAGGTGACCGTCGCCATGCGCGCCGCCGCCTCGTGCGCCGCGACGCCGACCTCGCCCAGAGCGGTAATCGCCATCGCGGCGTTAGCCCGGTTGAAGTCGCCCAAGAGCGACAAGGTGAGATCCACCGGCGCGCCGTCGACTACCAGTCCCTCACCGTCGAGACGCGTCGTCGCGCTCGCCGGGCGAGTGAACCCACACAGACAGTGCCAGGTCGAGCCCTCGGGCGACAGGGGCCTCGTGCAGTGCGGACAGGACTGGGCGTCGCCCAACCAGGTGGTGGGCACGTCGCACCACCGCACCCGAGGGGCCGTCTCGGCTGCGAAGACGACGAGCGGATCGTTCACGTTGGCGACGATGAGCGCAGTCGTGCGCGACAGGGCGCCGCGCCACTTGTCGGCGAGCACCCGCACCTCGCTCGCCCGATCGAGCTGGTCGCGCGAGAGATTGAGGAGCACGACCACTCTCGGTGAGCAGCGCCGGATCACCTCGGGCAGCCAGGCCTCGTCCACCTCGAGGACGACGCGGGTGGCGCGCGTCGTGGCGAGCGCTGCGACGTGGCCGGCCGGCATGTTGGCGCCGGTGGCGTTGGTGGCCACCTTGGCTCCCCAGCCGGCGGCGATCAGCGCCGTCGTCGTCGTCTTGCCGTTGGTCCCCGAGACGCAGATAATCTCGCGGCGCCTCGACAGTTGTTCGAGCAGATCAGGACAAACACGAAGTCCGACCCGCCCGCCGGCGACGGTGCCCGCGCCGCGTCCGGTCACGCGCGAGAGCCAGTTGACGCCCAGGAGCGCCACCACGGCCACCCGGGCACGAGCGGAAAGCCGAGAGGTCACTCACTCACGCTAATCAACCCGGAAAACACAAAAGGACCAACCAGGGGGGATGGTTGGTCCTTTTGCAAAACCTTGGCTCCACCAAAGGGGGGGTTTCGGTGAAGCAGGCTGAAACCAGTATGACGAATTTCGGCGTATCGATCAAGTCGATAAACTCGATACTTCTCATCTCTATAGTAGATACATGGATCTCCGCCAACTCGAAGCCCTCATCGCCATCGACGAGCACGGGTCGTTCTCGCGAGCGGCCGACGCCCTGGGCACGGTGCAGTCGAACATCTCGAGCCGCATCGCGCGCCTGGAGGGCGAACTCGGCACCGAACTAGTGAATCGTTCGAGCGGGGTACTCAGCGAGTCGGGCACCGTCGTCGTGCACCGCGCCCGGCGCGTACTGAGCGAGATGAGCGCCATCGTCGCCGACGTCGCCGAACTGACGGCCGACGTGCGCGGGCCCGTCAGCCTCGGAGTGATCGGCACCTCGGGACGCTGGATCGTGCCGCTACTGCTCGAGGCCCAGCGCGTGGCCTACCCGCACATCGGACTGCGCATCGTGGAGGGTTCGAACTCGACCCTCGAGCCCCAGGTCGTCAACGGCCAGCTCGACATGGCGGTGCTCGCCTGGCCGGTCGAGGCGCCCGAGCTCTCCAAGGCCGACCTCTTCAGCGAGGACCTCGTCCTCATCGTGTCGCGCGATCACCCCCTGGCGTCGGTGGGACCCTCGGTCACCTTCGCCGCCCTGGCCGACTACGAGCTCCTGCTGCCCCTGCAGGGTACGGCCCTGCGCCACGAGCTCGAGGTGGCGAGTCGCATCCAGGGCGTCCAGCTGCGCCCTCTGATCGAGCTCGACGGACTGCGCACCATCGCCTCATTGACCTTCGACGGACACGGGCCGTCGATCCTGCCCGCCACCGCCCTCTCGGCACACCTGGCAGACAAGTTCGTCGCCGTGCACGTCGAGGGCCTGGCCAAGCGCCGGGTCAGCCTCGTCTCACGTCGATTCGGCTTTCCCTCGGCGCCCGTGCGCGCGATCAACGCGCTGTTGCGCGAGACCATCGCCGACGCGCGGGTGGTGCCCGAGGGGATCTACATCCCCACCCGCTCGACACCGTTGTAGGTCTGGCAGGATTGTCCGATGGCGCTGCGGAGACACGAGATCGCCCAGTACATCGTCGCGTGCGACGCCGCCTTCGCACCCGTGGTGGCGAGCATCGGTCCGCCGCCGGCACGTGCTCGCGTTCGCGTGGAGGACCGCTTCTCGCACCTCGCCCGCTCGATCACCCATCAATTGCTCGCCATCAAGGCCGCCATGACGATCCACGGCCGCGTCCTCGAGCTCGTCGGCGGCGAGGTCACGCCCGCGAGCGTTCTCGCGCTCTCGGTCGCGGACCTGCGCGCGGTTGGGCTGTCGAACACCAAGGCCGAGGCGATGATCCAACTCGCCGACTACGTCGAGAACGGTCGCGTGCGCATCGCTCGACACGGCTACATGGACGACGCCGAGGTGATCGCCGACGTCACCCAGGTGCGAGGCATCGGACCGTGGACCGCGCACATGTATCTCATGTTCACGCTGGCGCGCCACGACGTCTGGCCGACGGGCGACTTCGGTGTTCGCCACGGCTGGTCGGTGATCCACGGACTTGACGAGAACGTCAGCGAGGCCGAGTTGGCTCGCCTCGGCGAGCCCTTCGTCGGCGTGCGCTCGGCGGTCGCGGACTACTGCTGGGCCGCCGTTGACGAAGTGAGTTGGCTGTAGCCTCGAGCCATGCTCACCTTGGCCGACTTCGAACGTGACGCCCTGGCGACCCTGCTCGCCTACGGAGAGATCCCCTGCCTGTCGCCGATGTACGACGCGGCCTGGCGCGAGAACGGCCACCTCGAGGCGGCCGTCGAGCTGCTCGCCGACTGGGCGCGCCAGCGCCGACTCGCCAACTTCGACGTCGCGGTGCACCGCCTCGCCGGACGCACTCCCCTGCTCGCGGTCACCGTCGAGGCGACCGGCGCGAGCGCGGGCACCGCAATCCTCTACGGTCACCTCGATAAGCAGCCGCCCCTGGGCGACTGGTCCGAGGGGCTCTCCCCCTTCTCGCCCACCCGGGTGGGCGACCGGCTCTACGCGCGCGGTCTGGCCGATGACGGCTACTCCACCTTCTCGGCCCTGCTCGCCCTCGAGGCCCTCGAGGCGGCCGGCACGCCCCACAGCCGCGTCGTGGTGCTGATCGAGGCGAGCGAGGAGAGCGGCAGCCCTGACCTCGACGCCTACTTGGAGGAGTTGCGCGAGCACCTGGACGACGTGCGCTTCATGGTCTGTCTCGACTCCGGAGCCCTCACCTACGACCGCCTCTGGGTGACGACGTCGCTGCGCGGCATCGTCAACGTCGCCGTGACCGTGGGAGTGCTCTCACGCGGACAGCACAGCGGGGCCGTCAGCGGCGTCGCCCCCTCGTCGTTTCGCCTCCTGCGCCAGCTGCTCGACCGCGTCGAGGACTCGAGGACCGGCGACGTCCTGGTCGACGAGCTCCTCGCCGAGATCCCCGACGCCCACGTCGAGGCGGCTCGCGCGACCGCCGAGGAGTTCGGCGACGTGACGGTGGCCGACCTGCCACTGCTCGACGGCGTCGCCCCGATGGGCGCGAGCGCCGCCGAGCGGATCCTGCGCTCGACCTGGTACCCCACGCTCTCGGTCGTGGGCATGGGCGGCGTGCCCGAGCCCGAGATCGCCGGCAACGTCCTGCGCCCCTTTACGACGGGCGTCCTCTCCTTTCGCCTGGCGCCGACCACCGACTCCGCGGACGCGGCGCGCGCGATCGTCTCGACACTCGCGGCCAACCCCCCCGAAGGCGCCGCCGTCGAGGTCGAACTGATCCAGGCCGCCGACGGCTGGATGGCCCCGCCGCTCGCAC
Organism: Acidimicrobiaceae bacterium; assembly: GCA_027451285.1. Taxonomy (GTDB): domain Bacteria; phylum Actinomycetota; class Acidimicrobiia; order Acidimicrobiales; family RAAP-2; genus RAAP-2. The sequence continues at coordinate 5,390 of DAIDJP010000027.1, read as the reverse complement.
CCTGGCTGGACGACGCGCTCAGTGAGGCGAGCCGCGTCGCCTTCGGCCGCGAGGCGGGATTCACCGGCGAGGGCGGCTCGATTCCCTTCCTCGCCTCGCTGGCGGGTCGCTTCCCCGAGGCGGCCTTCGTGGCGACCGGCGTGCTCGGACCCGACTCCAACGCCCACGGCATCGACGAGATGCTGGACCTGCCCACCGCGGTCGCGGTCACCAACGCGGTGAGCCAACTGCTGGCGTCCTTCGCCGCCGCCGACGAGGGTCGCTAGCTCCTGGGCACGTCCTTCCAGGCCACGTCCTTGTCCGAGCGCGGCTCGCCGGGAAGTCCCAAAACGCGTTCGCCGATGATGTTGCGCATCACCTCGCTGGTGCCGCCCTCGATGGAGTTCGCGCGCATGCGCAAGAAGGCCTTTCGCATGTCGCCGCTCGCGAGCGCCGTCTCCGTGGGCCGGATCTGCGGATAGTTCGATCCGTAGAGCATGCCCGCCGATCCCATCAGGTCCACGCAGAGCTCACTGGTTCGCTGGTTCTCCTCGGCGAAGGCCAGCTTGGCGACCGATCCCTCCGGGCCTGGGGTGCCGGCCTTGCGCAGGTCGCTCGCACGCCAGTTGGTGAGGCGCGCCACCTCGTTGCGCACCCAGGCGCCCACCAGCTCGGCTCGCACGGCGTGGGCGTAGGCGTCCTCGCGACCGCTCCAGTGCTCGCGCCAGATCTTGACGGCCTCGCCGATCAGTCCACTGCCCCGCGAGGGCACCGTGCCGCCGATGGAGACGCGCTCGTTCATCAGCGTGGTGATCGAGACGTTCCAGCCCTCGCCGACGCCGCCCAGGCGCCGCGAGTCGGGCACGCGCACGTCTTCGAAGAAGCACTCGTTGAACTCGGCCTCCCCCGTGATCTGAAAGAGGGGGCGCACGTCGACGCCGGGATCGTGCATGCCCACGATGAACGCGGTGATGCCCTTGTGCTTGGTGGCGTCGGGATCGGTCCGCGCGATCAGCAGGCCGAAGCTCGCCACGTGCGCGAGGGTCGTCCAGACCTTCTGACCGTTCACGCGCCACTCGTCGCCGTCGCGCTCGGCGCGCATGGCCAGTCCCGCCACGTCCGAGCCGGCGCCGGGCTCGCTGAAGAGCTGGCACCAGATCTCCTCGCCGGTGAAGAGGGGGCGCAGGAATCGCTCCTGCTGCTCCTCGGTGCCATGAATCACGAGGGTCGGCGCCACCATGCCGTAGCCGATGACGTTGCGCATCGCGGCGTTGGGCGCGCCGGCCTTGGCCAGACGGCGCAGCACGGTCTGCTGGTCGGTCGGGGTGAGTCCCAGACCGCCGCGGCCCACGGGAAAGTGCGCCCAGGCGAGCCCGCGGTCGAACTGGGCGCCGAGGAAGGTGACCGGATCGGTCTCGCTCGGCGGGAAGTCCGCGATCAGCTGATCGATGGCCGCTTCAAGGGTTGCCGTGTCCATATGCCTCCTCGTCGTCACCGAATACTAGGCAGTTCGCCATCGTCCGGTAGAAAGGATCCATGACCACTCGACGCATCCTCGCCACCTCCGGCGGCATGGTTCCCGGGCCCACGCAAATGACGGCACGCCTCGGCACCATGCTCCTCGACGCGCTCGCTCTCACCGGACGCACCCGTCCTCGGGTCTGTCTGGTCTACACCGCGAGTGGCGACGAGTCCGCGTACTACGCCGCCAGCTACGAGGCCTTCAACGCGGCCGGCTGCGACGTGACCGAGGTCAAGCTCTTCCCTCAGCCCTCGGAGAACTTCGAGGGGCGCCTCACGACGTCAGACCTCGTGTGGGTCGGCGGCGGCTCGGTGGCCAACCTGCTCGCACTCTGGCGCCTGCACGGCGTCGACCAGGCGATGCGCGAGGCGTGGGAGCACGGCGTCATCCTCTCGGGCGTCTCGGCGGGCAGCCTCTGCTGGCACGTCGGCGGCACGACCGACTCCTTCGGGCCCACTCTGCAAGCCGTCACGAACGGTCTGGCTCTCGTGCCCTACGCCAACGGCGTGCACTACGACTCCGAGGCTCAACGTCGTCCCCTCCTGCACCAGCTCGTTCGCTCGGGTGAGCTGCCGCGTGCCTACGCGACCGACGACCACGTGGGGATCTGGTACGAGGGCGAGGAGGCGACCCGCGTGGTCGGCGACCTCCGCGGCGCGACCCCGTCGGCGGCCTACCTCGTCGAGCGCGTCGGCGACGACGTGCGTGAGACCCGCGTCGAGATCGGCCAGTCGTTCAGCTAGCCGTGGCGGGCTCGGGGAGCGCCTGGCGTACAACGTTGAAGCGCGCGCTCAGCACGCGCGCTTTCGCGAGTGCGCCGCTCTGGCCGCAGGACTCGAGCCAGTTCGCGAGCAGGATGTAGCCGTCTTCGGTGAGGACCGACTCGGGGTGGAACTGCACGCCCTCGAGGGGCAGATCCCGATGGCGCATGCCCATGATGAGGCCGTTCGCGCGCGCGGTGACGATGAACGCGTCCGGCAGCGTCGCCTCGTCGACGACCAGAGAGTGGTAGCGGCCAGCGGCGCACAGCGGCACGACGCCCGCGAAGAGACCGGTCCCGTCGTGAGAGATCGCGCTGGCCCGGCCGTGCACCAGCTCGGGCGCCACCACCACCTCTCCCCCGAAGGTCTCGGCGAGGGCCTGGTGTCCGAGGCAGACCCCGAGCAGGGGCAGCGACGCGCTCGCGCAGTAGCGGATGATGTCCAGGCAGTTGCCCGCGTCGCGCGGGTGCCCGGGTCCGGGCGAGATCAGCACGCCGTCGTAGTGGCCCGACGCGACGTCGGCGCTCGTCACCTCGTCGTTGCGCGCGACGCGCACGCTCGCGCCGAGCTCGCCCAGATATTGCACGAGGTTGTAGACGAAGGAGTCGTAGTTGTCGACGACGAGGATCGATGACATAGCCCGAGTGTAGGGGTCGCCCGTCTAACCTTTCGGTGTGGCCGACCTCTCCGAGAGCGATTTCCTCGATCTCGCCGACGCGGGCTACAACCTGATCCCGCTCTACGAGACGCTCCAGCTCGACCGCGAGACCCCCGTCACGCTCTATCAGCGATTCGCCGACGCCGCGATCTTCCTCCTCGAGAGCGCGTCTCTGGGCGAAACCACGGGACGCTACTCCTTCGTCGGCCTGGACCGGCGCTGGCGCGTGACCACCGTCGCCGGTCGCAGCCACGTCGAGGGGGCGACGATCTCGCTCGAGGCCGGACCTCTCGAGGTGGTGCGCGAACTGCTCGCGCACTATCACGCCTACCAACCGAGCGGACTGCCGGACTTCCTCGGCGGCGCGGTGGGATTCGTCGCCTACGACTACGTGCGCCGACTGGAGCGGTTGGAGCGCCCACTGGGCGAGGACCCCTGGCCGGACGCCGACTTCTCGTTTCCCGGCGCGCTCCTCATCTGCGACCACCTACGCCACTCGACGACGGTCGTCGTCTCGGCCGAGATCGACGGCGAGCCCCGCGAGGCTTACGCGAGGGCCGCCGCACGCCTCGACGAGCTCGTCGACGTCCTGCTCGGCCCGCCACCGGGGATCGACCCGCGCGTCGAGCGACTCGTCGCGACCGCGCCGCACACTTGGCGCGACGTGGACGTGCGAGGCCTCGCCGCCGGGCTCTCCAACTTCTCGGCCGCCGGCTACGCCGAGGTCGTCGAGTCGGCCAAAGCCCACATCCGCGCCGGCGACATCTTCCAGGTCGTGCCGAGCCAGCAGTTCCGTCGGGAAACGTCGGTGAACCCGCTGACCCTCTATCGCGTGCTGCGTGCCCTCAACCCCTCGCCCTACATGTACCTGCTCAACACCGGGGACTCGCACATCGTGGGCGCCTCGCCCGAGATGCTGGTGCGCGTGACCGATCGCGTCGTCTCGACCCGTCCGATCGCCGGCACGCGTCCGCGCGGAGCCAGCGAGACCGAGGACCTGGCCCTCGAGCGCGAGGTACTCTCCGACGACAAGGAGATCGCCGAACACGTGATGCTCGTGGACCTGGGCCGCAACGACGTGGGTCGCGTGGCCGTGCCCGGCAGCGTCGAGGTCGAACGCCTCGCGCACGTCGAGCGCTTCAGCCATCTGATGCACCTCGTCTCGCAGGTCTCGGGCACCCTGCGCGAGGGCCTCGACGCCTTCGACGCGTTCAACGCCCTCTTTCCGGCCGGCACCCTTACCGGCGCGCCCAAGGTGCGTGCGATGGAACTGATCGACGAGTTCGAACCCGCCCGACGCGGCCCCTACGGTGGAGCGGTGGGCTACTTCGCCCTCTCGGGCAACGCGGACTTCGCGATCACCATCCGCACGCTGTCGCTGCGCCGCGGGGTCGCCACCGTCCAGGCGGGCGGGGGCGTCGTCGCCGACTCGCGCCCCGAGCTCGAATACGCCGAGTGCATCAACAAGGCCTCGGCGCCACTGCTGGCGCTCCAGATCGCCGACCCTCTCTAGTTTCACCGTCGACCAGACGTTGGCACGAGGCGTACTATCGTCGGCCCTAGTGAGCGATCTCGTGCGGTTCATCGGCATCATCGTCCTCGCCGGCATCGTGCTGCTCGTCCTGCTGGCCGTGATCAAGGTGGCCCTGTCACTCGCGTCGGTCATCGTGGTGATCGGTGCGATCTTTGCCATCGGCTACGTCATCGGCATCCGACACCGCTCGTCGCGCCGCCACTAGGCGCCAGCGCGGGCGCGATCAAGTCTCTGACGCACCTCACGTAGACTGCCCTCGGGGCGGGAGGACAACGATGACCGACAACCCGTACAAGACCTGGCGCGAGGCCTTCGACGCGGCGCCCACGCGCGACGCCGACTTCACGACCCTCTCGGGGATCCCCCTCGAGCCCGTCTACGGGCCGGAGGAGGGTGAGTTCCCGGGCGCCTATCCCTACACCCGGGGCATCCACGCCTCGATGTACCGCTCGAAGCTCTGGACCATGCGCATGTTCGCGGGATTTGGCACCGCCGTCGACACCAACGCGCGCTTTCGCGAGATCATCGCGGCCGGCGGCACGGGACTGTCGACGGCCTTTGACATGCCCACCCTGCTCGGGCTCGACTCCGACGATGCCATGTCCCTCGGCGAGGTGGGGCGCTGCGGCGTGGCCATTGACTCGCTCGCCGACGTGCGCGACCTCTTCGCCGGCATCGACCTGTCGCGCATCACCACGTCGATGACCATCAACTCGCCCGCCGCGGTGATGCTCGCGCTCTTCGTCGCCCAGGCCGAAGAGAGAGGCGTGCCACGCGTCGCGCTCGGCGGCACGCTGCAGAACGACATCTTGAAGGAGTACCAGGCCCAGAAGGAGTTCGTCTTCCCCCCGCGCCAGTCGATGCGCCTGGTGCGCGACACCATGGCCTTCACCGCGGCCGAGATGCCCAAGTGGAACTCGATCTCGGTCTCGGGAT
>DAIDJP010000026.1 GCA_027451285.1 Acidimicrobiaceae bacterium | reverse complement strand
ACTCTCACGATGTCTGGCTGCCACGAAGGTAGCCGAGTCGTGTCAGCGAGACGCCAGGCCCCGGTGCGCGGGATCGGCCGACTCGAGGAGCAGACGCCACTCGGCGCGGGCGATCGACGCGCGCGCGCGCTCGACGGCGTCGGGATTGACCGAGATCGACGTGATGCCCAGTCGAACCAGGTGCTCGGCGAACGCCGGGTGGTTCGACGGGGCCTGGCCGCACAGCGACGAGGTGATCCCCGCCGCGTGCGACGCGCTGATGATCCGTGCGATCGCGTCGAGGACGGCGGCGTCGGACTCGTCGAAGAGCTCGTCGCAGATCTGGCTGTCACGATCCACCCCGAGCATCAGCTGGGTCAGGTCGTTGCTGCCAATGGAGACTCCGTTGACGCCCATCGCCGCGTACTCGGGAACGCGATAGGCCACCGAGGGCACCTCGGCCATCACCCAGATCGGCACGCTCTCGCCCAAGGGGCTCGCGGCCACCAGCTCGAGGCAGGCCTCGAGCTCCCAGGCGGTACGCACGAAGGGGATCATCAGAGTGAGATTGGGGGTCTGCTCGTAGACCTTGGCGAGGACCTCGAGCTCGAGGTTGAAGACCTCGGGGTCGCGCACGTACCGGTAGCAGCCCCGATAGCCGATCATCGGGTTCTCCTCGACCGGCTCGAAGCGGTCCCCACCCTCGAGCTTGGCGAACTCGTTGGAACGAAAGTCGATGCTGCGATAGACGACCGGTCGGTTCCCGAAGGCGGAGGTGATCTTCACCAGCGAGGCCGCCATCGCGTCAACGAAGGACTTCGACTCGCCGCGCTCGATCAGCAGCTTGGGGTGCACCCCGGACAGCGCGTCGGTCACCATGAACTCGGCGCGCAGCAGTCCCACGCCGTCCACCTCGAGGGCCGCCACCTCCTCGGCGTGCTCGGCGAAGGCCAGGTTCACGTAGAGGCGCGTCGCGAGCGGTAGCGGCGCGGGCTGCGCTTCGCGTGCGGCTGCGACCTTCACCGACGTCGTCGCCGCGGCCTGGACCTGGTCCCCCTCGAGCACGACGCCCTGGGCGCCGTCGACCGTGACGATCTCGCCGTTTCGCAGCGTGGTGGTCGCGGTGCGCGCCCCCACGACGCAGGGCACGCCCAGTTCGCGCGAGACGATCGCCGCGTGACAGGTCATTCCCCCGCCGTCGGTGACGAGCGCGCTCGCGCGACGCATGATCGGCACCCAGTCGGGGCTCGTCATGTGCGCGACCAGCACCTCGCCGTCGATCAGCGAATCGCCCTCGTCGGCCGAGGAGAGGATGCGTACCGCTCCCGCGGCGCGGCCGTTCGAGGCGGCGAGGCCCTGGAGCAGCACCCGACCCGTGTCGGCCGGACGCGCCGCGGGTGCGCCCAGGGTGGTGATCGGGCGCGACTGGACCAGGTACGTGGCGCCGCCGGCGATCGCCCACTCGGTGTCCTGGGGGCTGGCGTAGTGGGCCTCGGTGGCGAGTCCCAGGCGCGCGAGATCCATGGCCTCCTCGTCGCTGAGCACGCGTCGGCTCGCCTCGCCCGGCGCGAGGTCGACGTGCAGATCCTCGCCGTCGGGTCCGCGCACGATCTTGAAGTCCTTCGTGCCCACGCGCACGTGCACGAGGGTCGGGCCGTCCTTGGTGAGCACGTAGGTATCGGGCTCGACCTCGCCGCTGACGACGACCTCGCCCTGTCCGAAGGCGGCCTCGATCACGACGCGCGACGTGTCACCGGTGGAGGGGTCGGCGGTGAACATCACGCCCGACCTCTCCGAGGGCACCATCTCCTGGACGACGACGCCCATCGAGGGCACGTCGGAGAGCCCGCGCGTGATCCGATACGAGATCACGCGCGCGCCGTAGAGCGACGCCCAGCAGTTGCGCACCGCGGCGAGCAGCGCGTCGTCGCCGGCGACGTTGGTGAGGGTGACGTTCATGCCCGCGAAGGACGTGTCGCCGGCGTCTTCGCCGGTGCCCGAGGAGCGCACCGCCACTCGTACGCGGTCGCCCAACAGGTGGTACGCGTCCAGGACGGCCCGGACCAGGTCGTCGGGCAACGCCAGGTGGCGGAGGTTCTCCTGGGCCTCGTTCGCGGCCCGGGCGAGGTCGGCGGTGCTCCCGGGCTTGACGTGGAGAATCGCCGCGGCGAGAGCGGCCTCGACGCCGGCGCTTGCGACCGCGTAGTGGTACGCGTCAGACGTGATCACAAAGCCCGGGGGAACTGGCAGCTGCGCTTGGGTCAGCTCTCCGAGGTTCGCTCCCTTGCCACCGACGAGCGGGGCGTCAGCCAGATGAATGTCCTCAAACCACCGAACGAGTTCCATCACCCAGCCTCCGTTCTGACGGCCCGACGACGAGTTATTCGCTCTCGAGCGCCGTCACGCCCACAGTAGGACTGGCCCGCAACGAGCGCGAATCGACGGCCGCTCAGTTCACGGCGGCCACCAGATCGGCGAGGACGCGGCGCAGCTCAACCGTCGTCTTGTCCGCGCGAGTGTGCACCTCGGTCGTGATGTCGAGAGGCATCGAGAGCACCTCCATGCGCGACTGCAGGGCGAGGTCCTCCTCGATGACGGCGACCTCGAAATCGATGGCCTCGCGCATGCGCTCGACGGATCCCTCGAGGTCGTTGCGCCAGAGGCTCGAGTAGATCCGTACCCTCTCGTCGTCGATCGGCGTGAGGAAGAAGCCGATCACGTTCGTCCCACCGGCGTCGAGGAAGTCGATGGCGAGCTCGAGGTGAAAGGGCGCCACGTAGCGATACGTGAGGCGTCGGCGCTGGACGAGGGGGCGGATCCCCGCCGCGACGCCGGGGTCCTCACGGTGGGCGAAGTCGTGCTCGTAGGTGGCTTCGAAGCCGTATCCGTCTCGCGTCACCGAGTAGTGGGGCACCTCGCGCGCCTCGTCGGCTCCGAAGGTGCCCGCGTGAATGAAGGGAAAGTGCGCCATGTCGAGGAAGTTGTCGGCGAGCAGAGCGGCACTGGCGCGCGTCTCGATCACGTCGAGATCGCCGCGCAGGAACGACTCGTCCTCGGCCGCGGTGATGCGCGGGCGAGGAGTCAACGGTTCCTCAGGGGCGATGAAGAGCATCGAGTGCGACTCGTAGATGCCCGCCGGTGCGCTCAGCTGCGCCCGCGAGGGCAGCGTCGCCCCGTCACCGAGCGCCGGGATCTCGACGCAGCGCCCGTCCTCGTCAAACACCCACCCGTGGTACACGCAGCGCAGGGCATCCCCCTCGCACTGGCCCATCGACAGCGGGGCGAAGCGGTGCGGGCAGCGGTCGAGGAACACGAGTGGCGCACCGGCGCTCGTACGGTAGGCGACCCAGCGTTGGCCGAGCAGATCGAAGGCCCGCGGCGTCGCGGTGACCTCCTCGGAGCGACACAGCGTGTGCCAGGCGCGGCGCAGGGACGGGTCGGTGTTCGTCAGGTTCACCGGCCCAATGTAGAAGATCACCCACTCGCCTGGCTCGACTCGTAGGCTCGGCGGTGATGGCGCGCAGACCCCGTTCGCGCGACGCGCGAAGGCGGCGCTCGCCCCCACTCGCGGGCGTGCCGCGCCCCGGCGCCAACCCCGACGAGCCGCCCATCATGTGGCCCGCGGCGGGTTCGGGGTTCGAGGCCGACCCCTTCAGCCCGAGCGGCATGGCCCAGCAGGAGTGGGTGCTGGCCTCGCACCTCGGGCGGCGCCGCGGCGGCAAGCTCGTCGTCTGGATCGTGCTCATCCTGATCGTCGCCTCGCTGCTCAGTCCGCTTCTCAACCTCGTGCACTAGTTCGCGGAGATACTTTTTCCGACCACGCTGACCAGCGCCGACACGACTTTCTCCAACCCCTGGCAAGATGGGTGCATTGGAGGCATGGCATGGTTTTTTCAAACCATGGAAGTGACGTAGTTCCGCAGGGCGTCTCCGATTGGACGATGCCGGCGTTCGGCGAACCCGCACGGTTGCTCAGCACTCCGCGGCGTGTCGCCCTCATCGGCACGTATCCGCCCACCGAATGCGGCATCGCCACCTTCACGGCGAACGTGCGCACCGCGCTGCTCGAGGCCAACCCCGACTGGGAGGTGCACGTCGTGCGCCTCGTCGACGACGAGCCCTTCGAGTGGCCCGAGGACGTCGCGCGCCACTGGGTGCGCAACGACCCCGCCTCGCTCGACGACGTCGTTGACTATCTCAACACGTGCGACGTCGTGGTCATCGAGCACGAGTACGGCATCTACGGCGGACCTGACGGCGACGAGATTCTCGACCTCGTGGCGGGCCTGCGCGTGCCCTCGATCGCGACGCTGCACACGATCCTGCGCAACCCCAGCGCGCACCAAAGGTTCGTCCTCCAGAACCTGCTCGACGCGACCGACCTGGCCATCGTGCCCAGCCGATCGGCCCTCGAGCGCCTCAACGCCGGCTACAGCGCCCGCAACGTGGTGGTCGTTCCCCACGGCGCGGCGTCGAACTTCTCGCCCCTGCCTACGGACGAGGAGCGCCCGATCGCCCTCACCTGGGGCCTTCTCGGGCCGGGCAAGGGCCTCGAGCAGGCCATCGAGGCGGTCGCTCAGGTGCGTGAGTCGCTGCCGACGATGCGCTACGTGATCGCCGGGCGCACGCACCCCAACCTCTGCTCCAACGGTGAGGACCCGTACCGCGCGTCGCTGGTCGAACTCGTGGCCCGCCTCGGCGTGTCCGACATCGTCGAGTTCGCTGACGGCTATCGCGGGTGGGAGGCGCTGCACGCCCTCGTGCGCAGCGCGACGGTCGTCGTCTTGCCCTACCAGTCGCGCGACCAGATCTCCTCGGGCGTGCTCGTCGAGGCGCTCGCCGCGGGTCGGCCCGTCGTGGCGACACGCTTTCCCCACGCCGTCGAATTGCTCGCGGGCGGCGCCGGCATCGTGACCGATTTCGACGACGTGGCGGCGCTCGCGCGCGCCCTGCACGCGGTGATCTCGCGGCCCGAACTCGCGCGAACCATGGCGCAGCGCTCCCGTCGGGAGGGCCAGTCGCTCGTGTGGCCGCGCATCGGGCTGCGCCTCGGCGGGCTCATCGATGAGATCTCCGGGCGGACACTCGCTCAATGACGGTTCCGATCAACCTTTCACACCTCGAACGGCTCTGCGACTCCCACGGGATCGTCGAGCACGCCCACGAAGACCGACCCCTGCGCGGGCTGGGCTACTGCACCGACGACGCCGGTCGACTGCTGGGTCTTCTCACACCTCTCTCGCTCGACCCGGCGGCGGCGCGCTTGTGCGACATCGCCCTCTCGTTCCTCGAGGACGCGAGCGAGGGAGCCGACGGATTCCGCCTGCGCCGCTTCCAAGACGGGACCTGGAGCAGCGAGCGCAGTGACGACGCGTCCGGACGGGCTCTCGAGGGACTCGGCATCGCCGTGGGTGCGCCGAATGCTTTCGTGCGCGGACGCGCCGGGGCGCTCTATGACGCCTCCGTCAACTGGCGAAGCACGTATTCACGCTCGATGTCCCACGCGGTCATCGGCGCGGCCCACGTCCTCGCGGCACGGCCCGAGCACGCCGGGGCCCGAGGGCTGCTCGCCGACGCGCGCGACACGCTCGCGCTCGGCGACCCCGCGCGCGACTGGCCCTGGCCCGAGGATCGCCTCGCCTACGCCAACGCCCTGCTCGTCGAGGCCCAGCTGGCACTCGCCACCTCCTTCGACGACGACGCCCGTCTCGACGTGGCGCTCGCGCTGCTCGAGTGGCTGGCCGCGGAGGAGACCCTCGAGGGACACTTCAGCTTCACGCCGGTGAGCGGCCGCGGGCCCGGGGGTGCGAAGCCCGACTTCGACCAACAACCCATCGAGGCCTGGGCGATGGCGCGCGCCTGCGAGCGCGCGTATCGCCTGACGGGCGAGGCCCGCTGGGCCCGGCGCATCGAGCTCTGCGCGGAATGGTTCGACGGCGACAACGACGCGGACCTCGCGCTGGGCATCGCGAGCACGGGCGCCGGCTGCGACGGACTGAGCGAACGAAGCGTCAACACGAATCAGGGCGCGGAGTCGACGATCGCCTATCTCGCGACGACGCTGATTCGACACGGCATCGAGCACGGTGACACTGTGACGGATGCTGCACGCATCACCGTGGGGTCATGACCAGGAACGCTGGAGAGGAGTTCGCGATGAGCCACAGTGGACGAGAGGAACTGCTGACCCGCCACGAGGCGAATCCGATCATCACGCCCGCCGACCTGCCCTTTATGGCCAACGCCGTGTTCAATCCCGGCGCGACCACCTACAACGGTGAGACGCTCCTGTTGTTGCGCGTCGAGCACCGCACGGGTCTGTCGTCGCTCGTGGTCGCCACCAGCAAGGACGGCCTCACCGACTGGACCATCGATCCCCAGCGCGGTCTCGAGCCGCTGCTCGACAGCTTCGAGGAGCGCTGGGGCATCGAGGACCCGCGCATCACGCGCGTCGACGACGACTACTACGTCGTCTACGTGGGCTACTCCCTCGCGGGACCCCTCGTCCTGCTCGCCACCACGAAGGACTTCATCACCTGGAACCGCCACGGTGTTCTCATGACCCCCGACGACAAGGACGCCGCGATCTTTCCGGTGATGTTCGATGGGCGCTGGGCCCTCCTGCACCGACCGTCACCGACCGGCTTCGGACTCGGCGCGCACGTCTGGCTCTCCTTCAGCCCGGACCTTCGACACTGGGGCGACTCGCGCGTCATCCTGCCCGCGCGACGCGGGGGCTGGTGGGACGCCAACAAGGTCGGCATCGGACCGCCGCCGCTACTGACCGCCGCCGGCTGGCTGGTCTGCTACCACGCCGTGCGCGTGACCGCTTCGGGCTCGATCTACCGACTCGGCCTCGCCATGTTGGACCGCACGGACCCGAGCCGGGTCATCGCGCGCGGCAACGAGTGGATCCTCGCGCCCACCGAGCACTACGAGCGCACCGGTGACGTGCCCGACGCGATCTTTCCTTGCGGTTGGGTCCTACGCGAGGACGGCGAGACGCTGCACATCTACTACGGGGCGGCCGACAGCGTCGTGTGCGTCGCCGAGGCGAAACTCTCCGAGCTGCTCAATCACCTCGTGCGCCACCCGATCAGCGAGCATCACGACGAGATGCCGGCGCGCGACGCCTATCGCGCCTGATTCACTGACCGCCGACACAATGGTGGGGTGGAACTTACAACGATGACTGGTGACGGTCGCGTCGTCGCCGCCTTCGACAAGTTCCGCGGCACGGCTACCTCGAGCGAACTGGGTGAGGCGGTGGCGCGCGCCGCGCGGATGCGCCAGCGCGAAGTCGACGTGATCGTCCTCTCCGACGGGGGCGAAGGCTTCCTGGACGCCTTCACCGGCGAGGACGTCACGGTGGCGGTGCCGGGACCTCTGGGCGAGGACGTCACCGCTCGCGTGCGCCTGCACGACGCCGACGACGGGCTCGTCGGCGTCATCGAGAGCGCCGACGTGGTGGGCCGACACCTCCTCGCCCGGCCGACCCGCGGCGAGGCCCTCGTGGCCTCGAGCGCCGGGCTCGGTCGGCTCCTCCTCGAGGGGGCCCGCCTCGGCGTGACCAGGCTCGTCGTGGGATGTGGCGGCTCGGCGACGTCGGACGCGGGACTCGGCTGCTACCAGGTGCTGCGCGCGGCCGGCGGCTTGAGCGTCCCTGTGACCGCGGCGTGCGACGTGACGGCGCGCTTTTTCGACGCGCGTCGCTACGCCCCGCAAAAGGGCGTCGCCGACAGCGACCTCGCGCGTATCGACGAGCGCCTCGAGATGGCCCGCGACCTCTTTCTCGACGAGCACGGCGTCGACGTGGCCGACGTCGAGCGCACGGGGGCGGCCGGCGGCATCGCCGGCGCTCTCTTCGCCCTTGGCGCGACGCTGGTGAGCGGCTTTGAACTCATGGCGCGCGAAATCTCCCTCGGCCCACGCCTGGCGCGAGCGGCACTCGTCGTGACCGGCGAAGGTCGCCTCGACGAGGGCACCCTCGAGGGCAAGGTCGTCGCCGGCGTGGCCGACCTCACGAAGGGCAACCTCCTCGTGGCGTGCGGATCACTGGATCCCGACGCCACGGCCAGCTTCAGCGCGCGTCACCCCCGCGCGCGACTAGTCAGCCTCGCCGAGCGATTCGGCGAGCACCGCGCCATCGCCGACGCGCCCGGCTGCGTCGAGGCTCTCGTGGCCGAGGCTCTGACCTAGCCCAGGACGACGTTGCGCGGCGCCTCGCCGCGCACCAGACGGGCGATCTGATCGGCCAGCAGCTTCGCCATGCGCGGGCGCATCGCCGACGTGGCCCCGCCGACGTGCGGTGAGATCAGCACGTTGTCAAGGGCGAAGAGCGGGTGTCGCGCCGGCAGCGGTTCGGGATCGGTCACGTCGAGGGCGAAGCGCAGGCGTCCCGACGTGGCCTCGACGAGGATCGCGTCGGTGTCGGCCACCCGGCCGCGGGCGACGTTCACGAGCAGGCTGTGATCAGGCATCGCCGCGAGGAATCCGGCGTCCACCAGTCTCGTCGTCTCCTCTCTGAGGGGAACGGCGACGACGACCACGTCGGCGCGGGGCAGCAGTTCCCCGATGGACGCGATGGCGGCGACCTCGCCGCGTTCGTCGCGCCGCGCGGTGCGCGCCACGCGCAGGATCTCGACTTCGAAGGGTACGAGACGCTCCTCGATGGCCCGCGCCACCCCGCCGTAGCCCACGAGCAGCACGGTGCGATCGGCCAGGCTCTGGTGCCAGGCCGGGGCCCAGCGACCCTGCTCGGCCGCGCGCACGAAGTCGTCGATCCCGCGCTGGGACGCGAGGATGAGCCCGACGGTCAGCTCGGCCGTCGAGGCTTCGTGCACCGAGGCGGCGTTGGCGAAGATGCGGCCCTCCTCGAGGATCTCGGCCACGCCGTCGTAGCCGATCGACTGGCTCTGAATCAGGCGCGTGGTGACGCCCTCGAGGTTTCGCAGGGAGGAGACGAGGGACATGTAGGGCGGCACCACCACGTCGAGGTGGGCGCGCGGCGCGGGACCGGTCATGTCCCACTCGAGGACGCGCACGTTCTCGGGCACCCCGAGGGCGAGCAGCGCCGCGGCGAGTCTGTCGTCGGGCACGGAGACGTAGAAGGTGTCCACGCCTCGAGGTTAGTGAGCTCCTTCCAGGAGATCCGCCGCGCGGCCCAGCCCGTCGGCCGCGCGAATGCGCACCGACGCGGCGCGACAGCGCGCGCGCAGCGCGTCGTCGCCGAGGAGTCGGGCCACTTCGCGCCTGAGGTCGTCTGCGCTGACCTCGTAGGTGGCCACGCGCGTGCCATAGCCGCGCTCGTGGACGCGCTGGGCGTTGTCGTACTGGTCCCAGAAGAGGGGCATCACGAGCATCGGCTTGCCGAAGTGCATGGACTCGGTCACCGTGTTGTTGCCGCCGTGGGTGATCACCGCGTCGGCGAGGGGCAGCAGTCGCGTCTGGGGCAGGAACTCGGCGCCCCACATGTTGTCGGCGAGCTCGATCTCAGACGCGCGAGGGCCCTTGGAGACGATCACGTCGTAGGGCTCGCCGGCGAGGGCGTCGATGACCCGACGCATCAGGGCGACGTCGGCGCTGCCCAGCGATCCGAGGCTGAAGTAGAGAATCGGCCGACGCCCGTCGGCGAACCCGATCGGCAGTTCGACGTCGCCCTCGGTCTCGCGCACCGAGGACTCCACCCGGTGCCAGGTCGGGCCCATCGCCCGCGGGTAGTCGAGTTCGGCGGGATAGACGTAGAGATTGAGGTCCCCCGCACCGATGAACTCGAGCTCGGGCAGCGCCGGCGCGCCGCGCGAGACGTACCACTCGTTGAACTCGCGCCACAGGTCGAGGTGCGTCGCGCGATAGGCGCGTCGAAAGCGGGCGAAGCCCTCGAGATCGCCCTCAGCGAGCCCGGAGAAGGCCGGCGCGACGCTCTCGCCGGGCACCTCGAGGGGATTGCACGAGACGATGCGCACGAAGGGCACGTCCGCGGTGACGAGGGCCGGGAATCCCACCACGTTGTCCTCGACGATCACGTCGGGGCGCGTGTGCGCCACCACCTCGCGGAGCCGGTCCTCGGCGTAGCGCGCGCCGGCGATCAGCTCCTCCCAGATGGGGCGGATCACGCTCGCGAGCTGCTCGTCGGTCGCCTTGGCGAACTCGGGCGCGATGGCCGCGACGTAGTCCTTCCAGAACTGGCCCGGATCCTGGGCCTCACCCGGAACCGGCGCGGCCAGGTCGATCAACTCCTCCTCGAAGCCCAGGGGTGCGAGGCGCCCCGCCCAGGAGGCCTCGGCGGCGAAGACCACCCGGTGTCCGCGCTCGAGCAGTCGCGCCCCGATGCCGATGCAGTTATTGGTGGGCCCGTACGCGCTCTCGGGCGCGAAGAGGAAGGTCCGCCGCTGCGTCACTGGCGCCATCATGGCACCGCGCGACGCGAGGCGTGGTGAGCCTAGGGGATCGGCGGGAGCTGGTCGAAGGTGACGTACTCGAAGGTGGGCCCGGCCGGTACGCCCGCGGCGATGCCCTCGGCCACGAGCAGTCGCGCCTGGGAGTCGAGCTGTTCCATTAGACCGATCGCCGCGCCGAAGGCGGGCCCCGTCACCGGCGCGTTGAGCAGGTGGTGCAGCGTCTCGAGCAGGCGCGTATAGGTCAGGTTGAACTCGTCGTTGAGGCGCGCCACGCTCGAGCCCGTGGGATAGCCCGCGGCCGTCGGGCTTTCGGGTAGCGGGTACACGCCCTCGAGGTCGAGGGGCACGGGATCACCGCTGTAGGTGTAGCCGTCGGGCGCGCTCGGATCGGCCTGGAGGGTTCGGCCCTCGTAGATCTCCATCAGGCGGTAGTAGTGGGCGACGTCGTTGCCGCCGAAGCCGGCGACCTCGAGGGGCGAGAGCCCCGTGCCCTCGCCCTGCTCGACGATGACCTCGATCGAGGCCAGCGCGCTCTCGACGTCGGTGACGATCACCGCGCCGTACATCAGGTCCGGGCCGACCTGGTGCGACGGGTGCCCGACGAAGGCGTCGTCGCCCAACGCGCGAATCGCCGCGGCGATCGAGAGGTAGAACTCGCCGATCGTCACCGAGCCGGCCATGTCCTGCGGGGCGTCGGCCAGGATGTGGCGGGGCTCTTCGAGCGTGATGAAGGCCGCGAGCTGCGCGCGGTCCAGGCGGCGCAATCCCACCGTCAGTTGGCCCTCGACACCGCCGGGCAGCGGGCCCGGATAGCGCGGCACGAAGCGCGGCGTGGAGATCGCCGGGTGCCCCCCGAGGGCGGTGAGGACGTTGGCCGCCATCACCATGTGGCCCATCTCCTCGACCGCGACGGACTTGAGGATGCCGGCCGCGCGCGCGTTGCGCTCGCGATCCAGCGAGTAGTACGCGTAGAGGTACGCGGGGATCGTCGCGTGCTCGAGCTCGATCGCCCGCTGCAGCGCCGCGTGGACCCCGCGCAGGGTGGGTGCCGCTGGTGACAGTCCCTCGATCTCGCGTTCGTGCAGTCTCATGACACCTCGTTCTGTGTCCAAAGGACAGGTGGCCTGACTATTGCACACGCGCCGCCGTGGCGCACGCGACTCCGCGAACGACTCCGCCGCGCGCGGCGAGCTCTGGGTTGAAAGGAATTCAGGGATTTGCGGGCCGTCAGCCGTCGCCGCCGTGGCGGCGCGTGTGAGTATCGACTCGGCACCGCGTCGTGGCGCCGCAAGGGGGAAGACCGTGTACTTCGAGGACCAGTACCTGACCGACGAGCAGCGCATGATGCGCGACACCAGCCGACGCTACGTGGATCGCGTAGTGATCCCCTTCCTCGCCCAGAACCGCATGCGCGAGTGGGAGATGGACCCGGCCGCGCGTCTCGCCCCCCACCTGCTCGAAGAGGCCGACGCCGCCGGTCTGCGCTCGCTCGGCGTGCCCGAGCGCTTCGGCGGCGTGACCCTCGAGGCGGCCACCGCGTCCCAGACCCTGGCTCTCGTCGCGACCGAGCTCGCCCGCGGCGACTCGGGACTCGCCGACAAGCTGGTCCAGAACTGGAAGATCGCGGTGCTGATCTCGCGCTTTGCGCCCGAGGACCTACAGGAGTACTGGTTCACGCGCTACATGGCCGAGCCCCAGTTCCTGATGGCCCACTGCCTGACCGAACCCGCCGGCGCCTCGGACCGGTGGCTGCCCTACTCGGTGCCCGAGGTGAACATGAACACCACCGCCGTCCTCGACGGCGACACGTGGGTGATCAACGGCCGCAAGCAGTTCATCTCCAACGGCTATGACGCGAGCCTCTACGTCGTCTACGCCAACACCAACGACGCGCTGCCCATGTCCACGGGCACGTCGAGCTTCATCGTGGGTCGCGACACGCCCGGGTTCGAGGTGACGCGCTGCAACGAGACCATCGGCGGGCGCTACATGAACAACGGCGAGATCACCTTCACCGACTGTCGCGTGCCGGCGGCCAACCTGCTGGTTCGCGACGACGCGCTCGCCCAGGCCGGGATCTACTTTCGCCCGGGCAAGGTGCTGGTCGCGGCGAAGAGCCTCGGGATCGGTCTGGGTGCCTACGAAGAAACGGTCAAGTTCGTCCACGAGCGCGTCCAGGGCGGGCGCGTCCTCATCAAGCACCAGGCGGTCGCCTCGCGCATCGCCGACATGGCGACGCGCCTCGAGGCGGTAGGTGCGCTGTTGCGTCACGCCGCTCGGGCCGTCGACGAGTACTCCCCCGACGCCGACGTGCTGTGCAACATGGTCAAGGTCTTCGCCTCGCACGAGATCGTCACGGTCTGTCAGCACGCGATGGAGTTGCACGGCGGATATGGCGCGATGCTCGAGGTCGGCATCGAAAAGTACATGCGCGACGCGTTGATCAACCTGCACTCCGACGGCACCACCGACGTCTCCAACTTCAAGATCGTCAAGGCCATGTTCCCCGAGAGCGCCGGACGCTACGCCGGGCCGGAGGAGTAGGAACGGGAGAAGAGATCGAAGACGACCAGTGGGCCGTGGATTCGCAGACATCGGGCGCGCTGACTACCTTGGGACCAGGAGGTGTGACATGAGTGATGCCACCAAGGGCCTCGTCGCCGTCGCCGTCACCCGCGACGAGGCGCGCATCTGGTTGTCCGGTGTGGAGTCGGGCTCACGACCCGAGACGCTGCGCGCGCCCGACGAACGCGAGCGCCACCACCACGTGCGCGAGGCCCAGCGCCACCGCGGTCACGACACGGATCACACCGACGTCGCGTTCTTCGAAGGACTCACCGAGGCCGTACGCGGCGCCCGCGAGATCGTCCTGGTCGGCCACGGGACCGGCAAGGCGAACACCATGCTGCGACTCGTCCAGTACTGGGAGCGCAAGCACCCCGACGTCGCGCGCACGGTCGTGGGCGCCATCGACTCCAACCTCGAGGCCATGACCGACGCCGAGATCGCCAAGGAGGTGCGCGAGTGGTGGGACGAGTACCACGAATTCCTGTGAGCGGGGGTCGCTAGCCCGTGGCCCGCACGCGTCGAACCCACGAGGTGCTGACTCTGCGCGTTGAGCTGGCCGGCACGAATCCCCTCGTGTGGCGCCGCGTCTTGGTGAACGCCTCGAGCACCTTCGAGGACCTCCACGGCGTCATCCAGCTCGCCATGGGCTGGGAGGACTACCACCTCCACGAGTTTCGTGTCGGCGACCTAAGCATCGGTATCGCTGACGAGGAGGAGGACGTGCCCATCACCGACGAGGTGAGTGTCACGCTCGGCGATCTCGTCGGCGTGGGCGGACGCTTCGTCTACGAGTACGACTTCGGCGACTCCTGGGTCCACGACGTCGAGGTCGAGACGAGCGAGGAGGTCCCGCGTAAGCTCGAGCGACCCGTATGCGTTGGAGGGCAACGGGCCTGTCCGCCCGAGGACAGCGGGGGCGTCGCCGGCTTCGAGGAACTCCTCTTGGTGCTCTCGGATCCCGACCACGACCGGTACCGCGAGTTGGTTCGCTGGGCCAACGGCTACGATCCGACCGCCTTCAGCCTGGCGGCGGTGAACGTCTCGCTCCAGCACCCCCGCTAGTGGGCGGCGCCAGTGGCGTCGCCGGGCGGATCCGCCGGCGACGGTCACCGCTACTCGCGAAACATCGCCTCGTTGACCACCGCGAAGGCTCGACGACAGTCCTCGACGCTCGCGCCCGACCCCACCAGCAGGCTCAAGAGGACCCGAGCCTTTCGCGCGTCGAGGGCCCCGGCGCTGATGGGACCGCGAGAGAGCACGTCGATCTCCGAGCCGGCGAAGCGATAGGTCTGACGCAGGGCGTCACCGGCGCCCGCGCGCGAGGCCAGCACGACGGGCACCGTGGCCGAGAGGGCCTCCAGGGCCTCGACGGAGGCCGACGGCACGAGGCCGCCACCCAGGGCGTCGACCACCACGCCGCGGTACTCGAGCGAGACCACCTGGCCCACCAGGCGCAGGTCGTCACCGAGCGAGGCCGCGATCAGGGCGATGTCGGCGCTCGCGGTCATGGTGCCCAGCACCCGCGGCCAGGGGGTCACGCTCAGGGCCAGGCGCACGCGACCCTCGCTGATCCAGCCCAGTGGTCCCACCGACGGGGAGTGGAACGCGGCCGTGCTGGTGGCGTGGGACTTACGCACGAAGCGCGCGGCGTGGATCTCGCCGTTCATCACGACGAGTGTCCCGAGACCTCTCGCCGCCGGCGAGATCGCGACGCGCACCGCGTCGAGCAGGTTCGCCGGGCCGTCGGCGCCCGCCTCAGTGGCGTTGCGCATCGCACCGGTCACCACGACGGGCGCGTCGCCGGCGACGAGCAGGTCGAGCGCGAAGGCCATCTCTTCCATGGTGTCGGTCCCCTGGGTCACGACCACGCCCACCGCGCCGTCGACGAGTTGGGCCTCGATCTCTCGTGCCAGGTTCAGCGCGTCGCTGATGGTGAGATCGCTCGAGGCGACGCGCTGCAGAGCGACCGCCGTCACGTCAGCGAGCTCACCGACGCCGGCGACACCCGTCAGAAGGTCGCCGGCGTCGAGGCTGGGCGCGACGCCGGCCTCATCGGCCGCGGACGTCGAGGCGATCGTCCCGCCCAGGGAGATCACGGCGATTCGAGGGTGCGTAGTCGCGCTCACGGACGTCCTTTGAGAGGTTGTCACCCACTTTAGGAGGATGATCCCTCGCGCGTCGTGCGCCGAGCGCGACGTGGTGTGCCATCATGGCGCGATGACCACTCTGCGCGTCGGCACGTTCACGCCGTCGGTCGTCATCGAGCTGGCGCGGCGACGCGGGGACTTTGAACGCGCCGACCTCGCGGTCGAGGAACAGGCGGTGGTCTCCTCGCCCGCGCAGTTCCGTTCGCTCTCCGGTGGCGACCTCGACGTCGCCATC
>DAIDJP010000025.1 GCA_027451285.1 Acidimicrobiaceae bacterium | reverse complement strand
CGCCGCCTAGCCTTCCAAGCTGGCCATGCGGGTTCGATTCCCGTCACCCGCTCTCCGCGATGAGGATCGCCCCCGCACGCTGCTGAACTGCCGAAGCGCCGAGCTAATAGCTCTGCTCCCAGATGACCTCGAGGTCGTTGAACGTCGGTGGCCCATCGACGATTGCCGCCAGCATGGCGTGCGCCCGACCGCTCGCCTCGGCCCTACGCGGGTCAATGTCGCGCGCTCTGGCTTTCTCTTCGCTCTCGAAGATTGCGATCGTGCGAATGACCTGAGGGTCAGCTTGGTCACGGGTGACGATTTGGCGAACGATGCCTGAACCGGCGATCTCGGCGTCGCGCAGAACGTCCATGATCCGCTGCACTTCCTCGGCCCCACCCTCTTTGACACGCACCGTGATCAACTGCGCCCACATGACTGTTCCTCTCTTCTCGTCTGGCTGAGAGTAGCGGAGCCAAAGGCTCACCATCTGGACTGTTGCGACGTTCTCGAGCCCAACAGACTTCGGGTGGGGACCACTGTTTCAAACCTAGGCGTGGTTGACGACGGCTCCCTCAATGGCAAGTCGGACTTCGCGTCGGATGGCCTCGGAATCTCGAGACTGGATGAACCTCGTCGCGCTCCCCCAGCCACAGCGACGTTCGGTGCGCGACATGAGCACGAATTCCTTCCGGCCGAGAGTCAACGTCACGGTCACGGTGAAAGGAGCAAATGTCAGCGTCGTCGATCCCGTATCGATCACGTCGTCGACTGCCGCATCGATGCGACGATCGAGCCACTCGGGCAACGCTCCAACGATCGGGTCGTCGGGCGACGCCACCAGTGCCTCAAGGCGAGTGGCCGCCAGGACGTCGCCGACGAGTTCTCTCGGACCCGCGATGTAGGTCCAGGGTAGGTCGATCTCGCTGGCGACGCACCAGGACCGGTCCTGCGGCCACCAGAGATTCGGCGACTGGAACCGAGATGTCCTAAAACACGTCGCGCCCTCGATGGGACCCTCGAACAGTTCGTACGTTCGCCACGGCAACTCGAAGGTCGCTGCCCCCTCGACGCGACGCGGGAGAAACTCGACGTCCGGGCCTTCCACCGCTACTCCTCCCCCGTAGCCCTCCCAGACGCCAAAGAGGCAGGGTACTGAAGAGTGCCGAGAGAGCACATCCACTAGTTCGATCGTGTCCGCGCGCGACAGCGAACCTTCGC
This sequence comes from Acidimicrobiaceae bacterium, assembly GCA_027451285.1. Lineage (GTDB taxonomy): Bacteria > Actinomycetota > Acidimicrobiia > Acidimicrobiales > RAAP-2 > RAAP-2. The sequence continues at coordinate 26,723 of DAIDJP010000025.1, read as the reverse complement.
GAGGACCTTGGCTCCTCCAGGGTGGCTCCGTGTCGGGCGTTACTTCGGGAAGTGCCACGTCACACCACGAAATCGTCGGTACAAGTGCCACGCCTCCCCATCGCGCGACGTCGCTCCAGCGAACCAGTGGCTCACCGGGGCCTTCTTGCACGGCGTGAAGGATCCGCGCGTACGCCTCAAAGCCCGAAGGAATCACTGACGTCGTCACGTGGTCTTGGGGCGCACGGAGACGTTCGCGCAACCACTCGACACGCGGGTCATCGCCACCTTTCGAATCCACGTTGGAGAGCGGCATTGTCGAATACTCGCACAGGGTGGGCAGTGAAGGATTCAGTAACCGAAGTCGCGCCTCTGAAAGTAGAGCGATACTCAACTCGCTCCGCTTTGCCATTCTTGAACGGCACTCGACATATCGGCGATCACCTGATCGGTCTCGAGGGAAACAGGACTGAAGGTCGGGGAGCTGGATCGGCACACCGACGAGATGTACCCTTCAAGTGACGCCGAAAATCCGTCATCTAGCACGAGCAGGGGCCCTGTGTGAAACGAATCGGTGGAGTTCTGATAATTGGCGCAATAGTTCTCGTGTCACTCCTTACGTCCGATTCCGTGGCAAATCATGTGCCGTCGACACAATCACCACGATCGTCCTTGACGGCGGTCCCCGCTCCCGTTAAAGAAGCGCTCTCCGTCGTGCAATCAACTCGTAAAGCCGGCCCGCTGAGGATTCATCAAAACGCCGGGAGTGTGATGGACGGCGTGTGGACGTCGGAGACGACGGGTCAAAGCCCCGGAGTAACACAGCACTGGTCCGTCCTGGCATCTGACAGAAAAGGCCGAATCGGCCTCGGCATCATCGTGATGGACAATGGCACCGAAGCCGTCAGCGGCTGGGTACCCGGTGCCAATCACGCGTCGGACTGGATATTCAACCGAGCTGATCCATCAACATCCGTTCGCCACATGACGGTGACGGGGTCGACGCATACCATGTGGTCTCGGTCGCCACGCCAATAGTCCGGATTGACCTTTGACGATCTGGACCGATTGGCGATCGGTCACGGCTAGGTTCGGCGCATGCCCGACATCGATCTGACGCAGTTTCCGCCCAGCGGCATCGACGCGACGCCGCTTCGGGGATACCTCGCGCGCCCGTCGGGTGAGGGTCCCTGGCCGGGCGTCGTGATGATCCACGAGGTCTACGGGCTCGATGACATCATGAGACGCCAGGCCGAGCGACTGGCGAGCGCTGGCTTTCTCACCCTGGCCCTCGACCTCTACTCCGACGGTGGCGCCCGACGCTGCCTCGTGTCGATCATGCGCGCCTCGCTCAAGGGTGAGGGCAAGCCCTTTCTCGACATCGAACGGGGGCGGGCCTGGCTCGCGGCTTCGAACGAGTGCACGAGCAAGATCGGACTCATCGGCTTTTGCATGGGCGGCAACTTCGCGCTGATGAGTGCCAAAGCCGGTTTCGACGCGGTGGCCGCCAACTACGGCCAGGTGCCCAAAAACGCCGAATCGGTCTTCGAGGGTGCGTGTCCGATCGTCGCCTCCTACGGCAAGCGTGACTGGACGTTGCGAGGAGCCGCCGCCAAGCTCGACGGCGCCTTGGACCGCGCCGGTGTCGTCCATGACGTGAAGGAGTATCCGAAGGCGGGTCACTCATTCCTCAACGACGCCGACGCCGGCCCGCGCGTCCTCCAACCGCTCCAGCGAGTGCTCGGCGTCAAACCCGAACCCGAGTCAGCCGCTGATGCGTGGACGCGCATCGACTCGTTCTTCCACCACCACCTTCGCTGACACCTGAAGACCATCGCACGCGCCCTGATCATCTGATAGCGGACGCGATGTCAGTGACTAGCGGACACCACGTCACCTATGTTCTGGGGATGAAGAAGAGGCCGGCGCTCGCACAACTCCTGCGACACCGCGAGCCGACGCTGCTCGTCACTGGTCAGACGGTCTCGGGCTTTGGCGACGGCGTCGCCCTCGTGGCCCTCACGCTGCTGGTCTTTCAAATCACGCATCACAGCGCCCTAATGCTGTCGTGGTTCGTGGCGGCCAGGATGATCCCCTTCGTGGGCATGCTCCTGGTCGGCGGGGCCATCGTGGATCGCTTCTCGCGACGCGTCCTGATGTTGATCTCTGACAGCGGGCGCGCGCTTCTCACGGGAATCCTCGCGCTGCTCATCTTCTCGGGCGCGCTGCGCTACTGGGAGCTGATCGTCTTCGCGGTCCTCTTCGGGCTCTTCGATTCGCTCTTCACGCCGGCCATGGGAGCGCTGATTCCCGAGATCGTGCCCGAGGGCCTCCTCGGAGCGATGAACTCTCTGCGACCCCTCACTACCAACCTGGTGGGCAGCATGCTGGGGCCGGCGGTGGGCGGAATCATCGCCGGATACTCCATCACCTGGGCGATCGTCGTGGACTGCGCGACCTTCGTCGTCAGCTCCGTGGCACTCGTTCTGATGAAGCCCACGCCGCGTCCCCAGCGCACGGGCGACAACTCCCTGCTCGGCGACATCGGCGAGGGGCTTCGCTTCGTGCGCACGCGTACCTGGATCTGGACGACGCTCGGAGCCGTCACCATCGGCAACGCCTTCGTCTACGTGCCGATGAGCGTTCTGATCCCGTACCTGTTGCTGCACGACCTGCACACGGCACGCGTCTACGTGGGCTACGCCTTCGCCGTCTCAGGGGTAGCGGGAGCGCTCGGCGCGCTGGTGTCCTCGAATCTCAAGGTGCCGCGCCGGCGCATCCGCCGGATGTGGACCTACTGGAGCATTGGCACGCTATCGGGCCTGATCCTCGTGGTCGCGACCAACGTCTACGAGGTCTTTGTCGTCGCCCTCGTCATGACCCCGATGATGATCATGGGCAACGTGATCTGGGAGACGATGATGCAAAAGGAGGTGCCCACCGAGCTGCTCGGTCGGGTGAACTCGGTGGACTGGTTCGTCTCACTCGGCGTGGCCCCGCTCGGTGTGGTGATCGCCGGCGCGCTCGCCTCGTCGATCGGTGTACGCGCGTACTTCCTCATCTTCTCGCTCGTGGCGACGATTCCCGGCCTGCTCATCCTGGTGTCGCGCAAGGCCAACGCGATCGACGCGAACCGCTCAGACCAGGTCGAGCCGGGGAGCGTCGACGAGCGGCAGTCCGACGAGGCGTGAGCCTCTCAGGGCCTCTCGCGCGTAGATGAGATCCGGGCGAAACGAGCGGGTCTTGGCCTCGCCGGCGCGACCCCCGCGCACCTCGATCCACTCCTCGCCGTTGGCCGAGTTGGCGACGTGGGCGACGAAGACCCAGCTCTGGCGCCGTTCGCGCGCCAGGTTGACCACCACGGGATCGCCCGCGCGCGTGCCCGCCCACTGCGTGGAACGAACGAGGTTCGGCGCGGTCGTCACGCCACTGGTTTAGCCGCCCTACGCGGCCCCGCGTGACAGCCCCGTCCTACTGTGGGCCCATGACGTTCTCCCAGGCCCTGCCCAAGTCGCTCTCGCCCTCGCGGTTGCAGGACTTCCAGGCCTGTCCGCGTCGCTACCAGTACGCGTCCGTCGAGCGCCTGCCCCAGCCGGCGAGCTACGCGGCGACCAAGGGGCGATTCGTCCACCACGTCTTCGAGAAGCTGCTCGCCGCCGACGCCGCCGAGCGCACGAGGGACCGGGCGCTCTCCCTGGTGCCCGACGCGGTCACCCACGTGCTCGACGAGGGCGTACGCCGCGACCTGAACCTTGATGAGGCATCCGAGGCCGCCCTCATCGACGAGGCGACCGCCATCATCGACACGTACTTCACGATGGAGGACCCGAGCCACGTCGTCCACGAGGGCGTTGAGCTGCGCCTCGCGGCCACCATCGAGTCGACGCCGCTCTTTGGAATCCTGGACCGGCTGGATCGCGACGAGGCGGGCGACCTCGTCATCGTCGACTACAAGACGGGCGGACTGCCCAATCGCGACTACGACGCGAAGACCTTCGCCAACACCGAGCTCTACGCAGCCCTGTGCGAGGCCAAGCTCGGCGAGCGCCCCCGGCGGATCCGCCTGATGTACGTGGCCAAGGGCGAGACCATCGAGCGCCCGGTCACCGAGGTCGTCGCCCGCGCGCGGGTCGCGAGCGCGGCGAGCGCCTGGGAGCGGATCAAGCTCTTCTACGACGAGGGGGCCTTCCCCGCCCGACCCTCGCGCAACACGTGCCGCTTTTGCGCCTACACCGAGACCTGTCGCGCGTCGGGCGTGCCCGTTCCCGAGGTCTGATCTCTAGGCTGGGGGGATGACTTCCTTCGACCTCTCCTACGACTACCGCTGCCCTTTCGCGAAGAACATCCACCTCCACGTGGTCACCGCGCTACGCGCCGGTGCGGACTTCGACGTGAACTTCGTGCCCTGGTCGCTCAATCAGGGTCACCGCGAGGCGGGCGCGCCCGACGTGTGGGACGACCCCGCGCGCGACGGCGACAACCTGGCCCTGGCCGCCTCGATCTCGGTGCGCGACCTGCAGAGCGAGCGCTTCCTCGACGCCCACGAAGCCCTGTTCCTCGCCCGCCACGAGCGCGGCGTGCGCCTCACGACGCTCGAGGAGATCGACAACGTGCTCGCGCCCCTCGGTGTCGACATGGCGGCACTGGCCGAGGATGTCGCCTCGCGCCGTCCCCACGGCGTGCTCGGCGCGGCCCACAAGGAATTCGCCGCCTACGAGGCCTTCGGGGTGCCGACCTTCGTCGTCGACGGCGACGCCACCTTCGTGCGCTACATGACGCCCCCGAGCGACCCGGGTCACTCCGTGGACCTGATCACGCGCTTGATCACGATGATGCACGAGCCCGAACTCAACGAGTTCAAGCACACCCGCGTTCCGCGCTAAGCCGACAGGCGCAACACCAGTTCCGCAAGGGCCGCGACCGCCAGGATCAGGGCGGGTGCGTAGGCGCGCCACTTCTCACTGTGGCGCAGGTGGGTGCCCACGGCCAGGATCATCATGATGGTCAGAGCCCCCGCCGCCACCTCGTTGAGGATCGCCCAGATCGACGAGCCCGTCGCCGAGAGCCCCACGAGCAGACCCAGCCCCCCGAGGATCTCGAGAAGACCGAGGCGCTGGTAGGCCGACTTGGAAAAGCCCAAGCGGGCCGCGCTCGCCGACATCAAGGGATTGAACGTCACCTTCTGGATGCCACCCGAGACGAACACCAGGAACAACATGATCGAGATGATGCTGGCCACGGCCGCCATTGAGACTCCTTAATCGCCCGCCCACTCTAGCCAACAGGCCCCGCCGGCTCGTTCAGGCGCCCGTGTAGTCCGCCAGCAGCTCGAGGGTCGCCTCGCGCTCGTCTCGCGTGCCGATCAGCGCACCGGAGAACTCCGTGACTCCGGCCGCGGCGTAGGTGGCGAGGTGCTCGAGCACCTCCTCGCGGGTGCCGACCAGGCTGATGTCGGCGGGCTGGGTTGCCCCCTCGCGCTCGAACATCGCGGCGTAACTCGGCAGCGTCCCGTAGATCGCGAGGGTCTTGTTGATGCGCTCGCGCGCGCTCGCGGCGTCACTGGTCACCGTGATAGGCGCCGAGCAGACGACCCGGGGCTCGGGCCGCCCGGCCGCCGCCGCGGCGGCGCGAATGCGCGGCACGATATGCCCGGCGATGGTCTTGGGGCCGGTCATCCACAGGACCGTCCCGTCGGCGACGGTGCCGGCGAGGTCGAGCATCTTCTCCCCGAGGGCGGCCACCAGCAGGCTCGGCGCTTCGGCGTCGGCCGGCCCCAGCGGCCCGGTCGTCGTCACGCGGACCCGCTCACCCTTGACCGAGATCTTCTCGCCACGCAGCAGTGGTGCGAGCGCCGCCAGGTACTCGCGCATGTAGCTCGCCGGCCGGTCGAAGGGCAGCCCCCAGAGGCCCTCGACCACCACCTGGTGCGAGAGGCCCACGCCGAGCGAGAGGTGCCCGCCGATGGCGTCTTGGACCGTGCGGGCCTGGGCGGCGAGCATCGTCGGGTGTCGTGGCTGGATCGGCACCACGGCCGTGCCGAGGTCCACGCCGGGCAGCTCGCGTCCGATCAACGCCAAGACAGTCAGGGTGTCGGGGCCGAAGATCTGCGACGCCCACAGCGAGGTCAGCCCGTGGGCGACCAGGCCACGCGCGCGCTCGATCGTGTCCTCCACCGACCCATCCACATCGAGTCCCACTGCGATTCTCATCGTGACCCCCTGCCCGGTAGCGTTGCGTCGTGCCGAGCGAGCCCCAACCTAGCCGTCGCACCCGCGTGGGCGTGGTGGGTGGTGGTCAGCTCGCGCGCATGATGGGCGAAGTGGCCCACCACGTCGGCGTGCACCTGACGGTGCTCGCCACTTCTCCCGATGACGCCGCGGTTCCGACCTGTGACGCGTTCGTCTTGGGCGAGTCGCGCGACGCCGCCGCCCTCGCGCGGCTCGCCGACGCCGTCGACGTCGTCACCTTCGACCACGAGCTGGTCGAGCTCACCCAGATCGCCGAGCTCGAGCGTCGCGTCGCGGTGCGTCCGAACGCCGCGGCGCTCGCCTTCGCCGTCGACAAGGCCCACCAGCGCCGCCGCCTCGAGGCGGCGGGCATCGCCGTGCCGCGCTACGTGATCGTCGAGCACGGTGACGACGCGACCCTCGCGGCCTTCCTCGCCGGCCTGGACGGCCCGCCCGTCGTCAAGGCCGCGCGCGGCGGCTACGACGGGCGCGGCGTCGCCTTTCCCTCCGACGCCGCCTCGACCGCGGCGGCGATCGAGGCGATCGCAGGCACCGCGGTCGTCGAGGAGCGCCTCGACCTGCGCGGCGAGCTCTCCCAGGTGCTCGTGCGCGGCGTTGACGGCGACGTGGCCCTCTACCCTCTGGTGACGACCCTCCAGCGAGAGGGAATGTGCGTCGAGACCGTCTATCCCGCCCCCGCGCAGTACGCCCACGACGCGGCGGCGCTCGCCACGCGCATCGCCGAGCTCTCGGGTGTCGTCGGGATCCTCGCCGTCGAGCTCTTCGTCACCGACGCGGGCCTGCTCGTCAACGAGGTGGCCCTGCGCCCGCACAACACCGGGCACTGGACCATCGAGGGCGCGGCCACCAGCCAGTTCGCGAACCACCTGCGGGCAGTCTCGGGCCAGTCCCTGGGCTCGACCGCCCCCCTGGCGGAGGCCGCGGTCATGGTCAACGTCGTGGGCGCCAGCGAGCCGGGCTCGATCGCCGCGGCGAGCGCCGTTGCCGGTGCCCACGTGCACGACTACGGCAAGTCCTGGCGCCCGAAGCGCAAGCTCGGTCACGTGACCGTGGTCGGGCCCGACGCGGGCGCGGCCCACGTGACAGCATGGGAGAGTGCCCGGGCCTACGGAACCGGCACGCGGGAGGCGTAATGGAGCCACAGATCGGCGTGGTGATGGGCAGTTCCTCGGACTACGAGGTGATGGCCGACGCCATCACGGTACTGGACCACTTCGCGATCCCCCACGAGGTCCACGTGGTCTCGGCGCATCGCACCCCCGAGGCGATGGTCGACTACGGGCGCGGCGCACGCGAGCGGGGCCTGCGCGTGATCATCGCCGGCGCGGGCGGGGCCGCCCACCTGCCCGGAATGCTGGCCTCTCTCACCACCCTGCCGGTGATCGGGGTGCCGATCGCCCTGTCGCGCCTCGACGGGCTCGATTCCCTCCTCTCCATCGTCCAGATGCCCCGCGGCGTGCCGGTGGCCACGGTGGCGGTCAACGGGGCGACCAACGCGGGCCTGCTGGCCGTGCGAATGCTGGGCCTAGCGGATGAGGCGCTCGCCGCGTCCCTGGAGACCTACCGGCTCGAATTGATCGAACAGGCGACCCGCCAAGATCGGGCCCTGCCACGCGAATAACGACCGCGAACGAGGATTCTCGCCACCTAGTCTGGTGAGTGACAAGGAGGTCCTTCATGGGACTGATGAAGCGTGTTCAGACGATCTTCCAGGCGAAGTCCAACGCCGCGCTGAACAAGATGGAAGACCCGCGCCAGACGCTCGATCTCTCCTACGAACAGCAGTTGGAGAATCTGACCAAGGTCAAGCGCGCCGTCGCCGACGTCGCGACCGCTCGCAAGCGCGTCGAGATCCAGGCCGAGCAGCTCAAGGCCCAGGGCGACAAGCTCGCCGGTCAGGCCAAGGCGGCCCTGGCCCAGAACAACGAGCCGCTGGCGCGCGAGGCACTGACGAGACGCGAAGCGATCGCGGCCCAGCTACAAGACCTCGACACCCAGCACGCCACCATCGTCGAGCAGGAGGAGAAGCTCACCGAGACCGCCCAACGGCTCCAGAGCGAGGTCGAGGCCTTCCGCACCAAGAAGGAGACCATCAAGGCCTCCTACACCGCGGCAGAAGCCTCGGCGCACGTCTCAGAGGCGGTGAGCGGGATCTCGACTTCGATGGGTGACGCGGGCGCGGCGATGCAGCGCGCCCAGGACAAGGTCGCCGAGATGCAGGCGCGCAGCGGTGCCCTCGACGAATTGCTCGCCTCGGGGGCCCTGACCGACCTCACGAGTTCGACCGACGACATCCAGGCCCAGCTCAACAAGGCGGGCGCGAGTTCGAACGTCGACGCCCAACTCGCCGCGCTCAAATCCCAGATGGCCGAGGGCGGCGAACTCCCCGCGGGAGAGGAGAAGTAGCCGTGGCCAAGTCGAAGATCGAAAGCGACCCGGGTCTCAACCTGCGGATGTTCATCACGGGCCTCGCGCTCGTCGTGCTCTACGCGATCATCGTCACGCTCCTGATCCGCATCGGGCTCTCCCTGGGCATCGTCATCGTCATCGCGGCCGCGATGCTCTTCTCCCAGTACTACTTCTCGGACAAGATCGCCATGTTCTCCATGCGCGCTCACGAGGTCACACCCCAACAGGAGCCGCGCCTGCATCAGATCGTCGACCGGCTCTGCGCGCTGAGCAACGTTCCCAAGCCGCGCGTCGGAGTCGCCGAGATGGACATCCCCAACGCGTTCGCCACGGGTCGCAATCCCAACCACGCCGTGATCTGCGCCACGCGCGGATTGATGAACCGCCTGCCCGACGAGGAGCTCGAGGCGGTGCTCGCCCACGAGCTGAGCCACGTCGCTCACCGCGACGTCGCCGTGATGACGATTGCCTCGGGTGTGGGCATGCTGGCCGGCCTGGTCAGTCGCATCGCGATGTGGGGCGCCATGTTCTCCGGCGGCGGACGCAGCCGCGACGGCGAGAACATCGTGCTGCTCGAGATGGTGACGTGGCTGGTGTCGATCGTCATCTACGTGATCGCCTACCTGCTCACGATGTCGCTCTCTCGCTACCGCGAGCTCTCGGCGGACCGCTCCGGCGCGATCCTGATCGGCAAGCCCAGTGTGCTCGCCAGCGCCCTCGTGCACGTGACCGGCGACATGGGCAAGATCCCGCGCACCGACCTGCGCCAGGCCGAGGGGATGAACGCCTTCTTCTTCGCGCCGGCCCTCGCCGGCGGCACGGCCGCGTCGCTCTTCTCGACGCACCCGTCGCTGGAAAAGCGCCTCGACCAGCTCAACAAGCTCGAGCGCGAACTCAACGGCTAGTGGGACTGCGCGACGTCCTCTTCGGGCGCACCCCCCAGGTCCAGCCCAAACTCGACAACCTCTTCGCGCTGCCCACGGCCGCTCTGACCCTCCAGAGCGAGCTCGACCTCGTGACTTCGGGCGTGGCCGGACTGTGCTTCAAGGCCGGTAGCGGCGAGGCCTCCATCACCAGCGAGGCTGACATCGAGGCCCTGCTCAACTTCGACGAGGGCAAGGTGGCGATGTCGGTGACGACCGACGACCTCGGCTTCACCTGGCTCGTCATCCACGACGGCGACATCGAGAACCTGGTGACGCGCATCCACGGCGCCAACACGACCCTCGTCGAGCACGGCCTGGGCCCGCGGCTCTTGTGCGCGGTCTTCGGCTTCGTGCCGGCCACCGCGCCGGGCGAGGGCTCGGTGCGACTCGTCTACCTCTTGAAGCAGGGCACCTTCTACCCCTTCGCCCCGACCGGTGCGAACCAGCGCGACAACGAGCTCGAGCTGCGGGTCCGCTCCTTCCTCGAGGGCGACCTGCCCATGGAAAAGGACCTGTCGCGCTGGATGGCGCTGTGGAACCTTCCGGTCAACTGAGCCGCTGACCTCGTCGGCGCTGGCGAACCCCGAAGGGCGCGAAATGCCAGGTTCGCCACCGCCTGCGACGTAGATTTCGGATATGGAAATCGTGCCGGAACCGATTGTCAGCACGTCGAGCGTGACGTCACTGCGCACGCCAGCGAGCGGCGCGTGCCGCTGCGCACGACGCTCCTGCTGGCACCAGGGAGCCTGTCGCGCCAGCGCCGTGGTGAGAGTGCTGCGCGCCGTCGACAGCCCCGAGGCCGAACCCACCTCGGTGACGCTGTGTCGAGAGTGCGCGGCGCCCACGCGTCGCAACCGGGTGGCCTAGTCACATTACGCGGGGCACCGCGAGCTTCAGCCCGGAGCGGTATCTGTGGCGCGCACGTAACTGCGCACGAGGGGTGAGAAGGCGGCCCCCACGAGGACGAGGCCCGCGGCGAGGATCACCCAGCCCGGGCGCCCCAGGGTCACCGCGGTCGAGATCACGATGAGTGGCGCGAGGATGCCCGAGATCGAGCGGCCCAGCGCGTACGCGCCCTGGTACTGGCCCTGAAGATCCTCACGAGCCATGCCAAAGCCGATGCCCCATGACGCCCCCGAGCTGTAGAGCTCGCCCAGGGTGTGAAAGACCATGCCCAGCACCAGCACCGCGCACGCCACGACGGCGCTCGCGCCCTCGGCCGCCGCGTAGCAAAGAAAGCCCAGGCCGATCAGGAGGCCCGAACGACGAAAGACCCGAGCCGCGTGCACGACGTCGCCCGAGCCACGACTGAAGCGCACCTGCAAGGTCACGACCATCATCGTGTTCACCACGAGGAGCACCGCCACCCACCAGCGCGGGGCACGGGTGTGATCAATCACCCAGAGGGGGATGCCCACGCTCTGGACGGCGATGTGAATCGAGAACAATCCATTGAGGGCCGAAGCGACGAGGTAGCGACGGTCCTTCAAGACGACCGTCATCGGCTCGCGCGACGAGCCCTCAGCCAGGGGAAGGGGAGGCATCGCGGGCAGTCGCATGATGAAGAAGGCGGCCACGAAGAAGGTGAGCGCGTTACCCAAAATCATGGCGAGATAGCCGGCGCGCGTGTCGTACGCCAGCGCCACGCCGGCGAAGAGCATGCCGATCGCGATGCCGAAGTTGGCCACCGCGCGCTGAAACGCGCGCACGCGCACGCGCTCATCGCCCACGCCGAATCGCGACATCATTGCCCCGCGTGCGCTCCCGGTGGCGTTGGACAGCATGCCCCCGACCACGGAGACGAGCACGAAGGCCCCGAAGGAGTGCACGAGGGAGAACGCGGCCATGGCGAGTCCTTCGCCGACGCAGGTCGCCGCGTTCAACTCGCGCGGTCCCCAGCGATCCGCGAGGTGTCCGACGGGAACCGACACCAAAAGTCCGGCCGCCGCCGCGATGCCGAGCCCCACGGCGACCAGGTGGACCGACAGCCCCACCGAGCGGGTGAAGTAGATCACTTCGATGGTGAAGAAGAGGCCACTGCCGATCGTGTTGGCCAGCGTCGACTTCGCCAGCGTGCGCAAGGGACCCGGCTCAGGGATCGCCGCGCGTACGAGCCGCGCGCCGCGCGAGGACCGTTCCGGCTCCGACATGACGATCAACCTAGTGGCGCTTCGAGAACCAGACGTCGCGATCTACGCCCGGCGCGTCCACGAAGGCACCACGGATTGATCAACGCCGTGCCACGCACTACCGTGATCGAAGAACCACGATCACGACGGGACTGCCATGACCGGACTCTTGATTTTCGTGGGCGTGCTGTTCGTCTTCACGATCGGCGCCGTCGCCCTCTCGGCGCGCTTTCGGCGCTTCGATCCGGTGGTGACCTTCGAAGAAGAACCCAGCGTGTATCCCAACGCCCAGACGACGCTTCTCCCCACGCCCGAAGAGGTCACGCGCGAGGCGTTGAGCGACCGCCAGCACTACGACGCCGAGGACGATCTCCTCGACCCGCACCACTCCCCCGCGGCGCCGTCCGAGGACGACCCTTCGCCCTAGGACTCGATGGCCAATGCGACGAGTCGGTCCACCTCGTCGATGAAGTCGACGTCGCGCTCGGTGATGCCGCCACGATCATGGGTCCACACGTCGAAGCGGACCCGGTTCGCCTCGAGGGTCACGACGGCGTGATGATCGAGGCGCTCGGCCACTTCGGCCTGGGCAACCACGAGGTCGACGCCACGCTGATACGTCGCCACGTCGACCACGCGCACCAGGTGCTCGCCCTCGCGGCGCCAGGCGTGGTGCGTGGCGAGCACCGCCACGACCTCGTCGTCTTCGAGGCGGCGCCGGCTCACGGGTGGGTCATGTGCTCGGGGACCACCGCGGCGTCGAACTCCTCGGCCGTGAGAAAGCCGAGTGCCAGGGCGGCCTCGCGAAGGGTGGTGCGCTCCTTGTGGGCCTTCTTGGCCACCTGGGCCGACTTGTCGTAGCCGATGATCGGATTGAGCGCGGTGACCAGCATCAGTGAGTTGCGCAGGTGGTGGTCGATCTGCTCGTAGTCCGGCTCCAGGCCCTCGACGCAGAACTCGCGGAACCGGTCGCAGGCGTCGCTCAACAGGTCGATCGACTGGCACACGTTGTGGATCATGACGGGCTTGCAGACGTTGAGCTCGAGGTTGCCCCGCGAGCCGGCCATGGCGACGGCCGCGTCGTTTCCGTGCACCTGGATGCCGACCATGATCATCGCCTCGGACTGGGTGGGGTTGACCTTGCCCGGCATGATCGAGCTGCCCGGCTCGTTCTCGGGCAGGCGCAGCTCGCCCAGGCCCGAGCGCGGGCCCGAGCCCAGCCAGCGCAGGTCGTCGGCGACCTTCATGAGGCTGGTGGCGAGGGTCTTGATGCCCCCGTGGGCGAAGACCAGCGCGTCGTGCGCGGCGAGGGCCGCGAACTTGTTGGGCGCGGTCACGAAGGGCTGACCGGTGATGCTCGCGATCTCCCGGGCGACGCGCTCGCCGAACTCGGGGTGGGTGTTGAGCCCGGTGCCCACAGCGGTGCCGCCCGCGGCGAGCTCGTAGAGGCCGCCCAGCACCAGGCGCAGACGGTCAAGGTCGGCGTCGAGCTGGGCCACGTAGCCCGAGAACTCCTGGCCCAAGGTGAGGGGCACGGCGTCCATGAGGTGGGTGCGCCCGATCTTGACCACCCCCTCGTAGGCGGCCGACTTGACCGCGAGGGCGTCGCGCAGGCGCTCGACCGACGGGATCAATCGCTCGGTGATCTCCATCACCGCCGCGATGTGCATGGCGGTGGGGAACGTGTCGTTCGAAGACTGGGACATGTTCACGTGATCGTTGGGGTGCACGGGATCCTTCGATCCGCGCTCGCCGCCGGCGATCTCGATCGCCCGGTTCGAGATGACCTCGTTGACGTTCATGTTGGTCTGGGTGCCCGAGCCGGTCTGCCAGATGCGCAGCGGGAACTCGCCGGCCAGCGATCCGTCGATGACCTCCCCGGCGGCCTGCTCGATCAATGCGGCCCGCTCGGCGTCGAGCTTGCCGAGGGCGTGGTTCACCCGCGCCGAGGCCAGCTTCAGGACCCCGAAGGCCCGTATCACCGCGGCGGGCATCGTCTCGGTCGAGATCGCGAAGTGGTGCAGGCTTCGCTGAGTTTGCGCACCCCAGTAGTGGGCGGCCGGGACTTCGACAGCTCCCATCGTGTCCGATTCCACGCGGAAACTTTCCATGCTCTCTCCTTCGTTACGAATACAGGGCGACGCCCGCGTCGACGAGGCGCACAGCGTCGGCGACATCGCTCGCGCGCGGTCCGTCGCCGTCGCCGGGCACTTCGAGCAGCAACGGCAGGTCGCGCACGCGCGGCTCGCCCACCAGTGGCGCGAGCCCGTCGATGCCGATCGTGCCCTCACCGAGGTTGGCGTGACGGTCGCGGTTGCCACCCAGCTCGATCTTCGAGTCATTCAGGTGCAGGCAGCGCAGACGCGCCAGTCCGACGCGCGCGTCGATCTCGGCGAGCAGCGCCGCGGTGCCCTCGATGCTCGAGTAGTCGACCCCGCTCGCCCACAGGTGCTGGGTGTCGACGCACAGTCCCAGACGCTCGTCGCCGTCCAAAGCGGCGATGATCGCCTCGATCTCGGCGAAGTCGCGTCCGACGGTTCCCCCGGCGCCCGCGGCGTTCTCGATCAGGATCGGGCAGTCCACGCCCGCCGGCGCCTCGCTGGCGCCGTCGAGGGCCCGGCGTAACCCGTCGGTGACCCGCCCGATGGCCTCGTCGAAACCGCTGCCCTTGTGGCTGCCCACGTGCAACACGACGCCCGCGGCGCCTATGCCGCGCGCCACCGAGAGGTTGTGGGTCAGGGCGGCCACCGACTTCTCGTAGAGCTCGGGGTCGGCCGAGGCCAGGTTGATCAGATAGGTCGCGTGGGCGAAGGTGTGCGTGACGCTCGGGTGCTCGGCCGCGGCCTCGCGGTAGGCGGCGAGCACCTCAGGCGCGTACTGGGTGGGCTTCCACATGCGCGGGCTCTGGACGAAGACCTGGATCGAGGTGACCCCGATCTCCACGCCGGCCTCCAGGGAGGGCACCAGTTTGCCCCCGCCGCGTACGTGCGCACCGATGTTCATTAACCTAAACCTAGTTCTCCGTTTGACCCCTCGGGAAAGGACCACCATGACCGACACGTTCACCAACGCCTCGCGCGCGCTGTTCGACAAGCAGGTTTTCGCCCACGTGGCCACCCTCGGCGCCGACGGCAGCCCCCATGTCACCCCGGTGTGGGTGCTGCTCGAGGGAGACGACATCGTGATCAACACCGCGCTCGGGCGCGCCAAGGCGCGCGACCTCGCGGCCGACCCGCGCGTCGCGATCTCTCTGACCGATCCGGACAACCCCTACTCGGTGATCGCGGTGCGCGGCACCGTGGCGACCTTCACCACCGACGGCGCCGACGAGGTCATCGATCGAATGGCCAAGAAGTACATGGGGGTGGACTCCTACCCCCTGCGCACCGAGGGCGAGGTGCGCGTGACGGTGCGCATCCGACCAGACCGCATCGTCCAACAGCCCGCCGATCAGGAGTAGACGCTCAGCTCCCCGGCGGCGCTCGCACGTCGACCCGAAAGAGAGAGGCGCGCCTCGCCCGCGACGATCGACTCGCCCGCCGCGTACCAGACGGTGATCGGGCGCGGCGGCGCCGGACGGTTGTAGGCGCCGCGCAACGTCGCCGCCTCGTTGGTGACGTTGACTTCGTCGTTTGTTAGAAGCGCGGCCACGACCGCGGCCTGGGCGGCGGGGTTCTCACCCTCGAGAACGACGTGCTCGAGGGCCGTGAGCCACGAGCACGTGGCCACGTCGCGCGCGGCGAGCGCCGCCGGATAGTCCTCGTCGATCGCCAGCCAGAGCCCGCGCGGAGCGACGTCTCCCGAGAGGCTCGCGAGTACCAGCGCGGGCGCGTTGCCGGCGAGCAGGACGACATCGTCGGTCTCGGCCACGACCGCAGCGATGTACGCACGACGCGCGAACGAGCCCTCTAAGCGGATCATCGCCATCTCAGGGCTGCAGGTCGACCTTGGCCAGACGTTCGATGTTCACGTCGCGAAAGGTCAGGATGCGCACGCTCGGCACGAAGCGCGCCGAGCGGTACATGTCCCACACCCACGCGTCGGCCAACGTCACCTCGAGCAGGGTCGGCGTTCCGGAGGAACGGATCTCGACCGTGACCTCGTTGGCCAGGTAGAAACGTCGGTCGGTCTCCACGGCGTACTCGAAGGTGCCGACGACGGCCTTGTACTCCTGGACGAGCGCCAGTTCCAGTGTGGCTTCGTAGTCGTCGAGCTCTTCGTCGCCCATGTGGGCTTACGCGCGCTCGGTGACGCGCAGCTCCTTGATCTTGGCGGCCTTGCCCCGCAGATCGCGCAGGTAGTACAGCTTCGCGCGACGCACGTCACCGTAGGACTCGACCTCGATCTTGGCGATGGTCGGCGCGTGCACCGGGAAGGTGCGCTCCACGCCCACGCCGAAACTGATCTTGCGGACCGTGAACGTCTCCTGCAGGCCCGACCCCTGGCGACGGATCACGACGCCCTGGAAGACCTGGATGCGCTGACGCGTGCCCTCGACCACGCGGACGTGAACCTTCAGGGTGTCACCGGGACGGAAGGAGGGAACGTCGTCGCGCAGCGAGTCGCGGTCAATGAGATCAGTCGGATTCATGGGAGCAGCCTTTTCGGATCACTGGGGCTTACGAAGTTTAGCCGCTGCGCCCGTCGTCTTCCACCAGGTCGAACTCGACGAGCAGGGCCGCCTCGGCGTCGCTGAGCCCCCCGCGGGCCGCGATCAGGTCCGGACGGCGCGCCAGGGTGCGCGCGAGCGCCTGGGCCCGGCGCCAGCGCGCGATGCGCCCGTGGTCGCCCGAGGTCAGGACGTCGGGCACCGCGAGGCCCCTCACCAGGGCGGGGCGCGTGTACTGGGGATACTCGAGCAGGCCGTCGGAGAAGGACTCCTCGAGCGGCGAGTCGTCGTTGCCGAGCGCGCCGGGCAACAGGCGCACCGTAGCCTCGATGACGCACAGCGCCGCCAGCTCGCCCCCGGCCAGGACGAAGTCGCCCACGGAGACCTCCTCGTCGACCACGAGGTCGAGGGCCCGTTGGTCGACGCCCTCGTAGCGCCCACACAGCAGCGAGATCCCGGCCAGCCCGCTGAACTCGCGCGCGATCGCCTGGGTAAAGGGCCGCCCCGAGGGTGAGAGCGCGATCAGGGGACGCGACCTCTCTGGGACCGCCTCGACGCTCGCGAGAATCGGCTCAGCCGAGAGCACCATGCCGGCGCCGCCGCCGAAGGGCGCGTCGTCGACACTGCGGTGCGGATCGCTGGTCGCGTCGCGGATGTCGTGCAGGTGCAGTTCCCACACCTTGCGCTCGCTCGCTCGCCCGAGCACCGAGGCCGCAGAATAATTCGCCACGACGTCGGGAAAGAGGGTGAAGACGTCGACGCGGTAGCTCACGAAAAGAGGCCCTCCGGCGCGTCGACCTCGATGCGCTCGTTGGCCACCACACTCACCACGAAGGTCAGCGGCACCAGGTGCCCGGTGTCGAGCACCAGCAGGTCGCTCGCCGGGTTCGCCTCGACGCTGGTCACGACGCCGCGCACGATTCCCTCGGCGTCGATGACGGTCGCGCCGAAGAGGTCGTCGATCCAGATCACGTCGTCGTCCTCGATGCGCTCGGCGTAGAGGACGAGGCCGCGCAGTCGCTCGGCCCCTTCGCGCGTCGTCACGCCGTCGAAGGTGACGATGAAGCGGTCCTGGTGGGCGGCGGAGGCGACCACGACCAGGTGTCCGCGCTCGCTGCGCAACTCGCTGCCCGGATCAAGCCGTTCGACACGATCGGTCCACAGGTCGACGAGGACCTGGCCCTTGAGCCCGTGGGCCTTGCCGATCCGCCCGACCTCGAGCGTGTCACGCTCGTCGGTCGACACGTCAGTCGACGATGTCGACCGAAGTCGTCACGCCGTCGCGCGCGCCTGCGGCGCCCACGAGAACTCGGATGGCCTGGGCGGTGCGCCCGCGTCGGCCGATGATGCGTCCCATGTCGCCGGGACCCACGCGCAGGGACAAGATGACCTTGCCCTGGCGCTCGTCGACGTCGACGGTGACCGCGCTGGGGTCGTCGGCCATGGCCTCGGCGATGTAGCTCAGCACCGAGGTCGCGGTGGCCGCGCGCTCGGTGGCGTCGTCTTCGTCGTCGATGGTGTTGATGTCACCTTCGACGTAGTCGTCGTGAAAGTCGCTCACTTTGCCGCCCGGGCGGCCTTGGCCGCGTCGAAGGCCTCGAGCGCTCCGCTCTTGGCGAGAAGCTTGGCGACGCGCTCGGTCGGCTGGGCGCCGTTCTCGAGCCAGCGCAGGACCTTGTCGTTGTCGATCGAGATCACGGTCTCGGGCTCGGCGCTCGAGAGACCGCGCGGCTGGTAGGTGCCGAGGATCTCGAGGAAAGCGCCCGAGCGAGCACGGCGGCTCTCGGCGGCCACGACGCGATAGGTGGGCTGCTTCTTCTTACCCATGCGTACCAGACGTAGTTTTACAGCCACGACGACAGTCCTTCCAAGCGTTCGTCCCCTCGTGGGACGGGGGGTTGTACCCGAGCGTCCAAGTTTAGCGTTGTTTGGGGGGTGTGACCCGCCCGCCCTTCTTCTTCTTGTTTTTCGGTCCGCTCGGCGCGGCCGCGCGTAGTCCCGCCCCGAGCGACTCGAAACCCGCCGGCAGCTCGCGCCCGCGATCGGCCCGCGCGGCCATCTGCGCGGCCCGGCCCAGCTTGCCCGGCAGGTTCGGCATGCCTCCGCCGGCCATCTGGCGCATCATTTTCTTCATCTCGGTGAACTGCTTGAGGAGTTGGTTGACCGCGTTGACCGTGGTGCCCGATCCCGCCGCGATGCGCGTGCGTCGCGACGCGTCGAGCACGCTCGGGTCGCGGCGCTCCTTGGGGGTCATCGACTGGATGATCGCCTCGACCCTGTTGAGCTCGCGCTCGTCGACGTTGGAGGCGGCGTTGCGCATCTCCTTGGTCATCCCGGGCATCAGCTTCATCAGGCCGCCGAAGGAGCCCATCTTGCGCACCTGGTTCAGCTGGGCGAGGAAGTCGTCCAGGGTGAACTGACCGCTCATCAGTCGGCTCGCCGAGTTGGCGACCACGTCGGCGTCCATGGTCGCCTCGGCCCGTTCGATCAGCGAGAGCGCGTCGCCCATGCCGAGGATCCGCGAGGCGATCCGGTCGGGGTGGAAGAGCTCGAAGTCGCCCACCTTCTCGCCGGTCGAGGCGAAGACGACCGGCCGGCCCACGACGCCGCGCGCCGAGAGCACCGCGCCACCGCGCGCGTCGTAGTCGAGTTTGGTGACGATGAGTCCGGACAGTGAGAGAGCGTCGTGGAAGGCGCGCGCGGTGTGCACCGCGTCCTGGCCGGTGACGGCGTCAATCACGAGGAAGGTGTAGTGCGGGCTCGTCGCGTCGCTGATCGCGCGCACTTCGGCCATCAACGCCTCGTCGAGCGCGAGACGGCCAGCGGTGTCCACGATGACGACGTCGCGCCCGAGGTTGCGGGCCCGCTCGACGCCCTCGCGCGCGACCGCGACCGGGTCGCTCGGCTCACTGAAGACGTCCACGCCGATGGAGGCGCCCAGAACGCGCAACTGCTCGACCGCGGCGGGGCGCTGCAAGTCGGCGGCGACGAGGTAGGGCTGGCGACCCTGGTGCTTGAACCACTGGGCGAGCTTTGCGGCCGCGGTCGTCTTGCCCGCGCCCTGGAGTCCCGCGAGAAGGATGACCGTCGGCGGACGCGAGGAGTAGGTGACCTTGAGGGGTGACGCCCCGAGCACCTCGATCAGCTGCTCGTGGACGGCCTTGATGACCTGCTGACCCGGCGAGAGGCTGGTGACGAGCGCCACGCCGGCCAGGCGCGTGCGCACGGCCGCCAAGAAGGCGCGTACGACGCTGAGTTCGACGTCGGCCTCTAAGAGTGCGGTGCGCACCTCCTCGAGCGCGGCGTCAAGGTCGGCGTCGGAGAGCCGTCCGCGCGAGCGCAGCGACGCTCCGAGGCGTTCCAGGCGGTCCGAGAGGGCGTCAAACATCGTTCTAGAAGGCTACTGTCACGTCGCCAGGAGCGAGTCGACGAAGGCCTCGGGCTCGAAGACGCGCAAATCCTCGACCCGTTCGCCCACTCCGACGTACTTCACGGGGATGCCCAGCTCGCGCTCGATCGCCACCACGATGCCCCCGCGAGCCGTGCCGTCGAGCTTGGTCAGGACGATGCCCGTCACTTCGGCCGCGGCCAGGAATTCGCGAGCCTGGCTGAGGGCGTTCTGGCCCGTCGTGGCGTCGAGCACCAGCAGGGTCTCGACCACCTGGCCCGGCTCGCGGTCGGCGACGCGGCGGACCTTGCGCAGCTCGTCGAGCAGGTTCGTGTTGTTCGCCCGACGTCCCGCGGTGTCGGCGAGGACGATGTCGGCCCGGCGAGCGGCCGCCCGTCCCAGGGCGTCGTGGATGACCGAGCCCGGATCGGCACCCTCGGCCGCGCGCACGATGTCGGCGTTCGCGCGCTCGGCCCACTGGGCCAGCTGCTCGGCGGCCGCGGCGCGGAAAGTGTCGCCCGCCGCCAGCACCACGTGTCGACCCTCGTCGGCGTGGAGCTGGGCGAGCTTGCCGATCGTCGTCGTCTTGCCCACCCCGTTCACCCCCACGAAGAGCCACACGGGCACTCGTCCGGGATCGCCCACGATGCGCACGCCCCGATCCCGGTCGAGGAACTCGAGCAGAACCCGGCGCACCTCGCCGGCGACCCCGAGGGGGATCCCCGCGTCGAGCTCGTCAAGGACCGCCTTGGTGGTGGCGACGCCGATGTCACTTCTCAGCAGCACCTCTTCGACGACGTCGCGCTGCTCGCTCGAGAGCGTGTCACCCGTGATCGAGCGCAGGCGGTCGAAGACGCCGCGCGAGGTGGCGAGGCGCTGGCGCAGCGAGCCCGGTTCCTCCAGCGAGGGGCGCGGCGCCTCGGCCTCGACCAGCACCTCGGGTAGGGGCGCCACCGGGGCGGGCAGCTGGGCGCGCGAGCGCGTGCGCGCGCGCACCACCGAGACGCCCACCAGGGCGACCACGAGGACGGCGACGAGGATGAGGACGATGGTCACGCGCTGACCTCGCGCCTGACGCGCTGGCTGACGACCTTGGAGGACGCCCCGGGCACCATCGTCACGCCGTAGAGCGCGTCGGCGGCCTCCATCGTTCGCTTCTGGTGCGTGACGATGAGCAGTTGGGCTTCGTCGCGGAACTCGTCGACCAGGCTGAGGAATCGCTGCAGGTTCACGTCATCGAGGGCCGCCTCGACCTCGTCCATCATGTAGAAGGGCGAGGGCCGCGAGCGAAAGACGGCGAAGAGAAAGGCCAACGCCGCCATCGAGCGCTCACCGCCCGAAAGCAGGGAGAGTCGGCGCATGTTGCGTCCCATTGGGCGCACCTCGATCTCGACGCCGGTGTTGAGCGGATCGTCGGGCTGACTTAACAGCAGTCGGCCCTGGCCACCAGGAAAGAGCATGCCGATCAAGTTCGAGAAGTGCTCGTTGACGTCGGCCACCGCGCTCGAGAACGACGTCATGATCTGCTCGTCGAGCTCGCGCACGGCCTCTTGGAGCTCGCGGCGCGCGTGGCGCACGTCGCTCACCTGGGCGTCGAGCTCTTGGTAGCGCTCCTCGAGGGCGACGAGCTCCTCGAGGGCCAGCGGGTTGATGGGACCCAGAGAGGTGATGCGAGCCTCGAGCTCGCCCACGCGCGACTCGAGCGTCGTGCCCTCGGCCAGCTCGACCTCGGGAGGAGGACCCAGTTCGCCCACCTCGACGCCGAGGTCGTGGCGCACCGCCTCGTGGAGGTTCGCGATCATCACCACGAGCTCGGCGCGCTCGATCTCTCCGCGCCGTTCGGCCTCGGCGAACTCGGCGAGGCTGGACTCGGTGCTCTGGCGCTCGGCGCGCACGCTCTCGAGGCGCTCGGCGCTCGCGCGTGTGGCCTCGAGCTGCTCGCGATACGACGAGTCCATCGCCTCTTGGGACATGCGCACGTCCTCGAGGGCCCGCTCGACGAGCTCACCCAGTCGTCCCAACGCCGCCAGGTCGAACTCGAGCGCCTCGCGTCGCGCGGCGGCCTCGTCGCGCTCGCGCGCGTGTCCGGCCAGCCGCGCCTCGATCTCGTGACGGCGCTGCTCGAACAGGCCCCGTCGCTCGCTGGCACGCGCCTCGCGACGCGACACCTCGAGGGCGCGCGCCTCGAACTCAGCGCGACGACGCGCGAGCGCGCCCGCGGCCTCCTCACGCTCGGCGCGGCGTGCGAGTGCGGTCTCTCGGCGCGCGGCGAGGGTCTCGCGCTGGGCGTCGGCCGCGGCCAACTCGTCTTCGAGGGACGCGCGCTGCGTGCTCGTGACGTCGAATTCGTGCTCGAGGGTCGCGAGGGAAGCGTCGAGTTGGCCCGCCTCTCGCTCGAGGCGCTGCGCGTCGGACGTCACGCTGGCCAGGTTCGACTGTGCGCGCGAGTGCGCCGCTGTCGCCGACGCCAGGCGAGTGCGGGCCAGGTCGAGGGCGGCCAGCGCGTCCGCGCGGGCCGCGCGGCGCGGCGCGACGAGTTCAGCCGCTTCGAGGGCCGCGCGCTCGGCGTCGTCGACGGTGGAACGGGTCACGAGGGCGCGCCCCGAAGCCACACGCCAGCCCGACGCCGCGAAGCGGTCGCCGTCGCGCGTCACGATGACGAGGTCAGGGTGTCCCACCGCGGTCTCGATGCCCGCGTCGAAGCTCTCGGCGACGAAGGCGCGCGCGAAGAGGGTGTCGAGCACGTGGTTGACGCCCGCGGGCGCGTCGCGGCGCGCACTCACCAGCGAGCGCAGCGCGGTGCAGCCCGCGGGCGCGCTCGGCTGGGCCACCGGCGCGTCGCCGGCCGCCAGGATCAAACCCGCTCCCCCCTCGCGACGCAACGTCTCGAGGGCGGCGCGCGCCGAGGTGCGACCGTCGACGACGACCGCGCCGAGCGAGGCGCCGGCCGCGGACTCCACGGCTCGTTCCCAGCCGGACTCGACGTCGATGAGATCGAGAAACGGCCCGAGCACACCAGCCAGGTCGGCCACCAACGCGCGTCCCCCGGCGCCGGAGAGCTCGTCCAGGGCTCGCGCGAGCGCCTCGGCGCGCGCCTGGGTGCGTGCGGCGAGCTCGGACGCCTCCGACAGTGCGGTGTCGGCCTGGGCTCGCGCGCCCTCGGTGCGCTCTAAGTCGCGCGTCGCGTCCTCGAGCTCGGCCTCGGCCTCGCTGAGCGCGTGGGCGGCCTCGGCGAGAGCCTCGAGCAGGGCCTCTCGACTGGTGGCGATCTCCTGAGAGCGACGCTGGGCGCTCGACAGGCGCACGCCGGCTTTGTCCTGGGCGTCGCGCAGATTCGCCACCGAACGGCTCAACGTCGCGCGCCGCTCCTCGAGCGCGGCGAAGGTGGCCTCGTCGGCCTCGTCGGAGTCGGCACCGTAGGTCGCGGCGAAGTCGGCCTCGCGCGCGGCGAGGTCGCGGCGCGCCTCGTCCAGGGCGAGGCGAGCCGTCGCGATGTCGGCCTCGTCGACCTCGAGCGCGGCGAGGTCGGTGGCGAGCTTCGCCCCGTCAGCTTCGAGGGTGGCGATCACGTTCTCGTCGGCCGCGGCGGTGAGGGCCGCGCGCAGGGCGCGGCGGCGCTCGTCGATGACCGACGCGCTGCCGCGGGCGCGCTCCACGAGTCCGGCCAGGACCCCGAGGGTCGAGGCGAGGATCTCCTCGCGGCGACTCGCCATCTCCGCCGCGGCCGCCTGGGCCTGGGCGTCGAGGGTGGCCAGGCGTTGGCGGACCTCGCGCTCGCGCTCGGCGATGCCCGCGAGCTGCGCGTCAAGTTCGAGGCGTCGGGCGTTAAAGGACGCGAGGCGCTCAGCGAAGAGCGCGTGGCGCGCGTGGCGCAGCTCGGACTCGACCTCGGCGTAGTGGCGCGCCGAGACGGCCTGTCGCTCGAGGGGGCGCATCTGACGGCGCACCTCGCGCACCAGGTCCCCCAGGCGCTCGAGGTTCTCCTGGGTCTGGGCGAGGCGGCGCTCGCTGCGCTCCTTGCGCCGGCGGTGCTTCAAGACGCCGGCGGCCTCTTCGATCACCGCACGTCGCGTCTCGGGATTGGAGTTCAAGATCGAGTCGAGCTGGCCCTGGCCGATGATCATGTGCTGCTGACGGCCTACCCCGGAGTCGTTGAGCAGATCCTGGACGTCGAGGAGTCGGCACGTCGTGCCGTTGATCGCGTAGTCGGATTCGCCGTTGCGAAAGAGCGTGCGCGAGATGGTGACCTCGGCGCCGTCGATGGGCAGGCGCCCCGAGGAGTTGTCCAGGGTGAGCGACACCTCGGCGCGGCCCAGCGCGGCGCGATTCGCCGTGCCCATGAAGATGACGTCGTCCATCTTCGAACTGCGCAGGGCCCGGGCGCTCTGGGCGCCGAGCACCCAGGTGACCGCGTCGACGACGTTGGACTTGCCCGAGCCGTTGGGACCGACCACGGCGGTCACGCCGGGCTCGAAGTCCAGCACCGTGAGATCGGCGAAGGACTTGAATCCCCGCATGGTCAGTCGCTTAAGAAACACAGGAAGACGCTAGCAACGTTCCCACTTCGCCTCGGGCTAGCTCTGGCAGTTCTCGCAGTAGAACGTCGAGCGCTGGCGGAACGTCACGCGCAGGATCGGGCGACGACACTGGAAGCAGGGCAGGCCCTCGCGGTTGTAGACCTGGTGGAACTCTTGATAGCGCCCCGGGTTGCCGTCGGGGTCGACGAACTGCTCGTCCTCGAGCGTCGAACCGCCGTGCTTGATGGCCTCGGCGAGGATCTCGGCGATTCCCCGGTGCAGACGGCGGATCTCGATCGTCGAGAGCGAGTCCGCGGGCCGGTCGTAGCGCAGCCCGGCGTTAAAGAGCGTCTCGTCGGCGTAGATGTTGCCGATCCCACAGAGAATGTCCTGATCGGTTAGGACGGCCTTGAGCGGCGTCGCGCGGCTGCGCAAGATGGCCGCGAAGCGGTCCCAGCCGAACTGGTCCTCGAGCGGATCGAGCCCCAGGTGGGCCAGCTCGGGGACCTGGGCGCGCAACGCCAACCCGTCGCCGCCGATGGACAGTCGCGCGAACTTGGACATCTCGACCTCGGCGCCCTCGGGCGGGGGGCTGGAGACGAAGATCTCACCGAAGGTGCGCGGGTCCACGAAGCGCAGCTCACTCGCCGGGCTGAGGGTGAAGACCGCGTGGGTGTGCTTGGGTTTGGGGTCCTTGGGACCCTTCGCGCGCAGCAGCTGGCCGCTCATGCCGAGGTGGATCACGAGGTGGGTGGCGTTGTCCAGCGCGATCACCAGGTACTTGCCCAGTCGCGCAACGTCCTTGATCGTGTGGCCCTCGACGAGGGCGCGAAAGTCCTTGACGCTCTTGTGTCGGCGCACGACGCGCCCGTTGGTGACCGCGACGGCCTTGATCTTCTTTCCCACCAGGTCGCGCGCCAGACTCGCGCGCACCGTCTCGACTTCGGGCAGCTCAGGCACGCTGGCTCGCTTCGAACGCGGCGCGCGCCGCCTCGGCCTCGGCGGCCTTCTTGGACCGGCCGTGTCCGACGCCGCGCACGCGCCCGTCGATCACGACCGACGCCTGGAACGTGGTGGCGTGGGCCGGACCTTCGCTCTCGACGTCGTAGAGCGGCTCGCCCAGGCCCTGCGCGTCGGCCCACTGGCGCAGGCGGGTCTTGGGGTCCACCTCGCCAGGATCGAGCGAGGCCGACGCGACCGCCTCGCCCAGTGCGTCGAGGACGAAGTCGCGTGCCGCCGGATAGCCCAGGTCGAGGAAGACTGCCGCGACGACCGCCTCGAAGGCGTCGGCGAGCAGCGAGGGCCGCTCGCTGCCGTGGGACTTGATCTCGCCGCGGCCCAAGCGGACGTAGGGCGCGAGGTCGAGGTCGAGAGCCGCGCGCGCCAGGGACGCCTCGTTGACCACGCGCGAGCGCACCAGCGAACCGGTCCCCTCGTTGAGGTCGGGGTAGAGCGAGACGATGAGGTCGGCCACGGCCAGGTCCACCACGGCGTCACCGAGGAACTCGAGGCGCTCGTTGGACTCGCATCCGTGCTCGGCGGCGTAGCTCGAGTGGGTCAGGGCCACGCCCAGTGACGCGCTCTCGGCACTCAGCCCCAGGCGCCGCGCGAGGGGTTCGAGCGACGTCACCCGCGGCGACCTCAGGCCGCGTTGAGTTTGGCGGTCACGTAATCGACCGCGCTGCGCACCGACGCCAGACCCTCAAGGTCCTCGTCGTCGATGTGAAAGCCCGCCACCCGTTCGGCGAGACCCTCTTCGATCGCCTCCACCAGCTCGATCAGGGCCAGGGAGTCGGCGCCCAGGTCGTCGCCGAAGGAGGCGCTCTCGGAGATGGAGTCCGGCGAGACCTCGAGGATGTCGGCCAGGCAGCCGCGGATGAGGTCGAACACCTGGCTGCGGTCCATCGGGGTACCTGCGACGTGGGTCTCATCGGGCATTTGGGCTCCTCCTCAGGGCAGCGATCCTAACGAAACGGGTGCCGGGCCACGCCAGGCGGTCTATGCCCCGGACGCCGGCTGCGCCGCCGTCGGGGCGACGGCCTCGCTGAGCTGGCCGACCAGCCCCTCCGACACCGCCTGGTGGGCCACGCCCACGGCGTTGACTATGGCCCGGGCCGACGACGAGCCGTGGCTGATGATGCACACGCCGTCGACGCCGAGCAGGACCGCTCCTCCGTAGGTCTCCGGATCGAGTTCGGCGGCCAGCGGAAGCAGAGCGCCGAGGACGGCGTCGCCGGCCGCGGCCGGCACCGAGTCCGAGCGCAGCGCACCCAGCACGGCGTTGAAGGCGAACTTCATGGACCCCTCGAGGGTCTTGAGCACCACGTTGCCGGTGAACCCGTCGGTGACGACGACGTCGGCGGCGTCGGACATGACGTCCCGGCCCTCGACGTTGCCGATGAAGTCGACGCCCGGGCCGGCGTCGCCGGCGGCCAGCATCGCATGGGTCTCCTTGGCCAGGGGGTTGCCCTTACCGGGCTCCTCGCCGATCGACAGCAGGCCCACCCGGGGGCTGGGG
>DAIDJP010000024.1 GCA_027451285.1 Acidimicrobiaceae bacterium | reverse complement strand
GCACCCCCAACGGGATTCGAACCCGTGCCGCCACCTTGAAAGGGTGGTGTCCTAGGCCGCTAGACGATGGGGGCCTACTCGTCCCATGTCGTGCATGGTGGTCGGGCTGCCCGGATTTGAACCGGGGACCTCTGCGTCCCGAACGCAGCGCGCTAACCAAACTGCGCTACAGCCCGCGGCAGGTTTCCCCGCAGCCCGACAATCCTACTCGGCGCGGGCAACCTCAGCCAACGGCGTCCTCGACAGGGGGGTGGCGCTCCACCACGATCTCGCTGATGCGCCGCTTCTCCAGGGACTGGACCTTGAGCGTCCAGTCCTCGAAGGTGTAGGTCGCGCCCTCGTTGGGGATCTCGCCCGCCAGGTCCAGAAGGAATCCCGCGATCGTGACGTACTCGCCCTCGGGGATCTCGAGGCCGATCTCCTCTTCGACCTTGTCGACGTGGGTCTGGCCGTCGACGAGCCAGCGGTTCTCGCGGATGCGCACGATGGAGACCTCGTCGTCCTCGTCGAACTCGTCGCTCCAGTCACCGACCAGCTGCTCGAGGATGTCGCGGATCGAGACGACGCCGGCGACGCCGCCGTGCTCGTCGAGGACCAGGGCGAACGTGCGGCGCTGCTCGCGCATCTCGGCCAGGCTCTCGAGCAGGTCGAGGGTCTCGGGCAGCAGCAGCGGACGGCGGATCTTGCGGCCGATCTCGCCGGCGGTCGGCAGCGAGACGCCGATCTGGCGCTTGACCGTCGTCGAGCGGAAGAGGTCGTTGACGAAGAGGACCCCGGTCACCTCGTCAAGGTCGCCGCTCACCACGGGAAAGCACGAGTGACCGGTGTCGCGAACGGCCTCGGCGACGGCCTCGGGGGTGACCGGATAGGTGAGATAGGCCACGTCGACGCGCGGGGTCATCACGTCGCGCAGCTCGAGCTTGCTCAACTGGTCGACGCGCGCGTGGATGGCCTCGGCCTCGGGGGGAGTCGCGGGGGCGTCTTCGTGCCCGCGCAGGCGCGCGCGGAACCGCGCGAGGCCCGACGGGGGAGGTTGGTCGCTCACCGCGCCGCGGCGCGCACCGTGGTCGGGCGCAGCGCGTCGTCCTCGTATTCGCCGCCCGCGAGCAGGCTGCGCACCGCGGCGCGCACGCGCACCGCTTCGAGCGGCTTGACGAGGAAGCCCTCGGCGCCACTGCGCCGAGCGAGGAAGACGTCGGGGCGACGATCCAGGAGCATCAGCACCGGGACGGCCTCGGCGGCGCCGTAGGACTCCTCGTTGTGCATCTCCAGGCAGATGGCCATGGCGCCCATGTTGGTGATCTGCAGGTCGAGCACGGCCAGGTCGATACCGCCCTCGCGAACGATGTCGAGGACCTCGGGTCCGGAGGCCGCCTCCTCGACGAGGAGGTCGGGCCCCTCGAGCATGGTGCGCAGTTCGTGCCGCAGGGCGGCGAGGTCGCTAGCGATCAGGACGGTGGCCACGGATAGAGCGTAGCGGAGCGATTCAGGCCAATTTGGGGCCCTTCGGCCCACGGTGAAATCACCCTTGCCTCGGGGGTCGCGGCGGTGCTTGACTGGGCCTCTCAGAGCCAACCGGGGGGAGGGTTGATGACGGTAGTACGCGTGGCGTGGATGGACCTCGCCGAGTGCCGCAGCAGTGAGGGCTCACTGTTCTTTCCACCTGACGCCAGCGAGCGCAAGGAAGAGCGCCTCGAGCGCGAGCTCGTCGCCAAGCGGATCTGTCAGGCGTGCGCGGTGCGCGAGGAGTGCCTGGAGGCGGCGCTCGAGCGCCACGAGTCGCACGGCATCTGGGGCGGCCTCAACGAGATGGAGCGGCGGATTCTCCAGCGCCACTAGAGCCCAACTGGGTCGGCGCGACGGAGACCATCACCACGAAGAGCACGAAGGTCACCACGTGCACGCCCGTGCACCACAGGCAGATGTGATCGATGATCAGCAGCTCGGCGGCGACGAGCCACAGCACGAAGGCCATCGCGCCCACCACGATGACCAGGCGCGCCACGTGGATCCAGTAGGCGCGCCAGCGCCACGCCCACGGCGAGTTGAGCACGCTCAGCACCGCGTAGGTGACGAGTCCGAGTACCGCGACCGGCACGCCCAAGAAGTAGGACTCCGCTGAGGTCGTGACGACCCCGCAGTTCACGACGCCCGCGTCCGAGCACGCCAGGTACTGGGTGCCGGCGAAGTGGGTGAAGGTGAGATAGCCCGAGATGCCCAGGCCCGCGAGGCTCAGGATCCACGTGACGAGAGGAACCCAGCCGGCGACGGGCCGAGCCGCGCGGCTCACTTGATGCCCAGGGCCTTCTTTGCGGCCGCGACGCCCGGGCTCGAGCAGACGCTGCCCGGCTGGTCGTGGGTCAGCGAGCAGAAGGTCGCCGAGAGGTAGTTCGCGGTGGCCAGGATCGCCGCGCTGACGGGGCTGGTGGCGTTGGAAAGACCCGCGGCGATGTCGGATCGCTGCTGGTTGGCGAGCGTGGCGGGCGTGAAGCTCGAACCCGACACCAGGTACTTGTTGCCGATCGAGATGTAGGGGATCGAGTGGTCCTGGGTGGGCTGCATGCCCGGGATGTACTTGGACGTGTCGTACTTCTGGAAGTTCGCCGCCTCGGTGCCGGTGGGCTTTTGGAGCTTGGTGTAGAAGCCCGCCGCCGCGTCGTAGACGTTGGTGTACTGCTCGATGGACTTAAAGACCAGGTACTTCGAGGTGTAGGTGGACCTGACGAAGGTGAAGGTCGGCGTGCCGGGGTAGACCTCGCCCGTGAGCGTCGAGCTCTCCATGTCGCCCAGGCCCGTGAAGGTGCCAAAGCGGCTCAGGGCGACGATGAGCGGCCAGCGCTCGGCGGCGCAGAACGGGCAGTACTCGGCGCCCAGGTAGAAGACCTCGGGCAGCTTCGCGCCGGTCGCGGTCGTACCGGTGAGAGCCGGGGCGCCCTTGAGAGCGACGGGCGCCGAGACCGGCACCACCGTCGAGGTGACGCCCACGGCGTTGAAGGCCGAGGCCGGCACGGAGGTCAGGTCGGAAACGGTCGTCGGGTTCGAGGGCACGAAGGCGCCCGAGCCCGAGGACGTGGGGCTGCTCGTGACCTTCACGATGACCAGGGTGGCGACCACCACGACCACGACGGCGATCGCGATCCAGGTGAACAGGCCCGCCGGGCGGCCCGAACCCTTGCTCGGCGCCTTGCGCGAAACGGGCTGCTTCTGGGCGGGGGAGGTCTTAGCCACGATGCTCCTTGTCGTAGAACCCCACAAACTTACCGGAAGTGGACCAATCGCCCCCGAGCGTTAGGAAACTCTTAGATAGTTTGGATTATGGCCGAGAACCTGGTGCCGCGACCCGCCGCGACGGTGCTGATCCTGCGCGAGGGCGGGGACCTCGAAGTCCTCATGCTGCGGCGCAACCTGAACAGCGACTTCGTGGGGGGCGCCTACGTCTTTCCCGGCGGGGGCGTCGACGCGGCGGACGTCGAGCTCGCGCGCTACGTCGTGGGGCTCGACGATGAATCGGCCTCGGCCCGACTGGGGCTGGCGAGCGGCGGCCTCGCCTACTACGCGGCCGCCCTGCGCGAGCTCTTCGAAGAGGCGGGGCTACTCGTCGTGTGCGACGAGTCGGGAGAACCCCTGGTGGCGACGCCTCAGGTGCTCGATAGCCTGGCGCAGTACCGCGCCCACGTGAACGCCGGACGGCGCGCGCTGGCCGATCTGCTCGAGGAGGAGTCCTGGCGCCTCGACGTGCGCGCGATGGGGTACCTGGCCCACTGGATCACACCCGTCGGACCGCCGCGGCGCTACGACACGCGCTTCTTCGTCGTGGCGGCGCCACTCGGCCAGGTGGCGGCCCACGACGCCGGTGAGACGGTGGCGGCGCGCTGGATCGCCCCGCGAGAGGCGCTCGCCGCCCATGAGCGTGGCGAGCTCGAGATGATCTTTCCCACGATTCGCACCCTGGAGGAGATCGCGGGCTTCACCCGAGCGAGCGAGGTCCTCGCCTACGCCGCGTCGCGCACCCCGCGCGTTCGCCAGCCGCGAATGATCGAGCGCGACGGCGAGATCGTGATCGAACTCGACGAGCCGAACGACTAGAGGGCCTCGCGCGTGGCGAGCTCGAGCGCGTCGAGGAGCCGCGCGCTGCAGCCGGCCGCGCCGATCGGCGGGGCCACCTCGTCGATCAGTGTTCGCGCGAGGTTCGCGAACACGCCCTCGGCGTCGAGACCTTCGCCGATTCGTACGTCGAGGGGGATCTCGGCGAGCAGGGGCACGTCGAGGTCGTCGGCCAGGCGCTGCCCCCCGCCCACGCCGAAGGGCGCGTGGAGGGTGCCGTTCTCGCAGGTGAAGGGCGACATGTTCTCGATGATCCCGAGCACCTTGACGTGGGACTTGCGCGCGAAGTCGGCCGCGCGCGCCGCGACGCGGGTGGCGCCGGGATCCGGGGTCGTCACGACGATCTGTCCCATGGCGGGCAGCATGCGCGCCAGGGTCATCGCGATGTCGCCGGTGCCAGGGGGCGTGTCGATCAAGAAGTAGTCACAGCCCGACCAGTCGGCGTCGTCGATGAACTGGGCGACCGCCTTTTGGA
The DNA here is from genome assembly GCA_027451285.1 of Acidimicrobiaceae bacterium. Lineage (GTDB taxonomy): Bacteria > Actinomycetota > Acidimicrobiia > Acidimicrobiales > RAAP-2 > RAAP-2. Next base: position 50,910 of record DAIDJP010000024.1, on the reverse strand, counting down.
CGATGAGCCCGCGCCAGAGCAGCGCCTGGTCCTCGTCGGCGAGCAGGCCCATGGAGAGCAGGCGGATTCGCCCCGCGCCGACGCGCTTCTCCAGGGGGATCATCTTGGCGTTCTTCGCCTCGACCTCGCCGTCGATCCCGAGTAGCCGCGTCAGCGAGAAGCCCCAGATGTCGGCGTCGAGCACGCCCACCGTGCGCCCGGTGGCCGCCAGCGCGCGGGCGAGACCCGCGGTCACCGCGCTCTTGCCCACGCCGCCCTTGCCCGAGGCGATCGTGATGATGGGCGATCCCGCGGGGATCGACGTGGCCGGCGCGCGGTCCTTGGCGAGGAGGCGAGCCCGGCTGAGCAGTTCGCGCTTGGCCGTGGCGTCCATGACCGAGGTGACCACCTCCACCTCGTCGACGTCGTCGAGGCCGCGCACGGCCTCGCGCACGTCGCGCTCGATCTGGGCGCGCAGGGGACAGCCCACCGTGGTGAGGGCGATCTCGACCTCGACGCGGCGCCCGAGGACCTTGATCGCGCCGACCATTCCCAGTTCCACGATGGAGGCGCCCAGTTCGGGGTCCAGCACGCCGGCGAGCTGCTCGCGCACGACGCCTTCGGTGTTCATAAAGAGACGCTATCGGTCGGCGTGCGGGCCGATTCGCCGCGAATGTCACTAGCATGGAGGCCAGTCTGCGAAGGAGGACCATGTCCGACGTCACGTCAACCGAGGTGCTGGCCCAGCCCAGCGCACATCCCATCACCCTGACCTCTGCGGCGGTTCAGAAGGTCGCCGAACTGATCGCGGCCGAAGCGGTCGACGAGGCCCTCGCGCTTCGCGTCGCGGTCAAGGCCGGCGGCTGCTCCGGCTTCAACTACGACATGTACTTCGACTCCGAGGTCGCCGGCGATGACGTCGTGACCGAGTTCGGAGACGTTCGCGTCGTCGTCGACGCCGAGAGCGCGGGCCTCTTGACCGGCAGCACGCTCGACTTCGCCGACGGGCTCTCGGGCGCGGGTTTTCACATCACGAACCCCAACGCCACGCGCACTTGCGGGTGCGGCAACTCCTTTAGCTGAGTGGCCGCGACCTTCGGGCCCTACTCGCCCTGGCGTCGCGCGGGTGACTTCGTCATCCTCTCGGGCCAGCTCGGCGTGGTGAGCGACGGCACCACCTCGACCATGGTCGAAGGCGGCGCCGCGGCGCAGGTTCGCCAGGCGCTGGCGAACGCGCGCGCCCTGCTCGCCGAGGCCGGGGCCAGCTTCGACCAGGTGGTCAAGGCGACGCTCTTTCTCGTCTCGATGGAGGACTTCGCCGCCTGCAACGAGGTCTGGCTCGAGGCGTTCGATCCGCCGCGTCCGACGCGCTCGGCGATCGCCGTGGCCGAACTGCCCCTGGGCGCGCGCGCCGAGGTCGAGCTGTGGGCCTACTCGCCCGAGTCGTGATCGAGCGCCCGCTCGCTCTGGCCGAACTTGTAACCCACCGAGCGCACCGTCTGGATGAGGTGAGCGTGCTCTTCGCCGAGCTTCGCGCGTAGACGCCGCACGTGCACGTCGACCGTGCGCGCGCCGCCGTAGTACTCGTATCCCCAGACCCGACTCAGCAGCGTCTCGCGCGAGAAGACCCGGTGCGGGTTGGTGGCGAAGAAGCGCAGCAGCTCGTACTCCATGAAGGTCAGGTCCATGACCCGCCCGGCGATCGTCGCCTGGTAGGTCTCTAAGTTCATGACGAGCCCGCCGTGCTCGACGCGCGGGGCGACCGACTCGTTGCCCGCGCGGCGCAGGCGGTGGCGAAGCCGCGTGGCGAGCTCGCTCACGTCGAAGGGCCCCACCACGAAGTCGTCGAAGAGGTCCTCGCGAAAGCTCAGGTCGTCGAGCTGGTAGTGGTCGAGCAGCAGGATGATCGGCGTGACGGGCCGTTCGCGGCTGCGCAGCTGGCGACAGAGGTTCATCGCCTCGGTGAAGGGAAAGCCGGCCGCGTTGATGACCGCCCCCGCGTAGCCGTCGGCGGGCTCTAACGCCAAGACCTCGGCCATGCGACCCGTGCTCGCCACGCTCGGCGTGACCCCGGTGACCTCGAAGGCCTTCTTCACGGGGCCCTCGCAGGACGGGACGCAGAGCACGACGTCGTTCACAGCAGTGGCAGGTACCGATCGAGCTCGAAGGGGGTGACCTGGCCGCGGTAGGCGTCCCACTCGGCGCGCTTGTTGCGCAGGAACCACTCGACCTGGTGCTCGCCCAGGGTCTCGAGCAGCAGGTCCGAGCGCTCCATCAGATCCACCGCCTCGGCTAGCGACTGGGGCAGCGGCACGCGGGCCTCGCCCTCGCCGGGCAGCTCGTAGTCGCCAGCGACCCCGCGCAACCCGGCCGCGAGGATGACCGCGAAGGCGAGGTAGGGGTTCGCCGCCGGGTCGGGGGCGCGGTACTCGACACGCGTCGAGTCCAGACGCCCGGGCTTGACCGAGGGCACGCGCACCAGCGCGGCCGTGTCCAGGTGCGCCCAGTCCGCGCCGACGGGGGCCTCGACGCCGGGCACCAGTCGCTTGTAGGAGTTGACCCACTGGTTGGTGATCGCGGTGATCTCGGGCGCGTGGGCGACCAGGCCGGCGATGAACTTGGTCGCCACGTCGCTCAGCCCGTAGGGACCCTCGCCGATGAAGGCGTTCTCCTCGTCGCGCCACAGCGACAGGTGCAGGTGCATGCCCGAGCCCTGCACGCCGGCGAGGGGCTTGGGCATGAAGCTGGCGTAGACCCCGGCCTGGCGGGCGAGCTCCTTGACGACCAGGCGCAGGGTCATCACCGTGTCGGCCATGGTGAGAGCGTCGGTGTAGCGCAGGTCGATCTCGTGCTGGCCTGGGGCGTCCTCGTGCTGGGCGTGCTCGACGCCGACCCCCATCTCCTCCAGGGTCAGGACCGTGCGCCGGCGCAGCTGGCTCGCGGTGTCGTCGGCTAGCAGGTCGAAGTAGCTGCCCTGATCGAGTGGCTCGGGACGACCGTGGCCCGCGGCGAAGTAGAAGTACTCGACCTCGGGGGCGACGAAGAAGGTGTAGCCCACCGCGCGGGCGCGATCGAGCACCCGGCGCAACTGTTGGCGCGGGCAGCCGTCAAAGGGCGTGCCGTCGATGTTGACGATGTCACAGAAGACCCGCGCGATCCCCGCGCCCTCCTCGTACCAGGGCAGAAGCTGGAACGTCGTGAGGTCGGGTCGGGCGAGCACGTCGGACTCGCGCACGCGAGAGAAGCCGTCGATCGAGCTGCCGTCGAAGGTCATTCCCTGGTCGAGGGCGTCTTCGAGCTCGGCCGGAGTGACGTGGAAGGCCTTGGGGCGCCCGAGGACGTCGGTGAACCACAGCTGGACGAAGCGGATGCCCCGCTCCTCCACGGTGCGCAGCACGTACTGGGCCTGGCTCTGCATGCTGGACATTCTCGCACCTTCCTCGACCCGCGAAAGCACGAAGCCCGCCGCCCGAGAGCGGCGGGCTTCGTCGCGACTAGCGCCGCGTCGTCTTCGCCGGCGCCTTCTTGGCGGGGGCCTTCTTCGCCGGGGCCTTCTTCGCGGCCGGCGCCTTGGCGCTGGCCGCGCCGCAGATGGTCTCGACCATCAGGCGCGCCACCACGTAGGGGTCGACGTTGGCGTTGGGGCGACGGTCCTCGAGATATCCGCGCTTGTCGCGCGCCACGCCGCCGGGGATGCGCACTGACGAACCGCGGTCGCTCACGCCGTAGGAGAACTTGGACCAGTGCGCGGTCTCGTGCGCGCCGGTGAGTCGGTCCTCGATGCCCTCGCCGTAGTTGGCGATGTGCTCCTTCACGCGCGTGCCCAGCGCCTCACAGCCCGCGATGATCGCGTCCCAGCCGCCGGGGGCGCGCATCTGCTTGGTCGAGAAGTTGGTGTGGGCCCCGGCGCCGTTCCAGTCGCCCTTGATGGGCTTCGCGTCCCAGCTGACGTCGACGCCGAAGTCCTCGGCGATGCGCTCGAGCAGCCAGCGCGCGACCCAGAGCTGGTCGCCCACCTCGACCGTGCCGAGCACGCCGATCTGGAACTCCCACTGGCCCATCATCACTTCGGCGTTGGTGCCCTCGATGCCCAGGCCCGCGCGCAGGCAGGCCGCCGTGTGGGCCTCGACGATCTCGCGTCCGGGCATCTTCGAACCACCGACGCCGCAGTAGTACGGGCCCTGGGGGGCGGGGTATCCCACTTCGGGCCAGCCGTAGGGGCGTCCGTCCTGGAAGAACGTGTACTCCTGCTCGATGCCGAACATCGGCGCGAAGCTGGCGTAGTGCTTGTCCACCGCGACCGCCGCGGCGCGGGTGTTGGTCACGTGGGGGGTCATGTCGGGGTTCAGCACCTCGCACATGACGAGGACGTCCTTGGGCCCGCGCAGGGGGTCGCAGCAGGTGAAGACCGGGCGCAGCACGCAGTCCGAGAAGTGGCCGGTCGCCTGGTTGGTGCTCGAGCCGTCGAAGCCCCAGATGTCGGGCTGCTTGCCGTCGGCGACGATGCGCGTCTTGGAGCGCAGCTTGCGCGTGGGCTCCGTCCCGTCGATCCAGATGTACTCGGCCTGATACGCCACGGTTGCTCCTTTACTGTGACCGTTTGGGTCGCTCTCAAGTCTGGCGGGTCGCGGCGCGCGTTCCTCCGCTTTGTGTTAACCGCGTGTGAATAGTTGGCCCCCTCGGCGTCGTGGCGCCACCGGTAGGCTTCGCTCGTGCCGGTCGTGCGCCTCGCCCTCGCCCAGATGAACGCCGTGGTCGGGGACCTCGCGCGCAACGTCGAGACCCTGACGCGCTTTCGCAACCAGGCCGCCGCCGTTGGCGCGGACCTCGTCGTGACCCCCGAGCTCTCCCTGCTGGGCTATCCGCCCGAGGATCTCCTGTTGAAGGAGGGATTCATCGCCGCGGCCGACGAGGCCCTCGTCGGATTGCGCGAGGCGCCGGGCCTGCCGCCCATCCTGGTGGGCACGGTGGTGAAGGAGGCCCCGGGCGAGATCGCCCTGGCGCCCTCGAGTGACTGGCGCGACGCCGCCGCCGCCGACGAGCGGCCTCCCGACGTCGCCAACGCCCTGGTGGTGCTGAACGAGGGGCTGGTCGCCACGGCGACCAAGCGGCTGTTGCCCAACTACGAGGTCTTCGACGAGCGGCGCTACTTCCACTCCGGCGTCGGAGCGCACACGATCGTGAACGTGAACGGCGTCGCGGTGGGCCTGTTGATCTGCGAGGACGTCTGGACCGAGAACGGCCCGGCGGCCGAGCTCGCCGCCCAGGGCGCCACGCTGCTGGTGGTGGCCAACGCCTCGCCCTTCGCGCGGGGGCGCCGCGGCGAGCGCGAGGCCATGCTGGCCGCGCGCGCCAGGGAGACCAACTGCCCGATCGCCTACGTGAACCTGGTCGGCGGCCAGGACGAGCTGGTCTTCGACGGCCAGAGCGTCGTCGTCGACGCCTCCGGCGCCGTGCTCGCCCGGGCGCGCACGTTCGCCGAGGAGCTGCTGATCGTCGACGTCGAGGCCCGCGCCGGCGCGGCCGGCGTCGCCCTCGACGTGACCTATCCGCGCGACGAGCGCCACGTGCGCGCGGCCACCGTGAACGCCATCGCCGAGCCGCCGAGCGAGATCGCCGAGATCTACGACGCGCTGGTCATGGGCACGCGCGACTACCTCTGGAAGAACGGGTTCCGCTCGGTGGTGATCGCCATCTCCGGCGGGGTCGACTCCTCGCTGGTGGCCACCATCGCCGTCGACGCCGTGGGCGCGCGCGCGGTGCGCGGCTTCGCGATGCCGAGCCGCTACTCCTCGGAGCACTCGCTGTCCGACGCCTACGACCTGGGCGCACGCCTCGACATCGAGGTCGCGACCGTGCCGATCGAGCCGGCCCACGCCGCGCTCGCCACGATGCTCGAGGACGTGTTGCTCGGCGAGCCGATCGGACTGACCGACGAGAACCTCCAGAGCCGCATTCGCGGGGTCGTGCTGATGGCGATCTCGAACGCGACCGGGGCGATCGTTCTCACCACCGGCAACAAGTCCGAGATGGCGGTGGGGTACTCCACGCTCTACGGCGACTCCGCCGGGGGCTTCGCGGTGATCAAGGACGTGCCCAAGCTGCTCGTCTATGAGCTGTGTCGCTTTCGCAACGCCCGCGCGCGCGAGGCCGGCGACCCCGAGCCGATCTCGGCCGCGGTGCTCGAGAAGGCGCCCTCGGCCGAGCTGCGCCCGGATCAGCGCGACGACCAGTCCCTGCCCCCCTACGAACTGCTCGACCCGCTGCTGGAGGCCTACGTCGAGGGCGACGCCACCGCCGAAGAGTTGGTCGCGGCGGGTCACGACGCCGAGCTGGTCGCACGCATCACGCGCCTCGTCGACGCGGCCGAGTACAAGCGGCGCCAGATGCCCCCAGGCGTGCGGATCTCGAAGAAGGCCTTCGGACGGGACCGGCGCATGCCCATCACCAACGCCTTTCGAGCGCCCCGGCCGTGACTGACGCGCGACGCCACGTGGCCTCCTGCGTGGAGGCCATCTACCGGGGGCTCGGCGAGAGCGCGCCGACCTTCACCCACGACGCCTACGTCGTGTGCCTGTTCGAGGCGGCGCGCACCTTCGGGGCCCTGGTCCACGACCTGCGAGAGTCGCCGGTCGAGCCCCATCCGGTGATCCTCGAGATCTTCGCGCGCGCGAGTGACGATCCCTCGGGGGCCCTCAGCCTCTACGCGCTCTCGATGGTGGTAGGTCCGCGTCTGCTCGTGACCCTGGCCGACCTCGCCGACCCGGCCTTTTCCGGCGTCGCCGAGGCGACGCGCCGCCAGCTGATGGCCTGCGCGAGGCTCACCAGCCACCCCGCGGCAATCGACGATCCCGGCTTCGCCGCGGCCGCCCGGGACCTCGTCGTGCTGGCCGAAACCACCGGAAACGCTGAAAGTTTCCCTCTTTCCCACTAGAGTTACCTACCCCCGTATAACCAGGGGTGGCAGAAAACCCGGCTGGGAGGCATCACCATGGCAAAAGACCGCGTAGATCGCGACGACGAGGACCTCGTTCGCCTCTACCTGTCCGACATCGGTCAGTACACGCTGCTGACCAAGGACGACGAGGTGCGCCTGGCCCAGACGATCGAGGAGGGCCGCGAGGCCAAGGCCGAGCTCGAGGCCGCCGAGACCGACAAGAAGACCAAGCTCACCCCGACGCGCAAGGCCGCCCTCAAGCGGACCATTCACCGCGGTGACGAGGCCGAACGCGACTTCGTGCAGTCGAACCTGCGCCTGGTCGTCTCCATCGCCAAGAAGTACCAGGCCTCGGGCCTGCCCCTGCTCGACCTGATCCAGGAGGGCAACCTCGGCCTGATGCACGCGGTCGAGAAGTTCGACTGGCGCAAGGGCTTCAAGTTCTCGACCTACGCCACCTGGTGGATCCGCCAGGCGATCACGCGCGGCATCGCCAACACGGGGCGCACCATCCGCCTACCGGTGCACGCCGGCGACACGCTGGCGCGCGTGCAGAAGGCCCAGTCACGGCTGGAACTCAAGTTCGGCCGTCCCCCGACCATCCGCGAGCTCTGCGAGGAGTGCGAGATGCCCGAGGACAAGCTGATCGAGGCGCTGCGCTTCCGCTCCGAGCCGATCTCGCTGTCCGAGCCCCTGCGCGAGGACGGCGACGCCGAGCTCGGCGACGTGGTCGAGGACCGCTCGGCCGAGTCGCCCTTCGACGTGGCGGCCAAGGGCATGATGCCCGACGCGATCGCCCGACTGCTCCAGCCCCTGGACGAGCGCGAGCAGCAGATCCTGCGCATGCGCTTCGGCCTGGACGGGGCCGGCGAGCAGCGCACCCTCGAAGACGTCGGCGCCGTGATGGGCCTGACCCGCGAGCGGATCCGCCAGATCGAGGCGCGCGCGATGTCCAAGCTGCGCCACCCGTCCTCGGACACCGGCGCGCGCGAGCTGCTGACCCTCTAGCGACGCCGTATCCGGGACTGGCCCAGCAGGGCCGCGATCCCGATGATGATGGCCGAGAAGAAATAGGGCGTGTGCGAACGCGCCCGTCGTGCACGCGCACCGGGTGCGTGAAGCTCAGCACCGGCCACTCGCTCTCGTGGGCGATGCGAGCGAGCGCCCGATCCGGGTTGACCGCGAAGGGGTGCCCCACGCAGCGCAACATCGGCTCGTCGGTTTCGGAGTCGGAGTAGGCGAAGGACTCGGCGAGGTCGATGCCGCGCTGTTGCGCGAGTTCGCGGATCGCCACCGCCTTGTTCTCGCCCTGGGCGAAGAACTCCATCTCGCCGGTGAACTTGCCGTTCTCGTCGATGCGGGCCTTGGAGGCGATCGCCCCGGTGATGCCCAGGAGCGCCGCGAAGGGCTCGACGATCTCCTCGGGCGACATCGACACCAGCCAGACCTCGTCGCCCTGGATGCGGTGGTGGTCGATCAGCTCGAGCGCCTCGTCGTAGATCAGGGGCTCGATCACGTGGTTGATCGTCTCGTCGACCAGCTCGCGCACCTCGTCGCGGTCCCAGCCCTTGGTGACCTTCAGCACCGACTCGCGGATCTTGGTCAGTCGCTTCTCGTCGGCGCCAAAACGCATGAAGAGCAGCTGGGACAGGACCGCCCAGACCAGGGTGCGCCGGTGCAGGAGGCCCCGGGCGTGGAACTCGGGACCCAGGGCGACGAGTGAGCTCTTGGCGATGACCGTCTTGTCCAGGTCGAAGAAGGCCGCGCGCACGTAGTCATGCTAGGTCGCGCCGTTTTTCGGCGAGGATCAGCCGATGAAGGCGTCGGCGCAGTCCTGAGTCGCGCCTTCGCGGGCCATCAGGATCACGTGGTCGTGCTCGAGGAAGCGCATCGTCGGGACCGGAGTGAGCGGCTGCTCGGCGCGCACCACGACGACCACGCGCACCGAGTCCGACAGTCGCAGCTCGTCGAGGGTCAGTCCCTGGGCGACGGCCGGCGCGTCGGCGGCGAGGGTCACCTCGATCAGCTTCATCTTGCCGTCGGCGAGGTCGAGGAGCTTGATGATCGAGCCAACCTCGACCGCCTCGTCGACGAGCGAGGTAATGAGAGCCGGCGTCGACACCGACACGTCCACGCCCCAGCTGGCGTTGAACAGCCACTCGTTGCGCGAGTTGTTGATCCGCGCGATCACCCGGGGCACGCCGAACTCCTGCTTGGAGAGCCAGCTCACGACCAGGTTGTCCTCGTCGTCACCCGTCGCGGCGATGACGACGTCGGCGCTTCGAAGGTCGGCCGCGGCCAGGCACGCGTATTCACAGGCGTCGGCGGCCATGACGTTCACTCCGGGCAACTGGGACTTGAGCCGTTCGGCGCGAAGACTGTCCTGCTCGAGCAGAGCGATGTCGTGGTGGCGGTCCAACAAGTCGAGAGCGATCGCGGTGCCCACCGAGCCGCCGCCGGCGATGACGACTCTCACGACGCCTCCGCGAGCAGTGCGCGCAGGTCGTCCATGCCCTGGTTGGTGACCATGAATTCGAGCATGTCGTCCTCCTGGGCGAAGAGGCCGTCGATGTTCACGCGTCCGACGCTCGCGCGGATCAGCCCCACCACGCGCACGTGCTCGCCGACGTTGAAGTACTCGAGGGGGCGTCCGGCGAGGTGGTCGGGCACGATGCGTTCGACCAGGTGCAGGCTGCCGGCGCCGTCGGTCCACTCGATCGACTCGTCCGAGGGCATCATCCAGCGCTTGACCTGCAGGGTCGTCCATAGCGACGTGGCCACGGTCGGGATGCCCAGCTTCATGTAGATATCGGCGCGTTGAGGGTCGTAGATGCGCGCGACCACGTTCTTGATGTGGTAGTTGTCGCGGGCGATCCGAGCGCACAGGATGTTCGTGTTGTCGCCGCTGGTTACGGCGGCCAGAGCGTCGGCCTGGCTGGCCTCGGCCTTTTGGAGGATGTCGCGGTCGAAGCCCGAGCCCACCAGGGTTCGGCCGTGATATCGGGTCAGGCGGCGCAGCGCGTCGCGGTTCTTGTCGATGATGACCACGCTGTGGCCCTCGTCGGAGAGCTGCATCGCGAGCTCCGAACCCACTCGGCCACAGCCCACGACGATGATATGCACTGCAGTATCAGAGCACAACGGGCCGAGAAGGTGCAACTAACGCGATCCGCACTGACCTTTGGCTTAGTGTGATCACCGTGTCAGATGCCGATAAGCAGATCGCGAAGTCCACCCGGGTGCTGACCAGCCACGCGAATCTCAACATCGTGTTTCCCGAAACGCTGGGCTATCGGCTCAAGCGGGTCCTGCTCGGCAAGCCTCTGGTTACCGAGCAGCTGAGCGGGGAACGGCTCAACAAGGCGATCGCCCTGGGCGTGCTGGCCCCCGACTGCATCTCATCGTCGGCGTACGGCACCGAGGAGATCCTCATCCAGCTGACGCCCTACATCGGCCTGGCCGCCTTTGCGTTGGTCGTGCCCATCATGTTCGTGATTCTGGGCGTGCTGTTCTTCGTGACGACGTCGTACCTCGACGTGATCAAGTACTACACGACCGCCGGGGGCTCCTACGTCGTCGCGCGTGACAACTTCGGACCCAAGATCGCCCAGATCGCCGCGGTGGCGTTGCTCATCGACTACATCGTGACCGTCGCCGTACAGTGCAGCGCGGGCACGGCGGCGCTGACCAGTGCGTTCCCCAACTTGTCCCACTACACCGTCGAGATCACTGTGGGCGTGGTGCTCGTGCTGATCTACGGCAACCTGCGGGGCCTGCGCGAGGCGGGCAGCTATTTCGCGGTGCCGACGTATCTCTTCATCGTGATGATGGGAACGACCATCATCGTTGGTTACGTGAAGAAGGCGATGGGATCGCTGCACCTCATCACCCAGCCCGCGACTCACCTTCTGGTCAAGGGCCAACTCGGACAGCGCGGGTCGGGGATCCTGATGGGACTCGCGTTCATCACGCTGTTGCGCGCCTACGCCAACGGGGGATCGTCCCTGACTGGTCTCGAGGCGATCTCGAACGGCGTGGCGAGCTTTCGCCGCCCAGAATCGGTGAACGCACGTACCACCCTCGTTGTGATGTCGAGTGTGCTGGCGTTCCTGTTGCTCGGCACCACGCTGCTCGCCTCCTGGACCCACGCGCTGCCGTACGCGGCCGGCACGCCCACGGTCGTCAGCCAGGAGGTGCTCGCAGTCTTCGGCAGCCACGGAATCGGACACATCATCTTCTACCTGGTGCAGTTCGCGACTCTGCTGATTCTCTACACCGGCGGCAACACCTCGTTCAACGGATTCCCCTTCCTCGCCAACTACGTGGCCGGCGACAAGTACCTCCCGCGCCAGCTGACCAAGCGTGGGCACCGCCTGGCGTTCTCCAACGGCATCATCGTGCTGGGCATCGTGTCCCTGACCCTCATCATCGTGTTTCGTGCCCAGGTCAATGGTCTCGTCTCGCTCTACGCGATCGGCGTGTTCACGGGCTTCACCATGGCGGGAGCGGGCATGGTGAAGCGCCACCTGCGCGAGCGAAGCGGCAAGTGGCGCTTCGGGGTGCTGGTCAACGCGACCTCGGCGACCGTCACGTCGATCGTCGTCCTGGTCTTCATCTTCGCCAAGTTCACCGAGGGCGCGTGGATCATCGTGCTGGTGGGCCCCCTGATGTACTACGGGTTGATCCGCTTCAACCGTCAGTACGAGCGCGAAGACGCGGCCTTCGCCGCGACCAGCGCGCGCCCCGCGATGGACATCCGGATGAATCGCGTGCTGGTCTTCGTGGACACCTACGACCTGGTTACCGAGCGGGCCCTGCGCTACTGCGCGACGCTCAACGCCTATTCCATCCGCGCGGTGCACATCGACATCGACCCCATGGTGACCAAACGCCTGGAGGCGGCGTGGGGCGCGCCCAACACCGCCTCGGCCGGAATCAGCCTCGAGGTGGTGGAATGCGAGGACCGACGGGTCGACCGCGCGGCCCTCGAGCTCGTCGCCGACGTCGTGCGCGACCCTGACGTCTTCTGCATGGTCATTCTTCCGCGGCGCGGCTTTTCCTCGCGGCTGCAGCGTCTCTTGCACGACCGCACCGCCGACGCGATCGCCGGCGCGGTGATGCACGTGCCGCGCACCGCGGCCACGATCATCCCCTATCGCATGGGACAGGCGAGGGTGATCCCCGGTCACCGCGCCGACGAGGCGATGAGTGACGAGGTCGAGCGTGGGGGGGTGCGCGAGGACGCGCATCTGGAGGCCGACGTCAAGTTGGCCGAGCGCTCCGGGGGTGCGTTCCCCATCGGGGCGCTGAAGGAGCGCCAGTTCGCCGAGATCGCCGGGCGCGTGCGGGCGATGACCCTCAGCCACGAGTTCGGCGGCCAGGAGCTGCGCTGCGTGATCGCCGACAACACCGGCTCGGTGACCCTCGTCTTCCAGGGCCGAGCCACGGTACCGGGCATCGAGCGCGGCACCCGCCTGCTGGTCAAGGGAACCGTCACCGCGATGCGCCGCGAGGCCGTGATCCTCAATCCGCAGTACGAGATCGTGGCGGCCCCGGCGAGCGATGAGTAACCGCTGATTTCCCCGCTGATCGGGGAGTGCGCGTGGAAGAGTCACCGACCTGTCTATTTTGTAGGGCGAACCCGGCGCCGTGTCGCCCGTTGTGAGAGAGGTGGTGAATGGCCCGAGCACTAGTGATCGTCGAGTCGGTGGCCAAGGCCACCCGCATCCAGGGCATGCTCGGGCCCGACTACATCGTCAAGCCCTCCATCGGCCACGTGCGCGACCTGCCCCAGAGCGCGGCGGACATCCCCGAGTCGGTGAAGAAGGAGAAGTGGGCGCGCCTGGGCATCAACGTCTACGACCACTTCAAGCCGGTCTACGTGGTCAGCCCCGACCGCAAGAAGGTGGTCAGCGAGCTCAAGGCGGCCCTCAAGGAGGTCGACGAGCTCTACCTCGCCACCGACGAGGACCGCGAGGGCGAGGCGATCGCCTGGCACCTCCGGGAGCTGCTCAATCCCAAGGTGCCGGTCAAGCGGATGGTCTTTCACGAGATCACCCCGGCCGCGATCCAGCGCGCGGTTACTGATACGCGCGATCTCGACCTGCGACTCGTCGACGCCCAGGAGGGCCGGCGCTTCCTCGACCGCCTGGTCGGTTACGAGGTGTCCCCGGTGCTGTGGCGCGCGGTCGACAAGGCTCGCTCGGCCGGGCGCGTCCAGTCGGTCGCGATCCGACTGGTCTGTGAGCGCGAGCGCGAGCGCATGGCCTTCACCTCGGCGTCGTGGTTCGACGTCACCGCCGCCCTCGAAGTGGCGGCCGGACCCTTCGAGGCGACCCTCGAGAGCGTGAACGGCGTCTCGCTCGCCACGGGCAAGAACTTCGACGCGAGTGGGGCGCTCAACGCGGCCGACGTCACCTTGCTGGGCGAGGCCGCGGCGCGCGCCATCGCCACGGGACTGACCGCTTCGAGCGCCGCGGTCACCTCGGTCACCTCGACGCCGCGCACCCAGAAGCCCCAGGCCCCCTTCATGACCTCGTCGCTGCAGATCGAGGCCAGCCGCAAGCTGCGCTTCGACCCCGAGCGCACGATGCGCGCGGCCCAGCGCCTCTACGAGCAGGGCTGGATCACCTACATGCGCACCGACTCGACGACGCTCTCGGGCGAGGCGATCGCCGCCGCGCGCGCCATCGCCGCGGCGACCTTCGGCGACGACTACGTGCCCGACACGCCGCGGCGCTACGACCGCAAGGTCAAGAACGCCCAGGAGGCCCACGAGGCCATTCGCCCGGCGGGCGAGACCTTCCGATCCTTGGAGGAGGCCGCGAGCCTCGGCGGCGACGAGCGGGCGGTCTACGAGCTGATCTGGAAGCGCACGATCGCCTCGCAGATGGTCGACGCGCACTTGACGGCCGATCGCGTGCGACTGGTCGCCACGCTCGAGGACGTCGAGGGATTCGACGGCTCCGTCGAGGCGGTCCTGCTCGCCACCGGCATGCGCATCGGCTTTCCCGGCTTTCGCCGGGCCTACGTCGAGGGCACGGACGACCCCGAGGCCGAACTCGCCGACCAGGAGCGCCTCCTGCCGGCGCTCGCCGAGGGCGAGGTGGCACGCGTCACCGGCTCCGAGGCCAAGGGCCACGACACCCAACCGCCGGACCGCTACTCGGAGGCGACCCTGATCAAGAAGCTCGAGGATCTAGGGATCGGGCGGCCCTCGACCTACGCGTCGGTGATGAAGACGATCGACCGCCGCGGCTACGTCTGGAAGAAAGGCAAGGCCCTGGTGCCGGCGTTTCGCGCCTTCGCGGTGGTGAACCTGCTGACCCAGTACTTCGCCGACCTGGTCGACTACCAGTTCACGGCCGAGATGGAGGACCAGCTCGACGACATCGCCGAGGGCCGCGAGGACCTGGAGCCCTGGCTGGCCCGCTTCTACTTCGGCGACCCTTCGGCCTCGACCGAGTTCGCCCGCGAGGGCCTCGAGAAAGTCACCCACGAGACCCGCGACTTCGACTTCGCGGCAATCAACTCGATCGTGCTCGGCGTCGCCCCCGACGGCGAGACGGTCTCGGTGCGCTCGGGCCGCTACGGCCCCTACCTGGTCCACGGCGAGGACCGCGTCTCGATTCCCGAGGCGACCGAGCCCGACTCTCTGAGTGTCGAGCGCGCCCTCGAGCTGCTCGCCGCGCCCAGCGCCGACCGCGAGCTCGGCCGGGACGAGAACGGTCAGACGATCTACCTGAAGGCCGGCCGCTACGGCCCCTACGTCCAACTGGGCGAGGTGAGCGACGCGAACGACAAGCCGCGCACCGCGTCGCTGCTCTCGACAATGACCCCCGAGACGCTGACCCTCGAACAGGCCCGCCAGCTGCTCTCGCTACCGCGCGAGGTGGGGCGCCACCCCCAAGACGCAGAGCCGATCCTCGCCCAGAACGGCCGCTACGGCCCCTACATCACCTGGGGCAAGGAGACGCGCTCGCTCGAGAGCGACGAGCAGATCTTCTCCATCACGCTCGAGGCGGCCCTGGCCCTGCTGGCCCAGCCCAAGGCCCGCGGACGCCGCGCGGCGGCCGGGCCGCTGCGCGAGCTTGGCGAGGATCCCGTGACCAAGCGACCGGTCGTCGTGCGCAGCGGACGCTTCGGCCTCTACGTCACTGACGGCGAGGCCAACGCCACCCTGCGCCTGGGCGACACCGTCGAGACGTTGACCCTCGATCGCGCGTGCGAGCTGCTCGCCGAGCGGCGAAACGCCGAACCCTCCACGCGAGTGCGCGCGGCCAAGAAGGCTCCGGCGAAGAAGGCTCCGGTCAAGAAGGCGACGAAGGCGACCGCGAAGAAGGGCGCCACGAGCTCGGTCAAGACCGCGGCCAAGCGCGCGGCCAAGGACGCCGGCGCCGCGAAGGGCAAGGCCGCCAACGCCGCCCTGATTGCGGCGGCCGAGGCGGGCGAGAAGTGAGCGGACTCTTCGTCGCCTTCGAGGGCGGCGACGGCTGCGGCAAGAGCACCCAGGCGCGCCGGGTGGCCGCGGCGCGCGGTGCGCACTTCACCTTCGAGCCCGGCGACTCGCCCCTGGGCGCGGACCTGCGCCGCTGGCTGCTCGACGCGAGCGCGCCGATGTCGCCCGAGACCGAGGCACTGCTGATGCTCGCGGACCGCTCGCACCACGTGCGCAGCGTGATCGAGCCGCTGCGCGCGGCCGGGACCCACGTCGTGAGCGACCGCTTCGCCGCCTCCACGCTCGCCTACCAGGGATACGGCCGCGGGGTGGACCTCGCGGACCTGCGCGCGGCGACCGAGCTGGCGATTGGAACCTGCGCGCCGGATCTGACCATCCTGCTCGACGTCGCGCCCGAGGTGGCCAACGCGCGCCGCGAGCCCGACCGCGGCGACCGCTTCGAGTCCCAGGACCCGGGCTTTCACGACCGGGTGCGCCAGGGCTATCTCGAGATGGCCGCCGGGGACGACCGCTGGATCGTGATCGAGGCGAGCGGCGACCTGGAGGCGGTCTCGCGCGCGGTCGACCTCGCCCTCGACTCCCTCGCCTGGACGTGAGCGACGTCTTCTCCTCGCTGGTCGGCCAGGACCTCGCGGTGGCCGCGATGCGTCATCACGTGCGCCATCCCGTCCACGCCTATCTGATCAGCGCCCCCGCGGGCGCCGGCCTCGACGACGCGCTCAGCGCCTTCGTGGCCGCGCTGCAGTGCCCCGAGCACGGCTGCGGCGTGTGCGCGAGCTGCCGGCGGGTCCTGTCGGGCAACGACCCCGACGTCTACGTCGCCGAGCGCGCCGGCGTGTCCTGGCGCGTCGACGAGCTGCGCGAAGCCGAGCGGGTGAGCCGGCGCCGACCCCTGGGCGAGGGCCATCAGGTGATCGTCATCCCCGACGTCGAGCTGACGACGACCGGCTCGTCGCCGTCGGCGGCCGCACTCTTGAAGACCCTGGAGGAGCCGAGCGCGCGCACCGTCTTCGTGCTGAGCGCCGAGGAGCTGCCCCAGGGGTTGGAGACCATCCTCTCGCGCTGCGTGGAGATTCGACTGCGCGCGCTCGTCGACGAGGACGTCGTGGCGGTGCTCGAGCGTGAGGGAGCGAGCGCCGAGGGCGCGCGCCTGGCCGCGAGCGCGGCCGCGGGCAACCTAGCGCGGGCCCGGGTGCTGGTCGCCGACCCGGCGCTCGCACAGCGCATCGCCACCTGGCGCGCCGTGCCCGACTCGCTGGCGGGTACGCCGGCCTCGGCGCTCGCGGTCGTCGCGACCATCACCGCGGCGCTGGATGAGGCGATGGCGCCGCTGCTCGCCCACCAGGAGGCCGAACTCGCCGCGCGCCAGCTCAGCGCCAAGGAGGCGGGCCAGCGCACCCTGGCGAACCGGCGCGACCTCGACGCGCAGTTCAAGCGCGAGCAGCGACGCTTTCGCATCGAGGAACTGCGGTTCGGACTTTCCGCCCTCTCGCGCGTCTATCGCGACCGCCTGGTCGACGCGCTGGACGATCCCAGCGCGCGAGCCCGCCAGCGCGCGGCGACGGCGATCGACGCCATCGAGAGGATCGCCGAGGCCGCCCGGCGCCTCGGGCGCAACGTCGACGAGACCCTGCTGCTCGCGGACCTCCTGGTGGGCCTGGCCAGCCTGTAGGGGCGAAGGCGCGATGGGCTAATGTGTCTCGTTGCGCCTGGGTAGCTCAGTCGGTAGAGCAGCGCATTCGTAATGCGCAGGTCAAGGGTTCGAATCCCTTCCCAGGCTCCACTCGTCGCGCGCTCGCACGTGGGCCGCGAAGTCCTCGCTGCGCTCGAGCCAGTTGCGGTATCTATCGAAGCTCGGCGCGGCCGGTGAGAGAACGACGACACCCCCGCGGGGCAGTCGTGCCCGCGCGAAGCTGATCGCCTCGCCCATCGACTCGGCCTCGAAGACGGCGACGGCGACGCCCACGTCGCGCGCCGTGATCTCCTCGGCGATTCTCTCGCCGGCCAGTCCCATCGTGATGACGCTGGTGGGCCGGGTGCGCGCGGCGAGGGCGTCCACGAGGGGCGCGTAGTCGACCCCGCGGTCGAATCCGCCCACCAGTAGCGCGACCTCGTCGTCGGCGAAGACCTCGAGGGCGGCGACGGTGGGCAGCGGCGCCGTCGCCAGGCCGTCGTCGACGTAGCGGATGCGCCCGCCGGCGGTCACTTCCTCGTCGATCAGGGTGAGGCGCCCGCGCAGGGGGACGAAGTTCTCGGCCTCCAGCGCGACGGCTGCCGCCACGCTCTCGGGCGAGCGCGAGGTCAGGTGCGCCACCACTTCGAGGGCGAGCGCGACGTTGCTCGCGTTGTGATGTCCCAGCAGGCCGAGTGCGTGCGCCAGCTCCTCGTGGGACTCGCGCGCCGCCACGAGCACGACCTCGCCGCCGATCTGATCGAGTCCGGCCGAGGCCGACTCGGCGACGAAGGTGACGTGCGGGTCGCCGAGGCGCGTGATCGAGAGCTTGTCGGCCCAGTACTGCTCGAGCGAGCCGTGCCAGTCGAGGTGGTCGCTGCCCAGTGAGGTGATGACGACGTTGGCGGGCGCCACTTCGAGGTCGGTGCACTGAAAGCTCGACACCTCCACCACGAGCCAGCCCTCGGGCGGCGCGGCGTCGGGGTCGTAGGGCGGGCGGCCGATGTTGCCGAGGCTCGTGGCGTCCTCGCCCAGACAGGTGAGGAAGAAGGTGATGAGGCTGGTCGTCGTCGACTTGCCCTTGGTGCCGGTGACCGCGACGACCCGTTCGAGGGGCGCCTCGGCGAACCAGAGGTTGAGGGCCGACGTCACGACGACCCCGGCGTCTTCGAGGGCCAGCACGTCGGCGCGCCGACGGGCGATGCCGGGGCTCTTTAACACCACGTCGCAGGAGAATAGGGCGTCGAGCCCACCCGCGGCCGTGGCCAGCACGCGCTCCTCGTCGGGCGCGTCCTCGACCAGCACCACGCTCGCGGCGATCCCCTCGAGGCGTCGCTCGCTCGCGCGGCCCTCGACGCCATATCCGAAGATCCCCACTCGCCGCCCGGCGAGGTCAGCGAAGCCAGTGGGCCGAGACACGGTCGGGTCCTTGGAGCGCGAGCAGGTCCTCGAGCGTGCGAATCGCACCCACGCGCGCGGCCAGGTCGGCGAGCTGAGTGACGTCGCGCCAGGCGCTCGAGGCGGCCACCGCGCGCAGCGCCACGCCGCTCTCGTCGGGATCGCCCACGCACTCGAAGGGCTTGGGCGTCTCACCGAGGCCCACCAGGACCTCGAGCTGAGCGAGGCGCGCCGGGTCCGCGAGCGGCTCGCCGTGGAAGATCCCCGCGAGGGACTCGCGCTCGAGGAAGGGCGCCAGCACCAGGTCGATGAAGAGGCACTTGTCGCACTCGTTGCACCAGCTGGCCGCGCGCCGCGACGGGTCCTGGGCGAAGGCCCGGTTGCAGCTGCGAAAGACGTGGTGGTATCGCTCGAGGTGGCTGAAGCGCTCGGCCACCCACAGCTCGCTGCGCGCGCGCAGGAAACTGGCCACGACGAGCGGCGAGACCACCTCGTCGATCGCGTCGGCGAGGAGTATCTCGGCGGCGAGGGACTTGCTCCACTGGTGGTTGATCGGCCGGCCCCGCCACGTGAGGTTAGGCAGCGAGGCCGAGTGCTCGTTGCTCATCACGACGCCGCCGCGCTGCGTGGCGACCGCCGCGACCGCCGCGAGCAGCGCGATCATGGCCGAGACGGGCACGTGGCCGCGGAAGAAGTCGTCACCGCCGGCGAGCAGGCGCGCGTCGAGCGCCCGGCGCGCGCGCACGACGTCGAGGCCCGTCACCGCGGCGGTCTCCTCGAGGGCGTCGAAGCGCCCCCCCGCGGGCGAGACGATGAAGAGGGTGCGCTCGAGGGCGGGCGCGAGCTCCTCGACGCTGACGACCGAGTCGATCCCCCCGCCGAAGGGCACGAGGACGCGTTGCGCGTCGAGGTCGACGTCGAAGTGTCGCGCGGGTACGCCGCCGAGTATCTCGACGTCCTCGAGGGGCAGCTGGTTCACGACCGAGAACTCGCCGAGTCCGTCGTGCAGGCTCGCCGCGAGCAGGGCGCGTCCGGCCGGACCCACCGGCGTGTCGGCGAGGTCGATACGTCGCGCGGCCCCGGCCTTGAAGTAGGAGAGCCCCGCGACCAGGTACCACAGCTGGGCGACGGCCACCGCCGCGTCGTCGAGGTCGCCGCAGCCCTCGAAGGTCACCGTCTCGGTGAAGTCGACGTCGTCGAGGCGGTAGTGGCCCGTCAGCGTCGCACCGGCGACCTCGAGGCCCGAGTAGGTGAAGAGGTCGGCGCGAGCGCGCGATCCGAGGGACATGGCGGCACTCATGCTAGGACCCGCGCCACCAGGGCGAAGCGACCGGTCGGTCGGCTGGCTCGGTCGCTGAAGAAGAGGCCGCCGCCGTCGGTCACCTCGCGCACGGCCTCGACGTGCGCGGCGGTTAAGCCCGCGCCGACGAGCTGGTGCTGGGCGATCGCGCGCAGGTCCAGTCGCGAGCGGTCGCCGGCGTCGGCGAGCACCGCGCCGGGCACGTCGCGAAAGTTGTCGGCGACCTCGGGACCCACCTGGTAGACGCGCGGCGACACGCCCGGGCCGATGATCGCGTGCACGCTGCGCGGGTCGTCGAAGCGCGCCAGCGCGTTGGCGAGCACCCCCGCCGCGAGTCCGCGCCAGCCGGCGTGCACGACGCCGACGCGCCGGCGCGTCGTGTCGGCGAGCACGATGGGCAGGCAGTCCGCCACGAGCACGGCGACGGCCGTGTCGCGCGAAGAGGTGACGAGCGCGTCGGCCTCGCCGTCGGTGGGCCCTTCGACCTCGAGCACGTCGGCGCCATGTACCTGGGTCACCGTGACGAGACGCTCGGGGGCGACGCGCATCGCCGCGGCGACGCGCGCGCGGTTCGTCGTCACGCGTCGCGGGTCGTCGCCCACGTGCACCCCGAGATTCAACGAGTCGAAGGGTGCCTCGCTCATGCCGCCCTCGCGGGTGGTGATCAGTGCGTCGACGCCGAACTCGCGCAGGGAGGTGAGCGCGAGCACGCGCAGCGCGCCGCGGCTCTCGGCGAGGGTCACGTCGAGTGACACGAGGGGCACACTCCACTCAGTTCGAGCACGTGTCGCACGTCGGAGTACTTGAAACGGGCGGCGATCTCGTTGGACCACTGCTCGAGCTCGGGAGTGTCGACCTCGACGATCGCCCCGCACTGGCGACAGGCCAGGTGGTGGTGGTGCGCGTCGACGCCGCAGCGGCGAAAGAGGCTCTCGCCCCGGTCAGTCATGATCACGTCGACCTCGTGGGCGTCGGCGAGGCGCTTGAGCTGGGCGTAGACGGTCGCCAGCGAGATCCGTCCGCCGTCGCGCACGATCAGGGCGTGCAACTCCTGGGCGCTCAGGAATCCCTGGACGCGTCCGAGCGTGGCGATGACCTCTCGGCGCTGGGTGGTGTTGCGCGTGGTGACCACGAGGCGAGTGTACTCCCGTTCGATTTGTTTTCTGGAATCGTTCTGAATATACTACTTGGAATGGTTCTGAGAAACGCTCGTCTGCCGATCGCCGTGGGTGTGGTCGTGGTGGCCGTCGTGACCAGCATGATCGTGCTCGGCACGCGCACGCCGCGCGCGGGCGAGCCGGTGGTCGTCTCGGGGGTCTCCCAGTGGGGCGCGCTCGCGCGCGCGACGCTCGGGAATCGAGCCAAGGTCGTCACCCTCCTCACCGATCCCAACGCCGATCCCCACTCGCACGAGGCGACGACCGCCGACGCGGCCTACGTCGCCGAGGCCGCGATCGTGATCGAGAACGGCGCGGGCTACGACACGTGGCTCAGCCAGCTCGTCGACGCGCGCGCGACGCGGCCCCGGGTCATCGACGTCGCGAACCTCATGCACGTGGCGACCGGGACGAACCCGCACCTCTTCTACGACGTCAGCGCGGCGCAGCGCTTCGTCGAGGCGCTCGCCGCGACCTCGAGACGCATCGGCGTGACGAGCACGTCGAGCGCGGTGGTCCTCTCCGCGTTGCGCCGCCTCGAGGCGCAGGTCCACGCGATCCGTGCGACGTGCGCCGGCGTGAGCGTGGCCGCGACCGAGGACGTGACCGGATACCTTCTCGGAGCGCTGGGCCTGCGCGTCGTCACGCCCGAGTCCTTGCGACTGGCCGTGGGCAACGGCGTCGACCCCTCGGTGTCGGACCTGGCCACGGCGCTCGAGCAGCTGCGCCACCACCCGGCCTTCCTCGTCGACAACGTCCAGACGGCGACGCCGCTCACCAACGAGATGGTCAGTGTCGCCCGGGCCAATGGCGTGCCGGTCGTACAGGTCACCGAGACGATGACCGGCACGAACTACGTGACCTGGATCAGCCGTACCATTGCGGCGATGCGCACCGATCTCGTCGCCCAGGGGTGCGCGTGAAGCCCCTCGAGTTCGACGACGTGGCGGTGCGACTCGGGGACCGCGTGATCTGGTCGCACGCCACCTTCGAGATCGAGCCGGCCTCGATCACCGCGGTGCTCGGGCCCAACGGCGCCGGCAAGTCGACGCTGCTCAAGGTGGTGCTCGGGCTCATCGCGCCGAGCGAGGGCGCGCTGCGCGTGCTCGGCGCCGCGCCGGCGCGGGGCAATCCACGCGTGGGCTACATGGCCCAGAGCCGACTCGCCGACTCCCTGACCTCGATCACGGCGCGCGACTACGTGGGACTGGGCTACGACGGGCGGCGCTTCGGGTGGGGGCGCAGCCCCGACAAGCACGCCGTCGTCGAGCGCGCGCTCGCCCTGACCGGAGTGACGAGCTTCGCGGACCAGCCGCTGGGCACGCTCTCGGGCGGCCAGCGCCAGCGCGTCGCGCTGGCCCACGCGGCGGTCTTCCAGCCCGACCTGCTGTTGCTCGACGAGCCCCTCGCCGGGCTCGACCTCGCCGCCCAGGCCGAGATCGTCGATCTCATCAACCTGATACGCGACACCACCGGAGCCGCCATCATCGTCGTCGCCCACGACCTCAACCCGCTCGCCTCGATCGTGGACTGCGTGCTGTGGATCGCGCGCCGCCAGGTGCGCTGCGGCAAGGTCGACGAGGTGGTGAACGCCGCGGTGCTCTCCGAGCTCTACGGGCACCCCATCGAGATCTTCACTACGGCCCACGGACGGCGCGTGATCGTCGGGCTCGAAGAGGAGTTCGCCCACCCGCACCCCCACGGACACGACCACCACGACCACGTCCACGAGGAGCCCCACGCCCACTTAGAGGAGATCTACCGTGAGGAGACCTCGTGAGCTTCTCTCAACTCCTCTCGACGTCCTTCGTGCAGAACGCCTTCTGGGCGGTGACCGCGGTCGCCCTCGCCGCCGGCGCGGTGGGCTACTTCGTCGTGCTGCGTCGCCAGGCGTTCGCGGCGCACGCCATCGGGCACGTGGGATTCGCCGGCGCGGCGGGGGCCGTGCTGCTGGGCCTCTCGCCGATCGTGGGGCTGCTCGTGTTCTGCCTGGGGGCGGGGCTCTTGATCGGGGTGGGCGGGGCCAACCTCGACGACCGCGACGCGGTGGTCGGGGTGACGCTGACCGCGGCGCTGGGCCTGGGCGTGCTCTTCATCTCGCTCTACAGCGGATACGCCAACGCGACGTACTCGATCCTCTTCGGCCAGATCCTCGGCGTGTCGACGCACGACCTGGTCATCGTCGCGCTGCTCTCCGTCGCCGTCGTGGTCGCGGTGTCTTTGACCTACCGGCCGCTGCTCTTCGCCTCGGTCGACGCGCAGTCGGCCGCGGCCCGGGGACTTTCGACGCGGGCGATGTCGCTCGTCTTCATGACGCTCCTCGCCGTGACGACCGTCGTGGCGATCCAGGTCGTGGGCGTGCTGCTGGTGTTCTCGTTACTGGTGGCCCCGGCGGCCGCCGCCGAGGTCGTCACGACCCGGCCGCGCGACGCGCTCTTCGTCGCGGTGGTCGTGGCGCTCTTTAGCGCCTGGGCCGGGCTCTTCCTCGGCGTCGCCTTCGGTGGTCCCGTGAGCTTCTGGATCACGGCGATCGCCTCGACGGGCTACCTCGCCGCGCGACTCGCGCCGCCCCGGCGTCACGAACGCCGCTCTGCCTAGTCTGGGCCCGTGACCAGCGAACGCGACCTCCTCGACGCGTGCCGCTTCCCGCCCGCGGGCACCGCGGTCGACCTCGCGGTCTCGGGCGGGCCCGACTCGCTCGGCCTGGCGCTGCTCGCGCGGGCCCACGGCCTTAGCGTCACGCTGCACCACGTGGACCATCACGCGCGCCCGACGAGCGGCGAGGACGCCGCGTTCGTGGCGGGACTCGCTCACGAGTGGGGCGTCGACGTCGTCGTGCACGACGTGCACGTGGCGCCGGGGGCGAACTTCGAAGCCCGGGCTCGCGCGGCGCGCCGAGCCGCGCTGCCGGTGGCGGCTCTCACGGGCCACACCCTCGACGACCTGGCCGAGACGATGCTGCTGAACCTGGTGCGCGGCGCCGGGCTCGACGGGCTCTCGCCGATGGTGGGAGACCCGACGAAGCCCCTCCTCGCCGTGCGCCGCATCGATCTGGCCGGCTACGTCGCCGCTCGCGGCTACGTCGCGCGTCAGGACGAGACGAATCTCGACGCTCGCTACCGGCGAAACCGGGTGCGCCACGAGGTCCTGCCACTGCTCGACGACGTCGCCGAGCGCGACGTGGCGCCGCTGCTCGCGCGCGCGGCGCAGCTGATCTACGACGAGCGTCGCTGGATCGCCGAGGCGACCGCGCACGACGAGGCGCTCTCGCTCGTGGAGGCCGACTGTCTTGAGCTCGCGGCCTGGCCCACGGCTCGCCTGCGGCGCTGGCTGCGCGAACGACTCGCTCGCGAGGACCCCGACGGGACGCATCCACCCGAGTCCGCCGAGGTCGAGCGCGCCCTCGGCGTGGTGCGCGGCGAGGCGGTCGCGACCGAGCTCGCTGGCGGACGGCGCCTGGCCCGACGCCACCAGCACTTATCGCTCGAGTGACGACTCCACTACGCTGACCAACCATGGGACGTGACGACGACGTAGCCGCCTGGGCGGCCCACGATCTGGGACGAGTCATCGTTTCGGCCGACGAGGTGGCCGCGCGCGTGCGCGAGCTCGGCCGTGAGATCACCCGCGACTACGAGGCCAGCCCGCCGCTGCTGGTGTGCGTGTTAAAGGGCGCGATCAACTTCATGAGCGACCTCATGCGCGCCATCGAGCTGCCCGTCGAGGTCGACTTCATGGCCGTGTCCTCCTACGGCGCGGCCACCAAGACCAGCGGCGTCGTGCGCATCGTCAAGGACCTCGACGTCGACCTGGCCGATCGCGACGTGCTGATCGTCGAGGACGTCGTCGACTCCGGCCTGACCCTCAATTACCTGCGCCAGTACCTGGGCGCGCGCAGCCCGCGGTCCCTCGAGGTCTGCGCGCTGCTCTTGAAGCAGGGCGAGCAGCGCGTCGAGCAGGACCTCAAGTACGTGGGGTTCTCGATCCCGTCGGACTTCGTGGTGGGCTACGGACTCGACGTCAACGAGCGCTACCGCAACCTGGACGCCATCTACACCTTCGTGGGCGAGGTCTGATGGTCGACCGCGACCGCGTCGAAGTCCTCGTGCGCGAGCTGCTGGCCGCCATCGGCGAGGATCCCCAGCGCGACGGTCTCGTCGAGACCCCCCGGCGCGTCGCCGACATGTACGTCGAGCTCTTCGAGGGCCTCGAGGTCGACCCCGGCGAGCACCTGCGCGTCACCTTCGAGGCCGGTCACGACGAGATGGTGATGGTGCGCGACATCCCCTTCACGACGCTCTGCGAGCACCACCTGGTGCCCTTCAAGGGGCTGGCGCACGTCGCCTACCTGCCCGGTCCCGAGGGTCGCATCACGGGGCTCTCGAAGCTGGCGCGACTCGTCGAGGGCTACGCGCGACGTCTCCAGGTCCAAGAGCGCCTCACGACCCAGATCGTCGAGGCCATGGAGCGCGAGTTGCACCCGCGCGGATCGATCTGCGTGATCGAGGCCGAGCACTTCTGCATGTCGATGCGCGGCGTGAAGAAGGAGGGCATGACGACCGTCACCTCCGCGGTGCGCGGCGTGTTCCGCGACGACGCGTCCTATCGCGCCGAGGCCCTTCAGTACATCCACCAGCGCAGGTCGACGTGGGGCTGAGCCCGCGGGTGATGGGCATCGTCAACGTGACGCCCGACTCGTTCTTCCCCGAGTCGCGCACGACCTCGACCGACGAGGCCATCGCGCGTGGGCGAGACCACTTCGCACGCGGCGCCGACGTCGTTGACGTGGGCGGTGAGTCCACGCGCCCCGGGGCGACGCCGGTCAGTGAAGAGGACGAGCTCGCCCGCGTGATCCCGGTGGTGGCGGGCCTGGCCGGATACGGCGAGGTGTCGGTCAACACGCAAAAGGTGGCGGTCGCGCGCGCGGCGCTCGACGCGGGCGCGCGGATCGTCAACGACGAGTCCTGCACCCTGATGGGCGTGGCCGGCGAGCGGGGGGCCGGATACGTGGCGATGCACCGCCTGCACCCGACGATCACGCCCGGAGACGCCACCTACGACGACGTCGTCGCCGAGGTGTCGGCCTTCCTCGCCGACGCCGCCCGGCACGCGCGCGCCGCGGGCGTCGGCGAGCTCTGGCTGGACCCGGGCATCGGCTTCAACAAGACGAAGGCCCACAACCTGGCCCTGCTCGCGAGCCTCGACGCCCTGGTGGATCTGGCCGCGGGCCACGACGCGGCGGTGCTCGTGGGCACCAGCCGCAAGCGCTTCCTCGGCGAGCTCGGCGCCACCCCGCTCGGCGTCGAGGATCGCCTCGAGGCCTCGCTCGCCAGCGAGGCGTGGGCCATGCTCTGTGGCGTGGACCTCGTGCGCGTGCACGACGTCGCCCCCGCGATCTACGCGCGCGAACTGATCGCACGTCCCCTCTCGCGGGTCGGGCCATGAGAGGCAAGTGGGCCGCGGGCATCGAGCCGCGCGGCTTCACCTGGGTCTACCGGGGGATCCTCGCGGTCTCCGAGCGCCCCGGGGGATCGACGTCGGTGCACCGTCGGGTGCGCCGCGACGAGGAGCTGCTCTGGCTCAAGCACAACGGGTTCACCCGGGTCATCTCGATCCTGCCCGTGATGCAGAACCTCGGCGTCTACCTCGAGCACGGTCTGGCGGCGAGCCACTACCCCCTGCGCGGCGGCCCCCACCAGCGCGACGTGCTCGAGGCCTGCTACCAGGACCTGGCCGCCTCGATGCGCGACGCCCAGGTGGTTCTCCTGCACGGCGACGACGTCTCGGACCGCCTGCTCGGGGTGGTCGCGGGATACCTCGTCTGGTCGGGGCGGTGCCCGACGGTCCCCGGCTCCATCGCGCTCGTCGAACGCCTCTTTCGCCGCAGCATCGGCCCCGACGGACGCGGTGTGCTGATGGCGCTGCCCGAGGCCCAGCATGAGTGACGTGATCGAGCTGCGCGGGCTGCGCGTCAGCGCGATCGTGGGCGTGCTCGCCGAGGAGCGCTCGCGCGCCCAGCCGCTCGAGTTCGACCTCGACATCGAGCGCAGCGTCGAAGAGGCGGCGATGGACGACGACATCGCCGAGACCACCAACTACGCCGACGTCGTGGCGACGACGGTCGAGGTCGCGCGCTCGGGGGGATTCCTCCTGCTCGAGACCCTCGCCTATCGCGTGGCCCTTGAGGTGTTGGCCCTGGACAGCGCGATCGAGGCCGTGGTGGTCGCGGTGCGCAAGCTGCGCCCGCCGGTGCCCGAGGACCTGGCGAGCGCCGGCGTTCGCTGTCGCGTCACGCGTCCGTGAAGGCCTACCTCTCGCTCGGCTCCAACGTCGGGAATCGCGCGGCCCACCTGGCCGCCGGCGTCGACCTGGTCGCCGCGGGCGAGCCGGTGCGCGTCTCGCGCGTCTACGAGACCGAGCCCGTGGGCGGCGTCGCCCAGGACGACTTCTGGAACCTGGTGATCGAACTCGAGACCGACGCGACCCCGCGCGCGCTTCTCGAGCGCGCCCGTCGCGCCGAGGCCGCGCGGGGTCGCGTGCGCGACGTGCGCTGGGGCCCGCGGACCCTGGACGTCGACGTGCTGCTGGTGGGCGACCTGGTGAGCGACGACCCCGAGATCACCGTGCCGCACCCGCGCATGTACGAGCGGCTCTTCGTGCTCGTCCCCCTGGGCGAACTGGCCCCGGAACTGGTGACGGCGGACCTGATCGCGCGTGGCGTCGGGCGGGTCGCTGCACTCGGTACACTCGAGTCGTTGCTCTAGCCGAACGGCACCCTCGGGGCCGGAACGGAGTCGAGATGAAAGTCACCATCGTGGGTTCGGGCCGCGCCGGCCAGTCCTTCGCCATTGCCCTGGGAGCGGCCGGTCACGACGTGACCCTCCTGCACCACGACGAGCTGCGCCGCGTCGACGGTGAGGTCGTGCTGCTCACCGTGCCCGACGACTCCCTGGCCGAGGTCGCGGGCGCCCTGGCGCCCGACGCGTCGCGCGTCGTCGTCCACGCCGCCGGCTCGCGCACCCTCGAGGTGCTCGCGCCCCACCCGCGCGTTGCCTCCCTGCACCCCCTGGCCGCCCTCTCCTCGCCCGAGCGCGGCGCCGCGCGACTTCGCGGGGCGACCTACTGCGTCGCCGGCGACCCCGTGGCGGCAGAGCTCGTGCACTCGCTTCAAGGGCGCGTCATCACGCTCGAGGACTCGCGGCGCACGCTCTATCACGCCACGGCCACCGTGGCGGCGAACCACTTGGTGGCGCTGATGGGCCAGGTCGAGCGGCTCGCGAACGAGGCCGGCCTCGAACTCGAGGACTTCTTGGCCCTCGCGGGCCAGGCGCTGGCCGACGTGGCGAGCGACGGCCCGGCGCGCGCCCTGACCGGGCCGGCCTCGCGCGGCGACGTCGAGACGATCGACGCGCACCTCGCGGCGATGCCCGAGGCGGAGCGCCCGGCCTACGTGGCCCTGGCCGCGGCCGCCTTCGAGCTCGCCGAACGACGCCGCAGCACCCTGTCGGCCTGATGGAGCGGATCGCAAGCGTCGCCGACTGGCGCGCTCGCGCGCAGTCAGCGCGCGCCAGCGGCCGTCGCGTCGGCCTGGTGCCCACGATGGGCGCGCTGCACGCCGGACACGAGTCGCTCATGCGCGCCGCCGCGGCCGCCGGCGACGTCGTCGTGACGACGATCTTCGTCAACCCACGCCAGTTCAACAACGCGGCCGACCTCGCGACGTATCCGCGCACCCCCGACGCCGACGCTGCTCGCGCGGCCGACTCGGGCACCGACGTTCTCGTCGAGCCGTCGCTCGACGAGATGTGGCCTCTGGGAGAGGCCACGCCGACCACGGTGCACCTCGGTCCGATCGGCGAGGTCTTCGAGGGAGCCGACCGACCGGGCCACTTCGACGGCGTGGCGAGCGTGGTGGCCAAGTTACTGATCGTGACCGGTCCCTGTCGGCTCTACCTGGGCGAGAAGGACTACCAGCAGCTGGTCGCGATGCGCCAGATGGTGCGCGACCTCGCCTTCGACGTGGAGGTGGTGGGATGCGCGATCGTGCGCGAGGAGTCCGGTCTCGCGCTCTCGAGCCGCAACGTTCGCCTCAGCGACGCCGGACGCGTCGTCGCGCTCGGCCTCTCGCGGGCGTTGGCCAGCGCCGGCGAGCCCGCGAGCGCGGGCGAGCTGCGCGCGAGGATGCGCGCGGTGATGCTCGAGGCCGGCATCGACGTGGCCTACGCCGAGGTCGTCGATCCCGTGAGCCTCGTCCCGCTCGACGACGCCGACGAGGGCGAGGGCCGCGCGCTGCTCGCCGGGCTCGTCGAAGGGGTGCGCCTGCTCGACAACGGGCCGGTGCGAGTCATCAGGGGGAATCGTGCTACTAGCCATTGACGTCGGCAACACCGAGACCGTGGTCGGCCTCTTCGGGCCCGAGGCGCCCGACTCGCCCGACGCGATGGGATTCGCGCGCGCGACCGACGAGCGCGGCCTGGCGTTCCACTGGCGGCTCTCGACCGTGGCCGAGCGCACGCCGGACGAGCACGCCATGGTCCTCACCCAGCTGCTCGACCTCGAGGGGCTCGACCTGCGCGCCGACGTGTCGGCGATCGCCATCTCGTCCTCGGTCCCGCCCGTCACGACGCAACTGCGGCGCATGGCCAATCGATGGTTCGCCGAGCTCGACGTGACGGTCCTCGGGCCGGGCACCAGGTCGGGGATGGCGATCCTCTACGACAACCCGCGCGAGGTGGGCGCGGACCGCATCGCCAACTCGGTGGGGGCCTACGACCTCTACCCGGGTGCGGCCATCGTGGTCGACCTGGGCACCGCGACGACCTTTGACGTGATCAGCGAGCGCGGCGAGTACCTCGGCGGGGCGATCGCCCCGGGGGTCGCGATCTCGCTGGAGGCTCTCTACACCCAGGCCTCGGCGCTGCGCTCGGTCGAGCTCGTGCGCCCGCGCTCGGTGGTGGGTCGCTCGACGGTCGAATCGATCCAGTCCGGCGTGCTCTACGGCTTCGCCGCCCAGGTCGACGGCGTGGTCGCGCGCATCGTCGACGAGGTCGGACCAGCCACCGTGATCGCCACCGGCGGCCTCGCCGGGCTCATCGCCCCGCACACCACCAGCGTCGAGCACGTCGAACCGTGGCTCACCCTCCACGGTTTACGTATCATTCATGGACGCAATCATTCGGGAGCCGCATGACCACGCCCTACACCTTCGCGCACACGGCGTACTGCGCGGCGCTCGCCGACACCTACGGCTTCCTCGCCCCGGGCGAGGAGTCCGGCGTCGCGGTCGCGGTCGCCGGGCGGGTGATGCTCCTGCGCAGCCAGGGCCGGCTGGCCTTCGCCACGATGCGCGACTCCACCGGCGAGATCCAGCTCTTCGCCCTCGAGGCCGTGACCAAGGACTTCGAGGAGTTCGCCAAGCTGCACCTCGGTGACTGGGTCGGCGTGCACGGCGAGGTCGTGCGCACCAAGCGCGGCGAGCTCTCGGTGAAGGTCGCCTCCTTCGAGGTGCTCGCCACCGCCCGGCGCAACTTCGGCGACAAGTGGGCGGGCATCGCCGACTTCGACCTGCGCTACCGGCACCGCGAGGCCGACCTGTGGGCGAACGAGGACACGCGCGCCGCGCTGGCTCGGCGCAGCGCGCTGGTGCGCGCCCTGCGCGAGCGGTGCTGGGCGGCCGGCTTCATGGAGGTCGAGACGCCGATACTCAACGCGATCCCCACCGGCGCGGCGGCGCGTCCCTTCGTCACGTACCACCAGGCGCTGGGCAGCGAGTTCTTCCTGCGCATCGCGCCCGAGCTGTGGCTCAAGCGCCTCGTCGTCGGCGGCTTCGAACGGGTCTTCGAGCTCGGCCGCGTCTTTCGCAACGAGGGCGTCTCGCCGCGGCACAACCCCGAGTTCACCATGCTCGAGCTCTACGCGGCCTACTGGAACTACGAGGACATGATGGCCTTCACCGAGGAGTTGGTCGCCGGCGCGGTCGCCGACGTGCTCGGCACGACCGCCCTCACCTACCAGGGTCGCGACCTCGACTTCGCCACGCCCTGGCGCCGGGCCACGATGGCCGACCTCGTGAGCGAGGCGGTGGGCGAGGAACTCAACGTGCACACGAGCCGCGAGCACCTCGCGGCCCTGCTGGCGGCGCGCGACGTCGAGGTGCACGCCTCCTGGGGCGCGGGGCGCTGCCTCGCCGAGCTCTTCGAGGCGACCTGCGAGGCCGACCTCTGGCAGCCGACCTTCGTCACGCAGTACCCGGTCGAGGTCTCGCCGCTGGCGCGTCGCCACCCGACGGACCACGAGCTGACCGAGCGCTTCGAGTCGTACCTGGTGGGTCGCGAGCTCTCCAACGGGTTCTCCGAGCTGATCGACCCCGAGGACCAGCGCGCGCGCTTCGAGGAGCAGGCCCGCCTGGCCGCGGCCGGCGACGACGAGGCGATGCGCATCGACGAGGACTACATCAAGGCGCTCGAGTGGGGACTGCCGCCCACCGCGGGCCTGGGCGTGGGCGTCGACCGCCTGGCGATGGTGGTGGCCGACTCGCCGAACATCCGCGAGGTGATCGCGTTCCCGACCCTGAAGCCGGTGCGCGAAGACTAATTGCCTGGCAGGTCCTCGAGCAGCGAGCGGATCAGCGAGGAGAAGCCCGCGCGCAGCGCGGGCTCGGGCACGACGGCGAGCGCCGCGTCGGCCTCGTCGAGGAAGCGCTGGGCGGCGAGGATCGTCTGGGCCACGCCGTCGGTGGCCACGACGAGCTTGCGGGCCCGCTCGCGGTCCGCGTCGTTGAGGACCGCGCCGAGCAGCGAGCGCAGCTCGTCGCCGACGGTGGCGTCGCGCAGCGCGAAGAGGGTGGGCAGGTTGTAGATGCCCTCGGCCAGGTCCTGACCGGCGGGCTTGCCCAGCTGGTTCTCGGTCGCGGTGATGTCGAGGACGTCGTCGCGCAACTGGTAGATCATCCCGAAGCAGCGACCGAACTCGGCGAGCGCCTCGACTTGCTCGCTCGCCAGGCGGGCCGTGAGTCCGCCGACCCGGCAGCTCGCCGACATCAAGGATGCGGTCTTGCCGCCGATGGCCTCGTAGTAGTCGTCCTCGGTGCGATCGACGGAGAAGGCGGTGCGCACCTCGCTGACCTGGCCGCGGGTCAGCCACGCCAGGGTGCGGGCCATCAGCCCGGCGACGTCGGTGCCCAGGTCGGCGGCGATCCCGGCCGAGCGAGCCATCAGGTAGTCGCCGGCGACGATGGCGATCAGGTTGCCGTAGCGGGCGTTCACGCTGTCGACGTTGCGGCGCACCTCGGCCTCGTCCATGACGTCGTCGTGATAGAGCGAGGCCAGGTGCATCAGCTCGAGCGAGACCCCTCCCAGGAGGTCCTCGCGGGTCGCCTCGCGCTGGCCGCCGGTGGCCGAGGCCACGGCGAGCAGGGGGCGCAGGCGCTTGCCACCGGCGTAGATCAGGTGCGTTGTCACCGAATCGAGATACTCGTCGCCGTAGATGACCGACTCGGCGAGCAGGACTTCGAGGCGGGCGAGGTCGGCCTCTACCAGGGGCAGTCCCAAGCGCTCGTGCGGATTCACCCCAACACCATAGATGAGGCTCGAACACCTCCCGCGGGGTGAGATCGAACTGTCACCTAGCACCGGTACACTGCAGATATCGGCGAAGAAGGATGAAATTTGTTCGAGAGATTTACTGACCGGGCCCGGCGAGTCCTCGTGCTCGCCCAGGAAGAGGCGCGCGACCTCAATCACGCCTTCATTGGCACCGAGCACATCCTGCTCGGGCTGATTCGTGAGGGCGAAGGGGTGGCCGCCAAGGCCCTCGACGCCCTGGGCGTCACCTTCGAAGTGGTGCGCGAGAAGGTCGAAGAGGCCATCGGCACCAATACGAATCCCTCGCCCGGCTCGCCCCCCTTCACGCCCCGGGCCAAGAAGGTCCTCGAGCTCTCCCTTCGCGAGGCCCTCCAGCTGGGGCACTCCTACATCGGCACCGAGCACATGCTCCTCGGCCTCGTGCGCGAGGGCGACGGCGTCGCCGCCCAGGTCCTCAACGACCTCGGCGCGGACATGGCTCGCGTGCGCACCCAGGTCATCCAGATGATGTCGGGCCAGGGCGGCAAGGAGACCGGCGCCACCTCGAGCGCGGGGGCGTCCAAGTCCGACGCCGAGGCCTCGGGCGGCTCGGCCGTCCTCGACCAGTTCGGCCGCAACCTCACCCAGTTCGCCCGCGAGGGCAAGCTCGACCCGCTGGTCGGGCGTGAGAAGGAAGTCGAGCGCGTCATGCAGGTGCTCTCGCGTCGCACCAAGAACAACCCGGTGCTGATCGGCGAGCCCGGCGTGGGCAAGACCGCCATCGTCGAGGGACTGGCCCAGCGCATCGTCGCCAACCAGGTCCCGGTGACCCTGGCCGACAAGCAGCTCTACACCCTCGACCTCGGCGCCCTGGTGGCCGGCAGCCGCTACCGCGGTGACTTCGAGGAGCGCCTGAAGAAGGTCTTGAAGGAGATCCGCACGCGCGGCGACATCATCCTCTTCATCGATGAGATCCACACCCTCGTGGGTGCCGGCGCGGCCGAGGGCGCGATCGACGCGGCCTCGATCCTCAAGCCGATGCTCGCGCGCGGCGAGCTCCAGACGGTCGGGGCGACCACCATCGACGAGTACCGCAAGCACATCGAGAAGGACGCGGCCCTCGAGCGGCGCTTCCAGCCGGTCAAGGTCGAGCAGCCATCGATCGCCATGACCATCGAGATCCTGAAGGGCCTGCGCGAGGTCTACGAGGAGTTCCACGCGGTCAAGATCACCGACCAGGCTCTCATCGCCGCGGCGAACCTCGCGGACCGCTACATCGCCGACCGGTTCCTGCCCGACAAGGCCATCGACCTCATCGACGAGGCCGGCAGCCGCCTGCGCATCCGCCGCATGGACGCGCCGCCCGCGGCGCGCAAGATCGACGAGGACCTGGCGCGCGTGCGCGCCGACAAGGAGTCCGCCATGGAGAGCGGCGCCCTCGAGCAGGCCAAGGCCCTCGAAGAGCGCGAGCGCGACCTCGTGGGCAAGAAGGACTCCCTGGACGCCACGGTCAAGTCATCGGGCGGCACGACGTTCGACCTCGTGGACGAGGAGACCATCGCCGAGGTGCTCGCCAACTGGACCGGCATCCCGGTCTACCGGCTCACCGAGGAGGAGACCTCGAAACTCCTGCGCATGGAAGACGAGCTGCACAAGCGCATCATCGGCCAGGACGAGGCGATTATCGCGCTGAGCCGCGCCATCCGGCGCACCCGCGCGGGGTTGAAGGACCCCAAGCGCCCCGGCGGATCGTTCATCTTCCTCGGACCCACCGGCGTGGGCAAGACCGAGCTCGCCAAGACCCTCGCGGAGTTCCTCTTCGATGACGAGGACGCTTTGATCCAGCTCGACATGAGCGAGTACATGGAGAAGCACTCGGTCAGCCGTCTCGTGGGCTCGCCCCCGGGATACGTCGGCTACGACGAGGGCGGCCAGCTCACCGAGGCCGTGCGGCGCAAGCCGTTCTCGGTGGTCCTCTTCGACGAGGTCGAAAAGGCGCACCCGGACGTCTTCAACACGCTGCTGCAGATCCTCGAGGACGGTCGCCTGACCGACTCCCAGGGACGCGCGGTGGACTTCAAGAACACGATCCTGATCATGACCTCGAACCTCGGTACCGCCGACCTGCGCAAGGCGGCGATCGGATTCGGAAAGGGTTCGGACCTGCTGACGCACGAGCGGATGAAGGAGAAGGTCCACCAGGCCTTGAAGGCCCACTTCCGGCCCGAGTTCCTCAACCGCATCGACGACACGATCGTCTTCCACGAGCTCACCCGCGAAGAGGTCATCCTCATCGCCGACCTGTTCATCTCGCGCCTGCGCGAGCAGCTCAAGGTCCAGGGTCTCGGACTGGAGCTCTCGGCCGCGGCCCAGAACTACCTGGCCGAGAAGGGATACGACCCCGAGTTGGGCGCGCGACCGCTGCGTCGTGCGATCCAGACCTACGTCGAGGACGTGCTGAGCGAGAAGATCCTCTTCAAGGAGTTCCACGCGGGTCAGACCGTCGTGGTCGACACCGTCGAGGACGCCGAGGGGATTCGCCTGACCTTCGAAGGGGTCGAGGGCCTGCCGCCGTCGGTCGACTTCGAGGACCTCACCGGCAACCTGTAGTCACAGCCCCTTTCTAGGGTGTGGGCGTGAAGAACCCTACCCACGTCTGTCGAGAGTGCGGCGCCACGTCGCCGCGCTGGAGCGGGCGCTGTGGCGGCTGCGGAGAGTGGAACACGCTCGAGGTGACGTCCTCGCGCCCCCGTGCGGCGAGCGCCACTACCACGCCCCTGGCCGAGGTCGACGTGGCCGGTCTCACCCTGCGTCCCACGGGCGTGGGCGAGTTCGACCGAGTCCTCGGCGGCGGCCTGGCTCCGGGATCCTCCACCCTCCTCTACGGCGAGCCCGGCGTCGGCAAGTCCACGCTCGCCCTGATGGTCCTGCTCGCCGCGGCCCGCGACGCTCGCGCGTTGCTGATTGCCGCCGAGGAGTCCGTCGCCCAGGTCGCGCGTCGCGCCCGGCGCCTCGGCGACGTGCCCGACCGGCTCGACGTGGCCGCCGTCACTGACCTCGCGGCCGCGGCCGACCTGGTGGCGAGCGCCCGGGCCCAGATCGTGGTGGTCGACTCGCTCTCGGCGATGAACGACGCCACCCTCGGCGGCGTCGCGGGCTCGGTCACGCAGCTGCGCCACGGCGCCGAACGCCTGAGCCAGGCCGCGCGCGCCACGTCGACATCGCTCGTCCTGGTCGGCCACGTCACCAAGGACGGGGACCTCGCCGGGCCGCGCGCGCTCGAGCACCTGGTCGACACGGTGATCCGCATCGAGGGCGATCGCCAGGGTTCCTTGCGAATCCTGCGCGCCCTCAAGCACCGCTTCGGCGCGACCGGCGAGATCGGCCTCTTGGAGATGGACGGCCAGGGCCTGCGCGACCTGCCCGAACCGGTGCTCTCACGCGCGGCCGCCGCGCCCGGGGTCGTCCTGGGCGTGACCAACGACGGCACCCGCAGCCTCGTCGTCGAGGTCCAGGCCCTGGTGGTGGCGGGCGGGGCCTCGCCGCGGCGCGTCGCCCACCAGGTCTCGGGCCAGCGCCTGGCGCTGCTGCTCGCCGTGCTCGAGGCGCGCTGCGGCGTGGCGACGGGGGGCTGCGACGTCTTCGCCGCGACCGCGGGCGGACTGCCGGCGACCGATCCGGGAATCGACGTGGCCCTCGCCCTCGCGGTCGCCTCGGCGACGGCGGGCTTCGTGGTGGCGCGCGACGTGGCCGCGATCGGCGAGGTGGGCCTCGCCGGCGAGCTGCGCGGCGTGGTCGGACTCGCCCGGCGCGTGCGCGAGGCCGCCCGGCGCGGGGCGAGCACGGTGATCGTGCCCGACGAGGGCGAGCTCGAGCGAATCGAGGGCGTGCGAGTCGTGCGCTGTGCGACGCTGGGTGCCGCGATCGAGAGGCTCACGTCACGTTTTGGCCAAAGTGCGGTAGAATAGGCAATCCCCTTTACGCCCGTCGCGTTATCTCGAGGAGCATGTGAATGACCGCTCGTAAGTACAAGAAGGGCGACCGTCTCGTCTATCCCCACCACGGGGCCTGCACCGTGGAAAAGATCGAAAAGATGACCGCCTTTGACGTCAAACAGGACTATTTGAAGCTCAAGGTCGCCTACACCGACCTGGTTCTGATGGTTCCCGTGGCCAATGCCGAGTCCGTCGGGCTGCGTGACGTGATCAACGACGAAGAGGTCGAAGAGGTCTTCGCCGTGCTGCGCAAGAAGGAAGCACGCATGCCGACGAACTGGTCGCGGCGCTTCAAGAACCACTCCGAGAAGCTGCGCTCGGGCGACATCTACCAGGTCGCCGAAGTCGTGCGCAACCTCTCGATCCGCGACAAGGACAAGGGCCTCTCGGCGGGGGAGAAGCGCATGCTGACCCGCGCCCGCCAGATCCTGGTGTCCGAACTGACCTTCGCGCTGAACGTCGACACGCAGGCGGCGGAGGAAAAGCTCGCCTCGGTCCTGCCCTAGCCATGTCCGTGGTCGCCGTCGTGGTCGCCGGCGGCCGGGGAGTGCGCTTCGGCGGCCCCAAGCAGTTCGCCTCCCTCGGCGAGGAGACCGTCGCGGCCCGCAGCGTCCGTGCTGCCCGCAGCGTGGCCGACGCGGTGATCCTCGTGGTCCCGGCCGGCTATCAGGGTTCCGGTGAGGGCGCCGACGTCATTGTCGAGGGCGGCGCCACTCGCGCGGCCTCGGTGCGCGCCGGACTCGCCCACGTGGGCAACGTGGACGTCGTGGTCGTGCACGACGCGGCCCGCCCCAACGCCCGTCCGGTCCTCTTCGCCGCGGTGGTGGCCGCCGTCGTGGGCGGCGCCGACGGAGCGGTTCCCGGGCTCATGATCACCGACACGGTCAAGCGGGTCGTTCGCGAGGACGGGCTGACGCTCGTGCACGCGACTGAGCCGCGTCAGGATCTCATGACCGTCCAGACCCCCCAGGCCTTTCGCCGCACCGTCCTGCTCGCCGCGCACGCCGGGGCCGAGGAGGCGACCGACGACGCCGCGCTCGTGGAACTCGCCGGTGGGCGAGTCGTGGTGGTCCCCGGGCACATCGACAACGTCAAGATCACGGAAGCGTCCGACCTCGAGCGGATCGCGCGCGGGAGCGGCGCATGAGAATCGGACAGGGGATCGACGTGCATCGCTTCAGCGACGACGCGAGCCGGCCGCTGATGCTCGGACTGGTTCACGTTCCCGACGCCCCGGGACTCGCCGGTCACTCCGACGCCGACGCCGCGACGCACGCGCTGTGCGACGCGCTGCTGGGCGCGGCGAACCTCGGCGACCTGGGTCGCCAGTTCCCCGACGACGACCCGGCGACCGCGGGCATCTCGTCCCAGCGTCTGCTCGAGTCGACCCTCGAACTGCTGCGCACGTATCACTTCCGTGTGGTCAGCGCCGATGTGACGATCATCGCCGAGCGTCCGCGGCTGGCCCTCTACATGCCCGCCATGAGCCACGCCCTCTCGGGGGTCGTCGGAACCCTGGTCTCGGTGAAGGCGACGACGACCGAGGGCCTCGGCGCCCTGGGTCGGGCCGAGGGCA
The DNA here is from genome assembly GCA_027451285.1 of Acidimicrobiaceae bacterium. Taxonomy (GTDB): domain Bacteria; phylum Actinomycetota; class Acidimicrobiia; order Acidimicrobiales; family RAAP-2; genus RAAP-2. Next base: position 12,877 of record DAIDJP010000024.1, on the reverse strand, counting down.
TCGGCGCCTTGGCCGTCGCCCTGATCGAGGAGCTCTCATGACGCCCCGTCCCCGTCCGAGTGCCCCGCGCGGCCCGCATCGGGGCGGTCGTCCCGGCCCCGCCAACTCGCGGTCGACGCCCCGGCGCCCCGTCAACGAGGGGCTCGGCGGCGAGCAGGTCGAGGGCCGGCGCGCGGTGCTCGAACTCCTGCGCGCGCGCCGACGGGCCGTCCAGCGCATCCTCGTCGCCGATCAGCAGGACCCCTCCGAGGTGCTCGACGAGATCGAGCGCGAGGCCCAGCGCCAGCGCGTGCCGGTCTCGGTGGTCGCGATGGCCCGCCTGGACCGCGAGGCGCGCACCGAGGGTCACCAGGGCGTCGTCGCCTACGCTGGTCGCCTGCCCACCACCGGGCTCGAGTCGCTGATCAACGATCGCGCCTTCTTGCTCGTGTGTGACGGCGTGACCGATCCGCGCAACCTGGGAGCGATGCTGCGCAGCGCCGACGGGGCCGGAGTCACCGGTGTCGTCTTGCCGCGGCACCGGACCGCGCGCATCTCTCCGACGGTGACCAAGACGGCGGCGGGCGCGATCGAGTACCTGGACTTCTGCGACGTGGGCGGGATCCCGGCCGCGCTCGACCAGCTCAACAAGGCGGGAGTACTCACGGTGGGACTCGCCGGAGAGTCCTCGATGTCCCTGTACGACCTGGATCTCGGCTCGACGCCGGTGGCACTCGTCGTCGGCGGGGAGGAGAAGGGCCTCGGTTCCCTCGCGCGCAAGCGTTGCGCGGTGGTTGCTTCGATTCCTCAGCTCGGCAAGATCTCCTCATTGAATGCTGGCGTCGCGTACTCCATCGCCGCATTCGAAGTCGCGCGCCAGCGGCGCGCCCACCGCTAGCCCCCACCAGCACCGACGTCTCAATTCGAATGGGTCTTTAGTCCATATGGCTTTGTGTGGATGTTGTGAATTCGACTGCTAGTAATCAAAGGCTATTTGTTTGAACCCGGCTGCTGTTACCGCCTTAGGTGCTTCAGCGGCATTGAATGAGTGGCGGTATTTGTAGTACTGATCAGTCTGGTTTGAACGGAATACATCGCGCTGTAGGAAGATCAGTTCAGGACGATCACTCATAGATAAAAGTAGAGTGGGGGTTTCAATGCTGGCTTGGCGTGGTTTCGAAAATTTGCGCACTGTAAATATCCGTAGTGCAATTATTTTGCGAATATTCACGATTGTCATTGTTGCAATAGTCCCGGGCGTTATTTCTACTACGGAGTCTGGGGCAATCAATGCTTATCACAACGTTACATTCGAAGAGAATGACAGTTCCCTTGACACCGTGAATTTTGTTCAACAAGAGAATGCGAGCACGGCGCTGACTCAATTTTCGAATTTGAACCCGAGTTTTTCCAATTCTGGCTACACGTTTAGTGATTGGAACACCGCAGCGGATGGGTCAGGCACGACTTACACCGACGGTGAGGTGTACTCGTTCGCGGCTGACCTTGAGCTCTACGCGCAGTGGGCGGAGAACCATGTCACATTCTTTGAAAACGCATCGGCGAGTGACACGGTGTCGGCCACAGAACTCGGCACTACGACGAGCAATCTGACGTCGTTCGCCTCCCTCTCGCCGACATTCGTGAATCCTGGCTACACGTTCTCCGGTTGGAACACTCGCTCGGATGGAAGCGGGGTCTCGTACGCCGACGGAACAACGTACAACTTCACCTCCGGTTCGATACAACTGTTTGCTCAGTGGTCACCTTCGTCGTATGTGGTCTCCTATGACGCGAACGGCGGATCTGTGAGCCCGACGTCCGCCCCGTACAGCACGGGATCGACTCCGCTGACGCTGCCGACTCCGACGAAGTCCGGGTACTCGTTCGATGGTTGGTTCAGCGCGGCGAACGGTGGCACTCTCGTCGGCACTGCCGGTGGCCCCTTCTCGCCGACGTCGTCGCTCACTCTCTACGCGCAGTGGACGGCGGACGCCTACCTTGTGACCTACGTGGGAGACGGCGCGACGATGGCACCGTCGAGTGCGTCCTACACGATGGGGGCGAGTCCCCTCGTGTTGCCCACTCCGACCTACGTCGGGTACACGTTCGACGGATGGTTCAGCGCCCCGAGTGGTGGCGCGCTGGTCGGGCTGGGAGGAGCGTCCTACTCGCCGACGTCGTCGACCATGCTCTTCGCGCAGTGGACGCCGGGAACCTACACGGTCGACTTCGTCGCAGAGGGCGGCACCCTCGCGACGACCTCGCTCTCCTTCACCACGGGCACGACGCCCATGCTCCTGCCGGCGCCGACGCTTGCGGGCAGTGATTTCACGGGCTGGTTCAGCGCCCCGAGCGGAGGCACTCTGGTGGGTATCGCGGGGATGGCGTTCACGCCGAGCACGTCGCTCACGCTCTACGCCCAGTGGAGGGCCCAACCGACGTTCACGATCACTTTCGTCTCCAACGGTGCGTCGACGACTCTCGCACCCCTGCAAGGCCTCGTCGGATCAGCCGTCACGATTCCAGCCAGCGCGGCGCTCAGTCTTTCCGGTTACACCTTTGCCGGGTGGAACACCAGCGCCGACGGCTCCGGGGTGACCTACGCGGTGGGCCAGTCGGTGGCCCCGGCGAGCTCACTCACCCTCTACGCCCAGTGGCGCGCGGTTCCCACGGTGGTGATCACCTTCAACCTGAACGGCGCGAGTGGGTCGATGACGTCCCTGTCGGGCCCACAGTCCTCGACGCTCACCCTGCCCGGGGCGAGCGGGCTGTCGCGCCCGGGATACCGCTTCGTGGGATGGGCCACGACGCCGTCGGGCGCGTCGCCGCGCTTCTCGGGTGGCCAGTCGCTCACCCTGAGTCAGTCCGAGGTGCTCTACGCCCAGTGGCGCCCGGCTGCGGCGCGCTACCTGCTCAGCTCGGTCGGTCCCTTCGCCGCGCACGGCGCGACTCTCACCCCGAGTGACGGTTCCCAGGTGAATCAACTCGTCGCGCGCCTCGCGAGCGGCCACTACCACCGCGTGACTGTCTACGGCTACGTCTCGTCGGGATCGCCCTCGTCCTACTCGCGCACGATGAGTCGCGCGCGGGCCGAGCGCGTCGCGGCCGCGTTGCGCGCGGCCCTTCGGGCGCACGGCCTCGGCGCGGTGCACGTCGTGGCTCTGGGTGAGGGGGCAATGGCGGGACATCGCGGCGTCTCGGCGCGTCGGGTCGAGATCTTCGTTAGCTAGGTGGTTGGCCACGACGTCGACGAGGGCGCAATCGCGCCCTCGTCGACGCGCTGAGAGCCGGTGGAGGGATTCGAACCCACGACCTGACGATTACAAATCGCCTGCGCTACCACTGCGCCACACCGGCCAACGGGTCAAGGCTAGTGAACCCGGGCGTCGCGTTCTAGGCTGGTCCCGATGAGCACCTCCTCGAGCGAGCCGCCGGTCTCTGGTTCGCACTACCAGCCGCGCCTCGGAGTGGTGCTCACTTTGCTGATCGTCTTCGTGGTGGCGGCGTTTGCCATCTTGCACTCGCCGTCGCCCGGCGCGTCAGGGTCGTCGGCGACATCGACGACGACCACGACCACCGCGTCCGGGCGCCACTCGACGACCACCACGACCCCGACCCGCTCGCGCGTGCGCGTCCAGGTGGCCAACGGGACCCTGACGACCGGGCTCGCCGGGTCCTACACCCAGATGCTCATCACGTTGGGCTGGGACGCGCTGCCCCAGGTGAACGCGAACTCGCGCGTGAATAAGACGATCATCTACTTCAACCCCGGATACCGCTGGGCGGCCGCGCAGATCGCCGCCCAGATCAAGGTTCCGTCGTCGGCGGTGACGGCGCTCAACGGCCAGACGCCGGTGCCGGGAGCCGCGGGCGACGACGTGGTCGTCGTGCTCGGGCCCGACGTCGCGGTCAGCTGACCTCGCCCGAGGGCAGCTCGACGTCGTAGCGCTCGAGCGCGGCGCGCAGCACCTCGCTCGCCATCGGACGCAACTCCTCCAGGGGTCGGTTGCGGTGACGGCGCACGCCGAGGTCGACCTGGGCGAGGGCGCCGACTCCGAACTTGCGCGCCACGTCGATCAGGAGGGCGATCTCCACGCCGTAGCCGTTCTCGAAGTCGACCGCCTCGAGCGCGCCGCGGCGCGCGGCGGTCTCGCCGGCCAGGGGCTGGCGGATCTCGCCGAGGCCGGGGTAGAGCAGCGAGAGGATCGGCCGCGCGGCGAGCTCGGTCACGCGGCCGCCGCCGGTGGGCATCTGGTGCAGGGGCCGCTCGTAGTAGCCCTTGACGAGCTGGACGTCCTCGTTCTCGAGCAGGGGTTGGATCAGGCTCCCCACGAAGTCCGTCATGGGAGAGAGCACGTCGGCGTCGAGGAAGACCACCAGCTCGCTCGTCGTCGCCGCGAGGCCGGTGGCCATGGCCGCGCCCTTGCCGCTGGCGCCCTGGGCGGGTACGACGCGCGCGCCGTGGTGCGCGGCCACGGTCGCGGTGTCGTCGCTCGAGTGGTCGTCGACCACCACGAGCTCGTCGACGAAGTCGCTGTGGCGGATCGCGGTGATCACGGGCCCGATCGTCGCCGCCTCGTTCTGGGCGGGCACGACGACCGCGAGGCTGACGCCTCGGGCGAACTCGGCCACCCGGCGTGGGTCGTAGGACTCCCGCGCGTAGGTGGAGGGCACGTCGTCGTAGGCCACGAGACGAGGCTAGAGGCGCGCGCGGTGCGGGCGCACTTGACAGTCCCGAGCCCATCGGCCACTATGGAAGGGTCATCAAGAGCGACTGAGGGACGGGCCCTGTGAAGTCGCGACAACCAGTGTGGGGGTGTTTTTTCCCTACACCAGGTGCCAAAGCCCGTGCGATGAGAAGGGAATCATGAGTTTCGCCACTGGTCTTATATGCCGAGAGTGCGGTAGCACCTACCCCGCGGAGGCGCGCTATTCGTGCGACTTCTGCTTCGGTCCCCTCGAGGTCTCCTACGACCTCGAGGCCGCGCGCGCGTCGATGACGCGCGCCTCCATCGAGGCCGGGCCGGCCTCGATCTGGCGCTACGGCGCGCTGCTGCCCGATCCGGGTGAGGAGCCGGTCGACCTCGGCGCGGGCTGGACGCCGCTGCGCCGCGCGCACCGCCTCGGCGAGGAGCTGGGCCTGCGCGAACTGTGGCTTAAGGACGACACCCGCAACCCCACCGGATCCTTCAAGGACCGCGTGGTCTCGGTGGCGCTCTCCAGCGCGCGGCGCCTGGGCTTTTCGACCGCCGCGTGCGCGTCCACCGGCAACCTCGCGACGTCGGTCGCCGCGCACGCCGCGGCGATCGGCTGGCCGAGCGTCACGATCATCCCGAGCGACCTGGAGAAGTCCAAGATCGCCATGGCCGCCATCTTCGGCGGCACGGTGCTCGGCGTGGAGGGCAACTACGACGACGTGAACCGTCTGTGCGTCGAGCTCGTCGCCGAGCACGAGGACTGGGCCTTCGCCAACGTGAACCTGCGTCCGTACTACGCCGAGGGCTCCAAGACCCTCGCCTACGAGATCGCCGAGCAGTTGGGCTGGCGCACGCCGCAACAGGTCGTGGTGCCGGTCGCCTCGGGCAGCCAGTTCACCAAGGTCGCCAAGGGCTTCAAGGAGTTCCTCGAGCTCGGCCTCATCGAGGGCGAGATCCCGGTCCTCTTCGGCGCCCAGGCCACGGGCTGCTCGCCGGTGGCGACGGCCTTTTACGACGGGGCCGAGGTCGTCACCCCCCAGCGTCCCAACACGATCGCGCGCTCGCTGGCCATCGGCAATCCCGCCGACGGTCCCTACGTGCTCGACGAGCTGCGCGCTCACGGCGGCGACTGCGGATCGGTCGAGGACGAGGAGATCCTCGAGTGCATCGGCCTGCTTGCGCGCACCGAGGGGATCTTTGCCGAGACCGCCGGGGGCGTGACCATCGCCTCGCTGCGCCAGATGGTGCGCCGCGGCACGATCGACCCCGACAAGTCGACGGTCGCGATCATCTCGGGCCACGGTCTCAAGACCCTCGACGCGGTGGTCGACACCGCCACGGTGACCGCGACGATCGCCCCGACGCTGGCCGCCGCCGAAGAGGCCCTGCGCTTCCACTCTCTGGTGGCGGCGTCGTGAGCGTCATCGTCCGCCTACCCAGCCAGTTGCGGGTGCTCGTCGGCGGCGCCGGCGAGGTCGCGGTGGAGGCCACCACGGTGCGCGGGGCCATCGAGGCGCTCGAGGCCACGCACCCGGGGATCGCCCCGCGCGTGCTCGACGACCGCGGGGCGCTGCGGCGCTTCGTCAACGTCTTCGTCGCTGACGAGGATGTTCGCTTCCTCGACGGCCTCGACACGATCGTCGAGGCCGGCCAGACCGTCTCCCTGGTGCCCGCCGTCGCGGGCGGCTAGCGCCGTTAGCACTCTCAGAGCGAGACTGCTAATATCGGGATGCACCACTCTGGTGCCCCGATTTCCAGGAGGACACAGTGGCGAAACTGATCGCTTTTGACGAAGAGGCACGTCGCGCCCTCGAGCGCGGCATGAACAAGCTGGCCGACGCGGTGCGCGTCACCCTCGGGCCCAAGGGCCGCAACGTCGTGCTGGACAAGAAGTGGGGCGCCCCCACGATCACCAACGACGGCGTCTCCATCGCCAAGGACATCGAGCTCGAGGACCCCTACGAGCGCATCGGCGCCGAACTGGTCAAGGAAGTCGCCAAGAAGACCGACGACGTCGCCGGTGACGGCACCACCACCGCCACGGTGCTCGCCTGGGCCATGGTCCGCGAGGGATTGAAGAACGTGGCCGCGGGCGCGAACCCGATGTCTCTCAAGAAGGGCATCGAGGCCGCCGTCGAGGCCGCCGTCGCCTCCCTGGCCAAGCTGGCCACCCCGGCCGACACCAAGGAGCAGATCGCCCAGGTCGCCTCGATCTCCGCGGCCGACACCGAGATCGGCGCGATGATCGCCGACGCCATCGACAAGGTCGGCAAGGACGGCGTCATCACCGTCGAGGAGAGCCAGTCCTTCGGCATGGACATGGACCTGGTCGAGGGCATGCGCTTCGACAAGGGCTACATCTCGCCCTACTTCGCCACCGACACCGAGCGGATGGAGGCGGTCCTGGAGAACCCCTACATCCTGCTGATCTCGAACAAGGTCACCGCGGTGCGCGACATCGTGCCGGTGCTCGAGAAGGTCATGCAGTCGGGCCGCGCGCTGCTCATCATCGCCGAGGACGTCGAGGGCGAGGCCCTGGCGACGTTGGTCGTGAACAAGATCCGCGGCACCTTCAAGTCCGTCGCCGTCAAGGCCCCGGGATTTGGTGAGCGCCGCAAGGCGATGCTCCAGGACATGGCGATTCTCACGGGTGCGACCGTCATCGCCGAGGAGGTCGGCCTCAAGCTCGAGAACGCCAGCATCGAACTGCTCGGCTCGGCCCGCAAGGTCGTCGTGACCAAGGACGAGACGACCATCGTCGAGGGCGCCGGTGCCGAGGACGACATCAAGGGCCGCATCGCCCAGATCAAGGCCGAGATCGAGAACACCGACTCCGACTACGACCGCGAGAAGCTCCAGGAGCGCCTGGCCAAGCTCTCCGGCGGCGTGGCCGTCATCAAGGTGGGCGCGGCGACCGAGGTTGAATTGAAGGAGAAGAAGCACCGCATCGAGGACGCGGTCTCGACGACCAAGGCGGCCATCGAAGAGGGCGTCGTGCCCGGCGGTGGCGTGGCCCTGCTGCGCTCGCGCAGCGCGATCGAGGACGTCGTGGACTCCCTGAGCGGCGACGAGGCGACCGGCGCGCGCATCGTGGCCAAGGCCGTCGAGGCGCCGCTCACCCAGATCGCGGTGAACGCCGGCCTCGAGGGCGGCGTCATCGTGGACCGCGTGCGCAACCTGGCGACCCCCACCGAGGGCCTCAACGCCGCCACCGGCGAGTACGAGGACCTGATCAAGGCGGGCGTGATCGACGCGGCCAAGGTCACCCGCTCGGCCCTGCAGAACGCGGCGTCCATCGCAGCGCTGTTCCTCACGACCGAGGCGGTCATCGTGGACAAGCCCGAGGAGAAGGCTCCGTCGATGCCCGGTGGAGGCATGGAGGACTACTAGATCCTCTGATTCGACGACGACGCCGCGGGTTCGCCCGCGGCGTCGTCGTGTTTCGGGCGAGAACGCGGGCCGTAGCATGGGGCCATGACTCCAGAGCCCCTGACCGCTTCGCGCGGACTGAACGTGCTGCACCTCTTTTGTCGAGTGGAGGGCGAGGTCGAGCGCGAAGGACTAGCCGCCGCGATCGAGAACGCCAAGGGCAAGGGCCTCCAGGTCGTCACCGCGGCGATCATGGGCGCCAAGGGCGACGTCGCCTTCATGATCCTGGGCGAGAACCTCTGGGACCTGCGCCTCCTGCAGTCCTACATCCAGGCGGCCGGCCTGACCGTGGCCGAGAGCTACGTGTCGGTCACCGAGGTGAGCGAGTACGCCGCGGGCATGCCCGAGCAGATGGTCAACGACCGGCTCTATCCCGTGCTGCCCCCCGAGGGCAAGACCGCCTTCTGCTTCTATCCCATGTCCAAGCGGCGCGGTGAGGTGAACAACTGGTTCGGCCTCGAGTACGAGCGACGCGAAGAGCTGATGCGTGAACACGGCAAGTCGGGCAAGAACTTCCGCGGACGGGTCCTGCAGGTGGTGACCGGATCGGCCGGGCTGGACGACTGGGAATGGGGCGTGACGCTCTTCGCCGTGCACGTCGATGACCTGAAGGACTGCGTTTACACGATGCGCTTTGACGAGGCCTCGACCCTTTACGGCGAGTTCGGCCCCTTTTACACCGGCATCGTCGCCGAGCTCGACGACGTCCTCGACGCGGCGCTCGCCTAGGCGTAGCGTTCCAGCGTGACCCCGTCGGTTCCGGACAAGACTCTGCTGCGCTGGGCGGAGTCCCTCGCGGGCGTGGCGCGCACGGGGCTCGGCTTCACCGAGAGCCAGTACGAGCGCGAGCGCTTCGAAGAGGTGCTAAAGATCGCCGCCGACATCAAGACGGCCGCGCTGGAGGGCCTCGACGACGTGCTAGACGCCGACGGCCTCGTCACCGAGTGGATGCGCGAGGTGGGCAGCGGCGTGCCGGGATATGCCACCCCCAAGGTCGCCGTCGGCGCCGCGGTCTTCAACGACGAGGGCGAGCTGCTCCTCATCCAGCGCGCCGACTCCGGGGTCTGGCTCTATCCGACCGGCTGGTGCGACATCGGCTACTCCGCGCCCGAGGTGGTCGTGAAGGAGGTTCTCGAAGAGACCGGCGTCGAGGTCGAGGTCGAGCGGCTCATCGGCGTTCTCGACGGCATGCGCCTGGGCGCGTCGCGCATTCCGCTCTACTCGCTGCTCTTTCTGTGCCGCGCGACCGGGGGAGAGCTCAACGCGCACCCCCTCGAGGTGACCGATCTCGGGTGGTTCACCCGCCACGCGCTGCCCTCGCCGACGCTCGGCGCCGAGCGCTGGGCCGATCACGTCTTCGCCGCGATCGCCGGCGAGAGTCGCGACGTCTTCTACGACGACTTGCGACGTCCTGTGTGGCGAGGCAAGTCATGACCCTCACCATCGAGATCGTCGAGCGCGCCACCGACGAGGTCCGCGACGCGCTCAACTCTCTCGTTCCGCAGTTGTCCTCGCGCGCGGTGGCGATCGACAACGCGAAGCTTGCGAGCATCATTGAGAACCCTTCGCTCACCCTGCTCGTCGCGCGCGAGAGCGGCGCGATTCTGGGCACGCTCACGTTGGCGGTGTTCCCGATACCCAGTGGCGAGATCGCCATGATCGAAGACGTCGTCGTGGACGAGTCGGCGCGCGGGCTGGGCGCGGGCGAAGCACTCGTGACGGCGGCCATCGCGCACGCCGCTTCGCTCGGCGCGCGTGAGGTCGATCTCACCAGCCGCCCGTTGCGCAAGGCGGCGAACGCGCTGTATCAGAAGATCGGCTTCGTGCAGCGTGAGACGAACGTCTATCGTTTTTTCATCGAAAGTTGACGCGCCGGCGGTTATCGCTTCGTGCCCGCGTTGGAAGTTGTCCCCCGCCTTCGCGGCTTAGGAATCCGCAGTGAACGACACTGGCTCCGCTGATGACTTCTCCCAGTTACCTCGTTCGGAGTTTGCGTTTCGCGGCCCACTTCGCGACCGTCTGATACGAGCCATCCTCGATGGTCACAAGGTGGCGACGACGTCCCTGGCCCTGGAGTACGAAATCAGACATGAGACCGTGCCGTGCACAGGTCAGCGATCTGTGGTGGTCGACTCTGACAACCAACCGGTGTGCGTGATTGAGACCACGGACGTAGTCGTTGCTCGCCTGGGCGAGGTGAAATTCGGACACGTAGCGGATGAAGGCGAGGGGCACGTAACGGTGTCGGATTGGCGTAAGGGCCACGAAAACTATTGGCGAAGCGCGGAAATGACCGCGTCCCTCGGAGGTGTCGCTCCTGTCCTTGACGACTCGACGCTTGTTGTCTTGGAACGTTTTCGGGTAGTGGAGCGGCTGCGCCTAACCGTCAACTGATTCTCTCCACCTCCCGACCATTGTGGTGAGTGAAGGTCCGTGAGATCATCAGAGAGCTGGAGCGTGACGGTTGGGTACAAGTCCGACACAAGGGGAGTCATCGGCATTACCACCATCCGACGAAGCCTGGGACGGTGACGGTGCCTGGCGCGATGGGAGATGACCTGCACCGAGAGCTCCTCAGTAGCATTATGAGGCAGGCGAGATTAGAGAGGCGAGAGCGATGATCGAATATGCGGTCGTAATTGAGCGCTCTCCGAATAACTACGGAGCATGGGTTCCCGATCTCGATGGATGTGTCTCAACCGGCAAGACGATTGAGGAGGTCAAGGCAAACATTGCCGAGGCGATTCAAATGCACATCGAAGTAATGCGTGAACATGGCGAAGTAGTTCCGCCCCCTACTGCGCAAGTGACGGTTGTGCAGGTTGCCTCATAGTTAGCGCCACTGACGTGAGGTTCCGTCACACGAACGTGTACCGGTACGTGATAGAGGACTGACAATCTTCCGACCGTTGAGGGGTCGTGAAGGTTCGTGACATCATTCGAGAACTCGGGCGCGATGGTTGGTTCCTCAGTCGCCAACGGGGAAGCCATCGACAATTTCATCATCCAACCAAGTGAGGCTGCGTCACGGTTCCCGGAGCTTTGGGCGACGACGTCGCCAAAATGACCCTCGCTAGCATTGTGAATCAGGCTGGATTGGGGAGGAAAGCCCGATGACCGAGTACACCATCGTGATCGAGGATGCTGGAGCGAATTTCAGCGCGTACGTCCTGGGGCTTGACGGCTGCATCGCGACTGGCCGAACCGTTGAGGAAGTCGAAAGCAACATGCGCGAGGCGATTGAGTTCCATCTTGAGGGAATGCATCTTCACGGCGACCAGATTCCTTCGCATATGCCGATCGTGAAGACGGTCCAGGTTGCTACGTAAACTCATTTGACTTCAATCGGAGAGTGGTTGACGACCGTGTGCAGACTCTCCTTTGAGGATCGAGGTTTCAGCGCTCCTTTTCGTGGAGTCATGAAGAACAGCGAACCGCCCTCTAACGGACCGCCTCTGGGACATCGCTGAATTCCGCCACGCACTACCGTGATGCGGGTATCGCGATGTCTTATAGTCCCCTATAACGAACTATGCCTCACGTCAGAGTCCACAACTTCTCGATTTCATTGGATGGGTACGGAACGGGTGAAGGCATGAGCTTTGACGCCCCGTTCGGTCATGCCGGGCACCGCCTCCATGAGTGGATGTTCGCGACCCGCTTCGGGCACACCTTGCTCGGCAACTCTGGTGGGTCCAACGGCGTCGACCAGGCGTTCGCTGAGCGGACCGAATTGGGAATCGGTGCTGAGATCATGGGGTCGGGAAAGTTCGGCCCTCCTGGTTGGCAGAACGACGATACGTGGCGAGGATGGTGGGGTCCTAACCCACCTTTCCATACGCCAGTCTTTGTGATGACTCACCATCCGTTCCCGTCAATGGAGATGGAAGGTGGAACTGTCTTTCACTTCGTGGATGAATCCCCACGAACGGCCCTCGAGCTCGCCCAAAAGGCAGCGGGCACGCTTGACGTGCGCGTGGGTGGCGGCCCAACGACTGTCCGTGCGTTTCTTGAAGCCGACCTCATCGACGTGCTCCACGTCGTTCAAGTGCCGATCCTGCTCGGTCGCGGTACCCGACTCTGGGACGGTCTGGGTGGTATTGAGGATCGCTTCAATGTCGAAGCGGTTTCGTCACCGAGTGGTGTGACTCACCTAACGTTTACTCGTCAATAGACGGATCTCGACTGGAGCGGAGGACCATTCATCCACCTCGAACGCCGCGAGTCGTGCGGCCACGACGGACTTCTTCGTTTTCAAGAACAGACGTGATACCAACGGTTACCGGCTATACCTCTAGAACGCGAAACCCCACGCGACCGTTGTGAGTCGTGAAGGTACGAGACGTCATAGAGGCGATTCAACTTGAAGGCTGGTATCAGGTCCGCCAAACTGGTAGCCACCGACAGTTTCACCATCCAACACATAGAGGTTGCGTCACCGTGGCGGGCCTTCCGAGCCGTGATCTGCCGGATTGGATCGTGAATAGCATCATGAAACAGGCGGGAATAAGTCGGAGGAAGAAATGACCGAATATACGATCATCATCGAAGACGCCGGCTCTAACTTCGCGGCCTACGCTCCAGACGTTCCCGGGTGTGTCGCGGCGGGCGAAACTGCCGAGGAGACGTTGCAGTTGATGGAAGAGGCCCTTGCATTGCACATCGAGATGCTTCGTGACATGGGCGAGCCGATTCCGGAGCCTCATGTTCGAGCCGCCGTGGTCCAAATTGCGTCCTGAGCGAAAGAGGCCATGTTGAGAGGTGACGTG
>DAIDJP010000023.1 GCA_027451285.1 Acidimicrobiaceae bacterium | reverse complement strand
CGAACGAAACCGCGACGGGGGACACGACTACGAGCTCGAGACGAGCATCGGGGGCGCCGTGATGGCGTGGGACTCCGAAGAGACCCTGGAGTCGCTGCTGCATCGGGCCGACGAGGCGATGTACGAGCACAAGCGCCGCCGTTAGCGGCGCTTACTCCATCGCGCTATCAGACGATCGCCACCGCGCGACGAGAATGCGACGACGGACCCTTGCAGCTTGTACGCGACGTCGAAGGTGTCCGACGCCGAAGACCCTCGTGCGACTAGGCCGCGTGGACCCGCGACGAGGGGCCCTCGGGCGCAGCAGAAGTGATGCCGCTGACCGGCGACCCTTCGCGCGAGGGCGTCGGCGCATCGGAAGAGCCAACGGCGAAGGACGCGACGGCCGCCTGGACGGCCATCGCCAGCGTCTCGCGGTGCGTGGGATCGGTGAAGGGCTCGCTCTTCCAGGTCTCGAAGTCGACGACCTCGTCCCCGTCGGTTCCGATCATGTTGATGAGCATCCTCGCCTCCCTCGCTGCGGACGGAACGTCGCGCAGCGCCCCTCCGAGCTCGTTGTCGTGCTTGGCACACTGCCATGCGTGACACGAAAAGCAGATACGAGAGTCACACTATTTGCACAATCTTCGCAGGTGGGGGATGTCGTCACCTGTCACATTGGAGTTGACTCGGGTGTGGCCGACCCGGGATCGGCGAGTAGTCTCGCTGTCGTGGCGGAGACGGACAATACGAGCGTGGCGCGCATCGAGGCCGTGCTCAACGACGTCGACCGCGCCCTCGAGCGCCTGCGCGCCGGTACCTATCGGTCGTGCCAGGTCTGCGGCGCGCCGATCGACGACGCCGCCCTCGTGGAGTCACCCCTGCTCGCACACTGCCCGGCGCACCCCGAACTCAGCTAGTTCGCGCGCCGTCGGCCCGTCTTTTCCCACGTGTCGGTGGGTCCCGTGACGCGTCGTCGCTATACCATCACATTCTGACAAGAATGATGTTGACTCTGACGTCAGAATAATGCTAAGGTGATATCAATGCTGATATCAGACTATGTCACCAACATCCGCGGCGACTTCGAGAACCTCGCCGCGTTCGCCAGCGAGGAGAACGCGGCGATGATCGGCCGGCTCGCCAGCACCCTGGGGCCGTCCTTCGCGACGCACCTGCTCGACGCGGTGAACTCACTGGTCCAGGAGTACAACGTCGCCAATCCCGCGCCGTTGAGCCTGGTGGTCGAGGGCGACGACGTACGCCTGGCGCGCGTCGCGGATACTGGGCCCGACGAAGCCACGCCGACGAGCAACTATTCGGCGCGCATCGCGCTGCGCCTGAGTGACGAGCTCAAGGAGAGCATCGAGAATCTGGCGACCGACGTGGGCTCGTCGGTGAACTCGTGGATCGTGCGTTCGCTGGAGCGCTCCGTGCGCCAGGACGTGCCGCGGGCCGACTTCTCGTCGAAGCGCCAGCTGCGCGGCCGCGGACGGGCTTAGGTAGGGAGGACTGACATGTTTCGCATCGCACCAGCACTCGCGAGTCGCAGTGACGACTACGTCGCGACGCGTCGACGCACGCTCAACTTCGAGGTCACCGGCGGAGAATCTTACGCTCCCGACGTGGACCTACTTCGCACCATCCCGCACTCCACCGAGCCGACGGTGATCTCGCGGCGCTTCGTGGTGGTCGGCACCAACAAGGAGACAGTCATGACCAGGAACACGAGCCGTTGTGACGGCTTCGAGCACGAGCGCCGCGAGGAGTTCGCCGCCGACGGGCCGATCTCGGCCAAGATCGTGACGAGAAGCGGTGACGTCACCGTGCGAGCGAGCACGAACGGCGAGGTCGGCGTCGTGGTCGGCACGAATCGCGCGAGCGGCCTCGAGCGGCTCGAGCGCGCCGTTATCCACTTCGACCCCGCCCGCGCGACCCTCGAGGTCGAAACGATCCCTCACGGCACTCGCGGTGCCAAGCGTGGGGAGTGGTTCACCACCTCGAGCGACCTCGACGTGGTCCTCACCCTTCCGGAGGGATCCGATCTCCAGGTGACGACGGCCTCCGGGGACACTCTCGTGGGCGTGACGCTGGGCGACGTGAAGGTGACCAGCGCCTCGGGCGACGTGCGCGCGACCGCGGCGCTCGAGGAGTTCGACGTGCGAACGGCCTCGGGCGACGTGACCGCGGGCACCGTGCACAAGAGGCTGCGCTGTCGCGTGGCCTCTGGCGACGTGACGGCGAGGGCCGCCGCGTCGACCGAGATCGCCAGCGCTTCGGGCGACGTCGTGTTGACTTCAGAGGGCCCGGGCCAGCTCTCGGTCAACTCGGCCTCAGGCGACGTGACCGTTCACGTGGCGAGCGGCGTCACCGTGGACGTGACGGGACGCACGGTTTCGGGCAGCCTGCGATCAGAGATCGACCTCGACGGCGAGGGCGCCGACGCGTCAGCCAACGAGTTGTCCTTCATCAAGGTGAACACCGTCTCCGGTGACATCCTGATCGATCGGGCCCGCCGTTAGGCGACTACTTCTTGGTCGCCCAGAAGATCTCGGCGATCGCGTCGATCTCGCTCAGCAGGCGGTCGGCCACGGTCACGTCGTTGGTCTTCTTCGCGTCGCCGGCGGACTTGGTCGCCATCCAGAACAGGTCGTGCAGGTTCGGGAACTCCTTCAGGTGGTCGACCTTGAAGTAGTCGGTCCACAGCACCCACAGGTGGTGCTTGACGAGCTCGCAGCGCTCTTCCTTGATCAAGGTGGCGCGCACCTTGAAGTCGGGGTCGCTGGAGGCGTTGTACTTCTCCATCGTGGCCTTCACGGACTGGGCCTCGATGCGGGCCTGGGCGGGGTCGTAGACGCCGCAGGGCAGGTCGCAGTGAGCCGACACCGTGGTGGGCGTCGAGTGGGCGTCGAGCAGATCAGCGATGCGAGAGAGCACGGTCATGGTGTCGCCTTTCGGATAGGTCGTTGTTACCGAGGTTAGCCAGTGGTCCCGGTTAACGTTTCACCTCGTGGTGCGCCTCGTGGAAGCCTTCGTGCGCCGTGTCGTCGTCGAGGGGCTCTCCATGGCCCCGACGTACGCGCCCGGCGAGCGCCTGACGGCGCTGCGTCGGCTGCGCCACGTGCGCGTGGGCGACGTCGTCGTGGTGCCCGATCCGCGCGACCCCCGGAGGCTCTTGCTGAAGCGCTGCGTGGCGCGCCACGGGCGTCTCCTCGAGCTGCACGGCGACAACGCCGCGGCCTCCACTGACTCGCGCGACTTTGGCCCGGTCGATGAGAGCGGCGTTCGCTGGATCCTTGCCCGTTCGTCGTGGAGGGCGGTCGCACGCGACCGTTAGGCTCGCGACGTGGCGCGTCTGGCGGTGCTCTCCTATCACACGTCGCCGCTCGCTCAGCCGGGCACCGGCGACAGCGGCGGCATGAACGTCTACGTGCGCGAACTCTCGGCCGCGGTGGCGCGCCTCGGCCACGAAGTTGACGTCTACACGCGTCGCGAGAGCCCCGAACAGCGCGACGTCGTGCGCGTGGAGCCGGGCTTTCGGGTTCACCACGTGACCGCGGGCCCCGTCTCGCCCCTGGCGCGCGACGAGATGACCCACTACGTCGACGAGTTCACCGACTCTCTGAAGGCCTGCTTTGGCTCGAGCGGTCGGCCCGACGCGATTCACGCCAACTACTGGCTGAGCGGTCTGGTCGGACACCGGCTCAAGCACGAACTCGATCTTCCCCTCATCATGACCTTCCACACGCTCGAGCGGGTGAAGGCGGCCACCTTCGAGTCCGAGTCTGAAGAGCGTGCCGAGCAAGAGGCCGCCCTCTTCGCCTGCGCCGACGCGGCGCTCGCCAGTTGCGAGGTCGAGGCCGATCAGTTCGTGCGGCTCTACCACGCGAGCGCCGCGCGCGTGCACGTGGTGCCCCTTGGGGTCGAGCACGCCTTCTTCTCCCCGGGATACCGCCCCCAGGCCCGGCGCGCCCTGGGACTGGACTCCGCGGCGTCGCTCCTGCTCTTCGTCGGGCGCATCCAGAGTTTGAAGGGCGTGGACCTGGCCCTGGAGACCCTGATCGAGACGCGTGCGCGCGGCGCGGCCACCCAGCTCGCCATCATCGGTGGGCCCTCGGGCCCGGGCGGGCGCGAGACGCTGGCCGCGCTGCACGAGCGCGTGCGCGAGGCGGGCGTGATTTCCCACGTCGGCTTCGTCGCCCCCCAGGCCCACCAGCTCCTCTCGACCTGGATGCGCGCGGCCGACGTCACGCTCGTGCCCTCGCGCGCCGAGAGTTTCGGCCTGGTGGCGCTGGAGTCCTCGGCCTGTGGCACCCCGGTGGTGGCGAGCGACGTGGGGGGCCTGCCCACTCTGGTCGACGACGCCGTGAACGGATTCCTGCTCGGCGAGCGCGATCCCTCGGCGTGGGCCGACGCGGTCGAGCGTTCGCTCGACCCCTCCGTCGCGGCCACGCTCTCGGCCGGTGGGGTCAAGCGCGCCGCGCCCTACACCTGGCGCGCCGCGGCCGAGTCGCTCACGGCCCTGGTCGATACCTTCGTCGCCGAGGGCGCGACGACCTGCTAGTGGACGCGTCGCAGCGCGCGCGACACCTCGACGGGTTGCTCGCGGCCTGGGCGTGCGAGTGGACCGCCGGCGGCCTCTTCGGCGAGATCGAGCACCGTGACGAGCCTGATCCGCGCGGCGACTACCACTGGCTGCTTCGCGTGCGCGGCGAGGAGAAGGACGTCATCACGCTCTGGTGGCGCCTCGGCAAACGCCGCGTGCACGTCGAGTGCGAAGTCATTCCCGCGCCCGAGGAGAACCTCGAGACGCTCTACCGGTTCCTGCTGACGCGCAACGCGACACTGGCGCCGCTGCACTGCGCGATCGGGCCCGAGGAGGGGATCTACCTCGTGGGATCGCTCGGCCTCGACGAGGTGACGACTCCCAAGATCGACGAGATCGTGGCCGCGACCCTCACCCAGGTCGACGAGATCTATCCCACCGCGATGTCGATGGGCCATCCCCGCTGGTTCCGGCGCCGGCCCCCGCGACCCGCCAGGTGACCAGGTAGCGTGACGTCATGGCCTACGAACTGATCATCGTCGGGGGCGGCAAGATGGGCTCGGCCCTGGCCGAAGGGCTGATCCGGGCCCGCTGGTGCTCCCCCGAGAAGCTCCTCGTCGTCGAGAGCGCCCGCGAGACCCGCGACGAGCTGCTGGTTCGCTTGCACGGCGTCGCCGTGGTGGCGACGCTCGAACTCGATCACGTCTCGCCCGCCAGTGGAGTCGTGCTGTGCGTCAAGCCCGACCACGCCGAGTCCGCGGCGCGCCTGGTGGGCGCCTGCGGGGCGCTGCGCGTGCTCTCGGTCGTCGCGGGTCTGTCCACCGCTCGCATCGAGGCCGTGATGCCCGGGCCGGTCGCGGTGGTTCGGGCCATGCCCAACACACCGGTGCTGGTCGGGCGCGGCGCCAGCGCCATCGCCGGCGGCGCCCACGTCACCAGCGACGACCTGGACTGGGCCGAGTCCGTGCTCGGCGCGGTGGGCTCAGTCGTTCGCGTGACCGAGCGCAACATCGATGCAGTGACCGGCCTCTCGGGACCCATGCCGGCCTACCTCTACCTGGTCGTGGAGGCCCTGATCGAGGCCGGCGTGCACCAGGGTCTCTCACGCGACGTGTCGCGTCAGCTCGTCGTGGACTCCTTCGCCGGCTCGGCCGAATTGCTCGTCCAGAGCGGCCAGTCGCCCGAGGAACTGCGCTCGATGGTCACCTCCCCCGGGGGCACCACCGCAGCGGGGCTGCGCGTGCTCGAGAACCGGGCGGTGCGCGCCGCGTTCCTCGACGCCGTCGCCGCGGCGGCCGAGCGCAGCCGACAATTGGGCCGCTAGGCGCCAAAGTAACGTGGGTGCGGTGACCACCCGCCTGCGCTCGCGCAAGCTCTCCGAGCCCACCATCTCGCGACTGCCGATCTACCAGCGCATCGTCGAGGGCTGGATCGCGCGCGGTGAGACGCGCATCGACTCGCGCCAGATCGGCGAGCTCGCCGGCGTGACGGCCACAACCGTGCGCCGCGACCTGGCCGGTCTGGGCACGCTCGGCACCAGGGGGGCGGGATACGAGCTCTCCCTGCTCGCCAGTCGCATCGCCGAGGCCCTCGGGCACGACCGCCACTACGGCGTGGTGGTCGTGGGACTGGGCAACCTGGGTCGGGCGCTCGTGAACTCGTCGAATTTCCTGATTCGCGGCGCGCAGCTCAGCGCCCTCTACGACATCGACCCGGCCGTGGTGGGCACCGAGATCGCCGGCCACGTGGTCGAGGACTTCAACGGACCCATCGCGCCGGCCACCGTCGGGGTCCTCTGCGTGCCCAGTTCCGCCGCCCAGACCAGCGCCGACCACCTCGTCGCCGCGGGCATCCGGGGGATCTTGAACTTCGCCCCCCAGGTGATCTCGGTGCCTCTGGGCACCGCGGTGCACTACGTGGACTTCTCCATCGAGCTGCAGATCCTGATGTACCACCTCAACAACGGCACGGGCCCCCTGGGCGGCGTGCTGCATTCGCTGGGCATCGCGGGGCCGAGCGCTCCTAACATGGCCAAAAACGCGGAGGCGGCGTGGCACTGATATCGGTGGGCATCGACCACGAGCACGCGGACCTCGACTTCCTCGAGCGAGCGACGATCCTCGAGCACGAGTGGAGCAAGGTCCTGCGCACCCTCGTGGCCCAGCGCAACATCCACGAGGCCGTCTTCGTCTCCACCTGCCTGCGCACCGAGGTGGTGGCGGTCATCGACCTCTTCCACGGCGCAATCGAGGACGTCGTGACGACCCTTTCGCTCTTCACCGGCATCGAGGCGGGCGAGTTCGAGAACCGCCTGAGCGTGCACTTCGATCGCGGGGTGGCCACGCACCTCTTCGAGGTCGCGGCCGGGCTCAAGTCGGTGGTGCCCGGTGAGTTCGAGGTGCTCGGCCAGCTTCGCCGCGCGCTCGAGCTGGCCAAGGAGGAGCAGACCGCCGGCGCCGAGCTCGACGAACTCTTTCACCGCGCGCTCGCAGCCGGACGGCGCGTGCGCGCCGAGACCACGATCGCGCGCGGCACCACGAGCTTCGCCCAGGCGGCCGCGGCGATGGCGCTCGAGGAGTTCGCGGAGTCCTTCGAGGGATCCCGCGTGGTCGTCGTGGGCGCGGGCCAGCTGGCGGCGGGCGTGGTGAAGGCCCTGCTCGACGCGACGCCGCGCCTGGGCGAACTCGTGATCGTCAATCGTGGACCCGAACGGGCCGAGGAGCTGGCGCGCGACGTGGCCGACGAGCGCGTGCGTGTCGCACCCCTCGCGTCGCTCAATGAGCTCGTGGACCGCGCCGACCTCGTCGCGGTGGCCGCCGAGGTGCCCGCGCCGCTTCTCACGCGTGCCGACCTCGCCGCGCGCGACCGGCCGCTGCTCGTGCTCGACCTGGGGATCCCGCGCGCGGTCGCCCTCGACGTCACCGACATCGAGGGTGTGCGACGCGTCGACGTCGGCGATCTGGGCGAACGTGTCGAACGCGCCCTCGACGGGCGGCGCGAGGCCGTCGCCGAGGCCGAGCGGCTGCTCGCCGAGGACGTCGAGCGCTACGTGGCCGAACAGCGGGCCCGCGGCGCGTCACGCATCGTGAGCGAACTGCGCGACCACTTCGACGAGGTGGTCGCCGGCGAGTTCGCGCGACGCGAGCACGACCTGGCCAAACTCGACGACGCGTCGCGCGAGTTCGTGGCGTCCCTGGTGCGCTCGGTCGTGGCCAAGCTCGCCCATCGACCGACGATCGCCCTGAAGGAGGCGGCCGGCACCGATCAGGGCGTGCGTCTCACTGAGGCCACCCGCCAGCTCTTCGATCTATGACCACACTGCGTCTCGGGACGCGACGTTCGCCCCTCGCGATGGCCCAGGCCCGACACGTCGCCGACCTGCTCGGCCACGCGGGCGTGGACTGCGAGATCGTGGCCGTGGACACCAGCGGAGACCGTCGACGCGACGTACCCCTCACCACACTCGGTGGCCAGGGGGTGTTCGCGGTCGAGATCCAGCGGGCCCTCGCCGCGGGCGAGGTGGACGCCGCGGTGCACAGCGCCAAGGACCTGCCCAGTGCGACGCCGTCCGGACTCGTCCTCGCCTGCGTGCCCGAGCGACGCGACGCCGCCGACGTGCTGGTGGGCCGCTCGCTCGCCGCACTGGGGCCCGGGTCGACGGTCGCGACGGGCTCGCCGCGACGCCGAGCGCTCTTGCTCGAGCGTCGGCCCGATCTGAACGTGGTGGAGCTGCGCGGCAACATGGCGACGCGTCTGGCGCGCGCCGGCGACGACGTGGACGCGATCGTGGCGGCCGCCGCCGCGCTCGAGCGTCTGGGCGAGAGCGCCCGCGTCGCCGAGCGGCTGGATCCGACCTGGTTCGTGCCGCAGGTGGGCCAGGGCGCGATCGCGGTGGAGGCGCGCGAGGACGACGAGATCGCGCGTCGCGCCCTCGCCGGCATTGACGACGCGCTCGCCCACGTCGCCCTTCGATGCGAGCGTGCCTTCCTGCGCACGCTCGGCACCGGCTGCAGCGTGCCCGCCGGCGCGTACGCGACCGCGAGTACCGAGGGCGTGAGGGTGCGCGGCGTGATGCTC
This sequence comes from Acidimicrobiaceae bacterium, assembly GCA_027451285.1. Classification (GTDB taxonomy): domain Bacteria; phylum Actinomycetota; class Acidimicrobiia; order Acidimicrobiales; family RAAP-2; genus RAAP-2. The sequence goes on along the minus strand of DAIDJP010000023.1, from coordinate 68,742 downwards.
GCGATCGACGGCTCGGGCAGCCTGCGCGAGGAGATGACGGGTACCGATCCCGAGGACGTCGGCGCGACGCTCGCGCGGGTGCTGGCCGACGACCGCGGGGGACGCGCGTTGGCGGGCTGGTGATGCGCGTCGTCCTGACCCGCGAGGCCGGACGCAACGATCAGCTGCGCGCGTGGCTCCACGACGCGTTCGACGTCGACGAGATCCCTCTCACGCGCACCGAGTTCCTCGAGGACGAAGTGGGTCGCTTCCTCGCGTCTCTGCACCTGCACGACTTTCGCTGCCTCGTGGTGACGAGCGCACGCGCGGCCGACGCCGCGGCGCGGGCCGCGGCGCGCGTCGAGGCGCCGGTCATCAGCGTGGGACCCGTCACGAGCGCCGCGCTCGCCGCGCTCGGCGTCGAGGTGGCGGGCGAGGCCACCAGCGCCGGCGACGCGGCCTCTCTGGTCGCGGCCGGCCCGGTGCTCTCCCTCGGCGCGCGAGAGACGCGGCCCGAACTCGCGCTCGCCCTTAGCGAGCGGGGGATCTCGTTGACGCACGTGGCCTGCTACGCGACGGTGCCGGTCGAACTGACGCCCGAGCAGGCCGACCGCCTCGCCGCGGCCGACGTCGTCTTCATCGGCGCGCCCTCGGCCTGGACGGTCGCCGCACCCCACGTGCGCGAGGCGACCTGGGTCGTGGTGCCCGGTGAGACGACGGGAGCGGCGGTGCGCGCGAGTCACGCGCGGGTGCACGTGGGCTGGGGCCCGGACCTCGCGACGACGTTGGCGGGACTCGACTCCTAGATCGTTCGCACAGCCCAGGCAATAGGCTGAACGCGTGTTCCCCGTTGATCGACCCCGCCGACTGCGGCGCACCGCGGCGCTGCGGCGCCTGGTGGCCGAGACGACGCTGCGCCCCGAGGACCTGGTCGCACCCCTGTTCGTGGGCGAGGGCTTGGAAGAGCCGCGCTCGATCTCCTCGCTGCCGGGTCACGCGCAGCACTCGCTCGCCTCGTTGCGTGACGAGGTCGGCGCACTGGCGTCGGCCGGCGTCGGCGGCGTGATCCTCTTCGGCGTGCCCACGACCAAGGACGAGGTCGGCTCGGGCGCCTACGACCCCGACGGCATCGTCCAGGTGGCCCTGCGCGACCTGCGCGACGCCTACGGCGACGACGTGGTGGTGATGGCGGACCTGTGCCTTGACGAGTACACGAGCCACGGACATTGCGGCGTGCTCGACTCTTCCGGCGCGGTCGACAACGACGCCACCCTCGAGCTCTACGCGCGCGCGGCGCTGGCCCAGGCCGAGGCCGGCGCGGCGGTCGTCGCGCCGAGCGGCATGATGGACGGCCAGGTCGGCGCAATCCGCGCGGCGCTCGACGAGAGCTCTCACGCCGACACGGTGATCCTCGCCTACACGGCCAAGTACGCGAGCGCCCTCTACGGACCCTTCCGCGAGGCCGTCAACGTCGAGATCGCCGGTGGCGGGGACCGGCGCGGCTATCAGCAGGACTACCGAAACCGGCGCGAGGCTCTGCGCGAGGCGCGCCTCGACATCGACGAGGGCGCCGACATCATCATGGTCAAGCCGGCGATGACCTACCTCGACGTGCTCTCGGACCTGGCGAGCGAACTCGACGTGCCCCTGGCTGCCTACCACGTGAGCGGCGAGTACGCGATGGTCAAGGCCGCCGCCGAGCGGGGCTGGATCGACGGCGCGGGCATCGCCCTCGAACAGCTGACCGCGGTCAAGCGTGCCGGGGCGGACTTCATCCTCACCTACTTCGCGCGTGAGGTCGCCGAGGGGCTGAACCCTTGACCAACCTGGAGTGGTTTGAGCGAGCTCGTACGGTGATCCCCGGCGGGGTCGATTCGCCGGTGCGCTCCTTCTCCTCGGTGGGCGGCGTGCCCTACACGGTGGCGAGTGGCTCGGGTGCCTACGTCACCGACGTCGAGGGCACGCGGTACCTCGACTTCGTCCAGTCCTACGGCGCCTCGCTGCTGGGCCACGCCCACCCGAGCGTCGTCGAGGCGATTCGTGACGCCGCCGACAACGGAACGACCTTCGGCGCGCCCACCCCTGGCGAGGTGCGCCTCGCCGAGATGCTGGTGGCGCGCGTTCGTGGCCTCGAGCAGGTGCGCTTCGTCTCCTCGGGCACCGAAGCCGCGATGAGTGCGGTACGACTCGCGCGCGGCGCGACGGGCCGCAACCGCGTCGTCAAGTTCGACGGCTGCTATCACGGTCACTCCGACGGTCTGCTGGTCGCCGGTGGCAGCGGCGTGGCCCAGCTGGGCCTGCCGGGATCGGCCGGGGTCACTGCCGGCGCGGTCGCCGACACCGTGGTCGCCCCCTACAACGCGGTGCCTCGCCTGGACGAGGGAGTCGCCGCGGTGATCGTCGAGCCGGTGGCGGCCAACATGAACCTGGTGGCGCCGGCGGCGGGATTTCTCGCGGGGCTGCGCGCCGAGTGCGACCGTGTGGGCGCTCTTCTCATCTACGACGAGGTCATCACGGGCTTTCGACTCAGCGCGGGCGGCGCGCAGGCCTACTACGGGGTCGCTCCCGACCTGTGGTGCTTCGGCAAGGTGATCGGCGGGGGACTGCCGGTGGGGGCCTTCGGTGGCTCGGCCGAACTGCTCGGATATCTCGCCCCGAACGGACCGGTGTACCAGGCCGGCACCCTCTCAGGCAACCCGCTCGCGATGGCGGCCGGGGCTCGGGTGCTCGAGCTCGTGGGCGCGGACGACTACGCGGGCCTGGCGACGCGCGTCGAGCACTTCGCCGCGCACCTCGAGCAGGCGATCGGTGCCAGCGGGCTCGTCGCGCGCGTGCCCCACGTCGGACCACTGGCGGGGCTCTTCCTCTCGCGCGAGGAGATCGTTCTGCCCACCAACTTCACCGAGGCTCGCGCGCTCGCCGAGAACGGCCTCTACGCCCCCTTCTTTCACGCGATGCTGCGCCGCGGCGTGGCGCTGGCCCCGGGGGCCTACGAGATTCTCTTCGTCGGACTCGCCCACGGCGAGGCCGAACTCGACCTCGCGCTCGAGGCCGCGGCCGAGGCCGCCGCCGAGGTCGCGGCCACCCTCGCGTGACGGCGCTGTCCTCGCCCGGCTGGAGCGTGCACCCGAGCTTCGTGCCCCACGGGCCGACGTCGCCGGTCACGCTGCTCTTTAACGACGAGGGGCTCACCCAGCTCGCCGGCGTCTACCCCGTGGCCTGGCAGACACCCTGGAGCGAGATCGCCCATCCCCAGCTCGTGCGCACGGGTCGCTCCCTCACCCTCTTTGCCACCATTGGCGACGTTCGCTACGCCTGGCGCAATACCTCGCTCGCGGACTACGAAGACTTGCGCGCGATCGTGCTCGAACACGGCGGCGAGGTCGCGCGACGACGTCGTCGGGCCGGCGCGCTGGTCGCCGCCGCGGTGCTGCTGCTGGCCTCCTTCGCCGGGGGCATCGCCGCGTGGTTCTCGGGGCCCTCGAGCGAGCTCGCCGACGCCCGCGCGGTCAACCTCACCCTGCGCGACCTGCCACCCGGGTTCTCGGCGACGCCCACGTCGGTGCTGGGCTTCATCTTCCCGCCGGCGAACCAGGTGATCACCTCGACGCCCACGACCGCGGCGCCGGTCAGCTCGTCGTGGACCAGGGCGATCGCCGCGTTCCAGTCGTGCTTGGGGGTCTCGAACGCCAAGGACCGCGTCTACGGCGCCGCCGGGCAGATGCCCGACTACCAGGTCTCCTCGCCGATCTTCTCCTCGACCAACTTCGGGGGCATCCAGCTCGCCTCGACCTCGCAGTACTACGCGACGACCACGATGGTCGACAAGGACGTCGCCGAGATGAGCCGCGCGGACTTCGGGGCCTGCTTCGCGCGCTCCAACGCCGACCTGGTGTATTCGGGCGCGACGGGTTCCTTGACCGGCCTCACCGGCGGCGTTAACTGGAATCCGTCGACCTACGCGCGCGCCTGGTCCCGCGGGGGAGTGGCCGATCTCACCGTCCCCGGCACGGGCGCCCCCCTACACCTCGTGATGGCCGTCACCGCCGAGGGTCACTACGAGGTGACCCTGGGTGTCTTGGTGGCCGAGTGGCCCCAGAGCGCGAAGTTCGTCGCGGGACTCTTGACAACACTCAAGGCGCGCATCGGGCCGAGCGGCGCCATCTCGGCGTAGCCCTTTCGCATCTACGGTCGTTGCGTGGGGGGAACCGTGTCCGACGAGAGGCCATGTCCGTGATCGCGCTGCGCGCGCTGCGCGACGACGACCTCGACGCCGTCTTTTCGATGATGCGCGACCCTACGTCCGTCGCCTTGGCGGCCTTCACGGCGGCGAATCCCGACGACCGGACCGCCTTCAACGCCCACATGGAGGCGGTGCGGCGCTCGCCGGACAATCTGCTGCGAGCGGTCACGAGCGACGGGGCCTTCGTGGGCACCGCCGCAAGTTTTTTCTCCGAGAGCCACCGGGAGGTCACCTACTGGATCGACCGCCGCCACTGGGGCCAGGGGATCGCGACGCAAGCGCTCGCGCTGCTGCTCGAAGAAGACGCCACGCGACCGATCCGCGCCCGGGTAGCGAGCGACAACGTCGCGTCGCGTCGGGTCCTCGAGAAGGCGGGGTTCACGCCGATCGGCACCGAGGTCTCCTACGCGCCGGGGCGCTCGCGCGAGATCGACGAGACGATCTTCGAGCTGCGCTGACGAGAGAATCGTCGCCGTCGGTCAGCGCAGCAGGCCCGCCAGGTGGCGGCGCCGCTCGGGCCACTCGGTGTCGATGAAGGAGTAGATCGCGCTGTCGCGGTATCGCCCCTCCTCGCCGACGACCAGGGAGGGCTGCCAGTGGCGCAGCACGCCCTCGAACGTGGCCCCGAGGCGCTCGATCGCGGCGCGGCTGCGAACGTTGCGCGCGTCGGTCTTTAGGTCCACGCGGGCCACGCGCCAGGTGGTGAAGGCGTGATCGAGCAGCAGGAGCTTCGCCTCGGTGTTGAGGCCGCTGCGCTGGGCCGAGGCGGCCAGCCAGGTCCCGCCGATCTCGACGGCGAAGGGCGACTCGCCGTCATAGCGCAGTGTGAGAAAGCGCGTCGCGCCCACCAGTCGTCCGCTCGCCGCGTCGCGCTGGACGAAGGGAACCGTCTCGCCGCGATCGCGCGCGCCGAGCAGGTCGGCCACGTAGGCGGCCGCGCCGGCCAGCCCGTCGGGGACCACGGTGTAGTCGTAGGTGGCCCGGTCCTCGCTCGCGGCCGCGGCGATCTCGTACGCGTGAGCGGCCGAGAGGGGTTCGAGACGCACCAGGCGGCCCTCGAGCACCCGCGCCGCGAGCGTCACGCGCTCACCTTGGGGCGTCGCGGGCGCCCGAGCAGGCTGAAGGCCACGATGCTCGCCACGACGTAGACCACCCAGACGACGCCCTGGAGGAGCGTCGGGTGGTCGGCGTAGCCGAGGAAGGAGTGCGCGAGGTCGCCCAGGTTCGAGGACTCGGCTAGCGCGCCGCTGGTGTTCCAGAGCACGTGGGTGCCAAAGGGCAGCCAGCCGAGCGCCTGGAGGTTCTGGATCGCGTCGACGAGCAGGCCGGCGGCGAAGAACATCAAGAGGACGCCGAGCACGCGAAAGAAGATCTTGAAGTTGAGTCGCGTGCCGAGGCGATAGATCGCCACGGCGAGAGCGAGGGCCACGGCCAGTCCCGCCAGGGCGCCGATCAGCAGGCCGCTGCCGTGTACCGGGGTCGCCGCCTGGCGGGTCGAGGCGAAGATGATCGCCAGGGTGAAGACCATCGTCTCGAGGCCTTCGCGCCCCACCGCCTGGAAGGCCAGCAGACCAAGGCCGAAGCGCTCCGAGCGCGACAGCGCGACGTCGCTGCGGCTACGCAGCTCGCCGGCCATGGTCGGCGCGTGCGCGTGCATCCAGAGGGTCATGCCGGTCAGGATTGCGGTCGCCAGCACGTAGGTCGTGGTCTCGAAGTACGTCTGGACGTTGGACCCGTTGTACTGCTCGATCAAGAGGTAGGCCAGCACGCCGCCGACGGCGGTCAGCCCGAGGGCGGCCGCGACTCCCCAGTAGACGTCGCGGAATCGCTGGCGCTGGTCGATCTTGGCCAGGTAGGAGAGCAGGATCGCGATGATCATGGACGCCTCGATGCCCTCGCGCAGGAAGATCACAAAGGTGGGCAGCATCTCTAGCGTTCCCGGGGGAGTCGACTCACCAGTGCAGGCTAACGGTCGAAGAGCGCGGCGGGGCTAGTCGGCGCTCGCGAGCAGACGGTTCATCACGCTCTCGGGCACCACGTCGACCAGGCGCGCCAGCGCGCGATAGCCCATCTCGGCCGGGCCGGATCGATCGTTGCGCATCAGATTGGCCATCACCGCGAGCAGCTCGCGCATCAGCGGCTCGATGCGCATGCCGACCCCCACGCAGGCGGCCAGGATCGCCGGCTCCGAGATGAGGCGCACGAAGGCGCGCGCGACCTTGTAGTACTCGCCGTAGGCGCCCTCGAGGCGCTCGTCGTAGAGCGCGAGCAGCGAGGGGTCCTCGTGGGCGAGCGCCTCGCCGAGCACGCCGGCCGCCAGGCGGCCCGTCTCGTAGCCGTAGGCGATGCCTTCGCCGTTGAAGGGATTGATCGTGCCGGCGGCGTCGCCGATGACCAGAGTGTTCGCACCCACGCGCGGACCGCGCGCGAGTCCCATCGGCAGGCGCCCGCCGGTGGGCTCGGAGAGCCGCGTGGACTCATTGAGTCCCCAGGCCTCGGCGGTCTGGGCGACGAAGTACTCCTGGAGCTTCGTCGTGTTCACGCCCTTCCACTTGCCCCCCGTGGAGAGCAGGCCCACACCGACGTTGACCCGTCCGTCGCCCAGGGGGAAGATCCAGCCGTATCCCGGTACCACTTCGCCTTCGGGGCTGCGGATGTCGAGGTGCGACTCGATCCAGGGCTCGTCGTGGCGATCGCTTGAGTAGTAGCCGCGCAGCGCCATGCCCATCGGCCAGTCGCGCACGCGCTCCACGCCCAGAGCCCGTCCCAGGCGCGAGTTCTGCCCGTCGGCGACGACGACGTAGGTGGCGCGCACCTCGGCGACGTCGCCGCTCTTGGCGTCGCGTACCGCAATCCCGCGCGCGCCCGGCAGGCGTGACGGCGCGGCCTCGCCCACCTCGAGCAGTCCGGTGGCCTCGGCGCCGACGACCACGGTCGCTCCCGCCGACTCGGCGTGCGCGGCGACCAGACCGTCGAGGTCGAATCGCGTGATCGTGTAGCCGTAGTGGGGAAAGACGGGGTGTTCGGGCCAGGCCAGCTCGAGGCTCGCGCCGAAGCCGAAGGCGCGCAGGCCCTCGTAGCGATGCCCGCGCGCGGCGAGCTCGCTACCTAGGCCCATCTCGTTGAGCTGGTGCACGCTGCGCGGGGTGAGACCGTCGCCGCAGGTCTTCTCGCGCGGGAACGTCTTCTTCTCGATGAGACACACCGACCAGCCCGCCGCGGCCAGCCAGTAGGCGCAGGCCGAGCCGCTCGGTCCACCGCCCACGATGACGACGTCGAAGTCACGATGGGGGATCTCAGCGACGCGTAGCACCCGACCACACTAGAGCGACGCGTGTAGCTCCTCGACGTTGGGAACCACAAGGACGAAGGACCCGGGGCGAAGGGGGAAAAGCGACCCTGTCGGGTCTGGTAGAAATGATGAACGTGGACCAGTACCTGCCGATATTGGGACTGCTCATTCTCGGTGTGCTTTTCGCTTCGGGTTCGCTGGTTGCGTCGTCGATGTTGGCGCCGCGCAAGCGTCTGACCGAAGCGAAGCTCGCACCCTACGAATGCGGCATCGTCCCTGAGATAGACCCCCCGCTGCGGTTCCCCGTCCGCTTCTATCTCGTGGCCATGATCTTCGTGATCTTCGACATCGAGGTCGTGTTCTTGTACCCCTTCGCGGTGGTCTTCCGCCAGCTCGGCGCGTTCGCCCTCGTCGAGGTGCTGGCCTTCTCATTGGCGGTCTTCGCCGCCCTGCTCTTTTTGGTGTCCGAGGGGGCCCTCACCTGGGGCCCCGTCAAGCACCTGACCCCGGGCCTGCCGGCTCGGACCTCGACGTCGACCATCGTGCGCCTGGGCGCCGACGTGGAACGGGTGGCCTAAGTGGCGTTAGAGGACCTGCAGCACAACTTCATCACCGGCCGCGTCGAGGACCTCGTTCGCTGGGCGCGTCGCGCGTCGCTGTGGCCGGCGTCCTTCGGCCTCGCGTGCTGCGCGATCGAGATGATGGCCACGGGTGCGGCCGACTTCGACCTGGCGCGTTACGGCATGGAGGTCTTTCGCGCCTCCCCGCGCCAGAGCGACCTCATGATCGTCGCCGGGCGCGTCTCTCAGAAGATGGCCCCCGTGCTGCGTCAGGTCTACGACCAGATGATGGAGCCCAAGTGGGTGATCTCGATGGGCGTGTGCGCCTCCACCGGGGGACTCTTCAACAACTACGCGATCGTCCAGGGCGTCGACCAGGTCGTGCCCGTGGACGTCTACGCGCCGGGATGCCCGCCGAGCCCCGAGACGCTGATGCACTCGATCTTCACCCTGCACGAGCAGATCCGCACGAAGGAGATCCTCAAGCGCCGTGAGGAGGGCCGCCCGGTTCACCTCGGCAAGGACGACAGCCCCTGGACACCCGAGATGCCCGTCGCGGTGAGACTGGGGACCCCCAAGTGATCGACCTGCCGGTAGGTGCCCCCGAGGGCGTCGTGGTGGCCGACGCCGTCGGCGCCGACGTCGCGTGCTTTCCCACCCGCGAGCAGTACTTCGCGCTGGTATCCGCGTTCAAGGACGGCGGCTACGAGCTCTGTTCTGACGTGTGCGCTGTGGACTACCTGGGTCACGAGGACCGCCCCCTGCCCGAGGGCGTGGCGGCCACGCGCTTCGAGGTGGTCGTGAACCTACTGAGACTGACCAAGCGCTCGCGGGTGCGGATCCGCGTCCAGGCCGGCGACGAGCCCCAAGTCGCCTCGCTCTTCTCGCTCTATCCCGGCGTCGAGGCGATGGAGCGCGAGGCCTTCGATCTCTTCGGCGTGATCTTCACCGATCACCCCGACCTCACGCGCATCCTGATGCCCGAGGACTGGGAGGGCCACCCGCTGCGCAAGGACTACGGCGTGGGCCGCGTGCCGGTGCAGTTCAAGGAAGCGCCGGGTCCGCGATGACCGAGCCCACGGTACGCGCCGTCGATCGCTCCGATCTGCTGACCGCCGAGACCTCCGAGGGGGCCCAGGAGCTCCAGCGCCGCGAACTGACCCCCACCAGCGAGCTCGGCCGCGAAGTCGGCGCGGTGCTGCGCCTGGACGGGCGCGTCCTCGACGCGCGCTCCATCGACGTCGACCGACGCGACGACGAGACGATGATCATCAACATGGGTCCGTCGCACCCGTCGACCCACGGCGTTTTGCGCCTGATGCTCGAGCTCGACGGTGAGTTCGTCCTGCGCACCAAGCCGGTGATCGGCTACCTGCACACCGGCATGGAGAAGACCGGCGAGGAGCTCAGCTACATCCAGGGCGCGACCAACGTGACGCGCATGGACTACCTGAGTCCGATCATCAACGAGCTCTCCTACTCGATGGCCGTCGAGAAGCTCCTCGGCATCGAACTGCCCGAGCGGGCCGTGTGGATTCGCATGATGATGAGCGAGCTCAATCGCATGTCCTCGCACCTGGTGTGGATGGCGACCAACGGCATGGACCTCGGTTCGACGTCGATGATGATCTACGGCCTGCGCGAACGCGAGTTGATCCTGGCCTTCTTCGAGAAGACCACGGGCCTGCGCATGAACCTCAACTACGTGCGCCCCGGCGGCGTCGCCGCCGACCTGCCCGACGGCTGGCAGGACGACGTGATGGTGATCTGCGACACGATCGAAGAGCGCACCTACGAGTACGACGAGCTCTTGACGGGCCAGCCGATCTTTCGCAACCGCATGATCGGCGTCGCGCCGTTGATGGCCGAGGAGGCGCTGGCGCTCGGTGTGACCGGACCGCTGCTGCGCTCGACCGGGGTGGCCTGGGACCTGCGGCGCACGATGCCCTACCTGGCCTACGACCAGGTGGACTTCGACGTGATCGTCGGCACCTACGGCGACAACTTCGACCGCTACGCGATCCGCCTCAACGAGATCCGCGAGTCGGCGCGCATCGTTCGCCAGTGCGTGGAGAAGATGCCCGCGGGCGACTACCGCAGCCAGGACCCGAAGGTGACGCCGCCGCCGCGCGCGCGCATCGGCGAGTCGATGGAGGCGCTGATCCATCACTTCAAGCTCTTCACCGAGGGATTCCGCGTGCCCGCCGGCGAGGTCTACTCGGCCGTCGAGTCGCCTCGCGGTGAGCTGGGCTGCTACTTGGTCGCCGACGGCACCGCGAAGCCCTGGCGCGTGCACGTGCGCGCGCCCAGTTTCGTCAACCTGCAGGCCGTGCCGCTTCTCATGCGCGGCGGCTCGGTGTCAGACGCCATCACCGTCATCTCGACGGTCGATCCGGTCCTGGGAGAAGTCGATCGATGAGTCATCTGCGTACCGAGTTGCGCCAGCGCGCCGAGGAGATCGTCGCGCTCTACCCGACCCGGCGCTCGGCCATGCTGCCCCTCTTGCACCTCGCTCAGGAGCAGGACGGCTACCTGACCGATGAGGCCATGGCCGAGGTGGCCGAGCTGACCGGCACCACGCCGGCCGAGGTGCGCGGCACTGCGTCCTTCTACGACATGTTCCACCTGGAGCCGGTCGGGCGCTACGTGGTGGGGGTCTGCACCAACATCGCCTGCCTGCTGCGCGGCGGCGAGGAGCTGCTCGAGCACGCCAGCGCGGTGCTGGGGTGTGCCGTCGGCGGCACCAGCGACGACGGACTCTTCACCCTCGAAGAGACCGAGTGCCTGGCCGACTGCAACATCGCACCCGTCGTCCAGGTCAACCACCGCTACGTGCGCACGACGACTCCCGAGGCCTTCGACGGATTGATCGAGGACCTGCGCGCGGGCCGCCTCGACCACGACGTGCCGCCTCACGGCACCCTGATCCGCGTGCGCCGTTCGGGCGGTCTGCGCGCCGACGCCAGCGAGATCGCCACCGAGCGGGCCAGCGCGCGCGAGGCACGCGCGAAGAGGGAACAGTAGTGGCCTACCTCGACTCCCCCCAGATCGTCTCGAGTCGCAAGGAGTATGCGGACTCCTTCACCCTGGCGCGCTACCTCGCGACCGGCGGTTACGAGGGTCTCAAGAAGGCCCTCTCGATGTTCCCCGAGCAGGTGGCCGCCGAAGTAGACGCCGCCTCGCTGCTGGGACGCGGCGGTGCGGGATTCCCCGCCGGGCGCAAGTGGTCGATGCTGCGCAAGTCCGCCGTGTCCTACCTCGTCGTCAACGGCGACGAGTCCGAGCCGGCCACGTTCAAGGACCACTACCTCGTCGAGCGCGACCCCCACCAGTTGGTCGAGGGCGTCATCATCGCCGCCTACGCGCTCCAGGTCAACCGGGCCTTCATCTTCCTGCGCGGCGAGTTCGCCCTGGGTCTCGAGCGCCTCACCCAGGCGGTGAACGACGCCTACGAGCACGGCGCGCTGGGACGCAAGATCTTCGGTTCGGACTTCTCGCTCGACATCGTCGTGCACCCGGGAGCGGGCGCCTACATCTGCGGCGAGGAGACCGGCCTCATCGAGGCCCTCGAGGGCAAGCGCGGGTTCCCGCGCATCAAGCCCCCGTTCTTTCCCGCGGTCACCGGTCTCTACGGCGAGCCCACCGTCGTCAACAACGTCGAGACGATGTCGAACCTGCCCTGGATCGTGCTGAACGGCGGCGCGGCGTTCGCCGCGCTCGGCGCGGGGCGCTCGACCGGCACACGACTCTTCGCCCTCGCCGGACGGGTCAACAACCCCGGCGTCTACGAGATCGAGATGGTCAAGAACACGTTCCGCGACATCATCTACGACCCGGCCCTCGGCGGGGGCATCATCGGCGACAAGGCCGTGAAGGCCATCATCCCCGGTGGGGTCTCCGCGCCGTGGTTCGGTCCCGATCAGCTCGACCTGCCGCTCGGCCAGGACGAGGTCGCCGCGGCGGGCTCCATGCTCGGTTCGGGTTCGATCGTCGTGCTGGACGAGGACAGCTGCGTCGTGCGCGCCACGTGGCGCATCACCAAGTTCTTCTCGCGCGAGTCCTGCGGGCAGTGCACGCCCTGTCGCGAGGGCTCGGGCTGGCTCGAGCGAATGCTCTATCGCCTCGAGCACGGCGGCGGGCGCATCGAGGATCTCGACCTCTTGCTCGACGTGTCCGATAACATCGCGCCGGGCCTGACCTGGCCGCCCCAGCAGACGACGATCTGTGTGCTCGGTCCGTCGATTCCCTCGTCGATCCACTCGGCGATCTCAATGTTCCGCGACGACTTCGTCGCTCACGTCGATCACGGGAGCTGCCCGCATGGCTGACGACACCCCCACCACGGTGACCATTACGTTGAACGGACGGCCCGTCGTGGCCGCGCCGGGCGAGCTGTTGATCAGCGTCGCCGAACGGGCCGGCACCTACATCCCACGCTTCTGCTACCACCCGCGCATGGAGCCGGTCGGGGTCTGCCGGATGTGCCTGGTCGAAGTGGAGGGCCCGCGCGGGGCCACGCTGCAGCCCTCGTGCTACCTGCGCGTCAACGACGGCATGACCGTCGTCACGGACTCGGAGAAGGTGAAGAAGGCCCAGGACGGGGTCTTGGAGTTCCTGCTCGTCAACCACCCCCTGGACTGCCCGGTCTGTGACAAGGGGGGCGAGTGCCCCCTCCAGGACCAGACCCTGGCCCACGGTCCGGGCGAGACGCGCTTCATCGAGGAGAAGCGCCACTTCGAGAAGCCGATTTCCATCGGCGAGCTCATCTGGCTCGACCGCGAGCGCTGCATCCAGTGCTCGCGCTGCACGCGCTTCGCCGCCGAAGTCGCCGGCGAGGCCCAGATCGACTTCGCCGGACGCGGGGACCTGATCGAGGTGGCGGCGTCGCCGACCCAGCCCTTTGACTCGATCTTCTCGGGCAACACCGTGCAGATCTGCCCGGTGGGAGCCCTGACCGCCAAGTCCTACCGCTTCACCGCCCGCCCCTGGGACCTCGAGCAGGTCGAGAGCACGTGCACCACGTGCGCGGTGGGCTGTCGCATCGCCGTGCAGTCCTCGGGCAATCGCCTGACCCGCGTCCTGGGCCTCGACAGCGAGCCCGTCAACCACGGTTGGCTCTGTGACAAGGGCCGCTTCAGCCTCGACAGCGTGGACGGCAACGAGGCGTCGACTGACGTCCTCTCGGCCGCCACGCGCATCACCAGCCCGCTCGTGCGCAAGGACGGCCAACTCGTGGCGGCGAGTTGGTCCGAGGCGCTCTCCGTCGCCGCCGGCCTGCTCGGTGGCAAGACGGGTGCGAACGTCGGCGTCATCGGCGGCGCCGCGCTGACCAACGAGTCCGCCTACACCTGGGGCCGTTTCGCGCGCGAGGTGCTCGGCACCGAGAACATCGACGCCAACTACGGCGACGGCCTCGACGCGACGCTCCTGCAGGCCCTGCCCGGAGCGACGATCGACGAGGCGGCGCGCGCGCGCGTGATCCTCACGATGACCGGTGACCTGCGCCAGGAGCTGCCCGTCTTGTTCTTGCGCCTGCGCGCGGCGGCCCTCAAGTCCAGCGCGCTGATCGAATTCGCCTTTGGCACGAGCGCGCTGCGCAGCGTCGCGCGCGTGGCCCTGCCCGTGCGCCCCGGTGAGGCCCACCTCGTGGCCGGCGCGCTCGCCGGCGACGCGCCCGCGGGCGACCTCGCGGCCAGCGCCGAGGCGCTCGCCAACGCTCGCGAACTGCTGGGCGACGGCGAGGGCGTCGTGATCGTCGCCGGACGGCCCAACCTGGCCGAGGACGCCGCGGTGATCGAGACCGCGCTGCGCACCTTCGCCGAGCGATTCCCCAAGGCCAAATTCCTGCCCGCGCTGCGGCGCTCCAACGTGCGCGGTGCGCTCGACATGGGCCTGGCGCCCGGGCTGCGCGCCGGTCGGCGCGCCGTCGAGGCCTCAGGGCGCGACACCCTTGCCCAGCTCGACGCGATGGCCGCGGGAGAGCAGAGCGCGGTCCTCCTCCTCGGCGGCTGCGTGCTCGGCAACGTGCTCGACCTCGAGCGCGCGATCGCGGGTCTGGCCCGAGCCGACGTGGTCGTCGTCACCGGACACGGCGGCGCGACGCTCGCGCACGCCGACGTGGTGCTGCCGGCCGCGATCAGCCACGAGCGCCGCGGAACGGTGACCAACATCGAAGGCCGCGTCAGCGCGGTCGCCCCCAAGCTGGCCGCGCCCGGCTCGTCCTGGGACGACGTCGCCATCGCGGCCGAGCTGGCCGTCGCCCTGGGAGCGACGCTCGACGTCACGTCGGTCGAGGTGGCCGCGAAGCTGATCGAGGAGACGACGGGCTATCCCGCGCTGTCGGTACTCAACGACGACACCGCCGACGGCGTGTGGAGCCTCTCGGGCGAGCGCAGCGTGCGCCGCGCACTCGACCCCATGGCCTTCCCCGGCGTGCAATCGACCGACGCCGTCGGCCAGGGCAGTTACGCCGGCGACACGCTGAATTTCGACGCGCCCGGCGTCGCACCGGTGTCGCCCACCACCTGGGACCAGGTCTCGGCGGGTCGCGGCGCGCGGGTGCCCCACGTCGACGCCTACTCCCTGCGCCTCTACGCCAGCCGCCGTCTCTACGACCACGGCATCGCGATGCAGGGCTCGCCGGCCCTGGCCGGTCTCATCGAGGAGACGACCCTCTACGCGCACCACGCGGACCTGGATCGCCTCGGCGTGGCGACGGGCGACGTGGTGAACGTGGTGGGTGCGAACGCGAGCGTCGTCCTGCCCGTGGCGAGCGACGACACGGTGCCGCGCGGCGTCGCCGAGATCGCGGTGGGCACGCGTCGTGACGGCGAGAACCTGCTGAGCCGGCTCGCGGGTCCCGACACGCTCACCCTCGTTCGACTGGAGTCGCGATGATCGCCACCGTCGACCCGCTCTACGCCCATGGCGTGACCCTCGCGGTGCTGCTCATCGTGCTGATCAAGGTCGTGGTGGCCTTCGCCCTGTTGTTGAACGCGGTGATCGTCATGATCTGGTTCGAGCGCAAGGCGATCTCGGACATGCAGAGCCGCATCGGGCCCCAGCGCTGGGGACCCTTCGGGCTCCTACAAACCATGGCCGACGGGCTGAAGCTGATGCTCAAGGAGGACCTGATCCCGGCCGAGGCCGACCGGTTCGTCTTCAAGCTCGCGCCGTTCCTCGCCCTGATCCCGGGGTTCATCACCTTCGCGATCGTGCCCGTCGGCGGCACGCTGACGATCGCGGGGCACCCGGTGTTGCTGCAGGTGGCCAACCCGCCCATGGGCATCCTCTTGATGCTCGCGATGTCGGGCATCTCGGTCTACGGCGTGATGCTGGCCGGCTGGTCCTCGGGCTCGAAGTACCCGCTGCTCTCCTCGGTGCGCGCGAGCGCCCAGATGATCAGCTACGAGGCCTCCTTGGGGCTCGCCGTCGTGATGGTGGTGCTGGTGACCGGCTCGTTGTCGACGCACGACATCGTCACGGCCCAGGCGAACGGCATCTGGCACTGGAACGTGATCCGCCTCGGCGTGATCCCCTTCGTGATCTTCCTCATCTCGATCACCGCCGAGCTCAACCGTCCGCCCTTTGACGTCGTCGAGGCCGAGAGCGAGCTGGTCGGCGGCTTTCACACGGAGTACTCGTCGTTCCGCTTCGCGATCTTCTACCTGGCTGAGTTCATGAACACGATCACCATGTCGGCGATCATGGTCACCTTGTTCTTCGGCGGCCCGGCGGGTTGGGTGCCCAACGTGCCCCACCTGCGCTGGGTCTTTCCGATCCTGTGGTTCTTCGTCAAGACCGTGGTGTTCGCCTTCTCCTACGTGTGGTTCCGCGCCGCGCTGCCGCGCTTTCGCTACGACCAGCTCATGGACCTGGGCTGGAAGAAGCTGATCCCGCTCAGCCTGGGATGGCTGATCGTGGTGGCTGGCTTCCTGATCGCCCCGGCGTGGGGATTCGCCATGGGCGCCGTGGTGCTGCTGGCCTGGACGATGCTGACGCGCGCCTTCGAGATCGGCACGACGCGAGAGCGCGGCGCCGAGGCCGTCCTGCCGGTGATCGGCGCGCGGCCCCTGCCGCCCGAGGTGCTGCGTGAGATCACCGACGAGGGGAACGTCTGATGGGTGCCATGAGTTTCTTCGGCGGCTTTCGTCTGACCCTGGCCCACATCGGCCGCCCGACGGTCACGACGAGCTATCCCGCGACCAAGCGCCCCAAGCAGCCGCGCCAGCACGGCCGTCACGTGCTGAACCGCTACGAGGACGGCATGGAGAAGTGCATCGGCTGCGAGCTCTGCGCCGGCGTGTGCCCGGTGGGGTGCATCTACGTGCGCGGCGCGGACAACCCCGAGAACCCGGTCAGCCCGGGGGAGCGCTACGGCTACGTCTACGAGATCAACTACCTGCGCTGCATCCACTGCGACCTGTGCGTGGAGGCCTGCCCCACCCAGGCGATCACCGAGTCCAAGCTCTTCGAGTTCTCCTTCACCAACCGCGCCGACGCGATCTACACCAAGGCCGAGCTCGTCGTCGACGACGCCGGCGAACCGCGCCACCTGCCCTGGGAGGACTGGCGCGAGGGTGACAGCGCGATGACCGGCGGCTGGATGCGCGCGACGTCTCCCTCGGGCGACGCCGACTACGAGGGCGTCGTGCAGTGGAGCGGCGAGCTGGGCGTGGGCGTGCGCGAGGCCGAATCCGGCCAGAGCGGCGAGCCCAACGCGGCCACCGGTTCCAAGCAGATCCGCGACGCCTTCTACCGCCACCTCCAGCCCGAGGACGTGCCGGCCGACAAGCGCGGACTCGCGGGCCTGATGAACGCCCTCAAGGCCAAGTCCCCGCGGGCGAAGAGGAAGGGTGCCGCATGATCGCGACCGCCTACTCCCTCGGTGCCGTGGCCGTCTTCGTCACCTCGGCGGTCCTGATCATCGTCGGAGCGCTCGGCGTGATCGCGGTGAAGAACCCGGTGCACGCGGCCATGAGCCTCATCATGACTCTCTTCGGCGTGGCCGTGGCCTTCGTCGCCCAGTCGGCGGACTTCCTCGCCGCGGTCCAGATCATCGTCTACGCCGGGGCCATCGTGGTGCTCTTCCTCTTCGTCATCATGTTCCTCGGGGTCGACCGTCGCGAGGGCGTGCGCGTCGAGCCCCTGGTGGGCCAGCGCCCGCTGGCCGCGACCGGGGTCGGCATCGTCGTGCTCGGACTCGTCGCGCTGATGGCGCGCAGCCACTGGGTCACCGGCGCGATGTCGGTCTCGACCAAGGGCGCGCCGCTTGCCACCGGCTCGGGCAACGTCAGCCAGCTCGGCACGGCCGTCTTCACCACCTACCTCTACGCCTTCGAGGCGACCGCGGCGCTGCTGGTCATCGCCGTGGTCGGCGCCATCGTGCTCGCGCGCCGCGAGCACTCGCTCGATGAGGAGTCCGCGTGAACGTTCCCGCCGCCTGGTACCTGGTGCTCGCCGCCGTCCTCTTCGGCGTCGGCGCCTACGGCCTGCTGACGAGGCGCAGCGCGCTGATCATGTTCATGTGCCTCGAGCTGATGCTCAACGCCGTGAATCTCACGTTCGTGACCTTCTCGCGCACGATGAGCGACATCGCCGGCCAGGTGACCGTCTTCTTCGTCATGGTGGTCGCGGCCGCCGAGGTGACGGTGGGACTGGGCATCGTCGTGGCGATCTTTCGGCGCCGCTCCACGACCTCGGTCGACGAACTCTCCGAGATGAAGGGCTGAGATGGCACACCTCGCCACGCTGATCCTCCTCCTGCCGCTGGCCGGCTTCCTCTTCGTGCTGGTGAACGGGCCGCGCATGTCCGAGCGCGCCGTCGGCGCGGTGGCCACCGGCGCGGTCACGTTGAGCTTCGTGTTCTCGGTCGCGGCGTTCGTGACGCTGCTGTCGAGCTCGTCGCGCGAAGTGACGGTCAACCTCTTCAGCTGGATCTCGGTGGGCACGCTCAACGTGCCGGCCGCGCTCTTGATGGACCCGCTGTCGATCACGATGAGCCTCTTCGTCACCGGTATCTCGGCCCTGATCCACCTGTACTCGATGGGCTACATGCACGGCGAGCGCGACTACCGCAAGTTCTTCTTGTACCTGAACCTCTTCGTCTTCTCGATGCTCACCCTGGTGCTCGCCAACAACCTGGTGCTGACCTTCGTCGGCTGGGAGGGCGTGGGGGTCTGCTCGTACTGGCTGATCAGCTACTACTTCGACCGTGACAGCGCGGCCAGCGCGGGCAAGAAGGCCTTCATCTACAACCGCGTCGGCGACGTCGGGATGCTGGTGGCGATGTTCCTGCTCTTCAGCCACCTGCACACGCTGACCTACCTCTCGATCTTCGCCGGCGCCGGACACCTGGACTCGACGGCGGCGACCGTGGTGGTGCTGGCCCTGCTGCTCGGCGCGACCGGCAAGAGCGCGCAGATCCCGCTGTTCAACTGGCTGCCCGACGCGATGGAGGGCCCGACCCCGGTCTCGGCCCTGATCCACGCGGCGACGATGGTCACCGCCGGGGTCTATCTCCTCGTGCGCATGTCGCCGGTGCTCGCCCTCTCGGGTGGCGGGCGCGCCACCATCGCGGTGATCGGCGCACTGACGGCCTTCGTCGCCGCCACGATCGCCACGAGCCAGAAGGACATCAAGAAGGTCCTCGCCTTTTCCACCGTGTCCCAGATCGGCTACATGGTCCTCGCGGTGGGCGCCGGCGCCTACGCGGCCGCGATCTTTCTCATGGTGGCCCACGCCTTCTTCAAGGCCCTGCTGTTCCTCGGCTCGGGCTCGGTCATCCACTCGCTCCACGGCGAGCAGGACCTGCGCAAGATGGGCGCGCTGGCCAAGTTCCTGCCCCTCACGTTCCCGACGTTCCTCGTGGGCTGGCTCGCCATCTCGGGGATTCCCCCCTTCGCCGGCTTCTGGGCCAAGGGCGACGTCCTGACCAACGTCTTCGCCTACTCCAAGCCGCTGTGGATCCTCGGGGTCGTGACGGCGATCCTGACCGCGTACTACATGTCGCGGCTCTTCGTGCTGACCTTCCAGGGGACCGAGCGCTTCCGCGAGGTGACCCACGGGGCCGACCCCCACGAGTCGTCCTGGGTGATGACACTGCCCCTCGTCGTGCTCGCGGTCCTCAGCGTGCTCGGCGGCGCGCTGGACCTGCCCTGGGTGCATCACAGCTCGCTCGCGGCCTTCCTCGCGCCCACCTTCGGCTACGTGCCCGCGCTGGGGGCCCAGAGCACCCTCGCCCAGTGGGGCCTCGCCGCGGTCGACGTGGCCGCTGCGCTGATCGGACTGCTCGCGGCGTTCTCCATCTGGCGCGATCGCGTCTCGTCGCCGCGCTACGAGAAGTCCTTCCTCGAGCACGTCTGGCGCTGGGATGACGCCTACGACGCCGTAATCGGACGGCCGCTGACCGCCGCCAGCCAGTTCGGCGGCGACGTCATCGAGCCGCGCGTCATCGACGGTGCGGTCACCGGGCTCGCGGTCGCGGTTCGCCGCAGCGCCGAGGGTTCGCGCAAGATCCAGTCGGGCTTCGTGCGCCACTACGCGCTGGCGACCGTGCTGGGGCTCGCCGTCATCGTCGTCTATCTCGTTGCGAGGGTGGGCTAGTCATGCATTCGTCCCTGTGGTTGAGCCTGCTCATCGCACTGCCCGCGCTCGGGGCGCTCGGGGCCGTCCTCGTGCGCACGCGCGAGAACTGGTCCTACCGGATCGCCGTGGCGACCGCGACCATCGAGATGGGCCTCGCGATCACGGTCGCCCTGCTCTACAACAGCGCCGTGCCCGGCGCGTCGACCTTCGACTTCGCCGGACGCTGGGTGCTGGCCGCGCCCTTCGGCCTGGCCTACGACGTGGCGATGGACGGCATCAGCCTGCTGATGGTCGTCCTGACCGCCTTCGTCGTGTGGACCGCGCTGCTGGGCGCGCGCGATAGGCGTCGCGAGGGCGCCTTCGTCGCGTGGCTGCTGCTGCTGACGTCCTTCACCATGGGCAGCTTCCTCGCCCACGACGTGCTCGAGTTCTTCATCTTCTTCGAGCTGACCCTGGTGCCGGCCTACTTCATCATCGCCCAGTGGGGCGGCGCCCAACGCGCTCGCGCGGCTCTCAAGTTCTTCATCTACACCTTCACCGGTTCGGCCTTCCTCTTCGTGGGCGTGCTCTACCTGGGATTCGCCCACCAGCACCAGTTCGGCGGGGATCTCACCTTCGCCTACTCGGCGCTCTCGGCGACGGCGATGTCCTCGGGAACCGCGACCTGGCTGTTCGTCGCCTTCGCGATCGCCTTCGCCGCGAAGGCACCGATCTGGCCCCTGCACACCTGGTCGCCGATCTCCTACGCCGAGGCGCCGACCGCTGGCTCGATCGAACTCTCGGCCCTGCTCGCCAAACTCGGCAGCTACGGCCTGCTGCGCTTCGCGGTGGCGCTCTTTCCCCTGGCCCAGTCCAACGTGCGCCCGGTGATGCTGACCCTCGCGGTCGTGGGCATCGTCTACGGTTCGGCCCTGGCCTCCGTCACCCCGGACTTAAAGCGCCTCGTCGCCTTCTCCTCGGTGGCCCAGATGGGATTTATCACTCTGGGGATCATGACCGGCTCGAAGATCGCCATGGTCGGCGCGGTCCTCTTGATGTTCAACCACGGGGTGATCACGGTGGGCTTCTTCCTGCTGATCGGCTTCATGGAGAAGCGCCGCGGCGGACCGATGCAGATTCGCGACCTCACCGGGTGGCAGGGCCCGGCCCCGGTGCTCGCCGGGCTCTTCACCGTGGTGATGCTGGCCTCGATCGGCCTGCCCGGGCTCTCGGGATTCGTCAGTGAGTACCTGATCCTCATCGGCTCCTTCGCGACCCACGCGTGGTGGGCGCTCGTGGCGACCTTCGGCGTCGTCCTGGCCGCGCTCTACCTGCTCTGGGCCTACCAGCGGGTCTTTCACGGACGCAGCGACGACCCGGCGATCACCGACGTGACCGCGCGCGAGCGCTGGGCGCTGGTGCCCGTGGTCGTTCTCATCGTCGCCCTCGGCGTGTTCCCGCGCCCGGTGCTCGATCGCATCTCGCCCTCGGTCCAACAGGTGATCGAGCACGTGGCGCCCGCGGGGGTGACGAAGTGAGCCTGATGCCCTCCATCAACTACCTGGCGATCCTGCCGGTCGCCATCCTGCTCGGGACCTCGGTGCTGCTGTTGATCCTCACCGCGCTGGTGCGCGGGGGACTGGCGACCAAGGTCTCGACGTCGATCAGCGTGCTCGCCGGCCTGGCCACGCTGGTGGTCTCCTTCGTGCAGTGGTCCTACGTCGCCGGTCACGGCGCGACGACCACCATCGACCACGCGGTGGCCCTGGACGGCTTCTCGGTCGTCGCGACGGGGACCCTGGCCGTCGCGCTGGTCATGGCGACCCTGGTCGCCCACGACTGGCTGGCCCACGGCTCGGTCGTCGGCACGCAGTTCCACGTGCTGGCCCTGGCCGCGAGCGCCGGCGCGCTCGTCATGGTCCAGGCCAACGACTTGATCGTTGTCTTCTTGGGCCTGGAGATCCTCTCGATCGGCCTCTACGTTCTGGCGGCCCTCGACCGGCACCGCTCGGCGAGCAGCGAGGCGGCCCTCAAGTACTTCTTGCTGGGCAGTTTCGCCTCGGCGATCTTCATCTACGGCGCCGCGCTGACCTACGGGGCGACGGGCACGACCAACATCTCGGCGATCTCGTACTTCCTCGCCGGCAACGTGCTGCTGCACCCCGGACTGCTCTGGGCCGGCGGTGCGCTGCTGCTGGTCGGATTCGCCTTCAAAGTGGCGGCGGTGCCCTTCCACCTGTGGTCGCCCGACGTCTACGAGGGCGCGCCGACCCCGGTGACCGGCTACATGGCCTCGATCGTCAAGATCGGCGCCTTCGCCGCCTTCTTGCGCGTGATCGTCTCGGGGCTGGGCACGCAGATGGACACCTGGCGTCCGATCCTCTGGGTGCTGGTGGCCCTCACCACCGTGCTCGGCGCGTCGATGGCGCTGATCCAGCGCAACGCCAAGCGCATGCTCGCCTACTCCTCGATCAACCACGCCGGCTACATCATCCTCGGGGTCTGGGCGGCGACGACGCGCGGCAATGCGGCGACGCTCTTCTACCTGATGGCCTACGCGCCGGTCGTGGTGGCCACCTTCGCGGTGGTGACCCTGGTGGGCGCGCCAGCGGACGAGGCCCACTCGATCGACCGCTACCGCGGCCTGGGCCGGCGCCAGCCGCTGCTCGGCGCCGCGCTCGCCGTCTTGCTGCTCAGCCAGCTCGGGGTGCCCCTCACCACCGGCTTCTACGCCAAGTTCGCGGTGCTGGCCGCCGCGGTCGACGCCGGCGGCGGCGCGATCGCGCTGATCTCGTTGATCGCCGCGGCGATCGCCGCGTTCTTCTACCTGCGCTGGGTGCTCGCCCTCTACGCCGAAGAGCCCGTCGAGCTCGACCGCGTGGCGGTGCCGCGCGCCAGCGCGCTGGTGATCGTCCTCGGCGTCGCGCTGACCCTGGTCTTTGGCGTGTGGCCCGGCCCGCTCGCGAGCCTGGCGAATCACGCCACGCTGCTCTTCACCCCGTGAGAGTCGCCGTCGCGACCTGTGCGAGCGAGGTCGATCCCGACTCGGACCTCCTGCTCTCGGCCCTGGCCGAGATCGGGGTGTCGGGCGAGCTGTGCGTCTGGGACGACTCTCGCGTCGACTGGGCGGGATATGACCTCACGGTGGTGCGCTCGACGTGGGACTACGCGAGCCGCCGCGACGAGTTTCTCGCCTGGGCGAGGTCGGTGCCGCGTCTGGCCAATCCCTATCGCGTCCTCGAGTACTGCTCGGACAAGCGCTACCTGTTCGACCTCGAGGCCCGCGGCTACGCCATTGTGGACTCGCGCTTCGTGCCGGTCGGCGAGGAGCCGGTCTTTCCCGCGGGCGACTTCGTCGTCAAGCCCTGCGTCGGCGCGGGATCGATCGACGCCGACCGCTACCGCGCCGACGAGTTCGAGCGCGCAGCCGCTCACGTGGCCTTCCTGCACGCGCGCGGGCGCGACGTCCTGATCCAGCCCTACGTGGCTCGTGTCGACGAGGTCGGAGAGACAGCCCTCATCTTCATCGGCGGCGAGTTCAGCCACGCCATGAACAAGGCCGCGATGCTCAACGAGCCCGCTGCCACGCGCGATCGCCACTACCGCGAGGAGCGTATGTCGAGAGCGCTCGCGCCAGCCGCCGCGCGCGCCCTGGCCGAAGGCGTCCTCGCCGAGGTCGAGGCCGAACTGGCGACCAGCGCCGTCGACGCCCTCGTGCCCGCCCTCACCTACGGGCGCGTCGACGTGGTCGAGACCGAGTCCGGCTGGGCGGTGATGGAGCTCGAGCTGGTCGAGCCCTCGCTGTTCCTGCGCTATGACGACGCGGCCGCGGGCGCGCTCGCCGCAGCCATCGTGCGACGGGCCATCGCGTTGCGAATATAAGCGATCTCTTCGTGGGTACGTGCCGTTCGGGTCGGTGACCGCAGCGAACGGGGTGACATTGGTAGGGTCGCCACTAAGTGGACTGTTGTCGTCAGCGAGTCGACGATCGGCTGCAAGGGAGGTCCGGCGCTTGTGCCTTTGACTACCGGTGACGATACCGACCTCGTGATCCCAGGGTTCCGGCGCGAGTCCGTAGGCGGGGCCAAATCGTGACGCCTCCCAAGAGGGCGGAGGGCAACGAACTTCAGGCCTCCGATGAGTTGATTCGTCTCGCCACTGAGATGTCGGGTGTCGCCATCTGGGAGTACGACCTCGCGCGCGATGAGATGAAGAGAACCGCTAACCACGATGCGCTGTACGGACTCGCGTGGCAAGAGACCTGGCGGCTGCCGACGTTCCTCGACGCCACAGTCGATGAGGACCGCGCACGCAGCGAGCGCATCATCGCCGAGGCGTGCGCGCCCGGCGGACCAGACGGCTACGAGTTCGACTTTCGCGTCACGTGGCCCGACGACTCCGTGCACTGGCTGTGGGTGCGGGGTCGCGTCACTGAGAGAGACAGCACTGGGGCCGGCATTGTGGTTCGCGGAGTCTTGCAGGAGGTCACGGATCGATACCGCCGCGAGAAGGCCTTCGAGCGACTGGTCCAGTTTTACGCGACCTTGAGCGACACGAATCAGGCGGTGGTCTACGGTTCCGACGAGATGAAGCTCTTCGTTGACATTTGTGAGAGCGCGGTTCGTCACCACGCCGCCGACGCGGCGTGGATTGGTTTTGAGGATGAGGACGGGGTGATCAGGCCGGTGGCGACCAGGGGGGAGGGCATCGGACAGTTCCTGGCGCGTCGTGAGGAGTTGATGGGTGAGGCTACGGTTCGTCAACTGGACTTGCCGACGATCGCCGTGCGCGATGATCGGCCGGTGTGGCGCCGCAGCGACGTCGCTCTCAGTTCGGACGAGATAGGGCATGTGGCGCGTGAGCGAGGGTGGTTGAGTGGCGCGTCCGTGCCGTTGCGACGAGGGGGAGTGGCGAAGGGGGCGTTGACGTTCTACTCCGGCGATCCGACGCATTTTGACGAGAGGCTGGACACGCTTCTCGCGGAGATTGCCACCGACGTCTCCTTCGCGCTGGACCTCTTTGAAGAGAAGCGCCAGCAACAGAAGTTGCGCGAGGATTTGGTTGTCGCCAATCGACGAATCAATGAAATCCTTGATCAGTCGGTGTTCGGAATCTACGTATTGGATGGATCGAACATCGTGTACGTGAATCAACGAGCAGCGGAACTCCTCGGATACGACGAGGCTGATGAGCTCGTGGGACTCGACTTTGCGAACATCGTGGGAGGTGAGACGAACCTGCTGGTCGAGAATGAGGTCCGTCAGTTCTCCACGAGAGGAGCGGCGGCGAGCGAGGTTCGATTCTCGACCACCCGACCCGACGGCGAACGAGTCGACCTGGTGGCGACGTCGTCGCTCGGCAAGTTCAACGGACGGGTGGCGCGCATTGGGATGATTCAGTCGATCTCGTGAGGGGCTACAGCGCGCCCGCTCGTCCCCAGAGGAATCCCTGACCATAGAGGCGTGGGATATTGAGTTCTCGGCCGATTTCGGCGATCGCCTGTTCCTCGGATGCGGTCTCGACCCCTTCGGCGATCAAGAGTGTGCCGCTCGAGCGTGAGAAGTGCATCAGTCCCGCGATCAGCGCGGACTTGGCGTGGTTCGTGTCGACGTCTCGTATCAGGGAGATGTCGATCTTGACCATGGAGGGCTGAAGCTCCGTGATATGGCGCAGACTGGCGTGTCCTGCGCCGGCGTCGTCGATGGCGAGCCGGCACGAGGGCAGCGCGGCGAGGGCGGACTTGATCGCGGCGTAATCGGAGATGGCCGCGTGTTCCGTGACCTCGATCACAATGGACGCGAGGGTGTCACTGAAGAGTTCGACGAGCGCGCCGGAGAGGATGGTATCGGGGGAGAAGTTCACGCTCACGAACTTGTCGGGAGGGATCGCCGCCGCGCCCTTCAGTGCGTCTCGTGCGCAGGCGATCTCGAGTTCTCGCAGGAGTCCCAGCCGGTCGGCTTCGGCGAAGACGACGTCCGGCGGATCGTTACTGTGGAAACGAGCCAGCGCCTCGTACCCGACAACTGCTGACGTCGACATGTCGACAATCGGTTGATACGAAATCGAGAATAGGTGTTCATCGATTATCGATTGGATTGACTGTCTGTCGATGAACGCCGCTGAGTACTGATAGGCCTGGCGTCCCAGCACCTTGCTCAAGATGACGCCAATCTCGCGGAACGTGGCCGCCCGCTCGTTGAATCGCTGAGTAAAGTCTCGTTGGCGCGACCCGAGGGCGACGAATCCGGTGAGGCTCCCTTGATCAAAGACTGGAATCAATGCGGCGGCCAGGGTTCCCTTAGCCGTCACGAGTTCGATCATTCTCTGATTCTCCGTGTGATGCGCTTTCGATGAGGTGTCGAGCATGATGGGGCCGTGGAGAAGGCGTGCCAGCTGCTCCGGGAACTCTGGCGCGAAGGGCTGGGCGCCGACGCTCGCGCGAAGTGACGGTGGGCCTAAAAGTGTCGGGATTACCAGCCCGTCGCGAGTCATCGAGACGAAGCACACGGAGTCGACGAGCGGAATCTTTATCAGTTCAGTGCAGACGTTCTCGATGCTCGACTCGAGAGAATCGCCCACGGTGATTGAGCCGAGTATGTCAGCGACGGCCAGCCGTTCCGCCATGTGGTCGCTAAGCCGGTCCTGGAGATGGCGTTCTTCGGTGCGGTCGTGTCGCACACCGACGAAACCCACTCGAACTCCGTCTTCGTACATGGCGGCAATCGAGAGGTCTTCGTACAGGAGCTGGCCGTCCTTGGTCCGGTTCACGACTTGTCCGGACCACGTTCGTCCGCGCGCCAGACTGGACCACATGTCCTCGTAGATGGACGCGGGCGTGAGACCACTTTGAAAGATTCGGGGATTTGAACCGATAACCTCACCGCGCTCATATCCTGTGCGGGCGTAGAGGGCGTCGTTGGCGTAGACGATGATGCCGTTCGCGTCGGTGATGACGACGGAGTCCTTTGCTTGGTCGATAGCGCTCGCGAGGAGAGAATTACGTGCGGCGAGATCTTTGAGCTGTTCGTGACTTCGCAGACGCTCAATACCCAAGCCGATCTGGGTCGCCAGTTCGGCGAAGACCTGGCGCGCACCTCCTGAGAACGCCCTCGGCACGTCGGCGTAGATCGTGTACGCGCCGATCACCTCTCCGTCGACACGCACCGGAAAAGAAAGAGACGAACGGAATCCATGACGCTCGGCGGCTTCGCGCCATGGTGCGAACAACGGTGAGGTTCCAATATCGTCGACGACGCAGGCGACGCCTTCGCGAATCGCCCTGCCCGTTGGACCCTCGCTGGTGGGACCCGAGTCCCAGCGAATCGTGACGGCGCTCAGGTACTCGCGATGCGCACGACTCATCGAGACGAATGCCACTAAGCCGTTAGGAAGCTTGTCGCCGTACCAGGCAAAGACGTACGGTGCATGGAGCGTGGCGGTGTCACAGATCTTTTGCAGGAGTTCGTGAAGGTTCTGGGCAACGGCGACGGAGCTCATGCCCGCGACCAGAACTTCGAGTGCACCATCCTTGGTGACCTCGTCGTCGCGCGAACTCAGGGCGAGAATCGATCCCGAAACAACACCGTCAACGACGATCGGTCGCGGACGAATGCCGACCCAGACGGATCCCTTCTCAGCGTGTCGAAATCGAATCCGTGCCTCCGGAAGGGTTTCACCCCTCAGGACGCGCGCGCGTCGCTCTCGAGCGATTGAGGCGTCACGAGTGTCGATCAAGTCGAGTGAGGTGCGTCCGACCAACTCGTCGGGATCAAAGCCGAGCAGTGTTGCGACTGACGTCGACGCCCACGTGACCCTACCGTCTCGGTCGAGCTCGATCACGGCGTCAGTGACGTTCTCTGCAATCACACGGAGGCGCGCAACGTCGACGTCGCTCGCCTTCTTATTCCGTGGTGATGGCGTGATGTCGTCCCCGATCCATTCCATTGCCTACGTGTGAATGTACTGGACTTATACCAATTTTCCTACTCAAAACTCAGCGATATTTCAATCCTGTCCCGGCCGTGGTTCTTGGCTGAATAGAGTGCACGGTCCGCCACTTGAATGGCGTCGACCAATCCCTGAATACCGAGCTCCGCCACTCCTATCGACGCTCGGATTGGGAGCAATCCTGCTGACGTGGAGATTGGACTCGTCCGCAGGGATGACACGACTCGGTCAGTCACCTCGCGAGCGATGTCCAGCGGCCCTCTGATCAACAGCAGGAATTCTTCTCCACCGTATCTCCCGACGACGTCAACGGAACGAACGGTGGATGCCAGGCGCCGGCCGAACTCGGTGATCACTTCGTCGCCCACGTCGTGTCCGTACTCGTCATTGACCTTCTTGAAATTATCGATGTCCACCATCGCCACGCAGGTGCGGCCCGAGTCCAGTGGTGACAGCTCGGTGGCGATCTGAACGATCGAGCGTCGATTACGAAGCCCCGTCAGGGAATCACGATTGGCCTCGTACCGGGCGAGTCTCAAGTCGTCTTCCAGTTGAATGCGCAGTGAAGCGATCCACATCGTGAGTAGAGCAATCACGATGACGACGACATAGGTGGTGAGCTGGCGCATCGTCGCGAAATCATCGAGAGTTGCTCCGATGATCGAGTCAATCGCAATGACCACAACCGTGAAATAAACGATCTTTCTAGGAGTCGTAATGGTCGCGAGGGCGATGCTGGGAGCCATCAACATGATCGGAAGAAGTCGGATGTCTCGGATCAGGAAGTCGAGAGTGGAGATCACCGCGACCCAGGTGATCGTTAATGACACGACCGTCTTTGGAGTGAATCTCCTCACGGCGGGATCTTAAGACCTAACCCGTACGGACCAAGGTCACGATTGTTGGTGACCGTGGTCCTTGGCGGCCGCGAGCACCTCGGGGGGAACCACGGTCGCCGGGCGGTTCGACGGATCGTTGGCGAGCAGGCGGCCGATCATGGGGATCTCGGTCAAGCTCTCGGCGCGCAGCACGGCCGCCACGACGGGGACGAAACTCTCGACCGCGGGATAGACCAGGTAGCGCGGTAGCCAGGTGGGGTAGTACTTCGCGTTGAAGCTCCAGAGGGTCTCGAGCGGCAGGATCCCCGAGAGGCGCTTGAGCGCCCAGCGCTCGACGCGCGTGAACGTCCCCTCGCCGCGCTCGCCGTCGAGGACGTTGCGAAACGCGGCGAAGTTGAGGCTCAGCCCTTTGCCGCCGGTCTCCTTGAGGTGTTGAATCGTCGAGCACAGCGCGTAGTCGATCAACCCGTTGGGGTGCTCGCCGGGATCGCGGCGCATGAGATCGAGCGAGTAGCCCTGGATCGCCGGCGAGGGCACGAACTGGCAGACCGCCGCGGGCTTGTGGTCGGGCCCGTGCACGACGGTGAGCAGCAGACCCTTGTCGCGCGGGTTGAAGAGGCGCCCGAGCATCATCGAGAACCCGCGCTCGCCCTCGCCGCGGCGCAGCATCGAGATCAGTTCCAGCAGGTCGGGTACGCGCGTCGGGTCGATCTCGCTGGGGTCGAGGAACTCGACGGTATAGCCCTTGCGCGCGAGGCGCGAGACCGCCTGGCGCAGGCTCTTCATCTTGCCGCCCTCGAGGCTGAAGGTGGTGCAGTCCACGATCGCCTCGTCGCCGACGTAGAGGTAGTGCAGACCGGCCGCGTGATAGAGCGACAGCCAGTCCTCGCCCGCCCCGACCACGCCGATGGTCCAGCCCCGCGCGTCGGCGTAGGCGCGAAACGCGCTGAAGGCCTCGCTGCGCTCGGCGACCGGCCCGATCGGATCCGGCGAGATCAGCGCGACGCCGCCGTAGACGGCGTAGGCCACGAGCGAGTCGCGGAAGAAGAAGAACTGCTTGTCGTCGCGCAGCGCGAAGTAGTCGAGGGTGCCGCGGCCGTGGCGGCGCACGATCTCGCGCGCGCGCAGCTCGGCCAGGCGACGCTCGGCCGAGGACCCCTTCTCCGACAGGCGACGGTCGACCACGGGGCGCGTGATGAGATAGAGCGCCGAGACGATGAGCGAGAGCCCCACCGCGAGCAGCGTGGGGTTGATGAAGTCTCCCACTCGGTCGGGCAGGTTGATCGAGGACTGGCCCACGAGGCGCTCGACGCAGGCCATCAGGACGACGCCGTAGCTGGGCAGCTGGTGGCGCGCCGAGGCCTCGATGCCCAGGGAGGCCGCGAGCACCGACGCCGCGCCGATGAGGGCGAGCCGCGGCAGGGCGACCGCCAGGCTCGAGCGATCCGTCGTCGCCTGGAAGTGGTCGCGCTCGACGATCAGGAACGTCAGGATCGCCACCGCGAGCAGGGACGACGCCAGACTGCCGTCGCGCGCCAGGTGCGCGAGGGTCGTCACCGAGAGGGCCCCCACGCCGAGCAGCCACGCGCGTCGCTGGCCGCGGCGCATGGCGCGGGCCATCATGATCATCCCGATGCCCGCGACCGCGGTGATCGCGGCGGCCGATTTGGCCACGCCGAGGGGCAGCACGGAGAGCACGAGGTGCAGGCGGCTGCGCAGTGGCGGCATCGCGGTCACGATCACGTTGACGAGCCCGTCGGCGAAGAGCAGGCCGCTCGCCACGCGACGCACCGAGCGCTGCCGGCGCTGGGCGGTCAGGCGGTCGATGGCGATCGGGTAGGGATCGCCCCCGGGCCACGAGCCCACGGTGGTGGTCGCCTCGGCGACGCTGGGCTGGACCGGTGCACCGCCGACGAGTCGCTCGAGCAGGGTCGCCCCCCGCCGGGGGGTCTCGCCGGCGATGAGGCGGACCACGACGGTCGAGGCGGCCTCGATCTCGACGACGCCGAGTCGTTCGCACTTGGTGAACACCGGCGGCAGGCCCAGGCGGCCTCGCCGCTCGACCACGACGGTGCGACTCGGTCCGGGCGCGGCGCACACGCCGCGGTCCAAGAACGCGAGTGCCGGTCGGGCGGTGCCGCCGATGACGGCTCCCGCGCCGCCGCGCTCGGCGACGCGTCGGGCGACCTCGAGGGCGTCGACCCCTTCGACGAAGGTGATCGAGAGCGGCTCGGCCAGGGCCGGGGACGCGTCGCGCGCGTGGGAGCTGAAGCGTCGGCGCACGATGAGTCCGGCGATCCCCGCGACGAGGCCCTCCACGAGGGCGATGATCACCAGGGCGATCACCAGGTTGGTCCAGAAGTCGTTCGTGCTCGGCGCGTGGACGTGCAGGTGCAGGCGGTGGCGCGAGAAGTGGTCGATGACGCTCAGCGCCGAACCGGTCAGGTCGATCGCGGCCATGGCCACGATGGGCAGCCACACCCAACCGGCCAGTCGGCGATAGAGCACGCGACTCGCGGCGAAGCGCTCGAGGGCCGGCGGGTCCTCGAGGCGTCGCGCGTCGCGCCGCTCGGTGTCGTCGGCGCGCGAGACGTCGACGTCGCAGTGCCCCGCGGCGACCGCGAGGTCGCGCACGCCGTTGGCCGTCGCGACGTGCAAGATGAGGTCGTGGGCCAGCGTCACCCCGAGCGCGTCGAGCGATCGCACGACCGCGGGGTGGTCGAGGAAGCTGGCGTCCTGGCTGCCGGGTAGGACGTAGAGCTGGTGCCCGTCGGCCGCGGCGAAGTCGCGCAGGGCGTCGGCGAGGGCGCTGAGGCGTTCCCAGGTCGCGGCCACGTAGGTCGTGGGGTCGGCGTTGCCCGGCTCGAAGAGGTTGCCGGCGACGACGACGACGGCCGCGTCGTCGATGTCGCCCAGCAGGTCGACGAACTCGCGCAGCGGGCGGCTCTCGGGGCGCGAGTCGGGCGAGATCGACAGATCGCTCACGACGTAGACGTGGTGTCCGAAGGGGATCGGCACCGTCAGACGTTCGCTCGTTCCCACGGCGCCTAGTCTCTCAGATGTGGCTGGAGTGGAGAGCCGCTGATGACTGACGATGATCTCGGCGAGAACTGGTACTGGCGCGACGGCGCGCGACGCGGCCCGGCCGTCATCTTCGACATCGACGGCGTGCTGGCCGACGCCGCCGGACGCCAGCACTATCTGGACTGGGGCGACTGGCGCAGCTTCTTCGACGCCTGCGGCGACGATCCCGTCATCGCCGAGATCGAGCGGCTCCTCGAGCTGCTCGATGAGGACCTGACGATCGTCTTGCTGACGGGGCGGCCCCGGCGGGTGCGACCGCACACGCTGGCCTGGCTGGAGCGCTACTCGCTGCGCTGGGACCTCTTGATCATGCGCGAGTACGGGGACTATTCGGGGGTCGACGACTTCAAGCGGGCCGCGGTGAAGGATCTCACCGCCCACGGCCTCGACGTGCGTCTGGCCCTGGACGACGACCCCAAGAACCACGCGATGTACGTCGCCGAAGGCGTGCCGTGCATCTACATCCACTCCGGCTACTACCAGTAGCCGCACTCCGCGACGGGGTCCCGACGGGCGTGACGCGCTAGTCGAGGACCGCCAGGATCTCGCGGGCCGCGCGCCGACCGGAGCCGATGCTCGCCGGGATGCCCACGCCGTCGTAGGCGTTGCCCGCCAGGGCCAGGTGGCGCGTCGCCGCGGCGGCCTTGGCCGCGGCGACGAGGGAGCCGTGGCCGACGAGGTACTGGGGCAGCGCGTCGTCGAAGCGGCGCACGAGCGCCTCGGTCGGCGCGGGGAAGGAGCCCAGTATCGTCGCGAGCTCGCGCGTCACGCGTTCGACGAGCTGCTCGTTTGAGAGCGCGCGAAAGCGCGCGTCGTCGCTGCGGCCCACGTGCACGCGCACGATCGCGTCGCCCTGGACGAGGTAGGGCCACTTGCGCTCGAGCAGCGTGATCGCGGTGACGAGCATGGTGTCGCCGTGAAAGGGCGTGCCCAGGGGTACGAGGACGCCGGTGCCGGGAAAGTCGAGCCGTAGCGCGTCGCGGGGAACCGCGAGGGTCACCATCGCGGTGCTCGCCGCGCGCACGCCGCCCAGCGCGGCGAGGGCCGGGTCCAGCGCGCCCGCCAGGGACCCGGCGACGCTGCCCGGCGTGGCGAGAACGACCGCGTCGGCGGCCGTCGTCGTGTCGGGAGTGTCGACGTCGTAGCGCCGCGGGCCGTGGGGCGTCGCGCGCAGGGCCACCACCGAGGTGGCGGTGCGAATCGTCACCCCGCGCTCGATGAGCCGCTCGGCGAGGCGCCCGGGCAGCGAACCGATGCCCCCGCGCAGCGTGGCGAAGAGGGGACCCGGTGGCGAGCTCGCCGCTGGTGTCGCTCCGGTGGGCTGGGCGAGGGCGCGCATGAGCGATCCGCCGGCGCGGGCTGCGTCGTAGAGGGCGGGAAAGACGCTCTTCGCGGAGAGCTCGTCGATCCGTCCGGCCTGGATGCCGCCGACCATCGGCTCGATGAACTGGTAGGCGAGCTCGCTTCCCAGCTTGGTGCGCACGATGTCGCCAATCGCGATGTCCTCGCCTACCGCGAGGCGCGCGGGGAACCACTGGTCCCGCTTGGCGGCGAGGCGCGCGCGCCAGGTGAGCCCGGCCATCGAGGCGACCGCCCCATACGAGGTCGGCACGCCCAGAGCGAGCCCCAGGGGGATCTCGTGCAGCGCTCCGCGTAGGTAGATGCTGGCCCCGCTCGCACCGATCGGCACGAGCTCGCTGTCCAGGCCGAGCTCGGTGATCAGTTCGATCGCCTCGGGCCGGCGCGCGAGGAAGCCGTCGGGGCCCACGTCGATGGTGCGCCCGGCGAAGGGTGCGACGGCGAGCGTTCCACCGACCGTGTCGCCCGGTTCGATGACCTCGACGCGCACCGCGTCACGGGGGCCCGCCGCGCCGCCGGAGAGCTCCCAGGCGGCGGCCAGTCCCGCCACCCCGCCGCCGATCACGACGACCGAGCGGCTCACGCCCGCTCCACGACCGCCGCGAGGATGTCGATGAAGTCCGGGTCGTCGTTGAGCGACGCGGTGCGCACCAGGTTCACGCCCACCTCGTGCGCCACGCGCTGGCCGTCGACGTCGATGTCGTAGAGGACCTCGAGGTGGTCGGCGACGAAGCCGATGGGACACGACACCACGTCGGTGACGCCGCGCGCGGCGAGTTCGCCCAGCACCACCAGGATGTCCGGCCCGAGCCACACGTCGCCCGTGCGCCCCGCCGACTGCCAGGCGAGCTCGTAGTGGGCGAGGCCGGCGGCGTCGGCCGCGCGCCGCGCGCTCTCGGCGAGTTGGTCGGGGTAGGTGTCGCCCTTCTCGAGGATCTTCTCGGGCAGCGAGTGCGCCGAGAAGACCACCTCGGTCGTCTCGCGTCGCTCGGGGGGAATCGTGGCCAGGGCCGCTAGCACCCGCTCAGCGATCAGCTCGCAGAACCCCTCGGCGTCCCACCACGCGCCGATCGCGGTGAAGTTGACGTCCTCACCCAGGGCGCCACGGGCGCGCTCCATGTACTGGTCGGTGGACATCGACGAGGAGTGCGGCGCCAGCACCAGGCCGATGACGCGCTCCACGCCGCGCTCGATCAGCTCGCGCGCGGCCACTTCGAGCAGGGGTGGCTCATACTTCGAGCCGAAGACGACGACGTACTCGCCGGGGTGGCGCGCCTCGAGTGTCGCGGATAGTCGCGCGACCTGTCGCGCCGTGCGCTCGGCGAGGGGCGACGTGCCGCCGATGGCGTCGTAGCGGCGAACGAGGTCGGCGAGCAGCTCGGGGGTGGGGGGCCGGCCGTGGCGAATGCGCGTGTAGTAGGGCTCGACGTCATCGCGCGTCGTGGGCGTGCCGTAGGCCATCACGAGGACACCGATCGTCATCGCACACCCGCGCGTCCCTCGTCGTGGACGAGTCGCACGACGGCCTCGAGAACCGTGGGGTCGGTCTCGGGAAGGACGCCGTGTCCGAGGTTGAAGACGTGACCGGCGTCGCTGCCGGCACGCGAGAGCACCTCCCGCGTGGCCGCGAGGGCGTTGTCCACGCCGCCCAGGCACCTCGCGGGATCGAGGTTGCCCTGCACCGGGCGGCCCACCCGCTTGCGGCCCTCGTCGAGGTCGACGTGCCAGTCGATGCCCATCACGTCGGGCCCGGTGCTCGCCATGAGGTCGAGCAGCTCGCCGGTGCCGACGCCGAAGAGGATGGTCGGCACGTTGAGGTCCTTCACCCCCTCGAGCACGCGCGTCGTCGCCTCGAGCGCGAAGCGCCGGTACTCGTCGCGCGTGAGAGACCCCGCCCATGAGTCGAAGAGCTGCAGGGCGCGCGCGCCGTGCTCGACCTGGGCGCGCAAGAAGGCGATCGTGATCGCCACCAATCTTTCGAGCAGCGCGTCAAAGAGCGCGGGGTCCGTGTGCATCAGCGTCTTGATCACGCCGAAGACCCGGGTGGGCCCGCCCTCGACGAGGTAGCTCGCCACCGTGAAGGGCGCGCCGGCGAATCCGATCAGCGGCGTGTCGGTCGCGGCGAGCTCGGTCACGGCACGCGTGACCGTCTCGGTGACGTGGGCCACGTCGCCGTCTTCGAGGTCGCGCAGACGCGCGAGGTCCGCCGCGGAGCGAAACGGCCGCTCGATGACCGGTCCGCGCCCCGGGACCACGTCCACGCCGAATCCGATGGCGTGATAGGGCACCACGATGTCCGAGAAGAGCACCGCGGCGTCGACGCCGTAGCGGCGAACCGGCTGCAGGGTGATCTCGCTGGCCAGGGCGGGGTCGGCGATCGCCTGGAGGATTGAGCCCGTGCCGCGCAGCGCCCGGTACTCGGGCAGGGAGCGGCCGGCCTGGCGCATGAACCACACCGGGACGTGGTCGACGCTCTCGCCCCGACACGCCCGTAGAAATGCTGATTCGCCCACCGTTCTCCTTTGGTCGCTCCCAATCTAGGGGAGCCCGATGGCGACCCTGGCGTGAGGGGCGGGCGCGTCCTCTAGACTTGTCAGACCCCATTTGAAGGTCGCGCGAAAGAGGTGAAGGTGGCGCACGAGCGTGAAATCGCCGAGGAGCAGGATTTCCTGGATCTCGCCCTGGGCGCCCTCGATCACATGCGTGACGAGGCGCGATCCCTACGCGACAGCGCCGCGGTGGCGACCATGCGCGGCGCGGGCGATCTCGTCGAGCGCGACGTCGTCATGGGAACGGCCCTGCAGCGCCTCGACCAGCTCGCCATCGGCGACCAGCCCCTCTTCTTCGGACGTATCGACTACGACCCGGCGGTCAACGCCGGTGAGGCCTTCCACGTCGGGCGTCTCGCCGTCTCGGACGCCGAGCTCAACCCGCTGGTGATCGACTGGCGCGCGCCGGTCGCCGAGGCCTTCTACCGGGCCACGGGCGTCGAACCCCTCAACCTCGTGAGGCGGCGCCACGTGGCGATCCGCGGTCGCACGGTGACCGGCGTCGAGGACGAGTACTTCGCCGACGTGAACGGTGAGCTGCACCTGCCCGAGGGCGAGGAGCGCCAGGCCACCGAGGAGGGACTGGTCGAGGGCGGTCTGGCCCTCGGCGGCCCCGGCGCGTTGCTGGCGGCGCTGGGTCGCGCGCGCACCGGGCGCATGGGCGACATCGTCTCGACGATCCAGGGCGAGCAGGACCGCATCATCCGCGCACCGCTGGCTGGCATGCTCCTCGTCCAGGGCGGGCCGGGCACGGGCAAGACGGCGGTGGCGCTGCATCGCGCGGCCTACCTGCTCTACACCTACCGCGCGACCCTCGAGCGCCAGGGCGTGCTCGTCGTGGGGCCGAACCCGCTGTTTCTCAACTACATCGAGAACGTGCTGCCCTCCCTGGGCGAGTCGGGCGTGACGCTCTCGACGATCTCGGGACTCGTGACGAACGTGACGGTGAGGGGATATGACCGCGACGACGTCGCGCGCTTGAAGGGCGACGCGCGGATGGTGCGCGTCATCGAGCGCGCGCTCGCAACCCGCCAGCGGCCCCTGCGCGAGGACGTCGAACTGATGGTGGGACGCGTCACGGTCACCGTGCGCGCTCGCGACACCCGCGACATCGTCGAGCGGGCCAAGCGCCGACCCGGCAACCACAACCAGCGCCGCAGCGCCGTCGGACGCGAATTGGCCAACCGCCTGGCGCTGACGTACAAGGACCGCTTCGTGCACGAGGGCGACGAGAGCTCGCTCAACGACGTGGCCGACACGATTCGCGCGACCCAGGCCTTCAAGGAGTTGGTCCAGCGCATCTGGCCGCGCCTCTCGGGTCAGGAACTGCTCCACGACCTCTTCGGCGCACCGGCTCTCCTGCGCGCGGCCGGCAAGGGCGTATTGAGCGACGAGGAGTGCGAGATGCTCTATCGTGCGCGCTCGGCTTCGCTCGAGGAGGTGGCCTGGACGACCGCGGACGCCGCGTTGATCGACGAGGCCCGCGTCCTGCTCGGCCCGCGCAAGCGCCCGCGCCCGCCCAAGGCCGAGACCACGGTCCTCGACGGCATCGACCTCGACAGCTACCGCGCCGACGTGCGTGCGGCCGCGTTGCGCGAGGCGGCGCGTCTGGCCACCGCCGCCGCGGCCGAACGCGACGAGGCCGAGTTCATCACCTACGGCCACATCGTCGTCGACGAGGCACAGGACCTCTCGCCGATGGAGCTGCGCGTCCTGCGCCGGCGCGACCTCACCGGGTCGATGACGATCGTCGGTGACATGGCCCAGGCCACGACCGCCTCCTCGTCGGCCTCGTGGGCCGCGACCATCGCGATGCTCGAACCGCGGCGCAGCCCCACGCGCGTGGACCTGACCGTGAGCTATCGCACCCCCGAGGAGGTGCTGACCTTCGCCGCGCCGACCCTGGCCGCCGCCGCGCCGGAGGTCGAGGCCCCCCGGCCGGTGCGCCGCGCGGGGGTGTCACCGATCGTCGAGCGCGTCAGCGCCGAAGAATTCGCCGAGCGCCTCGTCGCGGCGACCCGGCGCGAGGTGGAGGCGGTCGCCCCCGGGCGCACCGCGGTCATCACCGCCGCCGCCCGGGTCCCGGAGATCATCGACATCCTCCTCGCCGGGGGACTCGCCGCGGTGGACCCACGCGACGAGTCGACGCGGGGCCTGGGCGCTGACCTGGTGGTACTGGCCGCCGAGGGCTCCAACGGCCTCGAATTCGACGCGGTCGTCGTGGTGGACCCCTGCGACATCGCCTGTCGCGAATCGGCCGACGGCCAGGTCACCGCACGAGGGCTGCGGACCCTCTACGTCGCCATGACCCGCCCAACCCGGCGCCTCGCCATAGTCGCTGGTGGACCCCTGCCCGCCACAATCCTGTGATTAATTTCAGTGGGCGGACCAGTGGCAGGTAGCCGTCTCAACTAGAAATGTGGGAGTGAGTCAGGCGATTCCCCTCAATAGCCTGGCGAAGCAAGAGAAGATCGTCCACGACCGGCCCCCGTTGCTCGCCATCGGGGTCATGATCTGGCTCGGCAGCGAGCTGATGTTCTTCTCGGGTCTCTTCGCCGCCCTATTTACTATCCGCGCGCACCTGCAGTCCTGGCCGCCCGCAGGCACCCACCTCGACACGATCCAGGCGGGCATCTTCACCATCGTGCTGATCGGCTCCTCCTTCACCATGCAGTGGGCGGTCTGGCTGATCGAGCACCGCCGTCGCGACGAGGCCCGGCGCTGGGTGATCGTCACGATCATCATGGGCGCGCTCTTCGTGGGCAACCAGGCCTACGAGTGGACGCACCTGGCCACGCGCTGGTACACGAACTCCTACGGCTCGGTCTTCTTCATCACCACCGGTCTGCACGGTCTGCACGTCTTCCTCGGCCTCGTCGCGATGGGCTTCCTGCTCTTTCGCATGCGCGGCACCGAGGGGGACCCGGGCGAGCTCGCCACCTTCCAAGGCGTGAGCTATTACTGGCACTTCGTCGACGTGGTGTGGATCGGCCTGTTCTCGTCCCTCTTCCTTCTTAAGTAGGTAAGCCCGGTGTCGCATCTCTCAACGCGAGCGCGCGTCGCGACGGCCACCGTCGTCCTCGCCCTGGTACCGCTCGCCCTGGCGAACGGCGCTGGCGCGGCCGGCAAGGTCATCTATCAGACGACGCGCCACGACGCCGGCACCCCGAACTCTGACATCGTCGTGAAGAAGCACGGGCTCATCATCAGCTACGGCGACAGCGCGATCATCTACAACATGCCGTCGCCCGCACTGGCCGCGACCGGCCAGGCGCTCTTCTTGCAGAACTGCGCGTCATGCCACGGCACCGAGGCCAACGGCGTGCCGGCGAACGGCACCGCCGGCGCCTACCCGAACCTGGTGGGCCTGGGACCGGCGACCATCGACTTTTGGATCGAGTCGGGTCGCATGCCCGCCGCCGACCCGCGCTCGGTCCAGGCCCCGCGCCGCCAGCCGCGCCTGACCCACGACCAGGCCCTCGCGATCGCCGCCTGGATCAACTCGCTCTCGCCGAGCTACCCGGGCATCCCCACGGTCAACGTGAAGGACGCCAACGTGGCCAACGGCATGGCGCTCTTCGCCCTGAACTGCGCGGCTTGTCACACCATCGAGGGCGACGGCGACGCGCTGGCGGCGGGCACGTTCGCGCCCTCGTTGCGCAACATCCCCGCGACCCAGGTCGCCGAGGCCATCCGCACCGGTCCCGCCAACATGCCGCGCTTCACCGGCAACCTGAGCGACTACCAGGTCGCCGACATCGTCAAGTACGTCACCACCGAGATCCAGCACCCGAACAACCCGGGTGGCTTCGGACTCGGCGGGCTGGGGCCGGTGGCCGAAGGATTCGTCGGCCTGCTCCTCGGCGTGGGCCTGCTGGCCCTTCTCGGATACTGGGTAGGAGAGCGCAGTGAGTGAGTCAATCGAACACCGCACGCCGGTGGAGATCGCGGGCCTCGCGGCCGACGATCCGCACCTGCAGCCCGCAGCGCGCAATCCCCTCTTGGTCGAGCGGGTCATCGCCGTCTTGTTCCTCGTAGGCCTCATCCTCGTCGTGGGCTTTGGCTACTGCTACTGGGTCGACGCCGCCGCCTGGACTCTCGGCGCGACGATGGGCGGCGGACTGTTCTTCCTCGGCCTGGGACTCGTCGCCTGGGGCAAGTACCTCATGCCGCGCGGACCCTTCGTCGAGCAGCGCCACGAGATGGCCAGCGACCAAGAGACCCGCGACGCGTTCGCCGCGGCGATCGTCGAGCGCGGCGGCGGCGTCATCAAGCGCCGCAAGCTCCTCGGCGGACTGCTTGGTGGTGGACTGGGCGCCTTCGGCGTCGTGGCGATCTTCCCGCTGCTGCGCAGCCTCGGCCCGCTGCCCAAGGACACTCTCTTTCACACCGACTGGCGTCCTGGCAGTTACCTGGTGGGCATCGACGGGCGCCGCGTGCACGTCGGCGACCTCGCCGTCGGCTCGCTGTTGACCGTCTACCCCGAGGGCACCGAGTACACCGATCGCGGCCAGGCCGTCGATCAGACGGTGCTGATTCGCATCTCGAATGAGAACTTCGTCACCCAGAAGGGTCGCGAGAGCTGGGGACCGCACGGATATCTCGCCTACTCCAAGGTCTGCACGCACCTGGGATGTCCGGTCGGGCTCTACGAGCAGCAACTCCAGTTGCTGGTCTGCCCGTGCCACCAGTCGATGTTCGACGTCACCAACGGCGCGATCCCGAATTTCGGGCCGGCGCCGCGCCCGCTGCCCCAGTTGCCGCTCTACGTGGACTCCGCGGGGTATCTGCGCAGCCAGAGCGACTACCACACCGCCATAGGACCTGGATTCTGGGAGCGCTCATGAGTGACGTGACGACCCGGCGCGCGAAGAAGACGGCCCAGGGCCCCTACGGCGCCGTCGGCAAGGCGCTGGGCGAACTCGACGACCGCCTGGGCGTGGCCAAGGGCGGGCGCACCTTCCTCGACAAGGTGTTCCCCGACCATTGGTCCTTCATGCTCGGCGAGATCGCGCTCTACTCCTTCGTCGTCCTCTTGGTGACCGGCGTGTTCCTCACGCTCTACTACATCCCCAGCCAGGCGATCGTGACCTACCGCGGCTCGTACCTGCCGCTCTACGGCCAGCACGTCACCGAGGCCTTCGCCTCGTCGGTGAACCTCTCCTTCGCGGTGCGCGCCGGCCTGCTGATGCGCCAGATGCACCACTGGGCGACGGACATCTTCGTGGGCGCGATCGTCGTGCACATGGCCCGCGTCTTCTTCACCGGCGCCTTCCGCCGGCCGCGCGAGCTGAACTGGACCATCGGCACCACGCTGCTGATCTTGGCGATCGTGAACGGCTTCCTCGGCTACTCGCTGCCCGACGACCTCGTCTCGGGCACGGGAATCCGCATCGCGTACTCGATCCTCCTGTCGGTGCCGCTGGTGGGCACCTACCTCGCGTTCTTCATCTTCGGCGGCAACTTCCCCGGCACCGACATCATCCCGCGCTTCTTCATCTTGCACGTGCTGATCGTGCCGGGGATCATCATCACGCTCGTCACGGTGCACATGATCCTGCTGGTGCGCCAGAAGCACACGCAGTTCCCGGGCGAGGGGAGAACCGAGAAGAATGTGGTCGGGGCCCCGATGTTCCCGGTGTTCATGGCCAAGACCACGGGCTTCCTCTTCCTCGTGGCCGGCGTGATTGCCCTGCTCGGGGCCTTCGCCCAGATCAACCCGATCTGGCAGTTCGGTCCCTACGACGCCTCGCGCATCTCCTACGCCGTTCAGCCGGACTGGTACATGGGCTTCCTCGACGGGGCGTTGCGAATCTTCCCGGCGTGGTCCTTCCACTCCTTCGGCTACACGATCCCCCTCGAGGTGACGATCCCCGCGGTGATCTTCCCGGGCCTCTTATTCAACGTGATCATGATCTGGCCGGCGATCGAACGACGATTCACCAAGGACTACGCGGAGCACAACCTGCTGGATCGGCCGAGCAACCGGCCCAAGCGCACCGCCGCCGGCGTCGCGGTGCTCGCCTTCGTGGCGATGCTCTTCATCGCCAGTTCGACCGACGTCATCGCCAACTTCTTCCACGTGTCGCTCAACACGGTGCTGTGGGCGATGCGCGTGCTCGTGCTGATCTCCCCGTTCATCGCCTACCCGTTGACCTATCGGATCTGCAAGGAGATGCAGGGCGTGCGCGGCGCGGGCAAGCGTAAGACGGCCAACGTCGTCACCCGCACGGTCGAGGGGGAGTACGTCGCCGAGCCCGCGCCGGCCTACGTCGACGACGTGGCCGACGACCTCGAGCCCACTGAAGTACCGCGCTTCATCGACGAGCCCGAGGCACCCGCCCCGGAATCGGGCGTGCGCATCATCGAACGTTAAGTCGTGTCGCGTCGGACACGTCGGACACGTCGGCGTCTCGTGGTCGTCGGGGCTCTCGCGCTGGTCTTCGTCGCCGGAGCGGTCGCGCTCTCGCGCTCGCCGGCCCCCGCGACGACGACGTCGACGTCGCCGCCGCGCGCCACGACGACCACTGTGGCGCCCGAGCGGGCTCAGCCGTTCTGGGCCGTCGTCAGCCACTCGGCGCGCGGGGTCATGGTCGACTACCGCAACGTGGTGGCGGGGGGCGTGACGTTTCGCGCGCTGCGACTTCGCGCGCGCACGACGTTCCTGCGCTGGCACGTGGGCTCGGGCGACCCCGTGCGCTGGGCGAGCGTGCCCAAGGATGCGGGACCCTCGATCGACTGGCCGGTCGAGGGACCGGCCGGCGTCGTGGCGGTCTTCAACGGCGCCTTCAAGCAGGCGGCCGGCGCCGGTGGCTCCATGGTCGACGGGCTGGTCCTCTCGCCACTGGTGCGCGGTGACGCCTCACTCGCCCTCGACGCCTACGGCCACTGGGCGATCGGCACGTGGGGAAGCCCGGCGTTCCCGCCGCGCGACTTCACCCCGACCACCGTGCGCCAGAACCTCGTCCTGCTGGTGGCGAACGGTCGCCCGACGCCGGCCGCACTCCACGCGCCGTGGAGGTTCTGGGGCGATCCGCTCCACGAGGTCCCGCCCGAGCCGCGCAGCGGTCTGGGTGTCGATGCGGCGGGCAATCTCATCTACGTCGCGACCATGGGTCACGTGCTCGCGCCCGACCTCGCGCGCGCCATGGTGGCCGCGGGAGTCGTCACTGGCATGGAACTCGACATCAACCCGTTCTGGCCGATCCTCGGCGCGCCCTTCGCCCCGCTGCACCACCCCGGCAACTACAGCGTGCAGCTGCCCCTAGCCCAGCACGATCCCACCATCTACAACACCGGCTGGGAGCGCGACTTCTTCGTGGCCTTGGCCGAGCCGGGCCGCTGGGGCTGTGACTGGCGCGCCCCGGGCCTGCACGCGCCACTGGGCACCGCCCAGCCCCAGATACCCCACCGCGTCGGTCCGGGCTGCTAATCGCGTACGTGGCCCATGCGTAGCATGGGCCACGTGGCAACGACGCACGACCCCCTCTGGCCTGACGCGTCCACTCTCCTTCGACCCGCCTCCGCGAATCGACACCTCGTCGCCCTTCTGGGTGTGCCGACCTACGCCACGTCGGTGACCGCGCGCAGCGCGACGAGTGCCCCCCAGGCGATCCGCGCGGCGCTCGCGCGCTACTCGACCTGGTCCTACGAGGACGACGTCGACCTGGCCGAGCACGTCGACCTGGTGGACCTGGGTGACGTGGCGGACCCCGACGGACCCGGGGGGAGCGATCGAGTCGCCGCGGCCCTGGCGAAGGGCCCGCGGTGCGAGATGTCGATCATCCTCGGTGGCGACAACGCGGCCACGTTCCACGCTCTTTCGGCCCTGGCCGGCGACGTCTGGGACTCGGTGGGCCTGATCACCTTCGACGCGCACCATGACCTGCGCGAGGGCATCTCCAACGGCTCGCCCGTGCGCCAGGCCCTCGCGGCGGGCCTGGACGGAGCCCACGTGGTCCAGATCGGTCTCGCCGACTTCTCGAACTCGCCGGCCTACGCCGCCGTCGCCCGGGCGCAGGGCATCCACGTCGTCTCGCGCGCCGCGCTGCGGCGCGAGTCCCTCGAGACGGTGGTGGCCCACGCCCTCGACGTGGCGGGCGAGGGGGGACGGCGCGTCTACGTCGACGTCGACCTCGACGTCGCGGATCGCGCGGCGGTGCCGGGTTGTCCGGCCGCCGCGCCGGGCGGGCTCAGCGCCGACGACGTGCGACGGGTCGCACGTCTGGTGGGCGCCGACGAGCGCGTCGTCGCCCTCGACGTGACCGAGATCGACGTGGCGCGTGACAGCGCCGACGAGCGCACCGTGCGCCTGGCGGCGCTGATCGTGCTCGAGGCCCTGGCGGGTGTGACAAGGAGACGGACATGACGGTGGTACTCAGCGCGGCGCCTCTCACGCGCGCTCAGGTGGTGGCGGTGGCGCGCGGCTTCGAGACGGTGGAGATCGCGGCGGAGACCCTCGCGATGCTCGCCGCCAAGCGCGCGGCGATCGACGCGCTGGTCGCCTCCGGGACCCCCGTGTACGGAGTGTCGACGGGATTTGGATCGCTGGCGACCACGTTCATCTCACCCGAGCAGCGCCGCGACCTGCAGCGCTCGCTGATTCGCTCCCACGCCGCCGGCGTGGGAGCCGAGGTCGAGACCGAGGTGGTGCGCGCGATGATGATCTCGCGCCTGTCGAACCTGTGCTCGGGCGTCTCGGGGGTGCGGCCCGAGACCGCGCTGGCCTACGCCGGACTGCTCAACGCGCAGGTCACGCCCGTCGTGCACGAGTACGGCTCGCTGGGATGCTCGGGCGACCTCGCGCCGCTCGCGCACGTGGCGCTGGCTCTCATGGGCGAGGGTGACGTGCGCGACGCCGGAGGCGCACGCCTCATGGCCGCCACGGCGCTGGCCAACGCGGGACTCTCCCCGGTGACCCTCGCCGAGAAGGAGGGTCTGGCGCTGATCAACGGGACCGACGGCATGCTCGGCCAGCTGGTCCTCGCCATCGAGGACCTCGAGCAGATCTACCGGCTGGCCGACGTGGCCGCGGCGATGTCGGTCGAGGCGCTGCGCGGCACCGACCGGGTCTTCGCCGCCGAGATCCACGCGTTGCGACCCCACGCGGGTCAGCGCGACAGCGCCGCCAACATGGCCGCGCTCCTCGCGGGCTCGCCGATCGTCTCCTCGCACGTTGACGACGTGACCCAGGTCCAGGACGCCTACTCGTTGCGCTGCGCCCCCCAGGTCCACGGCGCGGGGCGTGACACGCTGGCCCACGCGACGCGCGTGGCCGACGTCGAGCTCGCCTCGGCGATCGACAACCCCTCGATCCTCGAGGACGGC
Organism: Acidimicrobiaceae bacterium; assembly: GCA_027451285.1. Classification (GTDB taxonomy): domain Bacteria; phylum Actinomycetota; class Acidimicrobiia; order Acidimicrobiales; family RAAP-2; genus RAAP-2. The sequence continues at coordinate 23,998 of DAIDJP010000023.1, read as the reverse complement.
TCGCTGGCCTCCAACGGCAACTTCCACGGCGCGCCGGTGGGCTACGTGCTCGACTTCCTCGCGATCGCCCTGGCCGACGTGGCCTCGATCTCGGAGCGGCGCACCGACCGGCTGCTCGACGTGGATCGCAACTACGGCCTCGCGCCCTTCCTCGCCCACCAGGCGGGGGTGGACTCCGGGCTCATGATCGCCCAGTACTCCCAGGCCGCGCTGGTCAGCGAGATGAAGCGTCTGGCCGCGCCGGCGAGCGTGGACTCGATTCCCTCCTCGGGCATGCAGGAGGACCACGTGTCGATGGGTTGGCACGCGGCGCGCAAGCTGCGCCGGGCCGTCGAGGCGGCCCGTGACGTCCTGGCGATCGAGCTGCTCGCGGCCTCGCGCGCCCTGGCCCTGCGCGCGCCGCTCGAGGCCGGGCCGGCCACGGGGGCCCTGGCCGAACTGGTCAACGCGACTTCCGGCGGGCCGGGACACGACCGCTGGCTCGCGCCCGAGATCGCGGCGGTGGGAGAGTTGGTGCGAAGTGGCGAGGCCCTCGACCTCGTGGCCCGTCACGTGACACTGTTCTAGGAGGCGACATGCAGGGTTCACGAGTCGTGCGCGCGGCGAGGGGATCGCGGCTCACCGCGCGGTCCTGGCCCCAGGAAGCGGCGCTGCGCATGTTGATGAACAACCTCGATCCCGAGGTCGCCGAGCGCCCCGAGGACCTGGTCGTCTACGGCGGCACGGGAAAGGCGGCCCGCGACTGGGCGAGCTTCGACGCGCTCGTGCGCACGTTGACGTCGCTCAAGGACGACGAGACGATGCTGGTGCAGTCGGGCCGGCCGGTGGGGGTCTTTCAGACCCACGAGTGGGCGCCGCGCGTGCTGATCGCCAACTCGAACCTGGTGGGTGACTGGGCGACCTGGCCGGAGTTTCGCCGTCTCGAGGCGCTGGGACTCACCATGTACGGCCAGATGACGGCGGGCTCGTGGATCTACATCGGCACCCAGGGGATCCTGCAGGGAACCTACGAGACCTTCGCCGCCGTGGCCGCCAAGCGATTCGGGGGCACCCTCGCGGGCACGCTCACGCTGACCGGCGGCGCCGGGGGCATGGGTGGAGCCCAGCCCCTCGCGGTCACCATGAACGACGGCGCGTGCCTGGTCGTCGACGTCGACCCCTCGCGCCTGGCCCGGCGCGTCGAACAGCGCTACCTCGACGAGTGGACGAGCGACCTCGACGAGGCGCTGCGTCGTGTGGAGAGCGCGCGCGCCGAGCGGCGAGCGTTGAGCGTGGGTGTCGTCGGCAACGCCGCGACCGTCTTCGCCGAGCTGCTGGCACGCGGGGTGGAGATCGACATCGTCACGGACCAGACGTCGGCCCACGACCCGCTGAGCTACCTGCCCGAGGGGATCGAGCTGGGTGACTGGCACCACTACGCCGACACCAAACCCGAGGAGTTCACTGATCGCGCCCGCCAGTCCATGGCCAAGCAGGTCGAGGCAATGGTGGGCTTCCTCGACGCCGGTGCCGAGGTCTTCGACTACGGCAACTCGATCCGCGGCGAGGCCGTGCTCGGGGGGTACGAGCGGGCCTTCGCGTTCCCGGGCTTCGTGCCGGCCTACATCCGGCCCCTCTTTTGCGAGGGCAAGGGACCGTTCCGGTGGGCGGCGCTGTCGGGGGATCCGGCGGACATCGCGCGCACCGACCGCGCGGTGCTCGAGCTCTTCCCCGACAACGAGCCGCTGGCGCGCTGGATCCGCAAGGCCGAGGAGCGTGTTAGCTTCCAGGGGCTGCCCGCGCGCATCTGCTGGCTGGGATACGGCGAACGCGACCTCGCGGGGCTGGCGTTCAACGACCTGGTGGCGCGCGGTGAGGTGTCCGCGCCCATCGTGATCGGTCGCGATCACCTCGACAGTGGCTCGGTCGCCTCGCCCTATCGCGAGACCGAGGCCATGCTGGACGGATCGGACGCGATCGCCGACTGGCCGCTGCTCAACGCCCTGGTGAACACGGCCTCGGGCGCCTCGTGGGTCTCGATTCATCACGGCGGCGGGGTGGGGATCGGCCGCTCGATCCACGCGGGACAGGTCTGCGTCGCCGACGGCACCGAGTTGGCCGCACAGAAGCTCGCGCGGGTCCTGCGCAACGATCCCGGCATGGGCGTGATCCGCCACGTCGACGCCGGATATGAGATCGCCGAGGCGACCGCCCTCGAACGCGGTGTGCGCATCCCGATGCGCGAGTCGTGACGACCCTCTACACCAACATTGGCGAGTTGACGACCAACGACGTGCGTCTCGGCGATGGCTCGCCCATGGGTCGACTGCACGACGCGGCTCTCGTCGAAGAGGCCGGCCGGGTGGTCTGGCTGGGGGAGGCGGCCCACGCGCCCGCGGCCGACGAGCGCGTCGACTGCGCCGGCGCGGCCGTGATCCCGGGATTCGTCGACTCACACACGCACCTCGTGTTCGCGGGAGATCGGGTGGACGAGTTCGTCGCGCGCATGGCGGGCACGCCTTACGACGGCGGCGGCATCCGCTCGACCGTCGCCGCGACACGCGCCGCGACGCGCGAACAGCTCCAGGTCACCTCGGCCGCGCGCGCCGCCGCGCTGTTCGCCGGCGGAGTGACGACCTTCGAGGTGAAGTCCGGCTACGACCTCACCGTCGAGGGCGAGGTGCGACTGCTCGAGGTGGCGCGGGACCTGACGGGTGAGACCACGTTCCTCGGCGCGCACGCGGTGCCGTCGGAGTTCAGCGATCGCGCGGCCTACGTCGAACTCGTCGCTGGGGCGATGACGCGCGCCTGCGCGCCTCACGCGCGCTGGGCCGACGTCTTCTGCGACCGAGGGGCCTTCGACGTCGACGAGGCGCGCCACGTGCTGACGAGCGCGCGCGCGGCGGGTCTCGAGCTTCGCCTTCACGGCGGCCAGCTCGCCGACGTCGGCGCGGTGCGCCTCGCACTCGAGATGGACTGCGCGAGCGTGGATCACTGCACCCACGTCAGCGAGGCCGACCTCGCCGCCCTCGCGGGATCCTCGACGGTGGCGACGCTGCTTCCCGGGGCCGAGTTCTGCACGCGCTCGGCCTATCCCGACGCCCGACGCTTCCTCGACGCCGGGGTCGCGATCGCCCTGGCGACGGACTGCAATCCCGGCACCAGCTACGTGACGAGCATGGGTTTCGTCATCGCCCTCGCGGTGCGCGAGATGGGGCTCGCCCCCGACGAGGCGCTCTACGCCGCCACCCGCGGCGGCGCGGCCGCCTTGCGTCGCAGCGACGTCGGCCACCTGGGGTTGGGCGCGCGCGCCGACCTCGTGATCCTGGACGCGCCGCGCGCCGCGCATCTGGCCTATCGGCCCGGCGCGAACCTGGTGTCGAACACCGTGCGCGGCCTAGGAATCCTCTCGGCGTGAGGGCGTCGTCGGATTGAATGGGGACGTGCCGATCAGCCTCACCACGCCCGAACCCGAGGAACTGGACCAGGTCGCGCTCGCCCTCGCCGACTGGCAGCGCGAGGGGGGACCGGTCCAGCTGCACCCGGGAGACATCGGTTGGCACCGGCGCTTCGGGGCGTCGGCGACGGCGCGGGTGTTGCGCACGTGGCGCCGCGGTGAGCGGGTCCTCGCCGTGGGCCTCGTGGACGGCGACGTCGCGCGCCTGGCGTTCGCGCCCGACGCCGACGACGACGAGGAGCTCGCGCGCGCGGTGCTCGCCGACGTGTCGAACCCCGAACGCGGCGTGCTCTCTCGCGACGGCGCCGTCGAGTCGCGCGCCGGGGCGCTCTTTCGCCGGCTGCTCCTCGAGTACGGCTGGCGCGCCGACGAGGCCTGGACGCCGCTGCGACGAGACCTCAGCGCGCCCATGGAGGCTCCCTTGATGCACGTCGAGGTGGTCGGTCCCGCCGGTGTCGCTGACCGCGTGGCGATCCAGCGTTCGGCCTTCGTGAACTCGACCTTCACCGAGGAGGCCTGGCGCGAAATGGCCGACGGACCGCTTTACGCCGACGCGCGCTGCCTCGTCGGCTACGACGACGCGGGCACTCCCGTGGCGGCGGTGACGGTGTGGTCGGCCGGAGAGGGACGACCCGGCCTGCTCGAGCCGATGGGCGTGCACCGAGATCATCGCGGGCGCGGATATGGCCGGGCGATCTGCCTCGCCGCGGCGTCGGCCCTGGGCGAGCTCGGCGCCTCGAGCGCGACGGTGTGCACGTCGAGCGCGAACGTCGCTGGCGTTGCCGCGTACGTGTCGGCTGGATACGAAGAACTCGCTGCCGTCACGGACTTTCGCCGCGACGTCTAGGGCGAGGGGCGCCTCGCTAGTGTGCCTGTATGAGTAGCCCAATCGCCCCCGCGACCCTGCCCCGGACCCTACGAGAACTGCGTGAGGCGGGCTACACGCGCCGCTCGGTGCGCGAGGAGATGCGCGCGAATCTGGAGACGCGCCTCGTCGACGGGCGCCCCTTGGTCAGCTCGGTGCTGGGCTATGAGGACTCGGTGCTGCCCCAGCTCGAGACCGCGCTGCTGGCCGGTCACGACATCATCCTCCTCGGCGAGCGCGGCCAGGCCAAGACTCGCATGATCCGCGCCCTTGTCGAGCTGCTCGACGAGTGGTTGCCCATCGTCGCGGGTTCGCCGGTGCGCGACGACCCCTTCGCGCCGATCTCGCCCGACGCGATCGACCTGCTCGCTCGTCTCGGCGAGGAGACGCCGATCGACTGGGTGCACCGCAGCCAGCGCTTCGCCGAGAAGCTCGCCACGCCCGACACGTCCATGGCGGACCTGATCGGCGAGGTCGACCCGATCAAGGTCGCCGGCGGCCTCTACCTGGATGACCCGCGGGCCCTCTCCTACGGCCTCGTGCCTAAGTCCAACCGCGGGATCTTCGCGATGAACGAGCTGCCCGATCTCGCCGAACGCATCCAGGTGGGGCTGCTCAACGTGCTCGAGGAGCGCGACGTGCAGATCCGCGGCCACCTCGTGCGACTCGAGCTCGACCTCGTGGTGGTGGCGACGGCCAACCCCGAGGACTACACGAACCGCGGTCGCCTCATCACGCCGTTAAAGGACCGCTTCGGCAGCCAGATCCGCACCCACTACCCCTACGAGATCGCCACCGAGATCGAGATCGTGCACCAGGAGGCGGTGCTCGCGCCCTCGCCGGTGCCGATCGTGGTGCCGTGGTTCATCGACGACATCGTGGCCCGCGTGAGCCACGTCGCGCGCGCCAGCCACGTCATCAGCCAGCGCTCGGGGGTCTCGGTGCGCTTGTCGATCGCCAACTACGAGACGGTCGTGGCCAGCGCCCTGCGCCGCAGCCTTCGCACCGGTGACGCGACCGTCGTGCCGCGCGTGAGCGACCTCGCCGCGATGGTCCAGTCCACTCAGGGCAAGATCGAGCTCGACACGGTCGACGACACGGATTCGGACCAGGTGATCGCCGCGCTCGTGGCCCTGGCGACGCGCCAGTGCTTCTCCGAGCACGTCGTCTTGACCGAGGCCGGTGGAATCGTGGCGGCCTTCGACGACGAGGTGCTCGTGCACGTGGGTGACGACCTGGCCGACCAGCACTACCTCGACGTGATGGCGGCGATGGAGGACCTGCGCGCGGCGGCGACGCGCGTCGCCGGGCCGAACGCGACCCCCGGAGAACTCGCCTCGGCGGCCGAGTTCGTCCTCGAGGGCTTGTATCTGACCAAGCGACTGGCCAAGGATGCCGCCGGGGCGCGCGCCCTGTATCGCTCGAGGGGTCGCTAGTGCCGGTTCGTTACGGCTTTCACCGCGCGGGCGATGACGACGACGACGTCGACGCCAGCGAGATCCTCGACCTCTTGGCCGACGACTATCTCGAGAGCGGCGACCTCGAGGCGGCGATGGAGAACCTGCTGCGCCAAGGCTTCACGACGGCCGACGGCGAGCGGGTGGAGGGTCTCGCGGGACTGGCCGCGCGCGCCCGGCGCCGTCGCGCCGAGCTCGAGAGCCAGGCCGGCGCCGAGGACGAGCTCGATCGTTACCGTGAGTGGCTGGCCGAGATCGAAGAGACCGAGGTGCGCGCCATCGACGACCTCGTCGAGCGGGCCGAGGCCTCCGGTGACGAGCGCCGCGCCGAGGTGACGCGCCACCTGGCCGACGAGCGCGCCCTGGAGCGCAACCTGATGAGCGAGCGATTCGCTGAGCGCCTGAGCTCGTATCAGCAGTACGATTTCGTCTCCTCCGAGGCGCGCGAGAGCTTCGAAGAGATGCTCGGCGAGCTCGAGCGCGACGTGCTCTCGACCTACTTCGAGTCGGCCAAGGACTTCATGGGTCGCGCCGACGAGGCCGAGCTCGCGCGGCTGCGCGAGATGATGGACGCGCTCTCGACCATGATCGAGCAGGACCGTCGCGGCGAGCCCCTGGACCCGTCCTTCGACTCGTTCATGGAGAACTTCGGCGACTACTTTCCCGGCGCCACCAGCCTCGAGGACGTGGTCCGCCAGATGGCCGAGCGCGCCGCCGCCGCCGAGGCGATGTTCAACTCGCTCTCCGGCGCCCAGCAGCAGGAGCTGCGCTCGCTCTTCGAGCAGATGATGGGCAACATGGAGCTGAACTTCTCCCTGTCGCGTCTCAGCGCCAACCTGCGCCAGGCGACGCCGGACATCGACTGGCAGCAGGCCGCGCGCCTACGGGGCTCGTCCTCCTTCGCCGAGGCCACCTCGCGCGCCGAGGAGCTGGCCGAACTGGGCCGCCTCGAGCGCTTCCTCACCCAGAGCGGGGCGGCCCGCGCCCTGCCCGAGGTCGACATCGACGCGCTGCGCCGGCACCTGGGCGACGACGCGGCGCGCCACGTGGCCAAGCTCCAGCGCGCCCTGGCGTCCTTAGAGGACGCCGGGTTCGTGGACCGATCGCGCGAGGGACTGCACCTCTCGGCCAAGGGCGTGCGCCAGGTGGGGGACCGCGCGTTGCGCGACCTCTTCACCCAACTGCGGGTCTCGTCGGTCGTCGGCGAGCACCGCGAGGCGACGCTGGATCGTGGCGGGGACCGCGAGGAGACGTCCAAGCCCTGGCAGCCGGGCGAGCCGCTCTCGCTCAACCTCGCGCGCACGCTGCGCAACGCCATCACGCGCGAGGGTCCGGGGTTGCCGGTGCACCTCGCGCCCGAGGACTTCGAGGTCGAGGAGTACGAGTCGGCGCGGCGCAGTGCGACGGTCTTCGCGATCGACCTCTCGCTGTCCATGGCGATGCGTGGCAACCTGGTGCCGGCGAAGAAGATGGTCCTGGCCCTGGCCGAGCTGATCCGCACGCGCTATCCGCGCGACCGGGTCGCCCTGGTGGGATTCGGTGAGGTGGCCCGCGAGCTGCGCGTCGCGGACATTCCGGCCCTCACCATCGACTACCAGTACGGCACGAACCTCCAGCACGCCCTCGCGCTCTCGCGGCACCTGCTGCGCGACGAGCGCGGCCAGCGCCAGATCGTCGTCGTGACTGACGGCGAGCCCACCGCGCACCTGACCGACGACGGCGAGCCGTTCTTCTCCTGGCCGCCGGTCGCTGAGACCCTCCAGCGCACCATGGCCGAGGTGCTGCGCTGCACGCGCGCAGGGATCACCATCAACGTCTTCGCCCTGGACATCGAGCGCACGCAGTTCCCCTTCGTCGAGCAGATCGCCCGGGTCAACGGCGGGCGCACCTTCTACACCGAGGTCGACGACCTCGGGCGCTACGTTCTCGACGACTGGGTGCGCCACCGTCGCGCGGGCTGACCCGCCACCAGGAAAAATCGAAATTCCATTTGCTTTTTGGCCCGAACCCCGACACAATGACACCGTTGTAATTACATCGGTGGCGACACCGTCGGGGAGGACTACAACATGGAGATCGTAGAGCTGCTGAGCGGCATGGAAGACCGGGGCTGGCAGGCCCGCGCCAACTGCATGGGCGTGGACCCGGACCTGTTCTTCCCCGAGCGCGGCGCGTCGACGCGCGAGGCCAAGGAGGTCTGCCGCGGCTGCGTGGTGCGCGAGGACTGCCTCGAGTACGCGCTCGACAACGGAGAGAAGTTCGGGATCTGGGGCGGCATGAGCGAGCGCGAGCGGCGCCGCCTGCGCCGGGCCCGCGCCATCGAGCGGCGCAGTCAGGCGGGCTAGATCCGCGCCTCGATCGTGCGCTGCGCGGACAGGTCGAGCTGATCCCAGCGAGACGGCTCCTCCGCGTCGAGCAGGGACTTGGGCGCGAGTCCGACGAGCTCAGCGCGCGCGAGACGCCCGCCCCGGGGCACGCGCGCGGCGACCTCGTCGTAGACGCTGGATAGCGAGACCACCGACACGTCGATCACGTTGCAGCTCACCTGAACCGCGCCGCCCACCGCAAAGGCCATTGTGCGCAGCCCCGGCCGACGCAGCTCGCGCGCGATTCGTCGCGCCGTGTCGAGGTCGACCCCCTCGAGCCACAGGTTCCAGGCGACGAGGATCGGTCGACACCCCAGCGCGCTCGCCCCGAAGCGCGGATGCGCTTCGGCGGGTCCGACGTCGGGGGAGAGGTCGCGAAAGGCCCGTCGGCGCACCTCGGGCAGCGTGCGCTCGCCGCCCGACAGCGGGCCATAGAGGAAGACGGGCACCCCGTGGGTCGTGGCCAGCCAGTTCGCGGTGTCGTCGCGCAGCGCGCAGGCCCGCGGTGACTCGCGCGCGTCGAGCGCGACGAAGGGCACGACGTCGACGACGCCAAAGCGCGGGTGCACGCCCTCGTGGCCGGCCAGGTCGAGGTGCGTGAGGGCATCGTCGATGAGATGTCGCACGTCGGCCACGAGTTGGTCGGCATCGTTGATCAACGTGAAGACGCTGCGGTGATGAAACGCGTCGGCGTGGCGATCGCGCAGCGACTCGCCCGCCGCGTTGCTCAACTCGTCAAGGACGTCGAGGCGCCGGCCCTCGGAGAGGTTGAGGACGCATTCGAACACTTAGCTGGGATTGGGAGCCGAGCGGCGCCGCGAACGCGCCAGGCGACGGCGCTCGCGCTCGCTCTTGCCGCCCCACACGCCGTGGTCGACGTGGTTGGCCAGCGCGTACTCGAGGCACTGCGCGGCCACCGGACAGGTGGCGCAGATCTTCTGGGCGCGGATGACTCCGATGCCGTCACGCGGGAAGAACGTACCCGCGGGGTACTCGCGACACTTGCCGTCAGCCATCCATTCGGTGCCCATTGCCACCCCCTTATGGAAATTCATGGTAGCGAGCAATGTATAAGGAACACTTAAAGTATGCGTGTAGTTCTTCACAATCTTCACGAGCCCCGAGCCGACCAGGGAGAAGGCCCGCGGCCCCACCCCGGTACACTGGTGGCAACCAAAGGAGCATCGTGAGCCAGGTACCCACCACCGAGACCGAGGTCGTCGAGCCGGTCGGCCACGTCCAGGTCGTCTATCTCGGTCCTGTCGCCCCGCACTGGGAGTGCCGCATGGTCTTCGGCGACGAGGAGCAGATCCAGGCCTTCGTGGACCGTATCGACGCGCGGCTGCGTTTCCTGCCGCCCCACGATCCCCAGTTCCGCCGCAACCGTGAGCGCGTCAACCGCGACGCCGAGCGCGAGAACCTCCTGGTCGAGTGGAACCTCGGCTACGAGGAAGAGTCCTGATTTAGGCCAGGGGTGACGTCGTCACCCGCTCGTACCAGGCCGACGGATCGCTCAACTCCTCGGCCGACGGCAGCCCGTCGACTCGCAGAAGGGCACCAAAGACGTTGAGCCCGTGCGCCTCGGCCAACTCGGACACGAAGATCGCCGCCTCGTCGTGGTGCGGGCCCTGGTTGGCGACGCCAAAGAGCGCGGCCGCGGCGTCCTCGCCGCGCGCGTCGCTGCGCCGGTGTCGGCGGTAGGCCTCGGTCAGGGCTGGTCGCTCGCCGACGAGCGCGTTGGTGATGTCGGTCGCCGCGGCGTCGAAGACCGCCGAGAGCACCGCGGTGGCCGCGTTGATCGCCCTCGTCGCCGGCGTCTCCTCGGGCAGCTCGATCCCATCGAGGAGGCTCTCGGGGTTACCCATCAGAGCATTCAGATCCTCGGGCGAGATCATCGACTGGAGCCGCTCGATCAGATCGCGCTGAACGGCCGCCGACTCGCGCACGCCGTCGAGCAGCAGAGCCCGCAGGGCGTCGCCGGTACCCGGCTGGGTCAGGATCAGGGAGGCCACGAACTCCTGGGCCAGGGCGAAGATGTAGACGTCGTCGCGATCCAGGCTCCACGCGTCGGCGAAGGACGCGAGGTTGTTCACCACGAGCAGGCGCTGGTCGTCGAGGCGCGGCAGGGGCAGCGCCGCGAGGGACCAGGCGCGCTCGGAGAAGTGACCGGCGATCGAGCCCATCTGCAGGCCGGTGAAGAGCGGTCCGATCGTCGCGGCTAGTTGGGCCATCATCGGGTTCGCGTCGGCCTCGACGGGCAGGTTCGTGGCGAGAGACGGCTCGATGAGGGGTCGCCACTGCGCCAGCGCGGCGCTGGTGAGAGCCGAGCGCGTGGCCGCGATCATCTGGCCGTCGGCCGCGACGCCGAAGAGCACGTCGACGTAGCGGGCCACCAGCGGCGCGAGCTCCTCGAGTCGGGCCCGCTCACTCGGTAGGGGGTTGGGGTCGCCGTCGGCGCCGCGGGCGATGGACAGGGCCAGTTGGGTGGCGTTGTCGAACCACGCGTTGGGACCTTGCTGACCGAGCAGGTTGAACAGGTCGCCGAACATGTTGGAGAACGGGTTGTCGCTCACGACCCCACGTTAGAGGGCGCAGGAGAGAGTGACCACGGCGTGGTGGGTGGTCGTGCCGCGCAGGAACGTCAGATCCGCCTTCGAGTAGGCCGGGGTCAGGTACAGCCAGGTGGTCAGGGTCTGGCCCGTGTCGATGGCGTGGCCGTTCAGACGGGTCACGACGTCACCCACCTTCAGCACGCCCTTGGCGGCGCCGCGCGCCCAGAGGGCGGTGACGGTCGCCCCGCCCCCTTGGGCGCTCTTCGAGGCGATCCCGAGTCCCCCGTGACAGCCGTGGCCCAGGGCTTCGATCTCGGCGACGCGCGCGACGAAGAGCGCGGAGTACCACAGGTGCCCGGTCGAGAGGACCGCGACGACGCGGCCGTCGCTGTTGAGGGCGATTGCGTCGACGAACCCGTTGAGGTTCCCGTCGGGGTTGGTCGCGAGGTAGCTCACGAGGTTGTTCACGCGCAGGAGGGGATCACCGAGGGTGGTCGTGGACCAGGCGAAGTACGGCGAGTCGAAGGAGTCCTTCACGACGGGCGAGAGCGCGAGTACCGACACGCTCGCCGGCATCGGAGCGAAGTGCAGGGACGCGACGTGGTGGCTGAGGCGCACGATGGTGAAGTCCATCGCCCGGTCGCGCGCGATCCAGGTCACCGGGAAGTTGAGGGCGCCCGGCAGTGAGCCGGTGAGCAGGGCGTTGTGCACGATGGGCGTCGTCGTCACCGCGAGGTCGTGGGAGAGGACCATCGCCGCGACGTGGCTGACGTGTCCCGGGGTGGTGATGGTCAGTTCGACGGTGCGCTGGGCCGCACCGCGCGCGTAGGCGGGCAGGGCGCTGACCGATTTCGCGATGTTGGCGGTCATCGGCTGGTTGGGAGCGGTCGACGGGTTGATCGAGGCGAGACCGGCAGCCCCCGCGACCAGGGCGAGGAGCACGAAGGTGGCGATCAGTCGCGCGAGCCGGCTGCGCACCCGGTGCCGCGTCGCCAGGGCGTCGAAGGAGGGCAGCTCGCTGGGGTGCACCCAGGTGCGTGACTCGCTCGGGGGCGGAGCGCTGCCCCGTCCCACCCACAGAACGCGCCGTGCGCGATGCCACCAAGCCACTCCAGAAGGCTAGTGAGGGGGTGGACGTCATGGCGGTCGCTCTAGCATTGTTCCGATGGCTACCGACGTTGCGCTGGATATCGGAACGTCGTTCTGTCGAGTGGCGACGTCCGAGCAGGGCGTCCTCTTCAACGAGCCCTCCACCGTGGCCATCGACACGCGCACCGGCGACGTCGTCGAAGTCGGATACGGCGCGATGGACCTGGTCGCACGGACCTCTCGTCACGTGGTGGCCTTCCGGCCCCTGGCCCAGGGCGCGACCATCGACTTCGACGTGACCGCGCGCCTGCTCGCCGGACTGCTCGAGCGAGCGGGGATCTCCAAGGTGAGTCGCGTGCGCGCGGTGATGAGCGTGCCCTCCCTGGCGACGGCGATCGAGCGGCGCGCACTGCGCCAGGCCGCGGTCCAGGCCGGCGCGCGCGAGGTGAGCCTGATCGAGTCGCCACTCGCCGCGGCGATCGGCCTCGGCCTGCCCGTCCAGGACCCCGTGGGTTCGGCGGTGTCGGTGCTGGGCGCCGGCGCGTCCGAGGCGACCCTCATCTCCCTGGGCGGCATCGTCACCCGCGGCACTCGTCGACACGGAGGTTCGGACCTGGACGCCGCCATCGCCTCACTGATCCGCCACCGCCACGGCGTGGTGGTCGCGCCGGCCGCCGCCGAAGGTCTCAAGATCGCCCTGGCCTCGGCGATGAGTCGCACCAGCGGCCAGAGCGAGACGGTCAGCGCGCGCACGGTCGAGCGCGGCGAGCCCGTCGAGGTCGTCGTCAGCGCCGATCTGGTCAACGACGCCCTCCACGACGTCATCACCTCGACGGTCACCATGGTCCAGGACTCCCTGGCCGAGGCGCCGCCCGATCTGTCCCAGGACGTCAGTGCTCGCGGCATGACCCTGGTCGGTGGGCTCGCTCGGTTACGCGACCTGGGCGAGCTGATTCAAAAGAAGACGAACGTCGACGTGCGCGTCGCCGCCGATCCCGAACTCGTGGTCATCCGCGGTCTGCAGATGTGCCTCGAGGAGATGTCCTCGCTGCACGCGCTCTTTCGCGACGCCGACCGCTAGTCGCGCGTCAACTGCTCGACGGCGGCGCGCACCTGCCAGTCGCGGTCCTCACTCGCCCGAGCGAGCGCCTCGTCGACCTCGGCACCCTCGAAGTTCGATAGAGCCACCACCGCGCGCCGGCGCACCGGCGCCTTGTCGGCGAGCGCCGCGATGATCGTGGGCAGCGCGCGCTCGTCGCCGATCGCCCCGAGAGCCGCCACCGCCGCTTCACGACAGCGCGCGTCCTCGTGGGTGGCCGTCACGCACAGCGCGTCGACACTGCGGGGGTCGCCGCGTTCGCCGAGCGCGAACGCGGCCGCGTCGACCACCAGGGGGTCAGGGTCGCTGAGCGTGCCTCGCACCGCGGCGAGCACCGCCTCGGGCACCTCGCGCTCTCCCAGCAGCACGAGCGCGTCGCGACGCACTTCGGGGTCCTCGTCGTCGAGCGCGCGCAGCCAGTCGGCGTCGACGAGCGCGTCACGGCGAGCGCCGGCGCGCAACGCGAGCACGCGAGCGCGTGGCGACGCGTCGGTGAGGCTCGAGCGAATGAGCGCGAGGCTGGCGTCGTCGTTCGCGAACCCGGCCCGCACTATCGGCGCCGTGGAGCCCTCCGGTAGCGTGGGTTCTGCGTGCACGAGACCATTTCACCACCTCCCCGTCGCCGTCGAGCGCGCCTGCGCGTGCTCGTCGGCCTCGTCGCGGTCTTCGTCCTCGTCCTGGTGGGCCAGGGTTGGACCGTTCCCTACTACGCGTTGACCCCGGGCGACGCGACGCCGGTGGCGCCGCTCATCTCGGTCCAGGGACTCGCCAGCGATTCGCACCACGACACGATCATGCTGACGGATGTCTATCTCTCCTCGCTCACCGCTTGGCAGTGGCTCTACATGCACTTGCAGAGCCACGTGGAGTTCGTCCCGGCCGCGGACCTCGTCGATCCCGGCGTGCCGTCGAGCGAGCTCGTCGCCCAGGGATACCTGGAGATGTCCGACTCCAAGCAGGCCGCGGAGGTGGCGGCACTGCGATCCCTGGGCTGGCACATCACGACGACCGGAGTGGGTGCGACCGTGACGGCGGTCGTCGCGGGGTCCCCGGCCTTTCACCGCCTCCACGTGGGCGATCGCATCGTGAGCGTGAACGGCGCGGCGATCACCAACTCGTGCGGGCTGGTCGGCGCGCTGCACCCCCTGGCGCCGGGCTCTCGCGTGCGCCTGGGCGTCGCGCCGGTTCGCATCAGCGCGGACGGGGTGTTGCACTACGGGCGCGTGAGCTCGGTGACCCTGACGACCAGGGCGAGTCGGGGACTCGCGGCGTCGGGCTGCCCACACCTCTCGGGTCCGGATCGCTCCTACATCGGTGTGGGCTACGAGGACGCCGTGCGCGCGGACCTGCCGGGGCGCATCTCGATCAAGACGACCGCCATCGGCGGTCCCTCGGCGGGCCTGGCCATGACGCTCGCCCTGATCGACCGGCTGAGCAAAGGGTCGCTCACGGGCCACTACGTGGTCGCCGCCACCGGGACCATGAGTGCCAACGGTGCCGTGGGCGACGTGGGCGGCGTCGCGGAGAAGACCATCGCGGTCGCGCGTGCCGGGGCGGAGATCTTCTTCGTGCCGCGCGTCGAGGTGCCCACCGCGAGCGCCGCCGCGCCACCGGGCCTTCGCATCATCGGCGTGACGAGCCTCTCCCAGGCGCTCGGCGACCTACGCCGCCTCGGCGGGGCACCTCCCGTGCCCCTGACGGCGCCGCGGTAAGCCAGTTCCTCCAGGCGCCACGTCATAGTCTGGAGGGAATGGACGAACGCCGGATCCTCTCTACGACGCGCCAATCTTCGGCCGAGGTCGCTCGGGTGACGTTCGCCACCGTGCGAAAGAACGGATTGGATCCCCAGGAAGTGCGCGTGCACCTTGAGGCCGTGGCCCGTGAGATGGCCCACCTCGAACAACGCATCCGCGAACTCCAAGAGCACCTCTCCGAGGCCCAGCACCGCGCCGCCCACCCGGTCCTCGACGAGGCGACCTTGGCGAGCGCGCTGGGCACCCAGAGCGCGGCGATCCTTCGCTCGGCCCACGAAGAGGCCGGGCGGGTGACCGCGGAGGCCCAGGAGCGAGCGACTCAGCTCTTCAGTGACACCCAGCAGCGCAGCGCGAATCACCTCATCGAGGCCCAGGAACGGGCTGCGGCGATCATCTCCGAGGCCGAAGCCGCGGCCGCGACCATCGACCACGACGCCCGACTCGGCGCCGAGCGCCTGATCGAGTCGGCCAAGGTGAACGGTGAAGCCCTCGTCGAGCGCGCTCGCGAGCAGGGCCGCGCCATCCTCGCCCAGGCGACCGACGCGCGCAAGACGGTTCTCAACGACCTGGCGGTCAAGCGCAAGGCCCTCCACCTGCAGATCGACCAGCTGCGCGTGGCGCGTGACCACCTCGGCGCCTACCTCACCGGTCTGCGCGACGAGGTCGAGACCGTCCTCGGCGGACTCAACGCCTCGGACGAGGCCGCGCGCGTCGCCGCTCTCGAGGCGCTGCGCCTGCGTCCCGTGACGCCCGAGCCCACGGAGGAAGAACTCCTCGCGGGCACGCCGTTGCGCACGGTGCCGGAAGTGACCCTCGAAGAGGTGGTCGTCGAGGCCCCCTCGCCGGCGACTCCCTCGTCGGCGACCCCCTCAGCGCCCGCTCCGGCGCCCACGAGCGAGGAGAACCCTCCGCCGGCGCCCCCACCTGCCTCGCCCGCGGACACCGACGCCGGCGCGTCACACGACGACGACCAGTCGGGCACCGACGTCGTCAACGAGATCTTCGCTCGCTTGCGAAAGGCCACCTTGGAGGAGCGCGGCGCCAGCGCCCACACGCCTCGTCGCGCGCCGACCGCCAAGCCCGACACACCCGTGGGCGACCTCTTCAAGCGCCGTGACGCCTCACTCGAGGAGTCCCTCGCGGTTCTCACCCGGCGCGTCAAGCGAGTGCTCCAGGACGATCAGAACCTCACGCTCGAACGGCTGCGCACGGTCAAACTGGTCAGCCTGGACGATCTCGAGGACGAGCACGCCCAGCGGGCGCGCTACGCCGACGCCGCCTTCGACGCGCTCGCCGACGCCGCCGCCGCGGGCGCGCAGTTCGCCTTCGACGAGTCGGGCACCGCGGGCCCGGCCGCCGGGCGAGCACCGCTGGTCGACTGCGCGGCCGACCTCGCGGTCACGATCGTCCTGGCGTTGCGACGCCGGATCCTCGCCGACGGCAGCGGCGACGCCCAGGAGAGGGTCAACACGGCCTACAAGGAGTGGCGCGGCGCGCGGGTCGAACGGCTCTGCACCGACGCGGCGCGGCGGGCCTTTCACATCGGGGTGCTCGCCGCCTCGAGCGGGCGCAACGTTCGCTTCCTCGTGGCGCCGACCGATGCGCCCTGTGACGCGTGCGCCCTTGACGCGGCAGCGGGTGAGCGCAGTGCGGGGCTGAGTTTCCCGAGCGGTGCGGCCAATCCTCCACTGCACGCGGGCTGCGCGTGCACGATTGTTCCCGTCTAGTCGCCACGCCCTAGGCTTTCGACGTGCGAAGCCCCTCTGACGTGACGCCGCGCCCCCGACGAATCGGGCGGCTCTCGCGGCGTGTCGTCATCACGTCGCTGATCGCGATCGTCATCATCGGCTTCTTGTCGCTGCGTAGCGTGGCGCTGCTGTGGACGGACCAGATGTGGTTCTCCTCGGTGGGGCTGGGCAGTGTCTTCTCGACGCTCTTTTACGTCAAGGTCGGCCTCGCTCTGACCTTCGGCGCGATTTTCTTCGTCTTGATGTGGGGAAACCTCCTCCTCACGGACCGGTTCGGCGCCCGAGACCTCACCTTCGAGCCCGAGGACGAGGTGGTGCGGCGTTTCCAGAACGCCGTTCGTCCCCATGCGGGACGCATCTACGCGATCATCTCGCTGATCATGGGCATCGTCGCCGGGCTCAACGCGTCGGGGGAGTGGCAGAAGTATCTCCTCTTCGCGAACCGACAGTCCTTCCACAAGACCGACGCGCTCTTCCACAAGGATCTGGGCTTCTACATCTTCACCTTGCCCTTCGTGTCCTTCGTGGTGACGTGGCTGCTGGTGTCGCTCGTCGTCATCCTCATCGTGACGACGGGGTTCCACTACCTCAACGGCGGGATCCGCGCCGCGCGCACCACCCCGCGAGTCGCCCCTCGGGTGAAGGCCCACCTCTCGGTGATCGGCGCGGGGATCGCGCTCATGAAGGCCGCGGGATACGTCATCGCCAAGTGGTCCCTCGTCAACTCGACCAACGGCTACGTCCAGGGCGCGAGCTACACCGACGTGCACGCGCGCATGCCCGCCCTTACCATCCTCTTCTTCTTGTCCCTGGCGGCCACGGTCATCCTGCTCGTGAACGTGCGCCTGCGCGGCTGGTCGTTGCCGGCGGTCGCGGTGGGACTCTGGGCGTTCGTCGCCCTGGTGATCGGCGTGCTCTATCCGACCATCCTCCAGGCGTTGAAGGTCAGTCCTAACCAGGGCACGTTGGAGGCGCCCTACATCCAGCGCAATATCGAGGCCACCAGGTCGGCCTTCGGCCTGAACCAGGTGATGTATCACACGTTCGCCGGAGCGACCACGATCAGCCAGTCCCAGATCAACGCCGACAAGGCGACCTTGAACAACATCCGACTGTGGGATCCCGCCAACAACATCTCACTGGTCACTTTGACGCGGCGCCAGTCGATCCGCTCCTATTACACGTTCGCCTCCTTGTCGGTGGACCGCTACCTGATCAACGGCAAGTTGACCCCGGTTCTCATCGGCGCGCGACAACTCAATCCCGCGAACCTGCCCTCGCCGTCGTGGGTGAACAACCACCTGCAGTACACGCACGGCATCGGCGCGGCCGTGATCGCCGCCAACCAGGCCGATCCCGCCACGGGCAACCCCGTCCTCGTGGTCTCCAACGTGCCGCCGGTCTCGAGTGGGGGCATGCCGGTCCTCACCCAACCCGACATCTACTTCGGCCTGAACAACCCGGGATGGGTGGTGGCCAACACCAAGCAGCCGGAACTCAACTTCCAGGTCACCAGCGGGCCCAACGCGGGCCAGCCGGTGGAGAGCCACTACGCCTCGACGGGTGGCGTGCGAATCGGCAACTTCCTTCGGCGCTTCGCGCTGGCGCTGCGTCTGGGCGACTTCAACTTCCTTATCTCGAACCAGATCACCGCCAACAGCCGGGTGATGTTCGTGCGCGACGTGCGGGCGATGGCCCAAAAGGCGGCGCCCTTCCTCTCGTTCAACTCCCAGATCTATCCCGTGATCGCCGACGGCACGATCCAGTACGTCCTCGACGGCTTCACCACGACCGACCAGTATCCCTACAGCCAGAACGCCTCGAACCTGACGATCAACGAGGGCGGCCTGCCCTACAGCTTCAACTACGTGCGCGACTC
Source organism: Acidimicrobiaceae bacterium (assembly GCA_027451285.1). GTDB lineage: Bacteria > Actinomycetota > Acidimicrobiia > Acidimicrobiales > RAAP-2 > RAAP-2. The sequence goes on along the minus strand of DAIDJP010000023.1, from coordinate 5,753 downwards.
GGTCAAGGTCGTCATCAACGCCTACAGCGGCTCGATGAAGTTCTACGCGGCCGACCCCAACGACCCGATTCTCAAGGCCTACCGTTCGGCCTTCCCCACGATGTTCCAGCCCATGAGCGCCATGCCGGCCGAGATTCTCAGCCACATGCGCTATCCCATCGACCTCTTCGGCGTCCAGGCCGCCGAGCTGGGCCGCTATCACATCACCAACGCGAACGCCTTCTACACCGCGTCGGACCGCTGGCAGGTCTCCCCGACGACGGGCGCCGGCGGCCCGAGCCAGTCCCTCGCTCAGACCGCGGTGACCAACTCGGCGGGCAACGTCATCTCCTCGGCGCTCTCGCCGATGTCGCCGGTCTTCCAGGTGGGCTCGTTGCCCATGGCCAACAAGCAGCAGCTCCTCGAGTCGATCGCCTTCGTGCCGGCGGGCAACTCGGCGACCGTGCAGGGCCTCACCGCCTTCCTGATGGCCACCAGTGATCCAAAGGACTACGGGCAGCTCAACCTCTACGAGACCCCGCGCTCGAGCCTGGTGATCGGTCCGGTCCAGGCCGACTCGGAGATCCAGGCGAACACGGACGTGTCCTCTCAGATCACCTTCTTCGACCAGCACGGCTCGAGCGTCCTGTTGGGCAACAACCTGATGGTGCCGCTCGATCAGAGCGTGCTCTACATCCGGCCCCTCTACGTCACCTCGGTGTCGAATCCGATGCCGCAGCTCAAACGCGTGATCGCCGTGTTCAACCAGGACGTGGCCATCTCGCCGACCCTGTCCGGGACGCTGTCGAAGGTCCTCGGGGCGAACATCTCGTCTTCGGGTGGGGGCACCGGCCCGACCCCGCCCACCAAGGCCGGCCAGAGCGCCCAGTACTACCTGAAGCAGGCGGCGAGCGATTGGACGTCCGCCCAGTCGGCGCTGGCCGCGGGCGACCTGGGTCGTTATCAGACCTTCGTCAACGCCATGAACCACCAAATCCAACTCGCCCAGAAGGCGCTCGGCGCCGCCGGCTAGGGCCGAATCCCGCTCAGTTTCCTGAGAATTCGGGCTGATTTGTCTCAGAATTGGCGCAGAGTTGTCGGAGAATTGTTGATAGGTTGACCTCACCTCGCGGGAATTGCCCCGTTTGAGGGTGGCGGGGAGGGACGCTATGCAACTGCCACCATCGGTGGCGGCGAACCTGGCTTCCCGGCGCGCGCAACCTGTTGCGCCGTGGGTCACAGTTCGCCGTTTGACTCTGGCCGTCCTCCTGTGCGCCTCAGCGGCGATCGTGCCGGCCGCAGCGGGGAGCGCCCACGGCAAGGGCCAGGGGGGCCCTCACGGCACCGGCGGACCAGGCGAATCGGGCGGCTCCGGCGGCTCGGGCGGTTCGAGTTCGGGCGGCAGTTCGGGCGACACCTCCGATGGCTCGTCGACCACGATCTCCTGGGTTTCGACGGCTTCGGTCACCTACCCCAACCACTACAGCCCACCTCCCGCGACCACGAATTCGGGAGCGAGTCTGACTTACGCCATCACGGGAACGAACAGCGCCGGCTGTTCCATCAACGCCAACGAGAGCGGCTTCTCCTACCAGCAGGCGGGCAACTGTGCGATCAGTGCCACGGCGAGCACGGTCTCGTCGACCGACGACGACCACGACGGCACGACGACCGCCTCGGCGACCCTGGTCCTGACTGTGAATCCCGCGAATCAGCACATCACGTTGGTGGCCCCCGCGTCGGGACCGTTCAACACACCGATCACCCTGAGGGCGACGGACTACAGCGGCACCGGAACCATCACCTTTGCCGCCACAGACCTCAGGGCCACCGGCTGTCAGATCATCAACAACGACCAGATCATCTCGCGCACCGCGGGAACGTGCCAGGCGACCGCCAGCATCGCTGCTACGACGGACTACCTCGCGGCGACTTCGGATCCGGTCGTCATCACTTTCATCGCTCCGAGCCCGCCGCCACCGCCACCACCGCCGCCACCACCACCACCGCCACCGCCCGCGGTTGTGCCACCGACCACGACCACGACGACAACGGTTCCCAAGCACCTGACCATCACCGCGTCCTCTCAGAGCGTGAAGAAGGGTCAGCTGGTGCACACGAGCGTGTCGGTGTCCGGAGCTCAGCCTGGTGACACGGTCCGTGTCGCGAGCGTGACGCTGACCTATACCGGGGTCGGGGGAACCTCCTACGGCCCCAACAGCGCACCGCCGAGCCAGGTGGGCGTCTACGCGGTCACGCCCTCGCGAGCGACGATCTCGGTCACGCCCGCATCGGACGCTGCGCGCTACTCCGGCACGATCCTCTACGTGGCGGGCACCCTGCAGATCCTGCCGGCCGACCTCGTGATAAAGGCCGCGCCGCCCAAGCTCTCGCCCACGCGCTCGCTCGCGATCAAGCCCTTCGCCGAAGGCTCGTACGCGCTGACTCGCAAGCTGGTCAAGCAGGTCGCGCGCCTCGCGCTCGTGATCAAGCGCGGCAAGTACCACAGCGTGGCTCTGACCGGATTCACGGACAACGTGTTCACCCCGGCGTTTAACGTGGTGCTCAACCAGCGCCGCGCGGCCGCGGTACAGGCGCGCCTCACCGCCGATCTGGTGCGCCTGCACGTGAAGAACGTGAAGATATCCATCGTGACGTCCTTTAGCGTCCAGTTGGTCTCGACCAATACGACGGCCAAGGGCCGAGCGCAGAACCGCCGCGTCGTCGCGGTGCTGCGGGCTCTCTAGATATACGTGGCCACCACGCGTCGGCGCCGCCGCGCGGTCCGACTTCTTGTGGCCGCGCTGGTGGGCGCGGCGCCGCTGGGTCTCGCCCTCAGCGCACAGGCCACGCCCGGCCTGCTGGCCGCGGGCACCGTGGTGGTGACCAACCTCGACACCAACTCGATCGCGATCATCGCGCCGGTGACTCATCACACCACGTCGATTCATGGACACGGACTCAACGGGCCCCTCGGCGTGGCGATCACGCCCAACGGGCGCACCGCTTACGTCACGAACTCCCTGGGCAACACGATCGTGCCGGTGAACCTGGCCGCGGGCTCGATTGGCGCACCCATCCGTGTGGGCAGCGGACCCGCCGCGATCGCCATCTCGCCCACCGGGCACGCGGCGTACGTGTCCAACTTCAACGACAACACCGTCACGCCGGTTTCTCTCACGGGCACGCCCGTCGCCCACAAGCCCATACACGTGGGTTTTGGACCGTGGAGCATCGCCGTGACCCCCAACGACGCGATGGTGCTGGTGTCGAACTCCGAGGGTCGCAGCATTTCAGTGATCTCTGTGGCCACCGGCAAGGTCACGAACCTCGCCATCGGCGGCCGGCCCCAAGCGATCGCCCTCGCGCCCGACGGGCACCACGCCTACGTCGCCGACGGCCAGTCGATCACGACGATCAACCTGGCGACGACGACGGCCTCGGTCGGGACCGTGATACCGGTCGCCGGAGGGCCGGTCGGCATCACGATCAGTCCGCAGGGTCAGCGCGGCTACACCGCGGATTCCAACAACACCGTCTCGATCATCTCGCTGAGCTCGAACCGGGCGGCGACGACGTCGGTGGCGGTGGCCAACTTGAGCGAACCCGACGGCATCACGCTCTCGCCCAACGGCCGCGTGGCCTACGTGGCGAGCGCCAGTGACGTCGTCGCGCCCATTGATCTCGCGGCGTCGCCGATTCGGCCCATGGCCCCGATTCCCGTGGGCAGCCCCTCCTTCGGCATCGCCGTGGTGCCCGACCAGGCGCCGATCGCCTCCTTGACGGTGACCGCGGCCAAGGCCGGCCACGCGACGCTGCTCAACGCGTCAGGGTCGGTGGCACCCAACAGCGCGATCCGCAGTTACCACTGGGTCTTCGGCGATGGCACGTCGGCCACGACGACGACTCCGACGATCACGCACGTCTACACCCACGGGGGCGTCTACGACGCGGCGGTCATCGTCACGACGGTGAATGGGACCTCGACGGAGACGACGTTCACGGGCCAGGTCGTGGGAAATCACGGCAACGCCTCCGCTCAGGCGCGCACCACGTTCAAAGTCCCCTCGGCCCTTCAACTGACACCGGCCTCGGGCACGCCGGGCAGTGCGGTGAAGCTCGTGGACAACACCGTCACGCGCTCGTGCAACCCGGCCTACGTGTTCTTCGACAAGAACCTGATCGCGACGTCCGCGGTGGACAACCACGTTCTGAGCATCGCGCGCCTCGTCATCCCGGGCAACGCGACGGTGGGCGAGCACCACATCTCCCTGTCCTGCAGCACCACCTTGGCGTCCGTCGTGACCGCCAACTTCCACGTCAGCGGAGCCGCGAATCACCTGACGGAGTTCTCCGTCGCGATGCCGAGTCCCGGCCAGCTCGCCCACCACCTGGCGGGCGCCGGCGGGATCTCCATCGGGCTCATGCTGCTGGGACGACTCATCGCGGCGGGCTTTCCGAGCGAGTGGCTGGATCGCACCTACGAGCACAATCGTCACCGCATCGGCGCGCGGCTGCGCCGGAGGTTCCAGTCGCTCTTCTACGACCCGAGCCGGCCGCGCTCGATGCGTCGGCGCGTGCTGGGCGGCACCGCGATCTTCCTCGCGTTCATGGGCGCCGGCGGCCTGATCAACTCCTTCCTCGACCCCGCCTTCACCTTGGATCGGGCGTCGCTGTGGCTCTTCCTGGGTCAGTCGCTCGGCATCGGCTTCGTGACCCTGGCCTCGCAGTTGCCGGTCGCGATCTCCGGGTGGCGCCGCCACCGCCAGGTCCATCTCCAGGTGCTGGCCGGGGGCATGATTATCGCGGTGGCCTGCGTGGCGACCTCGCGCCTGGTGGGCCTGGCGCCGGGATACTGCTACGGCCTGATCGCGTCATTCTTGATCGTGCCCGGGACCTCGATGAAGGAGGAGGGGCGACTGCACTTCATCGCCTCTCTCACCGTGCTGGTCGCGTCAACGGCGGCCTTCTTCCTGGCGGTGCCCGTCTTCCACACGGCGACCCTGACGAATCCGTCGCCGTGGCTGCTGATCTTGACCCCGGCACTCGACTCGATGTTCCTCGCCGGGTTCGCGAGCCTCGCCTTCGGCATGTTCCCGTTGCCCTTCCTGCCCGGTCGCCACGTGGCCAAGTGGAACGAGACCATCTGGCTCTCCCTGAGCGGACTCGGCCTGATCGGCTTCGTCGCGGTCCTCCTCACCCCCGGAAGCGGCAGCTCCGCCGAGCAGCACCACGTCGGGCTGGTCCCGATGCTGGTGGCCTTCGCCGTGTTCGCCGTACTCTCGCTCTCGGCGCTCCTCTACTTCCATCGCCACCCGCTCGAGCACAAGGGCGACGAGGCCGCCGAGGCACCCGAGGTGCCCGAGGCACCCGCCGGACTCGCCACCGACTAAGGGGCTAACCCATTCGGGCCGGTCTCGAGCGCCCGGCGACGCGGGCAGTTCCGTGTCCCTCGGCCCCGCGTGACGACGCCTCCGCCAACCCACCGCCGGACCCGGGTCACGCGTCGAACAGCATCCAGATCCGGTCGCTGCACCCTGGGTGCAACTCGACGCCGTCTCGACCGTACCGCTCGTGGCGGCGACGGCCCCACACGATAGGAGCGAACAGAAGAGACCGCAGGTCTTCGCCACTCCGGCGCGACCACACCTGAGTGCGGGCCGCCTCACGTGAGCGCATCTGACACCCGTCGTGACGGACCCATGACCCCGCTCCGACCTTGAGTGATCCGTCGCGCTCGGTAGGCGCGGTGGGAAGTTTCCCCGTACGACGTG
>DAIDJP010000022.1 GCA_027451285.1 Acidimicrobiaceae bacterium | reverse complement strand
GACCGCGAGCCTGTGGTGTCGACGGCGAGCGGACGTGAGGAGGCCATGAGGATCGTGCACGCCATTTCCGAGACTCCTGACCATGACATCGCGGGCGCGCTCAAGGAGATCCAAGATCCTGGGGCGTGTGGTGAAGCACTTCGATACGTCTTGGTGGGTGGAACACATTCCGTGGAGGCGTTTGCGGCGGAGGTTGCCGACGCTGAAGGCGGAGACCCACTTGCGGCGCACACGATGACCAAGATCATTGGCGAGGTCCTGGCCGAATTAGACAAGTGATTCACTGTGTCTCGTGGTTAGTGAGGACGGTCGTGCGGTGAGCCGAAGACGGCACCGTTCGTCGTGTCGAGAGACGTGCGGCGGCACCGTGGATCCGCCGGTCGCCTCGAGGATCCCAAGAACATGAGGCATCTCGCTCGCCAGCGAGCGGCGCAGGTGCCGGGAGCACTGCGATCCTCTTGGCCTATCGCCAAGGGCAAAAGTGCGCCGCCACGCCTGAAATCTGCGGTGACCGTGCCATTTGTGGCGGTGGCCCTCTTGGTAGGTGGCGCCGTCGTTGCGGGTCCGTGTGATTCTTCCGCCTCGATGGCCGGCTCGATCGCCGGGAACCTGCAGGCGGGAAGTGGGATCCATCTTTCTTCGCTCAACGGTCGCACGTTCGGCATACGTGGCGCCATCCACATCCTCACCTTTGGCGGTCCACACTTGTCTGTGCAGATCGCTCTCGCCCATCACGCGGTCGACGGCGGCCGTCAGACCCCTGTAGCCATGTGTCGAGCCACTGTGGGGTGCGTCGCCGCGATAAATGCCGACTACTTTGACCTGACCCGCCGCGGTATCCCCGATCCCGGTGACGAAGTGGGTGGAATCGTGCAGAATTGCGTGCTCCTCCATACTCCGGAGATTTCGCACCAGCAGGCTGATCTCGACCACCAAACCGTCAGTCAAAGCTTCAACTGGGGTGCCACGATCGACGCTGGTGGGGTGATCGTGCCGATCACCGCCGTCAATCAAGAACTACCCATGTCGTATGCCAATGTTCACGTGCCCTTGGCGGGGACGCTGCTCTACAGCGCGCCATACGCGCTCGCCCTCCCGACGGGAGCGAACCGACTGACCGACGAATTCACCTACGCGCAGGGTCTGCCTCTTCCCATGACGATCAACACGACCACTCCATTGGAATACGTTGGTCAGACAGAGTCATCAGTGAGGGTCGGTCCCGGACGTGTGGACGTCTCGGTGGAAGTCGGGTCCCCCTTGGCCTCCCTCCAGGTTGGTCAGGCGGTGACCCTGGCCACGACATCGACCTCCGGGTGCGACAACATCGGAGGGCACCCGGTACTGATCAACAACGGTGTTCCCGTGTCCGTGTCGCCGACGGATACGTACATGACCAAGCCCTACGCGCGCACGGCCATCGGATGGACCTCGTCGGGCGACACGGTCATGGTTGTGGTCGACGGAAAAGATGGCGTGTCGGGTGCCACGGCGGCTCAACTTACCAAGGTCCTTGAATCGCTCAACGTCGTGACCGCTCTCAACCTCGACGGCGGTGTCTCGAGCACTCTCTACGCCGAAGGGCGAGTCGTGAACCGTCCAACGCATCGCCGTCCGCGTCCTGTGTCGACAGCGCTGCTGGTCGTGCGTAACTAGATCGGCGAGGGTCGTCATTCGGGCGCGGCACATGAGGTTCACGGGCCACGTGACGATCCGGTTCAGTGATGAAGACGAGCTTCATCTACTTTTCGAAACTGCCCGCTTTGTGCAGTGCTCCCTTCCGACAGCTGGTGAGGGCGCTTCACTTCGACAACAGACGATGGCGCGGATAAAGGACCTGGAAGGTGTCTAAAAGAAAACGCCCGCCTCGCGGCGACTCCCCGAAAGGAGTCGCCGCGAGGCGGGAGCCAATGGCTTCAGAGCGACTTACTTCTTAGCGCCCAGAATGTTGATGCTGGTGGCAACCAAGGGGGCTGAGGCCAGTGCACGAACCTCGACGCGGTCGCCCACGGCCAGCGTGGCCGAGTTCTTCACGTTCTTGGCGCGAAGAATCTTGGTGTTCGTGGCAATCGTGAAGGTCTCAGACGTGCCCTTCGCGTTCTTCACCGTCACGAATCCGGCCGGCAGTGCGGTGATGGAACCCTGGAAGGCAACTGTCGTCTTGGCCTTGGCGGCGACGATGTTGACGCTGGTTGCGACCGTCGGAGCTGATGCCATGGCACGTACGACGACGCGCTCACCGATGGCAAGAACGGCCGTGTTCTTCACGTTCGAGGCGCGAAGGATCTTCGTGGTGGCCGTCAGCGTGAACGTGTCCGAAGTGCCCTTCGCGTTCATCACCGTGATGGAGCCGGTCGGCAGGGCAGTCACAACACCTTGGAAGGCGATGGACTGATCGGCCTTGGCACTCGCGTGGCTGGAGGCCTTGTTCGAGTGGGTCGACGCTGAGGCGATGCTGATCGCGCCGGCGGTCAAGCCCAGGCTGAGAACTGATGAAACGGCGATGCGCCCAACAGTCCGTGTCGAGAAGCTGTTCATGTTGATTCCTTTGTCTGGTGTGTTCAAGAGAATCTCGAACTGACTCCACTGTCGCTGGTGAAATTGTGTTGGCGATGAGAGCACGTTTTGAATCGGCATATTCTGATCTAGAACTTGAGAATTTCGTGTGTGGAGAATGCACGTAAAGTCAGTCAGTACTGCGCGTACGGCTGCGACTTACCGCGCAAGCACGAGTGTTACAGAAACATGATCATTTCGTAACATAGAAGGTCTTCTTGATTGAATCGCCCTATGGAGATGATCGTGTTGGGAAATAGCCGGGAGACCTCGTATGCATCGTCGTGAGAATGACTCATCCGACGAAAGCCGTCACGCGCTCGGTCGACGTTGTGAAGGCGCGACTCACTCGAATTGACCGGCGACAACGCCTCGTCTCACTCGCGTGAGTGTCTGTCGCTTCAAATTTAAGAGCACTGGACGAGGCTTCAATGCTCCGAGGAGCGAGCAAACGTGCCTCTTTGCGCTGTTGTGGGACTTAAGTCACGTCGGTTCTGCCCCCGAGTCCTGGCGCGTGCTGGCGTTAGGCTCACGAAGTGACCCCGGTCGACCAGTCTCGGATTCGCAATTCCGCGTTGCGAGGACGAGTCATGTCGCCCGACGAAGCGGCGCGTTTTATCCGTCCCGGCGACAACGTTGGAATGAGCGGGTTTACCGGTGCCGGCTATCCCAAACTGGTGCCGGGGGCGCTCGTTCGTCGCGTCGAAGACGCGACCGCTCGGGGCGATCGTTTCACGGTGGGGGTGTGGACGGGGGCCTCGACGGCGCCCGAGCTGGACGGTGCCCTCGCGGCGGTCGACGCGATCGACCTGCGCATGCCATACCAGTCCGATCCAGTCAGCCGGGCCAAGATCAACGCCGGATTGGTTGACTACCTTGATCTGCACCTCTCCCACGTGGCCCAGATGGTCTGGGAGGGGGCCTTCGGTCATCTGGACGTGGCGGTGGTGGAAGTCTCCGGGATCACGGCCGACGGGGAATTGATTCCCTCGTCGTCGGTCGGCAACAACAAGACCTGGATCGACCAGGCGGATCGCGTCATCGTCGAGGTGAACTCGTGGCAGCTCGCCGAGTTCGAGGGGATGCACGACATCTACTACGGCACCGCCCTGCCACCGATGCGTCGGCCAATCCAGATCGTCCATTCCGCCGATCGCATCGGGGTGCCCACGTTTCACTGCCCGCCCGAGAAGATCGTCGCCGTGGTCGAGACCGCACACCCCGATCGCAACACGGTGTTCAAGCCGGTCGACGAGGTGTCCCAGCAGATCGCCGGCCATCTCTTGGAGTTCCTCTCCTACGAGGTCAAGCATGATCGCCTTCCGGCGGGGCTGCTCCCGTTGCAGTCAGGTGTGGGCAACATCGCCAACGCCGTCCTGCGCGGCCTCGACGGCGGTCCTTTTCGTCCCCTGACCGCCTACACCGAGGTCATCCAGGACGGCATGCTCGCGTTGCTGCGCTCGGGGACCATGGAGTCCATTTCGGCGACTGCGTTCTCGCTCAGCGAGGAGGGTGCCGCCGACTTGCACACGAACATCGCGCAGTATCGCGATCGGATCGTGTTGCGCCCCCAGGAGATCAGCAATCATCCCGAAGTGATCCGGCGACTTGGATGCCTGGCCATGAATGGTGCGATCGAGACCGACATCTACGGCAACGTCAATTCGACTCACGTCATGGGATCGAGCATCATGAATGGCATCGGTGGCTCGGGCGACTTTGCGCGTAACGCCTACATGGCCATGTTTCTCACGCCTTCGATCGCCAAGGGTGGCGCAATCTCGTCCATCGTGCCCATGGTCAGTCACGTCGACCACACCGAGCACGACGTCCACGTCATCATCACCGAACAAGGGGTGGCCGATCTGCGTGGTCTCGCTCCGCGTCGGCGCGCGCAGAGGATCATCGACCAGTGCGCGCACCCGAGCTATCGACCGATGCTGCAGGACTACTTCGATCGGGCGCGTCAGAGCTCGCCGGGACAGCACACGCCACACCTGATCGAGGAGTCTCTGTCGTGGCACGCGCGTTTCTTGCGCACCGGAACCATGCGTCCCGAGTGACATCCCCCTTCGTCGGGCACTCATACCAGTGACGTATCAACGCGGAGTACTCAGTCGAAGGACGTGGCGGAGACGACCCGGTCGGTTCGAGCGTTAACGATGACGTTCCAGTGATGCGTGACGCCCCCTCCGGGGCCAAGTGAGGCGACGTCGACTCCGGCGATCCTGACGAAATACGCCGGCAGCGCGGGTGGGATCCACGATGATGTGCCTACCCAATCACGCACGATCCGATTCGTGTCGATGTACCCGCCCAGGGACTCATAGACGACACGTGCGCGGCGCCCGTTTCCGTAGTGGGTCAGTGCCGTGCGGGCCGCCGCTCGCGCACTGGTCGTGACCGACGAGAGCTGCGAGGCGTCGAGCCGTCCGAATCTCATCTCGCCGTTGGCGAGCCAGGAAGAGGGGAGGGCGTGATAGTCGCGGCGCAGCGCGTCGATCGATCGTTGACGTCGAACCACCTGATAGACCAGGCCGCTCGTCACCAGGACGGCACTGATCACCATCAGAATCACGAGAGTTCGACCAACGTGTCTCACGGCTCGAACCTATGTCCACTACCGATCAGAGGAGTATCGCCTCACCATTTGCGCGGTGTGTCGCGCAGGGCGTGCGACTTGGTTGCCAAAGGTTGCCGCGAACGAACCGTCGGCCCGCAGCACGGGCGCGGCGAGTTCGTTGAGCGAGTGGACCTGGGCGTCTTCACGTGACGAGCGTTACCGAGATCCCGGACCCCGTTTCGCGTGTGGAAACGGGGTCCGGGCGCTTCTCGTTAGGGGCGTCGGAACGTGATGCGAGTCGCGGTGGCGTCCTGGCCTCTGGCGTTGCCGACGGAGATCTCGCAGCGGTTCAGGTTGTTGGGATGGGTGCCGCAGTAGCCCGATCCCACCCGTCCGGTGTGCACGTGGTACACGAGGGGGCCGAAGGCGCCTCGAGCGTTGGCCGTGACCGGCTTGAGGATCGAAGTGTCGCACCCCGACTGGCCCTTCGCGCCGACCAGGCATTCAACGATGAACAGATGATCGCCCGGTGCGAAACCTTGACCCGTGAGGCGCACGGCCTGGTTGTTGCGCAGTCCTGACTGCGGGTGGACGAAGAGGTGACGCGGCACGTGGTGGGGCCTCACGGTCGTCGTGGTCGTTGGGCTCGTGGTCGTGGTCGTGGGCGTGGCGAAGGTGATCGATGCCACTCCCCGGTCGGCGCCCGTGATGTTGGCCACCGCGATGACGCAGTTGGACAGGTCACTCGCCGACGTGCCACAGGTGCCGCCGCTGGCGGTCGAGCCGATCTGACCCGTGGTCACGACGAAGTTGGTCGAAGCCAGGGTGCCGGTGCTGTCGATCGTGGCCGGTGTCGCGCCGGCGGTGTTGCAGCCGGACTGGTTGGTGGCGGTGGCGTAGCACTCGATGACGTAAACCTGGTCACTGGGGGTGAAGCCACTACCCGCCACCACCACGGTCTGGTTGTTGGTGAGTCCAGTGTTGGGCGTCACCGTGATCGTCGGGCCCGAAGTGTGTGGCGCGTCATGAGCTGACGCCCCGATCGCGCCGTAGAGCGCCCCGCCGGCCGATAGAACCACAACCGCGAGACTGACTAGATATCTCCTCATTGTTTCCTCCCCTGAAGTGCGACTCAGCCGATGGAGCGTCGCTCATGCTGGAGGTTACCCCTGGTGACGCCGGAATGATCCGTCACGAAGGATTGCGCCCTCCGCGGGGCGAGATGGCTCTCGTCGGCGAGCGAAAAAAGCTTTACGTCTCCAAATTGAGCGGCGCTCGATCGCTACTCGTGCGTCGTGGCACGGAATCGAGCCAGAGTTCCGTCGGCGAAGACGGTAACGACCTCACGATTGCGCGGAGAGAAGCATCGCGTCGACGAGGGGGTCCGGACTGATCGCCCGGACCTCTTGGGCGCAGCGGCACGCGACGGCGATCTTGGCGGCCCAGGCCAGCGCCTCGTCGCGTGAGGCTACGTTGACGATGGTCATTCCGCCAATCTCCCACGGTTCTGGGCCCTCGGTCACTGATCCATCGGCGGCCACGATGCTCGGCGCCCTCTCTTCGACGGCCCCGGCGAGGACGTATTCGCCGGCGTCGACTATTTCTTGCACTACGGCGTGCCCGGCGTCGGCAACTGAAGCCATGTCCTCCTCGGGAATGTGATCCATGGCGTGGGGACCAAATGAGATGATGAACAGTGGCACGGCCACCCCCTCCGCTTGCCGTGGTTCGCAACTTACAACGCCGTCAGTGATCCGGTGAGTCAACCGGCATGTCGAGGGAGAGGGAGCGATAGCCCTCCACGACTGAGAAGCCATGGCGCATGTAGAGGCGTAGCGCGGTGTGGTTATCGGACTCTGTCTGGAGGCTCACACGCAGTGCGCCGGACGCGGCTGCGGCGTCTCCGATCGCTTCGAGCAACCTTCCTCCGATGCCGCGTTGACGGTAGGGGGGTGACACGAAGAGGTCACGGATCTGCCAGAAGTGGCCGAGCCGGAGCGACGCCGGGGTGACCGCGATGAGGGCAAAGCCAACGAGATCTCCGTTAACGGTCGCTACGAACGCGCTGAGACGATCATGTGTGAGATTCTCCTCGAGCCACCGCGCCGCCTCGGGAGTCGACGCGGATTCGCTGTAGTGCTCGCGATAGTCGTCGAAGAGGGTGGCGAGCCACTCGCAGTCATGAGAGGTGGGCGACGACAAATGCTTGACGTAGACAGATTCAGCGTCTGCCTCTGGGAGTTGACCGTGGTTGTCCGTCGTTGACCTGTCCTTCACACTCTTCCATGACCACCCAATGGTCACGTCGACCTCGAGACTAGCGACGAGTGGGGCGTGGCCCGATGCCTGAGTCGTCCCCTTCGGATGTGCGACGTTTCGACGTGGCGGTCGGGCTCGGATCGAATCCAATGTGGGAACGTCGCGAGGGTTTCTCCGATGTCCGCCCAGATTGACTCGGTCCGTGCCGCCACGTGCACTGCGCCAGGGAGCCCGTGCCACAATGTCGCATGGTCACCGACTTCCCCGAACCGCTCTACGTCCAGTCGATCACCGGCTCGGACCGGCCCGCGAGCATCTATCTCGCCGAAACTCTCGATGGTCTGTACGCGCCCTATGCGCTACGTACGCCGGCCGATGAGGGGGAGTTCCCGTTCGTGTTCCTCGCCTACGGCAACGGCGGAGGCGGAATCGAGTGGCTCCGATCGCGCCTGCGCACCCACGCCTACGTGATGGACCGACTCTTGGACGCGGGCTACGCGTGCGCCTGGGGCCGCTACCGCTCCGAGGTCGAGTTGGGGTTCCATGAGGGTGGGCGCCTCGTGATCGATCGCCGCCAGGGAATGGATCTGATGAATCGCGCTCCGTTGGAGTACGAGGACGAGTTGGCCATCTTGCGTCATGTCGCGAACCATCCGAACGTCGCCGAGGATCGCCTGGGACACGTGGGTGTGAGCCACGCCGGAGAGATGCTGTTCAAGCTGGCGTCGCAGTACCCGGGCGTTGTCCGTGCCGGAGTGGCGTGTGAGCCCGCGAATCACGAGTTTCTCGACCTCACGCCCGACGACACGGTGTCAGTCAACCCGCAGACGCATCTTCGCAACATCGAGGAGATGAGGATGCACGACACGGAGCGCGTGCGCGCGCGGGTGAACGTGCCGCTGGCGCTCGAGAGGATGTCAACCATCGACATCCCCCTGCTCGTCATGGGCCGCGAAGAGGACGACCTGCAGGGCATCTTCCGGCTGAGCTATGAACTGCTCGTCGAGAGTGGCAAGGACGCCACGTGGGTGTCATGGAGCCACCCGCTGCACGGCTACATTTTCCCAGTCGCCGACAGCGACGGTCACGTCAGCGTGGACGACGTGCAAACCTACGCTATCGAGCAGGTCATCGGGTTCTTGAACGAACACGTCTGAGCCAACCCGTAGGCGCGGTGTTTGATGAATGCAAGCTCGTGCGACGGATCGACTGTAAGGGTCGGCGAAGTGCGATCGCGATCGCGAACGGCTGTTCTAGGTGGCGGTGCTCGAGAGCGCGGTGCGAGAGCGGGGGACAGAGCGCCGCGAACGCAGGACCCTGACGAGGGCGGCGGCCACCACTACGGCAAAGATGAGGAAGAAAGAGTCGGCGGGTAGAGTCAACCAGCCCCGACCAGCGAAGCGGACGCTTGGTCCGTGCGGGACCCACCAGATGGGTGCCGCCCAGATGACGGCTGCGGTTGCACCGGCCCACCATTTACCGTGTGCGGGCCGCTCCGGCGCGAGCGCGAGCCAGGCGATCAGCAGGATGACCCAGATGTCGTGGTGAGACCATGACACCGGCGAGGCCAGCGACTCTGTTGCTTCGATGACGAGTAGCCCGAGCAAGGGCGACCCTCGATGGGCCGACACCGCGACCAGGAGACCGCCAGCGCAGACCACAGCGACCAGGACAAAGGTCGCGGTGACGCCGATGGTGCGTCCGAGGAGACGGTCGGTTACACCGACGACGCCTTGATTTCCCACCCATGGCAGCCACCCCGCGCTTTTGGGTCGCCAGATGTCGTGCGTCCAGTAGGTCCACGACACCCGGGGGGTCGCGAGCGCCGTCAGAGCTCCGGCCGCGAGAAACGTGCCCATCGCGCGTTGACCGGCACGGCGCTGGTGGGTGAAGAGGAGATAGGGGATGAGAAGGAGCGGGGTGATCTTGATGGCGGCGGCGAGCCCCACGAGGTAGCCACGACGATTCGCGGGTACCACGGTCATATCCGCGAGTACCGCCAGGGCGAGGAGCAGATTCACCTGGCCCAGGAGAAACGTCTCCCGTACGGGGTCCAGTAGTCCGACGGGAGTGGCCAGGACGAGGGGCCACCACACGAGGGAACGACGTTCGAGGCTGGGACAGGTGGCGTGCAGGCTGACTGCGATGACTCCGACCAGACAAGCCAGATTGAGCCAGGAGAAGAGGATTTGGTCAAGTCGCAGCGGCAGGTGGGAGAAGGGTGCGAACAATACCGCCGCGAACGGTGGGTAGGTGAACCCCAGGTGCGTTGGCGGGTAGGTGGCGCTGTAGAGGTCGCCGCGAAGGGCGTGGGCACCGCCCATGAGATACGTGCCGAAATCGATGAGACGATGGACGGCGGCAAGGACGGTGATTGCGACCGCGCCGACCGAGACAAGCACGATGGGCGCCCACCAGCTGTGTCGCGCCGCGATGTTCTCGAGTCGCACTGCCGACGTCGTGTCAGCAGGGAGAGATGACGACTCGGCGATGTCATCTCGTGTGGAGTCGCGGTCCGCTGCCATCAACTTGAACGTAGCCGTTGGTCGCGGCGTCGGCGCCGTCTCGAGCGACTCAGTGAGCTGGACGGAGGACGGGGCTCGTGCGATCGTGGTGAGACGACGCCAGCGACCTTCTCCAAGTGACGGTGTCGATCCGCAACACGGGTGCGGCGGCGTGACATCTGTAGCTCGAAGTGCCGCGTGTGACGGGGCCGATGCCGTGCTCGGTGTCATGTGACGACATGGGCACGCGAGGCAATGTGGAGATCACTTCCTCGATCGTTTGAATTCGCCGAACGGCATCAATTGGTGCGATAGCGTTACTTCGACCCATCGCTATCGCGACGGAAACTGCTGTGCGTTCCAACGTCCCACCACCTTTAAAGGAACCATCAATGAGTACATTCGCCGGCCTCTGGGACGTGTCCCTCGCGACGCCGATCGGCACGATGGCCGTCGTGCTGGAAATCAGCGACCAAGACGGTGGTATTCGAGGCACCGCGGCCAACGCTGACGAGACGGTGGACTTCATCGATCCGATCGCCGAGGGCAACCGGTTGACGTGGACTCAGGACGTGACGACGCCGATGAAGTTGACTCTTAAGTTCGACGTCACGGTGGACGGAGACGCGATGACGGGAGGAGCTCGTGTCGGGTTCATGCCATTGTCGACGTTGACGGGAACGCGGCGAACCGCCTGAGTCAATGATGCGCGACGGCGGCACTCGTCGGCGAGGCCCGTGTCCTTGTTGACTCGATGAGTCAGCGGCGCGGCGTGCCAAACTGAAGCCGAGGGCAGATCACGGCGAGTAGGCAGGTGGGCCATGGGAGAGCGGATCGCGGGCAAGGTGTGCGTGGTGACGGGAGCCGGTTCGGGGATCGGCCGCGCATCGGCGTTGCGCCTGGCCGAAGAGGGCGGACGAGTCGTGTGCGCAGACCGTCACGGTGCGACCGCCGCCGAGACTGCTGGGCTCATCGTCTCCGCCGGGGGAGTGGCCAGCCACCGCAAGGTCGATGTCAGCAACTCAACCGAAGTCGACGCGATGATCGCCGACGCCGTGGAGAGATACGGACGGCTCGACGTACTCGTGAACAACGCCGGTGTGAACATTCCTGGCGTCTTGCATGAGGTCACTGACGAGGTGATCGATCTCACCTTGAACGTCAATGTCAAGGGACAGATTTTCGGCTGTCGCGCCGCGATACCACACATGCTCGCGGGCGGGGGTGGTTCGATCATCAACATGTCGAGCGTCAACGGCATCGTGTCCGAGCCGTTCCTCGCGGTGTACTCCGCGTCGAAGGGTGCGTCGGTGATGCTGACCAAGGGGGTCGCGCTCGACTACGCGAAACTCGGGATCCGCTGCAATGTCATCTGCCCGGGCTGGGTCGACACGCCGATCAACTACGCCCACGCCGAGATGCTCGGAGGGCTTCAACACGTCTACGACACCATCGACTCGTTCCAGCCGATCGGTCGGCCCGGTGAGCCGCGCGAGATCGCGAACGTCGTGCTGTTCCTCGCCTCGGACGAGGCCAGTTTCATGACCGGCAGCGTGCTGGCCGTCGACGGCGGCATGACCTCTCAATAGCGTCGCCACCGCGCGCGAGACACGGCGCCACCCTGTGGAATGTTCGCCAATGGCTCACGACGTCAGAGGACAGTGTGTGCGAGCCCGCGATACCGTGGCGCCATGTGTCGAAACATCACCATCCTGCGCGGTCTCGAGCCACCAGTGACCGACCGCGAGATCGAAGACGCCGCTCGCCAGTACGTGCGCAAGGTGGCGGGACTGCAGTCGCCAACCCAGATGCAGCGCCCCGACGTGATCGAGGCCATCTCGCGCGTCGCTGTGGCGACGAGCGATTTGCTGGCGAGCCTTCCCCCACGCCGAGTGGCTCCACCAGGTCCACCAGGCCGGCGTCGCGAGGGCCCGTCTCCGGCGGCCGGACCTCGGTAACCTACGCGCTGTGGAACTGTCCTTCGACGGCGAGATCTGGTACTGGAGGGGGCCATCGCCCTTTCACTTCGTGAGCGTGCCACCAGAGGAGAGCGACCAGATCCACGCGGTGTCTGCTCTGGTGACCTACGGCTGGGGCGCCATCCCCGTTACGGCGCGCGTGGGTAAGACGGTCTGGACGACATCGCTCTTTCCCAGGGACGACGGCTACGCCGTGCCGATCAAGGCGTCGGTGCGTCAGGCCGAAGGCCTCGCGCTCGGCGCGACTGTCCATCTGACCCTGACCATCGACGTCGCACTGTGAGGCGGCGGACTCGCCGTAAACCCTCGACGTCGCACTGTGATGCGGCGGACTCGCCGTTAACCCTTGAGGGGCAGTTGAGCCCAGGCGTGATAGTGGGAGCGGGGCTCATCGCGCTGAAAGACCGTGAGTGCGGCAACGTCGAAGGGATCTAGGTCCGCGAGTCTCGCGGTCAGATGGTGATACGACGGGAGGGGCTCGTCGGGACGCGCGACGATCAGCGTGAGGTGGGCGACGAAGGGTCGCTCCGGAAGCACTTCGTCGTTTGCCAGGCCGCGTCGCACGACCTCATCGAGGGACCGGTGAAGGGGCTCGAGCCCCTCGCCCTCGACGGCGAGGTAGAGAACCCGGTCACCGAAGGTGTTCGCAGAACCGATGCGCACGCGTGTGCGTGGGGTGCGAGCGGCCACGTCACGCACGCCGGCTAGCCAGGTGAGGTCTGGAGTGAGCCCGTGGGGGCTCTTTAGGGTCACGTGGGGCACGGGCCAGGGGTCACCGAGCTCTCGCATCACGTCGGTGATGCGAGAACGCTGGTCCGCGGGCGGTTCGATCCCGATGAAGTAGTGCAGCATGGTGCGTTCATCGTCGCACGTCACCCGGACACCTGCCGAGGCGCGTTGAGTGCCGTGGTGTCCTGTCAGTATACCCCTAGGGGTATACTGACAACTCAACGTCTCGAAGGAGGAGTAGTGATCGCAGAAGTCGACGTGAGAAGTTTCAGCGCCGCCCACGCGGACGGCGCGCTGGTGCTGGACGTGCGCGAGCCGCACGAATACGAGGCGGGCCACGTGCCCGGCGCGCGACTGGCGCCGCTCTCAGTGGTGGCCGACGTCGCCCGTGAGATGCCCGTGGGCCAGCCGATCTACGTCATCTGTCAGAGCGGCAGCCGCAGCTGGCAGGCCGCGCAGTCCCTGGATCGTGTCGGGCACGACGTGCGATCGGTCCGAGGCGGCACCAGCGGCTGGATCGGCGCGGGCCGTCCGGACGTGCGCGGACAGCGCGCCAATCGGGCCTGACCAGCTGGGGGTTCGTCCCGCGCTAGCGCGGGCGACGACCGCTGGGTTGCCACCACTTCGAAGTTGGTCAGTCGACCTCGATGTCGACGACCACGCGTCCACTGACAATTCCGTTGTTCATCCATTCGACGACTTCCACGTGGCGCGGGTGAGCTTGGTAGGCCAGAAGGGCGTCGTTGTCAGTGAAGTCGACGACGAGGAGGACCGGCCAGTGCGACTCGACGAGTCCGAGATCGAAGTACACGGTGATGTCAAGGAGACCGTCATCGACGTCCGCCAGAGCCTCCAGACGCGACTTGATTTCCTCGGCCTGGTGGCGACGGTCGGTGACGTCGATGGCGGCGAGTTGGAGGGCGACGACGTGGCGAATCACGCGTCCATCATCTCTCGGATTGCGATGTCCGATGATTCGACGCAACGTCAGTGGCGGGCGGCGAATCGTTCCAGCGCGCGCAGCTGGTCGTCAGTGCCAACACTGATGAGCACGTCACCGGCGAGTAGCGACTCGTCGGGCGTCGGGTTGGTCACGAAGCTGCCGTCAGGGCGCCTGATCGCCAGGACGAGCGCGCCGGTCTCGTCGCGCAGGTGCGCGGAGCGTAGTGACGCGCCCGCGAGCGCGGAGTTGGTGGAGAGCTTCGTCTCGCCGAGGCGAAAGAGGAGGCTGCCGTCGTGCATCACCACGTCGACGAAGTCCACCACGTGGGGCTGAGTGACGAAGGAGGCCATTCTGTCGCCGCCAAGTTGTTGGGGGTTGACGACGCGGTCCGCACCCGCTCTCGTGAGCTTGAGCTCCGAGGACTGACTGCGCGCCCGAGCGATGATTTGGAGGTCTGATCTCAGTGACTTGCCCGCCACCGTGAGGTACAGGTTGTCCGCATCGGTGTCGAGCGCTGCGACCAGGGTCGCGGCTCGTTCGATGCCGGCGCGTCGCAGGACCTCGTCATCGGTCACGTCCCCAAGCACCGTGGCGTAGTTCACGGTGTCCAGACGTTCGGAGTCGCGGTCGACGACGACGACGTCGCGCCCGGCGTTGACGAGAAAGCGGGCGACCTCGCTGCCGACTCGTCCCCACCCGCACACGATCACGTGGCCGGTCATGCGTTCAATTGCGCGGTCCACTCGGCGCCTCCTCACACGGCTTCTCATGTGTCCATCGACCAACAGTTCCAGTACCGCCGAAAACGCGTAAAGCGTGGTGCCGACACCGCCCAGGATGAGAAACACCGTGAACGCCTTGTCGCCGGCGCCTAGCGGGTGCGGAGTCGAGAATCCGACGGTGGTGATCGTCGAGACCGTCTGAAAAACCGCGTCGAGGAGGGAAAATCCCAGAATGAGGTAGCCAAAGGTGCCGATCACCAGTACGAGGCCGAGGGCCCCGAGGGCAATCCTCACGCGGCGAAACGGGTCTCCCACGTCGTGATCCTAACGACGCGGGTCGTCGTCGTCGGAAATGAGTCGCAGTGTCTTAGGCTGCGATTGACTCGACCGCGGCGGTGGCGTCGTCGGGCGTCGCGCGAGACTCTCCCGCGAAGTCCGCCAGAATCGAGATCTTTGGGCTTGTGGACCAGTGATCGTCGTGGTGGGACTTCGCCAGGATCACCGTGGCGACCCCGAGCATCGCTGAACCTACGATTCGGGTGGTCGTTCGCACGAGAGACGACAACTTCATGCTCTCAGCCTAGGGGCGGCGGGTGTCTTGTCTACCCGACGGCGCAGGTGCGAGAAAATGGTGGCGTTGCGAAGGTGGCTGTGGACGTGGCGGCGAGACGACCCTAAGGTGATGCCGAGTCGAGACGCTCACACCACAGAAGGGGAAGAATCATGTTCGGACTGCGTAGTCGAGGATGGCTGTCGGTCGCGGGAGCGGGAGCGTTGGTTCTCGCGTCTGCGGTGCTCGCCGGTGGCGCGGGCGGCGCCAGCACGAATTCGTCCACGATCACGTACACGGTCCATCCGATCGCGGTGCAGGCGACCTCGAGTTCGACGGCCGCCGCGTTGACGCCGGGTTACTGCGTAGCGAACTTCGGACTGGCCTGCTACACGCCTCAGGTCTTTCACACGGCGTATCAGATCCCTTGGACGATCGCTGGTCAAGCTGCGGGCACGGGCCAGTCGATCGCGATCATCGATGCCTACGGCAGCCCGACAGTCCAAAGGGACCTGAATACCTTTGACGCGGCCTTCGGCCTGCCACCGACGACCGTGAATGTCTATTACCCGGGCGGCTCGCCCACGGTGAATCCGCTCAAGAACGCGAACCAGGCCGGTTGGGCGGAGGAGACCAGCCTCGACGTGCAGACCGCGCACGCCTTGGCGCCGGGCGCCACGATCAATCTGATTGTCGCCGCGTCGCCGGCGGGCAACGTGTTGAACAATGCGCTCAACTACGTCGTCGCCAATCACAAGGGTGACGTGATGTCCATGAGTTATGGTTCGCCCGAGGCCGCCATCGCCGGGGGCGGGAACAACCTGCAGGTCAGCCAGGCCGACGCCATCTTCCAGCAGGCCGCGAGCCAGGGAATCAGCGTGTTCGCCTCCGCGGGCGACAACGGCGGGTCGAACGGCTACGCCAGCGCGAACGCTCTCTTCCCCGCCTCAGACCCCTTCGTCACGTCCGTGGGTGGCACTGATCTCTTCGTCAAGGCCCTGTCGAGCAAGCACTCGACTAGCTACGCCTACTCGAGCGAGTACACCTGGAACGACTCAGACCCCTCGACCTGTCCCTTCGGCTGCGTGGACGGTGTTTTCGGGGCCACGGGCGGTGCGCCGAGCTCGATCTTCGCCACACCCAATTACCAGATGGACGTCACGGGTCAGTCGATGCGCTCGGTCTCCGACGTGTCCTTCAACGCCTCGGTCTACACCGCGACGATGATCTACCTCGGGTTCCTCGGGGGATCGAACAACGGCTTCTACTTCTTCGGTGGAACGAGCGAGTCGGCGCCGAGCTGGGCGGCGATCACCGCCGATCTCAACCAGGCCCGCGGCAGCGACCTGGGCCAACTCAATCCCCGCCTCTACGCGATCGCCGGTACAACTTCCTACGTGAAGGACTTCCACGATGTGACGGTGGGCAACGATCAGCTGCCCTTCTCGACCGGAGCGGGTTTCGCCGCGGGACGTGGCTACGACCTGCCGACGGGCCTGGGCACACCGATTGTGACCGGGTTGCTCGCTACCTTCGCCCCCGGGGCGACGTATTCGCTCACTCAGCCGTAGGGTGGCGCCCCGCTGGCGCGTCAGCGCCAGCGGGGCGCCCTCTTCTCGAGGAAGGCGCGGATCGACTCCTGGGAGTCCGGGATCAGGCTCGCCTGGGACATCACCTCGACGGCGACGTCGTAGGCGTCGCGTTGGCTGAGACCGATCTGGCGGTAGAAGGCGGCCTTGCCGATGGCACGTGACTCAACGCTGCCGCGGGTGACGCGTGCCATGAGCTCGTCGGTCGCCTGGTCGAGATCCACGTCGGCCACCACAGTGTTGACGAGTCCCCACTGCGCGGCGGTATCGGCGCTGCTCGCGTCGCCGGTGAGACCCATCTCGAGGGCGCGCTTGCGCGGAATCGCGCGCGCGACGGCGACGAGAGGCGTGGTACAGAAGAGTCCACCGCGACCTCCGGGCGTGGCGAAGGTCGCGCTCGACGACGCCACGGCGAGGTCTGCGCTCGCGACCAGCTGACATCCCGCCCCGGTCGCGAGGGCGTGCACCTTGGCGACGACTGGCTGAGGGATCTCCTGGATCGTCTCCATCATCTTCGTACAGCGCGAGAACAAGTGGCGCACGCTCTCGATGTCGGCCTCGAGCATCTCGGAAAAGTCGTGCCCGGTGCACCAGACCGGCCCGGCGGCGGCAAGGATGACGCCCAGAGCGTCGCTCTCACCGGCGAGGTTGAGAGCGGTGATGACCTCCTCGATCATGGCGAGGGTGAGCGCGTTGCGGCGCTCGGGCCGATTCAGTGTGATCGTGATCGTCGCGTCGCGACGTTCGTATCGGATGTTCGTGAAATTGGCCACGGTGTCGACGTTCTCCTCTCAAGAGGATCGTAGGCCACGGTGCAGGCGCGTCGAAGTCGGGCCATTGCTGCGTCCCTTTCATCGGTCACGCATCGAGAAGAGAAGGACCCGAGGGGCGCGGCCGGCGCGAGTGGGTCGGCCGGGCAGGATTCTGGCCCGCTCCACGAGGGACTTTGGGCCTACCCCGACGCGTCCGCGCCCTTGGATCCGCGCTCTAGAGTGCGAAACAGCACCGACGGTGCGAAGGGGGTGGAAGCGATGGGCGCCTACCGCGACGCGTGGCAACGCAGCGTTGAGAATCCGACGGCCTTTTGGGGCGAAGCGGCCGAACTGATCAGCTGGTACGAGAAGCCGAGTGTGATCCTTGACGACTCGGCCGCACCACACTATCGGTGGTTCGCCGACGGGGTGATGAACACCTGCTACAACGCGGTTGACCGTCACGTCGAGTCCGGTCGGGCCGACCAACTGGCTCTCGTCTACGACAGCCCGGTCACCGGTGCGATCCGACGTCTCACCTACGCCGAACTCCTGCACGACGTGTCCCATTTCGCGGGTGTCCTGCGCGGGCTCGGCGTGAACAAGGGGGACCGGGTTGTCATCTACATGCCGATGATTCCCGAGGCGGTCGTCGCGATGCTGGCCTGCGCGCGTCTGGGCGCGATCCACTCGGTCGTCTTTGGCGGCTTCGCCGCCCACGAGCTCGCCCAGCGCATCGACGACGCCCAGCCCACGGTGGTCGTCACGGCGTCGTGCGGCATTGAGGTCAACCGCGTCATCTCCTACAAACCGCTGCTCGACGCAGCTCTGGAGGAGGCCAGGCACCCGGTGGCGCACTGTGTCATCGTCCAGCGTCCCGAGGAGACGGCGACGTTGGTGCCGGGACGCGACGTGGATTGGTCCGAGGCCATGTCCACGGCGAGCGCGGTGGACTGCGTGCCGGTCGCGGCGACCGATCCGCTCTACATCCTCTACACCTCGGGATCGACCGGTCGGCCCAAGGGCGTGGTGCGTGACAACGGCGGCCACGCGGTGGCGCTGCGCTGGAGTCTGCCCAACATCTATGACACCCACCCGGGCCAGGTCTTCTGGGCCGCCTCTGACGTGGGATGGGTCGTCGGGCACAGCTACATCGTTTACGCGCCACTCTTGACCGGCGCGACGACCATCCTCTACGAGGGAAAGCCGGTCGGCACGCCCGACGCCGGTGCGTACTGGCGCGTCATCGCCGAGCACGGCGTGCGCACGCTCTTCACCGCGCCCACCGGATTTCGTGCGGTCAAGCGGGAGGATCCGACGGGCTCCTTCGTCTCGCGCTACGACCTCTCGGAGTTCAAGTATCTCTTCCTCGCGGGCGAGCGTCTCGACCCGGAGACCTTCACGTGGGCGAGCGACCTACTAAAGGTGCCGGTGACCGACCACTGGTGGCAGACCGAGACCGGCTGGCCGATCGCCGCAAACCTCATGGGGCTAGAACCGATGCCCGCCAAGGCCGGTTCGGCGACGATGCCGGTGCCCGGCTTTGACGTACGCATTTTCGACGAGTCTGGGGTAGAGGTTCCCGCCGGCACCGAGGGCCTGATCCTGGTCAAGACGCCTCTGCCGCCGGGCTGCATGACCGGCGTGTGGGGAGACGACGCGAAGTTCGAGGAGATCTACCTCTCCCAGCACCCGGGCTACTACCTGACTGGAGACGGGGGCCACTTCGACTCCGACGGCTACCTGTTCGTGATGGGACGAGTGGACGACGTCATCAACGTGGCCGGCCACCGACTCTCGACGGGAGAGATCGAGGAGATCATCGCGGGCCACCCCGACGTCGCCGAATGCGCGGTCATCGGCGTCGCGGACGATCTCAAGGGCCAGATCCCGCGGGCGCTCGTGGTCCTCAAAGCGGGGGTCACGCGCGAGCACGCCACGATCGAGTCCGAGCTGGTCGAGCGGGTGCGTGGTCAACTGGGAGCGGTCGCGAGCCTGCGCCAGGTCAATGTCGTGGACGCTCTGCCCAAGACGCGCTCGGGCAAGATCCTGCGCAAGTCAATGCGGGCTATTGCCGACGGCGTCGAGATGGCGGTGCCGTCGACGATCGACAACCCGGCAACTCTCGAGAATCTCCGTCCGGTGCTGCGCCCGAACTGATCCCGGCGGGTCGCCACGGGATCACTACGATGGCCCGGAGGAGGAACGTGGCGAGGCTGCTGTTTACCGCATTTAGCAATCGAGAAGACGCGGTCGCCCTCGCTCGAGAGGTCGGCGATCGCCTCGGCAGCGAGGGCCTCGAGAACCAGACGTACTTCCTCGACGCCCCCGATCCGCCCGACCTGGACGACAACGACCTGGTGATCAGCCTGGGTGGTGACGGCACGTTCCTGCGGGCCGCTCGCCTGGCCCATCGATTCGGTGCGCGCGTGCTGGCCGTCAACCTAGGACGACTGGGCTTCCTGCTCAATGTCCCGCCCGAGGAGTTGGTCGACGACGTCAAGCACTCGTTGCGCCACGACCACGTGGTCGAACGCCTGGCGCTCTCCATTTCGCGCCCGGGAGGTCATCCAGACGACTTCGCCTTGAATGAGGTCGTCCTGGAGCGGGCCCACGCCGGCAGCATGGTCCGTGTGAAGAGTTTCGTCGGCGACGACGAGTATCTGACCTACTCCGCGGACGGGGTCATGGTCGCCACCCCCACGGGCAGCACGGGCTACAACTTCTCGGCCGGGGGACCCGTCGTCGAGGCCACGTTGAAGGTCATGATGCTCACGCCGATCGCTCCGCACTTCACGATCGATCGCACCATCGTGGTCGACGGCGATAAGGTCGTGCGCCTGGTGGCTCAGAACAAGCCGGCCGAGATCGTCGCCGACGGGCGCTCCATCGGCACGCTGGCGCCGGGTGAGTCCATCGCCGTCTCCAAGAGCCCGACACCGGTGCGCGTCGTGGCGACACGCAGCTTCGAGCTGGGCTTTCGCCTGCGCGAGAGCCTGCGAGAGGGACATGCCTAGCGCACGCCTCATCGAACTCTACGCCCACGGACTCGGGGTGATCGATGACGCGCGCATCGAGTTCGGGCCGGGGTTCAACGTCCTCACGGGAGAGACGGGTGCGGGCAAAACGCTCATGCTGGGCGCCCTAATGCTCTGTCTCGGCGAGGACGTGGCAGCTCGCCACGGCGCACGCGACGACCTGCGCGCCGCCGCTCTCTTCAGCGACCTGTCCGGCGAGGAGCTGGTGCTGGCGCGCGAGGCCACGTCCTCGGGTCGGCTGCGCAGTTCGGTCAACGCCTCGCCCTCGAGCGCCGAGGCCCTTCGCGCGATCGGGCGCTCGTTGGTGGTGATCCACGGTCAGCACGACTCGCTGCGCTTGCGCAGCCGCTCCGAAGCGCGCACGCTGCTCGACGCCAGCGCCGGAATCTCCACTGAGGAGTTGGACGAGGTACGTTCGCATCTTCGTTCAGCTCGCGAGGAGCTCGCGAGCCTCGGGGGCAGTGACACCGAACGCGAGCGCGAGATCGACTTCTTGGACTTCCAGTTACGTGAGCTCGACGAGGCGCGCGTCTCCTCGCCGTCCGAGTTGGCCGAGGCCCTGGCCGAACTCGAACGGCTCAGCAGCCTGCGCGACGGCCAGGCCGCCCTTCAGGGGGTGGTCGTGAGCCTGGACGACGGCCCCGCCAGCGCACTGGGTCAGCTGGCCGGCGCAGTGGCGGCCATTCCGTCTGACGCCGTCTACGAGTCCGCACGTGCGGCGATGCGCGACGCGCTCGCGCGGGCCCGCGAGGCGCTGAGCGATCTGGCCGCCCTGTGCGATCCGGACCTGGTCGACGAGGCGCGCCTCTACGAGATCGAGAACCGGGTGGGGGTCCTGAGCGTTCTCGCACGAAAATACGGCACCCTCGACGAAGCGCTCGCCTCCCGCGAGCGCTTCGCGGCGCGGCGCGATGAGCTGCGAGGGGCAGCGGCGCGGCGAGATGATCTATCCCTCCTGATCGAGGGGTTGAAAGATCGCGAGGCCGCGGAGTGTGCTCGTTTGCTCGGCGCGCGGCGTGCGGCCGCGCGGGCCCTGGAGCACGCCCTCGCCGCTCAGCTGCCCCGCGTGGCGCTGGGCGGCGCCAGCCTGCGCGTCGCGGTCGAGGGCGTCGACGGTGGCGACGTTGACCTCCTCTTTCGCGCCGGAGCGGGCCAGGCCGAGGGTCCGGTGTCGGGGGTGGCGAGCGGCGGTGAGCTGAGTCGCGTTCTCCTGGCGATCGCCCTCGAAACGGTGGGTGACGACGCGGTGGCCGTCTTCGACGAGGTCGACGCCGGACTCGGAGGCCAGGTGGCCCAGCAGATCGGCGAGTGCCTCGCCGAGCTCGGTACGCGACAGCAGGTCCTCGCGGTGACCCACCTGGCCACGGTGGCGGCCCGCGCCCAGCACCACTTCGTGGTGGAGAAGTTTGTTCTCGACGGCCGCACGAGCACGGTGGTGCGCGAAGTGACCGGCGAGGCCCGCGTGGGCGAGATCGCCCGGATGCTGGCCGGCGACGCCGACGCGGCCGAATCCCGAGCGCTCGCGGCGCGATTGCTCGAAACAACCTCGTAACACCCTTTAAACGTCCGCCGCGTCAGAGCACCTGACTAAGATGTGCTTCCGTGGAGAGTGCGGGCAAGGTGACCAAATTCGTGTTTGTCACCGGAGGCGTCTCCAGTTCGCTCGGTAAGGGGCTGACGGCCTCGTCGCTCGGGCGCCTGCTCAAGTCGCGCGGCCTCAAGGTCACGATGTGCAAGTTGGACCCCTACTTGAACGTCGATCCCGGCACGATGAACCCCGGAGAGCACGGTGAGGTCTTCGTCACCGACGACGGGGGAGAGACCGACCTCGACCTCGGGCACTACGAGCGCTTCATCGATGAATCCCTCTCCAAGATGTCCAACACCACGACGGGCTCGATCTATTCGAACGTCATCGCCAAGGAGCGCCGCGGAGACTACCTGGGCAAGACCGTCCAGGTGATTCCCCACATCACCGACGAGATCAAGGAGCGCATTCGTCGCCTCGGGTCCCTCGGCGCCGACGTCGTCATCGTCGAAATCGGTGGGACAGTCGGCGACATCGAGATCGTGCCCTTCATCGAGTCGATTCGTCAGTACCGCCGTGACGCCGGTCGCGACAACGTCTGCTACGTGCACCTCACCCTGGTGCCCTACCTCGCGCCCTCGGGTGAACAGAAGACCAAGCCGACCCAGCACTCGGTGACCGAGCTGCGCTCGCGCGGCATTCAGCCCGACGTCATCGTCTGTCGCAGCGATCAGCCCATCTCGGACGGCTTGAAGCGCAAGATCTCGCTGCTGTGCGACGTGCCCATCGAGGCGGTCATCTCGTGCGTCGACGCGCCCAGCATCTACGACATTCCGATCAACCTGCTCGACGAGGGGCTCGACGCGATCGTCCTGCGCACGCTGGGCATCGACGTGGCTGACCACCCGATCGACCTGTCTGCCTGGCAGGAGGTCGTTCGCCGGGTAAACGGAACCTCGACGACACTCCGCATCGGCGTGGTGGGCAAGTACGTGACCATGCCCGACGCCTACCTCTCAGTCAACGAGGCGATTCGCCACGCCGGCTACGCGGTCGGGGCCAAGACCACGGTCGAGTGGCTCGAGGCCGAGCGCGTGCCCTCGGAGATCGACGCGGACCGCCTGCGTCGCCTGGACGCGATCATCGTGCCGGGCGGCTTCGGCGAGCGCGGCTTTGAGGGAATGGTGGCTGCGGCACGCATCGCGCGCGAGAACGACATCCCCTACCTCGGCATCTGCCTGGGCATGCAGGTGATGGTCGTCGAATTCGCACGCCACCAGCTCGGCATGACCGACGCGCACTCGACCGAGATCTCGCTGACGACGTCGGCGCCGGTCATCGCCCTAATGGCCGAGCAGATGGACATCGCCGACCTGGGCGGCACGATGCGCCTGGGGGCCTATCCGGCGATGCTCGACGAGGGTTCTGTGGTGGCCGGCCTCTACGGTTCCACGGTCGTCTCGGAACGCCACCGGCACCGCTACGAGTTCAACTCGCGCTATCGCAGCCAGTTCGAAGAGGCCGGCATGCGCTGTTCGGGCACGTCACCCGACGGTCGCCTGGTCGAGTTCGTCGAGGTGCCCTCGCACTCCTACTTCGTCGGCACCCAGGCCCACCCGGAGTTCAAGTC
>DAIDJP010000021.1 GCA_027451285.1 Acidimicrobiaceae bacterium | reverse complement strand
CGGTCACGTCACTGGCGGGGATCGCCAGGCCGTCCTTCACGAAGGCGGTGTTGGCGTCGAGGGTGAAGGTCGAGGACTGGCCGTCGTTGCTGATGGTCAGCGAAGTGGCAGACACCGCGGTGACGCGCCCGCGCAGACCCTTGGCGTCGTGGGAGTGATGCGTGCGCGCGTGATCCAGCGCACGCGGAGCGGCGCCCGCGACGCTCACGCCGGCCGCTACGAGGGTGAAGGCCAGCACGCTGGCGGTGAGTGCAGTGCCGACCGACAGGCCGGCACGGGTGAGTACTCGGTTTCGAGTGGTGCGATTCATGTCTCTCTCCTAATTCCCGGCGATGCTGAGCACGGGGGCGACGAGGGTAAGGGTTACGACGCCAACGCTCAGCACCGCAGCCGCCGACAGGCCAATTCGCTTCATGATTCGAGTACGCATAGTCACTCCTGGGTTCGTAAGACGTCGAAAACATCTTCTCGGCGCACTCTGGGAGAGTCCTGTGGCCTAGATCAGATCGACATAAGACTTCGTCGAAATGAGGGGCGCTAGCCGATCCAGTCTTCGACGAGTTCCCCGCCGTCAGTCGGGTGGAAGATGGGTATCGAGCCCAGGGCGTGCACCATCGCGGCGTCGGCACCCAGTGACTCACGCCACAGTGACGCTTCGGTCACCAGTGTGCCGATGGCCACGATCTGCGCGTCGACGCGGCGCAGCAGACGCAGCGCGGCACCGGTGGACGCGCCGGTGGAGATCACGTCGTCGACGATGGCCACCCGCTTGCCCGCGACGTCCTTGACCCGCGCCCGATCGAAGAGGAGCCGCTGGTCGGCGTCGGTGGTGATGGAGCGCACCGACTCCTTCACCGCGTCGGCCAGGTGGATCTTGGGGGTCTTGTGCAAGACCACGTACTGATCAAGTCCCAGGTGGCGGGTGACCTCGTGTGCGACGGGGATTCCCATCGTGGCCACCGTCGCGACCACGTCGACGTCGTGAGGAGCGAGCAACGCGGCCAACTCCTGGCCGGCGCGCTCCATGAATCCCACGCCCATGTCCACCGTGATCAACAGGGCGAGCGACAAATCACTCGACAGAGGAACGACCGGAAGGTCCACCCGTTGCGAGCCGATGTCAACCGTGTACGCGCGCGAACCCACGGTGCTGGAGCATACTTTTCCGATGGACACGTCTCGGACTCTTGACCTCGAACTCGCGCGCACCATGCTCGCCACCGCCTACGACGAGGCCGTCGCGGGCCTGGCCGAGGGCGGTATCCCCATCGGGGCCGCGCTCTTCACCCGCGAGGGTGAACTCCTGGGATCCGGCCACAACCGACGCGTCCAAAACGACGACGCCTCGACCCACGCCGAGACCGACGCCTTTCGCCGCGCGGGTCGCCGGCGCGACTACGCCGACTGCGTGATGGTCACCACCCTCTCACCCTGCTGGTACTGCTCGGGCCTGGTGCGTCAGTTCAACATCGGCGCCGTCGTGATCGGCGAGGCCACCAATTTCTACGGCGGGCACGACTGGCTGCGCGAACTCGGCGTCGAGGTGATCGTCCTCGACGATCCGGCCTGCACCGAGCTGCTCGCCACGTTCATCGCCGACCACCACGACCTCTGGTTCGAGGACATCGGCCTCTAACTAGCGAACGGGCAGCCCGAAGAGGCGATCGCCGGCGTCGCCGAGGCCGGGCACGATATAGCCCACCTCGTTGAGCGTCTCGTCCAGGGCCGCCGCCACGATGCGCACCCCGCCGTGGCGTGCCGTCACCGCCTCGACCCCCGGTCGCGCCGCGATCAGGCAGAGCACCGTGACCTCGCCCGCGCCGCGGGCCGTGAGCATGTCGAGGACCTTGATCAGCGATCCCCCGGTGGCGAGCATCGGGTCACAGATCACCACGTGCGCGCCCGCGAGCGACTCGGGCAGCCCGTCGAGGTAGACGTCGGGCAAGAGCGTGGTCTCGTTGCGGCGCAGTCCCACCAGGCACAGTCGCGTGTGGGGCAGCACCTCCTGAACGGCCGGGCTCATGCCGAGGCCGGCGCGCAGGATCGGCACGATGACGTACTCAGTGTCGATGCGCGTCGCCGGGGCGCCGTGGGCGACCGGGGTGTCGACGGTCGTCGCGGTCGTGGGCGCGTCGCGAAACGCCTCGTAGGCGACGAAGCGCGAGATCTCACTCGCCAACCGCAGGAAGTCCGCGTTGGACGTGGACTCGTCGCGCAGCTGGCGAATCTTGTCGGCGACGAGGGGGTGAGAGACGATGAGCGGAGTAGGCACGATCGAACCTTACGTCGTCGTTGGGCGGCGGAGGGCCGAGATGAACCCATTACGATTCAGGGGTGCCCGCCCCGTCGTCGACGAATTCGGCACCCCCGCACGAGGTCGCGCCGGCCTCTCCGCTCGGAGGTGTCCGCTCCCGTTACCCGGGGCCCCGGGCTCGCATCTCGCGCGACGCGCGACTGCCCTGGTGGCGTCGGGTCCTGCCAGTCATCGGCTCGCACCGAGCGACGTTCACGGTCGCCATCGGGCTGTCCTTCGTCAGCCTCGTCTTTCAGACCCTCGTGCCGAACATGCTCAACGGCGCGATCGACCACGACCTGGTGGCCGGCCACGGCAGCCTGACGCGCGACGTCCTGCGCATCGTCTTAGTCGGCGTGATCGCCGGGGTGACCGGGATCATCTCGCGCCACTTCGTCTACCGCACCGCCTACAACGTCGAGGCCGACCTCCGCTCGCTGATCTACGAGCACCTCTCGTGGCTCTCCTTCAGCTTCTATGACCGGGTCCAGTCGGGCCAGCTGATTAGCCGGGCCAACAGCGACATCCGCAGCGTGCAGATGTACTCGACGTTCGCCCCCCTGATCATCGTCCAGGCCTTCATCGGAGTGGTGGCCTTCGCCTTCATGCTTTCGATCAGCGTGCCCCTCGCCCTGATCGCCCTGGTCGTGATGCCGATCCTCTACGTCGTGGGCCTGCGCATGCGCAAGGTCATGTTCCCGATCTCGTGGATCACCCAGGCCCGTCTGGCCGACGTGGCAACCATCGTCGACGAGAACGTCAACGGCGTGCGCGTGGTGAAATCCTTCGCCCAGGAGGAGGCCGAGATCAATCGCCTGGCCGACGCCGCCGAGCGCGTTGCCTGGGCCTACATCAAGGACGCCCATCTTCGCGCCGTCTGGTCTCCCTGGGTCCAGAACCTGCCCCAGCTCGGCCTGACCCTCGTCTTGTTCTTCGGGGGCCAGATGGTCATCGGCGGACACCTCGGGATCGGCGCGATCCTCGCCTTCAACGCCTATCTGATGATGCTCCAGGCCCCCTTCATGATGCTGGGCCAGCTCGTCATGATGGGCCAGCGCGCCAAGGCGAGCGCCGAGCGCATCTTCGAGATCCTCGACGAGAACCCCGACGTGGTCGAGCGCCCCGGCGCCTTCGACCTCGAGGTGCGAGGAGGGGCCATCGACTTCGACCACGTTGACTTTACCTACGCCAACGGCACGCGGGTCCTGACCGACTTCGACGCCCACATCGAGGCCGGCGAGACCGTCGCCATCGTCGGGCGCACGGGTTCGGGCAAGTCGAGCGTCGCGCGCCTGCTGACGCGCTTCTACGACGTCACTGGGGGGTCGATTCGCATCGACGGCACCGACATCTCCGACGTCACGCTCACCTCGCTGCGCGAGGCCGTCGGTGTCGTCCTCGACGAGCCCTTCCTCTTTTCGATCTCGATCTTCGAGAACATCGCCTACGGCCGGCCCGAAGCGAGCCTCGACGAGGTCGTCGCGGCCGCGCGGGCCGCCAACGCGCACGAGTTCATCGAGCGCCTCCCGGAGGGATACAACACCGTGGTCGGCGAGCGCGGCTACACCCTCTCGGGCGGCCAGCGCCAGCGCATCGCGATCGCGCGTACCCTGCTCGTCAACCCCCCGATCCTGGTGCTCGACGACGCCACCAGCGCCATCGACGTGCACGTCGAGGCCGAGATCTTCTCGGCGTTGCGCGCTCTCCTCGCCCAGCGCACGACGATCGTCATCGCGCACCGCCTCTCGACGATCGCCCTGGCCAGCCGGGTGCTTCTGCTGGACGGTGGACGCGTCGTCGCCAGCGGCACCCACGACGAGCTGCTCGCCACCACTCCCCTCTACGGCGAGATCCTCGCCCAAGCGACGGAGGACTGATGGCCTGGGGCGGCGGATTCGGCCACGGCGGCGGCGTGTTCGGCAGTCACACCTCGACGGCCAACGGTCTGCCCTTCGGCGGCATACCGAGCGAGCTGATGGACGAGGCGACCAAGCTGCTCGCCAGCGAGCCGGTGCATGAGCCCTCGCACCTCACCTTCTCGCCGGTGCCCAGCGAGGCCGAGAAGCGCCCCCTCTCACTGTGGCGCCTCGTGGGCGCGCATCGCGGCTACCTCGCCGCCGGCTCGCTCCTCGTCATCGTGACCGCGCTCGTCCTCCAGGCCGGTCCCAAGCTCACTGAGTACGCGGTGAACAACGGGATGCTGCCCCATCACCACTCGCTCGCGGTCATCGCCGCCTGCTCGGGGATCTACCTCGTGGTGACGCTCCTGAGCGTGCTCTTCCAGCGCCTACAAACCGACGTGACCGGGGTGCTCGCCTCACGGGTGATGCACGACCTTCGCGTGCGCGTCTTCACCCACTTCCAGCGCCTCAGCCTCGACTTCTTCACCGAAGAGAAGGCCGGCGTGCTGATGAGTCGCATGACGAGCGACATCGAGAACCTCCAGCAGCTCGTCCAGGACGGCATCAGCCAGTTCGCCCTGCAGGGGCTGACGATGATCGTGATCACCGTGGTGCTCTTCTCGACCAACGTGGTGCTCGCCGCCTGGACCGTGCTGATCGTGGTGCCGGCCCTGGTGGCGCTCTCCATCTGGTTCCACCAGGCCTCCGAGCGCGGGTACCTCACGAGTCGCGACCGGATCGCCAACGTGCTGGCGGACCTCTCCGAGTCGCTCTACGGGATCCGCGTGATCACGTCGCACAACCGCCAGCGGCGCAACATCGTCAACCACCGCCACGTGGTGGGGGCGTATCGCGACGCCAACCTCTACACCGGGCGGGTCGCGGCCATCTACGGGCCCTCGACCAACATGATCGGCATCCTGGGGCAGGGACTCCTGCTCGGCATCGGTGGACGGATGGTCCTCGAGCACCGCCTCAGCGTGGGCGCCCTGATCGCCTTCTTCCTCTACCTCAACCGCTTCTTCCAGCCCATCCAGCTGCTGGTCCAGCAGTACAACTCGCTCCAGCAGGGGCGCTCGTCGATCACGCGCCTGCGCGGACTCTTGAACGAGGCGCCGAGCGTGCCCGAGAAGCCCGGCGCGCCCGACCTCGCGCCGATCGAGGGTCGCATCACCTTCGAGCACGTGGGCTTTGGCTACGACCCCACCCGGCCGGTGCTCGAGGACGTCTCCTTGGAGATCGCCCCGGGCGAGTCGGTCGCCTTCGTCGGGCCGACCGGCGCCGGCAAGTCGACCCTGGCCAAGCTGGCGAACCGCTTCTACGACCCGACGACGGGTCGCGTGCTGATCGACGGCGTCGACCTGCGCGACGTGACGCTCGCCTCACTGCGCCGCCAGATCGGCGTGGTGCCCCAGGAGCCGTTCCTCTTCGCCGGCACCATCCGCTCCAACGTGCGCTTCGGTCGGCCCGAAGCCACCGACGACGAGGTCAACGAGGCGCTCGAGGTCGTGGGGCTCGCCGACCTGATCTCTCGTCTGCCCGAGGGGGCCGACACCGAGGTCCACGAGCGCGGCCAGACCCTGTCGGCCGGCGAGCGCCAGCTGCTCGCGCTGGCTCGCGCCTTCCTCGCGCGCCCGCGCGTGCTGATCCTCGACGAGGCGACGAGCTCGCTCGACCTGGC
Source organism: Acidimicrobiaceae bacterium (assembly GCA_027451285.1). Taxonomy (GTDB): domain Bacteria; phylum Actinomycetota; class Acidimicrobiia; order Acidimicrobiales; family RAAP-2; genus RAAP-2. The sequence goes on along the minus strand of DAIDJP010000021.1, from coordinate 36,143 downwards.
CAGTGAGACGATTGTCGAGGCGGCTCTCGATCGGGTCCTCGAGGGACGCAGCGCGATTCTCATCGCCCACCGCCTCACGACCGCCCAGCGCGCCGACCGGATCGTCGTGGTCGAGGGCGGTCGGGTGAGCGACGTCGGCACGCCGAGCGAACTCCTCGCTCGTCCGGGCAGCTATCGCGACATGTACGACGCCTGGCTCGCGGCCGGCGGACGCGACGTCGCGGTCTAGAGCATCGCCTTCACGGCCTCGATGAGCGAGGCCGCCTTCTCGCCCGGCGCGGCCAGGGGGTGCACCTGGAGATGCGTGACGCCGGCCTCGCGAAAGGCCGCGACGCGCTCTTGGACGTAGCCGCGCGGCCCGCACAGCGTGGTCAACTCCAGGAACTCGTCGGGCACGGCGGCCTCGGCCTCGCGCTTCTTGCCGGCGAGGTAGAGGTCCTGGATCTCCGCGGCGGCGGCCTCGAAGCCGTAGCGACAGGCCAGCTCGTTGTAGAAGTTCTTGCCCTTCGCGCCCATGCCGCCCACGTAGAGGGCGACCATCGGGCGCTGGAGCTCGCGCAGCTTCACGATCTCCTCGCCCTCGCCGATGGCGAGCAGGCCGCCGGCGGTGATCATCAGTTCGCCCAGGGCCGGGTCGCGCTTGGCGGCGCCGGCGGCCAGCGGTTCGCCCCAGACGTCCTTGGCGCGCTCGGGGATGAAGAGGATCGGGATCCAGCCGTCGGCGACCTCGGCGGTCATCGCGACGTTCTTTTCCCCCAGCGAGGCCACCCACACCGGGATCGAACTGCGCACCGGGTGGGCGATGATCTTCAAGGCCTTGCCCAGTCCCGTCCCCTGCTCGGGGGGCAGGGGCAGCGTGTAGTTCTTGCCCGCGTGCACCAGGGGCGCCTCGCGCTTCCACACGTCACGGCAGATCTCGATGATCTCGCGCGTGCGCCCAAGCGGGTTGGTGTAGGGAACACCGTGGAATCCCTCGATCACCTGGGGGCCCGAGGCGCCCAGTCCCAGGTGGAACCTTCCGTCGGAGAGCGCGTCGATGCCCGCCGCGGTCATCGCGATCAGGGTGGGCGTGCGCGTGTAGATGGGCAGGATCGCCGAGCCGATCTCCACGGTCTCGGTCAGCGCCGCGAGGTATCCCATCAGGGACGGGCTGTCGAAGCCGTAGGCCTCGGCGACCCAGACGAGGTCGAGGCCTGCCTTCTCCATCTCGGCCACCTCGCGTGCGGCCTCCTTGAAGCCACCCGCGTAGCTGAGCGTCGTCGATATCTTCACCATGTCCTCCCCGTCTGCTACCAACTTATGACTTTCGTGCCTCCCGGCCGGAGTGAGCAGGCCCTACGCTGGTTGCGAAGGCAACGGCGCCTTCCCATCAAGAAAAAAGGCTGGTGACAACGTGGTCACACACCCCGATCAGGCGAACCCCCACGAGTTCAATCCGTGGTTGCACGTCTCGTCTCTCATCGACAAGGCCGGGCGACTGCTCGGACTCGACGAGGGGATGATCCAGCGGATCATCACCCCCGAGCGCATCCTCGAGGTGGCGGTGCCGGTGCGGATGGACTCCGGTGAGATTCACATGTTCACCGGCTGGCGCATTCAGCACGACACCTCGCGCGGACCGGGCAAGGGCGGAATCCGCTTTCACCCCAGCGTGAACACCGACGAGATCGCCGCTCTGAGTGCGGACATGTCGATCAAGTGTGCGGTCGTGAACATCCCCTACGGCGGGGCCAAGGGCGGCGTCAAGGTCGACCCCGAAGCGCTCAGCCGCTCCGAGCTCGAGCGTCTCACCCGGCGCTACGCGTTCTCCATTGCGCCGATGATCGGTCCCGATCGCGACATCCCCGCGCCCGACATCAACACCGACACCCAGGTGATGAGCTGGATCATGGACACCGTCTCGATGCTGCGCGGACACAACACCCCCGGCGTGGTCACCGGCAAGCCCCTCTCCATCGGTGGGACCCTCGGACACGCCGGCGCGACGTCGCTCGGCGTGACGATCTGCACCGCGGCGATTCTCGAGCGCCTGGGCCGGCCCATGAACGAGCAGCGCGTCGTCATCCAGGGATACGGCAAGGTCGGCGCCCCGCTGGTCAAGCTGCTCTCGGACCGCGGCATGAAGGTCGTCGGCATCGCGGACGTCCACGGCGCAATCCACGTGCCCGAGGGGATCAGCTACTCGATCCTGGCCAAGCACTTCGCCGACGCCGGCACCGTCGTCGGCTACCCGGGCAGCGTGCACGTGCCCGCCGACGAGCTCTTTACGATCCCGAGCGACATCGCGATCCCGGCCGCGCTCGGCGGGGTCATCACCGAGCAGGTCGCCGAGACGATGTCGGCCACGATCATGATCGAAGCGGCGAACGGGCCCACCACGGGCGAGGGCGCCGCGGTGCTCGCCAGCCGCAACATCCCGGTGGTGCCCGACGTGCTGGCCAACGCCGGCGGCGTGGTGGCCTCGTACTTCGAGTGGGCCCAGGACCTGCAGGGCTTCATGTGGGAGCGCGAGCTCTTCACCCAGCGCCTGGAGAAGACCATGAGCGAGGCCTTCAAGTACGTCTGGCAGCGACACCTCGAGCTCAACGTCACGCTGCGCGAGACGGCGATCGCCGTCGGGGTCGAGCGCATCGCCGAGGCCACCGCGATCCGCGGCCTCTTCCCCTGATCCATTGACACGACGAGGGCCCCGGGGCGTGCCCCGGGGCCCTCGTCGTTGGACTAGTTCTTCTCGATGCGGTGTTCGGACACCTCGCGGTCAGGTCGGGCGAAGCCCTCGTAGAGAGCACCGACCACGACGATGAGGAGCATCACGAGCAGCGTCACCCAGCCGTAGTTGAACAAGGCGCGGCCGCTCGTGATCGCGCTCGGCCACACGATGTTGATCAGCATGAAGCCGAGGTAGATCATCGCGCCCACGGTGACCGGTACGCCCCACTTACCGAGCTTGAACGTGCCGCTCGGCTCCCAACCGCGCCGACGCGCGATGAATGCGCCGAGCACGGTGAGGAAGAAGGACAGGTAGATGCCCGACACACCGAAGGAGACCAGTGCGTAGAGGGCGTTGATGTTCGCCGGGTAGTCGAACCAGAGGATGTGCACGGTGTGGCTCGGGTTCACCAGCACGAGCAGCAGGAAGAGGAACGGGACCACGACTCCCGTCGCGATCGCGTTGACCGGTGTCTTGTGCTTGGCCGAGACCTTGCGCAGCGCCTTGCTCGCCGGCACCGCGCCGTCGCGCGCTAGGGCGAAGGCCACGCGTGCGCCCGCGCCCTGAACAGCGGTTCCGCAACTGAAGAATGCGATGATCACCATCACCAGGAAGAAGTCCCCCAGCCAACTCGGCAGCACCGCGATGATCGACGGGATCCCACCTGTCACCACACCACCGATGCCGGACTTGGGAGTCGCGAGCAGGAGGCCGAGCACCAGGACAAAGGACGCGATGCCGCCGTAGAGGAGGGCGTTGCGCATGGCCTTGGGGACCTGGCGTCCGGCGTCGATCGTCTCTTCAGAGATGTCCCCCGCCGACTCGAAGCCGTAGAAGATGTAGACGTTGGCGAGCACCGCGACGAGAGCGGCGCCGGTCAGCCAGTGTCCGCCGAAGTTCACGCCGTAGGGGTTCGTGGCCACGTGCTCGACTCCCTGGGAGGAGAAGAGGAAGCCCAGCCCCTGGTGGAACCCGTGAATGGCCAGCGCGATGAACACGCCGAAGGTCCCGATCGTCTCGACGTAGACGCCGTAGCGCGCCACGCGGCCCATGATCTTGGCCCCGATGGAGTTGAGAATGCCCGACAGCAGGATGATTGCGCCGGTGACCGCGAAGATCGTCACGTGGTTCGCCGGATTCAGGTGCGTCTTGAACCAGATGTTCGACAGGTCGGTTATGTAGCCCACCGCACCCGAGTCCACCGAGGCCACCGTGGCCAGCAGTGCGAAGCCGTAGATCCAGCCGACGAACCACCCATATCGTGGGCCGACGTTGTACTTGCCGTACTGGTAGAGCGCGCCCGAGAGCGGATACTCACTCGAGAGTTCGCCGAAGACCAGCGCGACGAGCATCATGAATCCGACCACGACGGGCATCGTCCAGATGTAGCGCGGGCCGCCCGCGGCCAGACCGAGCACGTAGAGCGAGTAGATGCCCACCATCGGACTCAGATAGCTAAAGGCCACCGAGAAGTTGTCAAAGAGCGACAGCACCCTCGACAGCTCCTGGCGATATCCCAGCGCGGACAGCCGATCGTCGTCGCGAGATTCCAGAGTTTGTTCTGACATCATTCCCCCCTTGACGCGGTCAGCGCCGCGATGTCCTCACGTTACCCAGCAGCCGACGCCCGGCTCGGGATTATTGGCCCGCGCTATGGCGACCCCACGCTGTGGCAATGTACGAACATGGCTGAGGACGAGGCGACGCGCGAGGAGCTCGAGGCGCTGGTCGCGTCGCTGCGCGCCGAGGTCGAGCGGCTCAAGGACGAGCTGCGCCGGCTACGGCGTGACAGCCACGAGGTACCGCCCCACTACCTCTAGATCCGCGGCCGGTACACTCGCCTCGAGCGACGAATCGAGGTTCCATGACACGCATGCCGGCTGCCTTCGTGGGCCACGGGTCACCGATGAACGCCCTGGACCACAACCGCTACACGCAGGCCTGGAGCAGCTTCGCGGCCACGCTGCCGGCACAGCCGCGCGCGGTGCTCGTCGTCTCGGCCCACTGGTACGTGGGGGTGACCGCGGTGACGGCGATGGTCGCGCCGCGCACCATCCACGACTTCTACGGATTTCCCCAGGCGCTCTTCGACGTGCGCTACCCCGCACCCGGGGACCCCGACCTCGCCGAGCGCGTGGCCGAGGTCGTCAAGCCCACCTGGGTCGGGCTGGACCACGACGGCTGGGGAATCGACCACGGCACCTGGTCGGTGCTCGTGCACATGTTCCCCCACGCCGATGTGCCGGTCCTGCAGCTCTCGGTCAACGCCGAGAAGCCCTTCGACTGGCACTTCGACCTCGGCTCGCGCCTGTCGTCGCTGCGCGACGAGGGCGTCCTCATCCTGGGCAGCGGCAACGTCGTGCACAACCTTCGCCTCATCGACTGGCACAGCCCCGGCCAGGGCACCGACTGGGCGCACCGCTTCGACGACGACGTGCGCACCTTGATGACCGACGAACCCACCCGGCTCGCCACGGCGAGCGAGCACCGCGACTATCGGATGGCGGTGCCGACGCCGGATCACTTCTTGCCCCTCGCCTACCTCGCGGGCCTGTCGGCCAGCGCGGGCGCGACCACCTCGACGATCGTCGACGGCTACGAGATGGGTTCGCTCTCGATGACGGCCTACGCCCTCACGCAGTAGCTAGCGTCGCGCGCGCACCGCGCGGCGCACCGAACCCACCAAGGTGAAGGTCACCAGCAGCGGCAGGATCACCACGCCCGCCCGGTGCCACTTCGCCACGTCGCTCACCACGGCGATGACCCCGATCGTGATGACGGCAGCAAGAAAGATCTCCGGGGTATCACCGACCAGGAAGTCCCACCAGAACCGGCCGAATCCCTTCAGCGCGCGAACGAGCAGCGCCATCAGGCCACCGCCACCTTGTCGGGCGTCGCCTTGCGCAGCACCGAGATCGTCGCCGCGCACACGATCGCATAGAACACCACGAAGAAGAGTAGAAACGCGTCGCTGCCCGGCCAGGAGACCTTGAGTCCCTCGCCGGTCCAGAACGTGCCGAAGCTGACCAGCATGACGCCCACTCCCATCTTCATCAGGTTCTCCGGCACGCTCGAGAGCTGCTTGGCCACGATGACCCCGACTACGCCCACGAGGACAATGGCGACGCCCGCCGTGGCGGCGGCGAGGCCCAGGCGGTGAGCGGACGTGCCCAGCGTGAGGACGGCGATCACGACCTCGAGCCCCTCCAAGAACACGCCCTTGAAGGCCATCACGAATGCGATGCGGTCGCGGTCGGGCCGACTCGCAACGGCCTCGAGCTCGGCCACCGTCTCGCGATAGATCTCGTCCTCGTCGTGGAGCGCCTTGAGCCCACTCGCTCGCAGGATCGCCTTACGCAGCCACTGCATCCCGAAGATCAACAGCACGCCGCCCACCACGAGGCGCAGCGCGGACAGCGGCACGTGCACCAACGCCGGGCCGAGCACCGCGACCAGGGCGGCGAGCGCCACCAGGGCGACGCCCGTGCCCTCGAAGGCGCTGCGCCAGCCGCGAGTGTGGCCCACCGCGAGCACGATGGTGAGGGCCTCGACCATCTCCACCGCGCACGCGAGGAAGACCGCGCCGACGAGCACGATCGCGCTCGAGGTCACCGTTGTTGCGATCACGTTCGGTCTGCTCCTTCTGCGTCTGCCAGGACGAAACTCGATGCGGCGTCGAAGCACACTCGTACCGCGCTGTCGCGTTCGTGTCGGGTTTCGCTGAACACCTTAGTGATGATCTCGTTCTCGCCGACCTGGACCACGTGCTCGTAGCCGCGCCCCACGAAGGCCACGTCGCGCACCGTGCCGGCGATCCCCTCGTGGTGCTCGCGCGACAGCCGCACGCCGGCGGCGCGCACGTAGAGACGGGCGCGAACCCCCGCCGCCAACGTCACGGGCGCGTGGGCGCGCACCCGATGGTCGCCCGCGAAGGGCAGCGCCACGTCGTAGCCGCGCGGCCCGCACGGGCACAGCACCTCGACCGGCAGGTCGGCGGCGAGCCCGGTGAAGCGCGCCACGAAGGCGTTCACGGGTTCGCGGTAGACGCTCTCGGGCGGACCGGACTGCACCAGGCGACCGTGGTTGAGTACGCAGATCTGATCGGCCATCGCAAAGGCCTCGCCCTGGTCGTGGGTGATGTAGACCGCAGTGACGCCGACCTCGCGTGTGAGGGTGGCGATCTCGATGCGCAACTGCTCGCGACGATCCGCGTCGAGGTTCGAGAGCGGCTCGTCGAAGAGCACGAGGCCGACGTCGGCGGCGAGGGCGCGCGCCAGGGCGACGCGCTGCTGTTCGCCGCCCGAGAGCTGGTTGGGGTAGCGCTCGGCCAGAGGAGCGATTCCGACACGCTCCAAGAGGTCGTCCACGCGGCGGCGACGCTCGGGGGCCGGCCACTTGGCCAGGGCGTAGCCGACGTTCTGGCGCACGCTCAGGTGCGGCCAGAGCGCGTAGTCCTGAAAGACCATCGAGAGATGGCGCTTGTCCGGGGTGACGAACGTACGCGGTCCCGCCACCAGACGCTCGTCGATCTCGATCTCGCCGGCGTCGGCGCGTTCGATGCCCGCGAGACAGCGCAGCAACGTCGTCTTGCCCGACCCCGAGGGACCGAGCAGGACGAGGAACTCGCCGCGCGCCACGCTGAGCGACACATCGTCCAAGACCACCTTGTCGGCGAAGGTCTTGGTGAGGTGGCGCACCTCGAGGGACGCGGCCTTCACGCGCCCACCCCGCTCCAGCCGATGCGCTGCCACCCGCGCGGGGTCACGACGCGATAGAGCCCCAGGGCGGCCGCGATCACGACGAAGATCTCGACGAGTCCCACCACCGTCATCGCGGTGCCCGTGCCCAGCTGGAAGTTGCCCAGGTACGCCTGGATCGTGACCGAGAGCGGCTCCTGGCTCGGCGGGTAGAGGATCTGGCTGATCGGCAGTTCCGAGATCGTCTTGGCGAAGGTGAGGAGCCAGCCCCAGAGCATGACCCGCGACATGAGAGGCAGGCTCGTCGTGCGCCAGGCGCGCCATCGCGCGGCGCCGTGAACGCGTGAGGCCTCCGTGAGCGACGGCTGGATCTGCGCGACCGGCCCCGAGAAGAATCGGGTCTGGCCGGGCAGCGCCGTCGCGACCAGGGCGAGCACGAGCAACGGCATCGTCTTGTACAGGTCGATCACGTGAGTGGTGAGGAATCCCTGGTTGTAGAAGAACACGTAGCCGACCCCGAGCACCACCCCGGGCACGGCGACCGAACCCATGAGCATCACGTCGGTGAGGCGCTGACTCCAGTGCGAGGAGCGCAGCATCAGTCGCCGCGCGAAGACGAGCGCGAGGGCCACCGTGGCGCTCGCCGCGATCAGGCCGAGCTGGTTCGACAGCATCAGCGGCGCGGCGAAGCCCTTGCCGACGATGGAGGGTGCGAAGACCTGGTGGTAGTAGACGCTGGAGAAGCGAACCGGCCCGGCGGCGTAGATCCCCAGGTTGCGCAGGAACGACCCCAGGACGGCGCCGCCCACCGGGACGCCGAGGCCGATCACGAAGACCAGTCCCACCGCGGCGCTGACCGCCAGACGGGCCGGCGTGGAGAACTCGCGCCGGCGCACCTCGCGGGCGCGGCCCGAGAGCGTCGCGTACGAGCGCCGTCGCGTCACGACGGACTGCAGGACGATGGGCGGGACCGTCGTGAGGATGAGGACCAGGGCGATCACCGCGGCCACCGAGAAGTTCGCCGGATACGTGCTGATCGAGGCGAACAGCGTGTAGGTCGCCATCGGGAAGTGGCTGTGGTAGGCGAGGGTGAAGGGCACCCCGAAGTCGCTCATCGTCTCGGCGAAGCTGATGGCGAAGGCGCTGAGCAGCGCGGGCGCGATCATCGGCACCACCGTGCGCAGCGTGGCGGCGCGTCCCGCGCCGTGGATCCGCGCCGCGTCCTCGAATTCCGATCCCAGGCCGAGCAGGCCGGCCGAGACGACGAAGTAGGCAAAGGGCAGCGAGGCGATCGACAGAACCGTGATGATGCCGAAGGGTCCGAGGAACTCCCCGTAGAGCCACGACGTCGACACGCCGAGTGCGGCCGCCGAACCGTAGGGCTGCAGGACGTCCACCCAGCTCAAAGTCATCATCCAGGTCGGAATCAGGAAGAGGAGCCACATCAGAATCGGCCAGAGTCGGCGCCCGTAGACGTTCGTACGCTGCACGAGCCAGGCCAACGTCGTGGCCATCGCCACGGCGAGCGTCGCGACCACGAGCGACACCCAGAGCGAATTGACGATCCCCTGGCCGGTCACGCCCGAGAGCGCCTGGGAGAAGAAGCGCAGAGTGAAGTACTGAGGACCCTGTCCGAAGAGCCGCGGACTCGTGGCGAGCAGAAGGAAGCTCCCCACCGGCGCCACGATCAGGAGACCCAGGATGATCCACAGCACCGAACCGGAGAGCGCGGGTGCCCGCCGGTTCGGTGAGTGACCAATCTGGAGCGTCGTCACGATCGTCCTTGCGTAGGGGACGGCACCGCGGCGAGCCGCGGTGCCGTCAGGGATGGTTATCTCGTCGGGGAGGACGCGATCTAACCGTTGTTGATGTTGTTCGTGAACCACGAGTTCACGGAGTTCTCGAGCGGACCCCACACGTAGGGGTTGATCGTCTGCATCGGCACGCTGGCGAGCGGCGGCAGGACCTTGTTCGCGGGCTTCTCGCCGTTTAGGACCGGCCAGAAGAGCGAGTCACCCTGGGGGTCGCCGGTCTGCATGACGTGCTGGCCGGCGCGGCTCAGCACCCAATCGACGAACTTCTGGGCCTCGGCTCGCACGGTCTTTGGCATCAGGGCGTCGATGCCGATCACGCCGGGCAGTGCGGTGACGGGGTTGAGGTAGTCCACGCGGATCGACGGCGAGGCCGTCAGCTCCTGGCCGTAGCCCGCCGAGGACTGGATGATCGCCATCTTGATCGCGTGCGACTGGATCGCCCCGAGGGTCGGTCCGTTGGTGGCGTTGATCACCAGTCCGTTCGCCTTGAGCTTCGTGAGGAAGGACTCACCGGCCTTCACCGCCGCGCTCGTCGAGCCCTTGGTGTAGTGGCCCAGGTAGTTCATCAGCCCGGCGATCAAGGGATACGTCGGCCCCGACTGAGTGGGGTCGTTCATGCCGAGCATTCCCTTGTACTTGGCCGCGCTCAACTGGGCCCAGGTCTTGGGCAGCTGGGACTTGGAGATCTGCGCCGAGTCATAGACCAGCGCCCCCGTCGCGGTCAGGCCGGTGGGCACGAAGCTGCCGTCGGCCGGGATGTTGGCTCGGCCCACCGCGTTGAAGCTCACCTTGGGCACGATGTTCTTGGCGAGCAGGCCCTGTCGGTCGAGCTCGGCGAAGGCGGTCGCGCCGTCGACCCAGAGCACGCCCCACTTGGGGTTGTGGCCCTCGGCCTGGATCTGCTGGAGGAGCGGGCCCGTCGAGTTGTCGTTGAGCGTGACGGTGAAGCCCGGGTGGGTCGCGTTGAACGCGGCAACCGCGGCCTTGTCGTAACCCTGGGCCGAGTAGACGACGAGGGTCGGACCGGCCGCGCTCGCGATCGACGTCGGGACGAGCCACGCGGTGGTGGCGGCGAGAACGGCCGCGGTGAGACTAACCCGCTTCATGGTGTGGTTGATTTTCATGGTCCCCTTTTTAAGGGGCGCGTCTTATCTGCGGGTGACCAACACGGCACCGTCGCGAAAATCCTTCGCGACGACCGGTCAATCTTTTGGCGCTGCGCGACTCAGTGAGCCGTCGAGGCGGGTCCCTGTTGGACGCGCACGACGAGGGCGAGCAGCGTGATCCACACGCCGACCACCAGGGCGAGCAGCACCACCACCACCCACCGGCCGATCAGACCGTCGGGCCGCAGGCTCTGCACGGGCCCCGCGAAGGGGTCGGTCTGCGCGGCCGTCACCGTCAGCGCCGCGCTGGCCAGCACGGCTCCCGTGGCGTCAGTCGCCGTCGCGGCGAATCGCTGGGTCCCCGGCCACGTCGGCTGGTAGACGATCGTCGCGACGCCCGACGCGTTGGTGTCAGCCGAGCCCACCAGCAGCTCGGGCGCCCCCGAAAACTCCTCGAGGTGGACGTAGAAATTGACCCGGGTCCCCGCCATCGGGGCGGAGCCCGCGCCGTCGACCCGGGCGGAGAGTTGGACCCCCGCGCCCGACGACGGCGCGCTCGAGGACAGCGCGAGGGTGGCGTTGGACGCCGCGGCCGCGGGCAGCGCCGCGGCGGCCACGACGAAGAGCACGACTCCGCCGAGGGCGCTGAGGGCGCCTCGTACTCGAGACAGACACGGTCGCGACGTCATACGCTCGCCTCCAGGTTCGCTTCGTGGCCGGCCTCGTCGATCTCCTCCATCTCGGCCATCGGCAAGATGGGCACGAAACGGAACACGACGAGCAACAGCAGAGGGATCGCCGCGGTGGCGGCCACGGTGATCGAGATCGGCACCCACGTGAAGTGGTAGGTGCCCCAATTGCCCGCCAGGACCCCGGAGCCCTTGAGCGGCGAGTTGACCAGCGGTTCCGTCGCCGGGGGGATCACGATGACCAGGCGCTTGATCCACAGCGCCAGGACCACGAGGGTCGAGGCGACGACGACGCCCGTCGTGGTGCGCCAGCGCCGGACGGCCATGATGACCAGGGGGATGACCCCACCGGCGAAGAAGTAGATCCAGAACGGGATCGCGTAGCGTCCCGCGACGATCTGATACACCCACGCCGCCGCACCGGTCGTCCCGGAGTAGCCGTCGATGAGGTACTCGGTGAAGGTGAGATACAGGTACGCGGCGCCGAAGGCGATCATCACGAAGCCGAGGCGCACGAAGTGCCGAGAGCTGATGTAGGCCTCGAGGTGAAAGAGCCGGCGCGCTGCGGCGACCGTGAGAACGACCAACGCCACACCCGAATACAGGGCGGCCACGACGAAGTACACGGGCAGGATCGTCTCCATGTAGCCCGCGCGTGAGGACGAGGCGAACGCGAAGGACAGCACCGAGTGCACCGACACCGCCATGGGGATGATCATGATCGCGATCAACCCGATGGCGCCGTTGAGCCGGCGTCTCTCGGCGGGTGTGCTGGCGTAGCGCCCCACGAGAATCCGGTAGAGGGACTTGCGCACCCGCACGCGCGTGCTCGCCGGCTCGTCCTCGAGGCGATCGAGCGCGATCACCGCGTCGGGAATGAGCGGCAGGTAGAAGAACACGGCCGTCGCGAGCAGGTAGGTGCTGACCGCGAAGAAGTCCCAGAGGATCGGTGACGTGAGGTTCCAGTAGGGCGGCCAGACGAGCTCCCACAGCTTGCTCGGGTTGCCGAGGTGGGGGATGATGAACGCCATGCCGATTGGCAGGGTCACGAGGGCCGTGGCCTCGGCGATGCGAGTGAGCGGTGCGCGCCACTCGGTGTGGGTCAGTCGAAGGATCGCCGACACGACGGCACCGCCATAGCTCACCCCGATGAACGCGACCAGGTTCGCCTCGTAGATCGCCCAAAAGGCGCCGTCGTTGTATCCCGAGACGCCCAGACCGTTCGCCACCTGATAGACCCACGCGACCACGCCCAGCACCACGATCACGCCAAGGATCGCGACGGCGGGCCACCACCAGCTCGGGGTCTCGAGCACCGGTCGCATCGCGGAGGCGCGCAGGTCCGCACCAGGTGCTGGCACCGTGGTGTGCGAGGGGGGATTGAGAACATCAGTCATCGCTACTCTCCTCGCGTTAGGACGCGCTCGCGTTGTTGTTCAGGTCCTGGCCGTGGCCGGGGATGTAGTACACCCGCGGGTGCGTGCCGTACTCTTCCTTGAAGACGATGGCGTCGTTCTCGGCGAGGAACGTCGAGATCTTGACCGTGGCGCCATTGCCGTTCACGGCCACGTCCGAGGTGAGATCGCCGAAGTAGAGGACGCCCATCGGGCAGTTCACCACGCACTCGGGCAGCTGGCCCGAGGGCAGCATCGCCGCGCAGTCAACGCACTTGCCGACGGTGCCCTTCACCTGGGGCACGGGCCACTCGGGCTCTTGGGCGAAGGGTTGGCGCGGAGCCGGGACCGGGTCGGTCCAGTTGAAGTAGCGCGCGTCGTAGGGACACGCGTTCATGCAGATGCGCGTGCCGATGCACTTGTGCTGATCGACGAGCACCAGACCCTCGGGAGTGCGGAAGTTGGCGCCCACGGGACACACCGGAACGCACGCGGGGTCTTCACACATCATGCAGGGCCGTGGCATGAAGTAGTCCTCGCCCGCCGCGTTTTGCATGGTGTAGACGTTCATCCACGTCTGGTCCTCGTGCAGGTAGTGCGCGGTCTGACACGCGGTGGTGCAGAGCTTGCAGCCGTTGCAGAGGCGTAGGTCGATGATCATGCACCACTGCTTGGTGGGACCGGTGGGCGTCGTGGTGCTCGTCTGGGTCGCTGCGGCCACCGTCTCGGCCACCACCCCCATGACACCGAGTCCGATGCCGCTGATCGCGGCCGCGCGCAGGAAGCCCCGGCGGCCGATCGTCACCTTCTCGTGGCTCGCCTTCTCGCTGGTCGCGAGGTGTCCGTCGGATTCACTCATCACGCAATCACCTTGATCTTTCCTTCCATCCACGTCATCGTCGACATCGCTCCGCCCATACCGTTGGTGCCGGCACCGCACGGGGCGTAGCACTGCCACGTGAAGGTTCCCGTCTTGGTGGGCACGAATGACGCGACCACGGTGACCGACTTGCCGGTCGGAGCGGCGGGTATCGGCATGTTGAACCGAAGTCCCACGACGGTGAAGGTGTGCGCGACGTTGGTGTCGGGGACCGAGGAGAGAGCCTGTCCTGCGACCAGCTCCTGGCCCGTCGTCGAGCCCAGGACCTTGTCGTACATCATCTGGGCGCCCATCAGTGGCGCCGTGCCGTCGTCGAAGCTGATGATCTTGACGGTGACGCGCTCGTTGACGTGCACCGTCCACTGCGGGTTCGTGAACTGCGGTTGGTTGCCGGTGCCGGGCAGGTTGCCCGTCGTCAGGATCTTCATCACCTCGGTGACGTGGCCGTGCACGGCCGGCGCGCTCGGCGTGGCCGAACGAGTCAGACGAACGACCCCTGACGCGATGCCCGCGACGAGGGCGACGGTCACCGCGAGGCCCACCAGGATCCCGACCAGCGACACCACGACTACCGCGCTGTTTCGTGCGGCCCGAACAGGTCGACGCCAACTCAGACGACCGAGTCGTGCGAGCGGGTCGGCGGCGCCGAGCCGCGCGAGCGGGTCGGCGCTAGGGCCCGACCCGCCCGCGCCAGTGGCTCGGCGAGGACTCACTTGACGACCTTGATCTTTCCGGTCATCCAGTCGTTGGTCTTCATCGCGCCGGACATGCCGGTCGAACCGGTTCCGCACGGAGCGAAGCAGTTCCACGTGAAGGTGCCAACCTTGTTCGGCGTAAAGGTCGCCACCACGGTCACCGACTTGCCGGTCGGGGCGACGGGAATCGGCATGTTGAAGCCCAGCCCGACGACCGTGAAGGTGTGCGAGACGTTGATGTCCGAGACCATGCCGACCGGCTTGCCCGCGACCGTCTCCTTGCCCGTGCTTGTACCCATGACCTTCGTGTACTTCATGTACTTGCCCATCAGGGCCGCCGCGCCGTCGTCGAAGCTGACGATCTTCACGGTGACGGTCTGTCCCTTGTGCACCGTCCACGACGAATTCGTGAATTTCGGCTGCTCCCCGCTGCCGGCGAGCTTGCCCGTCGTCAGGATCTTCATCACCTCGGTGACGTGGCTGGGGGTCGCTGCGCTGGCGGTCACGGTGTTGACGGCACCGGCCGCCACTACGGGTGCAGTGGCGAGCACGACGGCCGCAAGCTTGATTGACCTGGCTTTCATTTGATTCTCCCTATTTGTCGGTACTTCATTACGAGATTGTGTGCGTGCCTCAGGACTTGACGGTGAGGTAGCCACGCATGAAACCGTTGTGCGCCATCCCCCACTTGTCACACGGCAGTGGGCAGAACCACTGAAAGGTTCCCGCGGACTTCGGGGTGATGGTGAAGTGGGTCACCGACGGCGAGGACGCGCTGCCGGCAGGCACCATGGCGTCGATATTGAGCTCCGGCAACATCCAAGCGTGCGACTGGGTGTCGTAGTTGTAGATCGTGACGTCGTAATTGGTCCCGGCCGTCATGGTCAGAGCGCCCGGGACGAAGGCGTCGTGCACCAGACCGTCGGGCCCCTTGACGCCGCCTAATGGCGCCGGGTTGATTGAGAGTTTCAAGGACACCGCGCTCGAACTGGCGGTCGCCGCCGCCGTCGCGCTCGTTGCAGCGATTGCCGGAGTCGCCGTCACCTTGTGCCAGATCGCCCCGACGCCAGCTGTCAGCGCGAATACGGCCGCCACGATGAGAACGATCCCCGTCACCAGGGTGAGAAGTCCACGAAGCCGCAGGGAGCCCAGATCACGGGCGCCCTGATCGACCATGGTCGAACCACTACTCATCACATACTCCTCCCAGCCACCATCGCGATGGTGGCAACAACCGTGACCATCCTGCGGCTCAGAGATCGCTGCGGGTAGAGAATTCCCTCGGGTCTTCGCTCCCGTGATTCCACGGGAAGCCCGCCGTAGCCCGCCCACGCGTCAGCGGCCCCAAATCTGGTCCTTTGGCCGTAGTTCGGCCATGATCGGGCCCGAAGTAGGGCCGTAGGGTGAACTCGTGTCCGGCATCGAGACGGCGGATCCGACGTCGATTCCCGTAGTGATCGTGGACGACCATGAGGTCGTCCGCGAAGGAACGCGCCGCATGCTCGAACGAGATCCCGACATCGTCGTTGTCGACGAGGTCAGCTCAGTTCGCGACGCACTGGCCTCGGCGCGACGGCTACTGCCGCGGCTCATGGTGATCGACGTCGAGTTGCCCGACGGCAGCGGCGTTGACGTCGTGCGCGCCATCATCGCCGAGGGGCTGCCGATCCGCTGCTTGATGCTCTCAGCCCACGACGACTACGTCTACTTCTCCGAAGCCTTCGCCGCCGGCGCGGGCGGCTACCTGCTCAAGACGGCCAGCGCCGCGGAATTCGTGGCCGCGGCGCGCACTGTGACCCTGGGGGGCACAGTCATCGACGGATCGCTCTCGCACCGCTTGGCCGGGCGCCACCATCAGCCCGAGGACGACTGGATTGCGCGACTCACCGCCCGCGAGCTCGACGTGATCGCCGCGCTCGTGCAGGGAAAGTCGAACAAGGAGATCGCCCGCGACCTCGGTATCGGCTTGCGCACGATCGAAAGCTACGTCTCGGCGATCCTCGCCAAGCTCGGCGTGCGATCGCGCACCGAAGCGACGATCTTCGCGATCGAGCACCACCTCGCCACCCCCCGTCAAGGCAAATGACCGAGAACTCGCACATCCCGATCCGTGAGATCTTGGTGCACGCCCTACAGCCGCCGGTGCGCGAGCGGGCCTTTTGGGCCGTACAAGCGATGGTCGTCTTCTGGGCGATCATCCACCTTGAGGTCGACCTACATAGCGCACTGCAAACCAGCGTGCTGCCCCACGGCGTGCCCATCGACCTCCTGCTCATCCCGGTGGGCTACGCCGCCTTGCGCTACGGACTCTCAGGCTCGGCGGCGACGACGCTCTGGGCGATCATCCTCTGGACACCGGACCTTCTTCTTCCTGACGACAAGGGCCACTTCGCTCAGGACCTCGTCCAACTCACGGTCGTCTTCGTGGTAGCCCTCTTCGTGGGACTCGAGATCGAGCGGGCACACATCGAGCGCACGAGAGCCGAGGCCGCCGAGGTCGAGCGTCGCGCGGCCGAGCTTCACTATCACCGCCTCTTTGACGCCAACACCTCGCCAATCGTCCTCATCGACTCCCTCGGCGTGGTCCAAGAGGCCAATCCGGCCGCCTTGCGTCTCTGGCCGCGCGCCACGAGTCGGGTAGTCAGCGAGCTTCTGGCCGTATCCGACGCCGAACTCGTGGAGGGACGCAGCGCGCAACTGACCGTGTGCGCCGGAGACGGCGAAGAGCACACCTTTCGACTCGCCGTGTCAAACCTGGAGCCGGGCGCCAGCGGTGAGATGCGTCAAATCGTCCTCGAGGACGTGACCGAGGAGTACCGCTCCGAACGCGAAGCGCGCCAGTGGGCGATCGAGGTCCTCCAGGCTCAAGAGGACGAGCGCCGACGCATCGCCCGAGAGATCCACGACGACCCCCTGCAGCGCCTGCTTCAGCTGGCTCGTCGACTCGAGACCCTCGGATCCTCCGCCGGAGCCGGGGCCAAGGGCGAGCAGTTCAGCGCGGTTCGCGACGAACTGCTCAACGTGGTCGGCCACCTTCGCGACGTCACCCGGGGACTTCACCCGGCCGGACTCGACCAGTACGGGCTCGTGGCCGCCGTGCGCGGGCTCCTCGTCGACCTCGAAGTCGACGAGGGCCTCTTCACCGATCTCGTCGTCTCCGGCGAGGTCGCCGACGGATCACCCGAGGCCGAGGTGGGACTGTTTCGCATCATCCAAGAGGCGGTGCGCAACGTGGTGCGCCACGCCGCCGCGTCGCGCATTGACGTGGCCATCCATTACGGCGGCGGCACCGCTCGGGTGACCATCGTCGACGACGGCAGTGGTTTCGATCTCGATCGCGACTCCTTGATCGCCGGCAATCACCTAGGGATCCTCGGCATGCGCGAGCGCGCGAACCTCCTCGACGGGCACTGCGAGGTCTACTCCTCGATCGGCGTCGGCACGACCGTCGAGGCGACGGTTCCCCTCCATCGCACCGCGGTCGACGCGCTTCATCGCGGCGGTTGACCTCGAACGAGCCGACCTCGCGGGTCTGCGCGGGCCCGTCTCCGGTATGCGAGTCGTCTCAACTCTTGTCGCGGCGGCGAAGCTCGTCTTCGACCGCCGCGGGGTCGAGGCCCCGGCTTCGCAGCAGCAACAACGTGTGGAACCAGAGATCGGCCGCCTCTTCGATCACGCGCTCGTCGCTCTCGGCCAGGGCCGCCACGGCGAGCTCGGCGGCCTCTTCGCCCACCTTGCGCGCAGCCTGGGCGGGACTCTGGCGCAGCGTGGCGACCACGTAGGACTCGGGAGAGTTCGCTTCGTCGCGCTGGAGGATGCGTCGCCAGAGCCACGGCGTGAAGCACGACGTCGAGCCGTCGTGGCACGTGGGGCCGGTCGCCTGCGCCCGCACGAGCACGGCGTCCTCGTCGCAGTCGAAGATCACCTCGACCACGCGCAGCTCGTTGCCCGACGTCTCGCCCTTTCGCCACAGCGACTGGCGCGATCGGGAGAAGAAGTGCACGAGTCCGCTCGAACGCGTCAGCGCGAGCGCGTCGTCGTCCATCCAACCGAGCATCAGCACACGCCCGGTGGCATCGTCCTGGACGATCGCCGCCTTCAGGTCAGCCATGGTGTCTCCTTAGGGGTCGCAGGGCCACGCCCAGTCCTTGGATCTCCGCGCGCAGGCCAGCGAGGCCGCTCGGGTTCTCGTGCACGATCGAAGCGACGAGTGCCGCGTCGGTGACGCGTAACGCGTCGGCGACGTGGCGGGCGTTGCCCGCCCCGCCCGAGGCGATCACCGGCACGTCCAGCGCGTCTCGAACGGCGACGGTGAGCTCCAGGTCGAATCCCTCGCGGTGCCCGTCGTGGCTGATCGAGGTGAGAAGGATCTCGCCGGCGCCGCGCGAGGCGGCCTCGACGGCCCACGACACGGTCGCCACGGTGGTCGCCACCCGGCCGCCGTGGGTGTGGACGACGCCGTCGCCCGCGTCGATGGCCACGACCACCGCCTGGGCGCCGAAGCGATCGGCGATGCGTGTGATGAGACTGGGATCGGCGAGCGCGGCCGAGTTGAGCGACACGCGATCCGCCCCCGCTTCGATGATGCGCGAGGCGTCTTCGAGCGTGCGCACGCCGCCACCGACGGTGAAGGGGATGTCCAGGACGTCGGCGACGCGCGTCACCACGTCGAGCATGGTGGCGGCCTCGTCAACCGTCGCGGCGATGTCGAGGAACACCAACTCGTCGGCGCCACCCTCGCCGTAGAAGGTCGCGAGCTCCACGGGGTCGCCCACGTCGCGCAGGCCGACGAAGCTCACCCCCTTCACCACCCGGCCGTGAGCCACGTCGAGGCAGGGAATCAGGCGCGGGAGAGGCATGTCGCGAGGAAGTCGAGGCCGGCGGGGCCGCTCTTTTCGGGGTGGAACTGCACGCCGAGGAACGAGCCGTGCTCGGCCGCCGCCGTGACGCCATCCGCGCGGGCCGTGACGAAGGGCGTGTTCGCGGCGTAGGAGTGAGCGAAGTAGTAGGCCTCGCCCCAGGGCTCGACGATCTCCCAGCCCAGGCGTGGCACCCGGCCCTCGCGTAGGCGCGTGACGTCACCCGTCAGCAGACCCAGCCCGGCGACTCCCCCGTCCTCCTCGCTGGACTCCAGCGCCAGCTGCAGGCCCAGGCAGATGCCCAGGACCGGACCATTCGCGCCGACGCGCTCGACGAGCGCACTCGCCGCGCCGGTCTCGCGAAGGTGTTTCATGGCGCTGCGCGCCGAACCGACGCCGGGCAGTATGACGTAGTCCGCGTCGCGCACCGCAACCGGATCGCTCGTCACCACGCTCGCGCGCCCGAGGTGGGCGAGCGCCGCGCGAACCGAGTGGGTGTTGCCCGCGCCGTAGTCCACGACCACGACGCTCACAACGAGCCCTTCGTCGAGCGCACCAGGTTTCCGCTCGGGGCGATCGCCACCGCCAGTGCCCGACCCACCGCCTTGAACGCCGCCTCGGCGACGTGGTGGGCGTTGCGCCCGCTCGCCGTGACGTGAAGGGTGATGCGCGCGGTCTGGGCCAGGGACTCGAAGGCGTGCGTCGCCATGCCCGGGTCGGGGTCGATCGAGATCTCGGCCACCGCGCGGCCCGACAGGTCGACCACCGCGTGGGCAATCGCCTCGTCCATCGGAACACGCGCCTCGCCGTAGCGGGCGAGTCCGCGCCGGTCCCCGAGAGCCCGATCCAGGGCTTCACCGAAGGCGCGCATCATGTCCTCGACCGTGTGGTGGTCCCCCGTCTCCAGGTCGCCGACGCCCTCAAGGCGCAGGTCCATGCCACCGTGAAAGGCCAGCTGGGAGAGCATGTGGTCATAGAAGCCCTCGCCGGTGGCGACGAAGACGCGCCCCTCGCCGCGCGGGCGCAGGCGCACCGTGAGGATCGTCTCGGCCGTCGCTCGCCGGTGGCGCACCAGGTCCGAAGACGGCGCGCCGCCGGCCAGTTCGGCGCGTAGCGCGTCGAGCAGGATATCGTCGTCGACCTCGTCGCGCACGCTCACTCGCCAGCCCCCCGCGAAGGCGCGCGTCACCACCCCGTAGGCCAACAGCCGCTCGACGAGGTCGACCGGATTCTCCATCGGCACGTAGAGGAAGTTGGTGAACGACGGCGACGCCACGAGTCCGAGACCGGCCAGCTCACGCGCGAGGCGTTCGCGTTCGGCGACCTGGCCCGAGACGTCGGGCGGCGTGGCGAGGGCGGCGAGCGCCAGGGCCGCCGAGAGGGTCGAGACCGACAGCGGCGCCTGACGCGAGGCGATCACGTCGATCGTCTCGGGCCGGGCCAGGGCGTAGCCGACGCGGGCGCCGGCCAACCCGAAGGCCTTGGAGAACGTGCGCAGGATGATCGCACCGTCGTCGATACGGGCCAGTGCGTCCACGCCGGCGTAGTCGGCGTAGGCCTCGTCTATGACGAGCTGACCGGGAACGTCGGGCACGTCGGGCAGCTCGCCCGTCGGATTGTTGGGGCGACAGACGAAGACCAGGTCGGCGCGCTGCACGTCGTCCACCATCGTCGCGCCCGCCATGATCGCGGCGTAGCGATACATCGAGTACGAGCGCGCGGGCACCGTCGCGACGGTGCCACCCTCGGCGAAGACGCGCGCCAGTAGCACGATGAACTCGTCGCTGCCCGCACCTAGAGCGACCTGGGCGACGTCGAGGCCGTGATAAGCGGCGATTCCTCGGCGCAGGGGCTCGTGACGGCTGCGGTCGTACTCGTTGACGTCGGCGAGAGCGCGCGCGAGCGCGGCCGGGCGCGCACTCGCCGGCGGTGCGGCCGGGACGTTGCCGTCGAAGCGGATCATGTCGCTGGCGCGCAGGCCGACGCGAGCGGCCAACTCCTCGTTCGAGGCCGGCCAGGTGTAGCTCTCGAGGGGCTGGGGCCGCGTCATCGCCGCGCCGTGGCCTTGTGGTTCGGCATGCCCTCGAGGTCGGCGAGCGCCTCAATCGTGGGTGCGAGTCGCTCCAAACCCTCCTTGGTCACCCGCTGGACGGTCACGGTCTTCATAAAGTCCTCCAAGCCCAGTCCGCCCGTCGAGCGCGCCCAGCCACCGGTGGGCAGCACGTGGTTGCCGCCGGTCGCGTAGTCGCCGGCGGGCACCGGCGAGTAGGGCCCGACGAAGACGGCGCCCGCGTTGCGGATGCGCGAGGCCAGGGACTCGGCGCGATCGCCCAGTAGGGCGACGTGCTCGGCCGCGTATCCCTCGACTTCGGCGAGGGCGGCCTCGAGGTCGTCGCCCACGCGCACGACGTAGGCCCGCGAGTCGGGACCGTGCTCCATCTGGGCGGCGACCTCCTGATCGATCAGGTCTTGGCTGACGCCAAGGTCGGCGACGACGACGACCTCGCTGGGGCCGGCGGGCAGGTCGATGGCGACGTCGCGGCTCACGAGCAGCTTGGCGGTGTTCACCGCTCCCCCACCCGGTCCGAAAATCTTGTCGACCGGCGCGATGGACGCGGTTCCATAGGCCATGGCCGCGATCGCCTGAGCTCCGCCCACCGCCCAGACCTCGTCGATGCCGAGCAGGGCCGCGGCGGCCGCGACTGCCGGCGCGCCGGCGGGTGGGGTGCACACCACGATGCGCTCGACGCCGGCGACCTGGGCGGGCACGCCACTCATGATGAGAGAGGACACCAGCCCGCGCGGCACGTAGAGACCCACCGAGCGAAGGGGCGACCAGCGGCGCTCGAGGGTCACGCCCGGTGAGACTTCGAGGACGATGTCACTCGGGCGCTGGGCCGCGTGCCAGGTGCGCACCGACTCGGCGGCGGCGAGAACAGCCGCCGTGGGAATGTCGCCATAGGCGACGGCCCGCTCGGGCGTGGTCGCGGTTGTCGCGTCGAGGCGCCTCGACCACTCGGCGAGCGCCTCGTCACCGCGCGCGCGCACGTCGGCGACGATGTCCTCGACGCTGAAGCTGCCGTCGGTGGGGACCGGGCGACTCATGGGACCATCCTCTCAACGGGCAGGGTCAGGATCGAGCTCGCACCGAGAGCTTCGAGCGCCGGCAGCAAGTTCCAGATCTCGACGGCCGGAACGAGGGCGTGCACCGCCACGACTCCCGACGTCGCCAGATCCATGATCGTCGGCGATCCCTTGGTCGGCAGCAGCGCGGTCACGTCCTCGAGTCGCGACTTGTCGACGTTAAAGAGCAGGTAGCGGCTGGCCCGCGCGTTGATCACGCTCGAGAGCACCATCGTCAGGCGATCCCTCGCCTCGAGGTCGGTGTCGCCGGCGCGACCCACCAGCACCGCCTCGGACTCGAACAGCGTGCCCAGCGGCCGCAGCCCGTTGGTGCGAAGGGTGGATCCGGTTGAGACCAGGTCGATGATCGCGTCGGCCAGTCCCAGACGGGGCGAGATCTCCACCGCGCCGCCGACCTTCACGAGCTCGGCCTCGATGCCGAGCTCGGCCAGGGCGCGCGCCGCGGTGCGCGGGTGCGAGGTCGCGATGCGCCGACCGGCCAGGTCGGCCAAGGACGTCGCCGCGTCCTCACGCGGAACGGCCGCCTGCAGCGAGCACGAGCCGTAGCCCAGGCGCAAGAGCACCTCAACGTCGCGGTCGCGCTCGTAGATCAGGTCGAGACCGGTGATGCCACAGTCGACGACACCGTCTTGGACGTATTCGGGCACGTCGTCGGCGCGCACGAAGAGCAGGTCGATGTCCGCGTTGCGACAGTGCGCCTGGAGGACGCGCTCACCCGGCTCCTGGGGGTCGATCCCGCTGGCTTCGAGCAGCGCCCAGGAGGGTTCGCGCAGACGACCCTTCGATGGCAGGGCCAACGAGAGACGGCGCGTCACGAGCGGACCCGGGGAAGGACGCGTCCGTAGCCACCCTCGCCGTGGTGCAGCCAGTGCGCCACGCGCGTCACGGTCGCCGTGGAGGCCCCGGTGCGCCGGGAGATCTCCTGATAGGCCACGCCCTCGTTGACGAGCCGCGCGACCTGAAGGCGCTGGCCCATCGCGTCGAGCTCGTTCGTCGTGCACAGGTCGCGCAAGAACGCGGCGACGGCCTCGGGACTGCGCAGGCGCGTGAACGCGCCGACGAGCTCGTCGAAGCGGTCCACGGTCGCGGCGTGCGCGTCAGCTGGTAGTACTTTGCCACTGGTCATGTCACCATGCTAACGTGCTACAACGCTGATATGCAACTCATCCCCGCCATCGACCTTCTCGGCACCGACGTCGTGCGCCTCGAGCGTGGCGACTACGACCGCGTCCTCTTTCGCCAGCCGATTGAGGAGTTCGTTCAGCGCGTGGTGGCAACGGAGCCGTCGCTAATCCATGTGGTTGATCTGCAGGGGGCGCGCGACGGTGCCGTGCGCCTCGACGTGGTGTCGCGCTGTGTCGAGGCCGCCGGCGCGACGCCCCTGCAGATATCGGGTGGCATCCGCTCTCTCGAGAGTGCCGCCGCGGTCCTCGACGCCGGCGCGACACGCATCATCGTCGGCACGTCGCTCTGGCAGGACGACTCGTCGCTCATCGCCTACGTCGACGCCCTCGGCGACCAACTGGTCGTCGCGCTCGACGTACGCGACGGACGCCTCGCGGTGCGCGGCTGGCTCGCCGAGTCACCGATCGGACTCGACGATGCGCTGGAGCGCTGTCGGGCGGCCGGTGTCGCACGACTGCACGTGACCGCCATCGAGCGAGACGGGACCATGTCCGGGCCCGACCTCGCCCTCTACGAACGGGTCTGTGCGAGTGGCATCCCGGTCGTCGCCGCCGGAGGCGTGCGTGAATCCGACCTCGACGCCCTCGAAGCGCTCGGCTGCGAGGCCGCGGTCATGGGGGTGGGTTACCTCGCGCGCCTGGGTCTGGGCGACCTGATCTAGGGAGAAAAACGCTCCGCGATTGGGGTGTTTCCCCTGGTGCTTGTGACCTTTGGCACTAGTGGTTTTTCCCGTAGATCGGCGACACTGGGACTATCAGATGCGAAAGGACCAGCAATGCGACGCAAGACCCTAGACCTACTCCTTACGTGGGTGGGTGCGGTGGTAACCGTGGGGTTGATCGGAGCGAGCGGTCTGCTGATGTGGGGCTACACGTTTGCAAATTCGCAGGTGCGTAATCAGTTGGCTGCTCAGAAGATCTACTTCCCGGCGAAGGGCTCTCCCGAGCTACAGAACCCCCTCATCAAGCCGTATCTCACCCCGTACGCCGGTGAGCAACTGCTGACCGGGCGCCAGGCCGAGGTGTGGGCGGATCACTACATCGCCGTGCACCTTCAAGAGATCGGTGGTGGCAAGACCTACGCCCAGCTCAGTGCGATGGCCCTCAAGGACCCGACCAACAAGACGTTGGCCAGCCAGGTTCAGGCGATGTTCCAGGGTGAGACGCTGCGCAGCATGCTCCTGACCGCCTACGCCTTTGGCACTTTCGCCGTCATCGCCCAGTGGTCAGTCGGCGCCGCGCTGTTTCTCGCGGTCGTCATGCTGATCCTCACCCTGATTGGGGTGCGCCAATATCGCCGCAGGGATCCCGAAGAGGTGATCATCTAGCGACGTCAACAACCAGGCCCCTCTGGCTACAGGCCCCTCCGCTTTTTGAGTCGGAGGGGCCTGGTTGTTTCTGCACGCATGGCGCTCGCTACGGTGAGTGAATGGACGACACCGACGTCGAGATTCGCCCGAGCCACCACGCGTCGGTCGGCGCCTTCGACGTGCGCCGCGCCCTGCCCCAACGGGGAAGACGCACCGTGGGACCCTGGTGCTTCGCCGATCACATGGGGCCGGCGGACGTGACCGAGGAACACGGGCTCGACATCGGGCCCCATCCGCACACCGGACTGCACACGGTGACCTGGCTGATCGACGGCGAGGCCCTGCACCGCGACAGCCTCGGCTCAGAGCAGGTCATCACCCCGGGACAGCTCAACCTGATGACCGCGGGTCACGGCGTCAGCCACGCCGAGGAGGCGACGGGGCGCTACTCGGGACGACTCGAGGGAATCCAGCTGTGGCTGGCCCAGCCCGAGGCGACGCGCAACGGGGACGCGGCCTTCGCCCACGTCGCCGACCCTCCCCGGGTCGACATCGGCGAGGGCGTCGCGACAGTGTTTCTCGGTTCCCTCGCCGGCGTCGCGAGCCCCGCTCGCGTCGAGGTCGACCTGGTGGGTGCCGAGCTCGACGTACGCGGCGCGGCGCGCATGGCTCTGCGACACGACTTCGAGCACGCCATCGTCGTCCTCGAGGGCGCCCTCGAGGTCCGCGGCGCGACGCTCACTCCGGGCAGCCTCGGCGTCCTGCCCTCGATCGACGAACTCGAGGTCCGCTCGCGAGAGAGGACCCGCGCGATCCTGATCGGCGGCGCACCCCTCGGCGAAACGCTCTTCATGTGGTGGAACTTCGTCGCGCGCAGCCGGGATGAAGTCACCGCGATGCGCGAGAGCTGGCAGCGCGGAGACGACCGCTTCGGACGCGTCGCAAGTGCACTGGCGCGTATCGACGCGCCCGCTCCCTACTGGTCGTAGGCGGCACCTCTCCGCCTAACCTTAGGCAGTCGCCACAGGAGGTCCGCCATACTCTCCGCTCTGCCCGAGAGCCTCTCTCAGACCTGGCCGCCCTTCGTGCTTGTCATCGGTCTGCTCCTCATTGGCGTGGCCGCGGCCGACGACGGCCTCTTCGAGGCGCTGGGCTCGCGCATCGCGCGCGCGCCCGGATCTCAGCTGGGCGTCTTTTCGATGATGATGGGACTCGTCGCGGCGGTGACGGTCGTACTCAACCTCGACACCTCAGTGGTCTTTCTCACGCCGATCCTGCTGCACGTCGCGCGCCGGCGCGGCGTCAGCGAGATCGCCTACCTCTACGGCGCGGTGTTCATGGCCAACGCCGCCTCGCTCCTGCTGCCGGGCTCGAACCTGACCAACCTGCTCGTGCTCGCGGCGCGTCACGCGCGCGGGACTTCGTTCGCCGCCACGATGTTCGCCCCGTGGGTGGCGGCGGTCGTCATCACCTGGGCAGTCCTCGCCTGGTGGCGGCGGGCCGACTGGGGCCACGGCGCGTCGAGCGACGAGCCGGTGACGCCCCTGCGTCTCGACGCCGGGGCTCTCGGCGTGGTGGCGGCGGTGGTCCTGATGCTGGCCGTGACGAACCCGGCGTCGGCGGTGGCGATCGTGGGTGTCCTCGCGAGCGGCTCGCAGATCGTGCGGCGACGGTTCTCCGTGCGCCACGCCCTCGACGCCCTCAGCCCGCTCACGATCGGAGGACTGTTCGTCGTCGCGCTCGTCCTGGGGGCGATCGCGCGCTCCTGGTCCGGCCCGGCGCGACTCCTCGGTGCGGTCGGCCCGTGGGGCTCGGCCGGCCTCGGTGCCGCGCTGTCCAACGTCGTGAACAACCTGCCCGCCGCGGTCATCCTCTCCGCGCGCGCGCCGGCGCACCCCTTCGCGCTTCTGTTGGGACTCAACATCGGGCCGAACCTCAGCGTGCTCGGAGCGCTGTCCGCGGTGCTGTGGCTGCGCATCGCGCGTCGCGAGGGGGCCGAACCCTCCGCGGTCACCTACTCGCGAATCGGCGTGGTCCTCGTTCCCCTGTCCCTGGCCGGTGCCCTCGGCGCGCTCGCCCTCATCACACCGGGTGCCCTCTAGGACCGACCGATGGGCGACCGGTATCGTGGTGGGACATCAAACGCTCCGACGAGCTAGAGGACGGCGTATGGACACCACCTGGTATCGCGACATCAACCACTTCGCGGTCCACACGGCCTGGCTGCACCCGCTCATGAAGCTCGCGGCCCTCGACGGGGTCGGCCTCTTCGGCGTGCTCGTGATCCTCGCCTGGTGGTTCGCTCGCTCCTCGCGTCAGGCCCCGCGAGCGGTCGCCGCCGCCGTGTGGTGCGCTGCGGCGACGCTGCTCGCGGTGTGGGTGAACCAGCTCATCGTCAAGGCCGTCGCCCGCCCCCGTCCCTTCCTCTCGGTGACCAACGCCGAGGTCCTCGTGCACCGCTCCAACGACTACTCCTTCCCCTCGGACCACGCGGTGGCAGCCGGCGCGGCCACGATGGGTCTGTGGATCGTCGCGCACTACGCCCCGGCGATCGTGCGGCGCCTGGCGATCCTCGCCACGATCCTCGCCGTGCTGGTGGCCTTCGCGCGCGTCTACGTCGGCGTCCACTACCCCGGTGACGTCGGGGCGGGCCTCGTGGTCGGCGCCGCCGTCGCCGGACTGGGCTGGCTGCTCATGCGCAACTGGCTGAGCAACATCGCGAGCTCCTTGGCCCAACATCGCGCCCTGCGACCCCTGATCATGGCGGGCCCGCGCTAGAGACGACGCGCGGCGTTCCTAAACTGATCGTTCGAGACCGAGGAGATCCATGACTAGTGCGAGCGACTCACCAAGCGCAGCGGCGCCCCAGCGTTCGCGCGGACCCGGCGCGGCGCTCATCGTGGTGCTGGCCATCGCGGTCGTGGCCAGTGGTTCCTTCGCCGCCTACGCACTCAATCACCGCTCGCCCACCACGACGAACCTGGTGCGCGTGACGGGAATCCCCGCCAACATCTCGACCGCGACCGCGAACCTGATGGCCCTCTCACCGGTACCCGCGCGACCGGCGCCGAACTTCACCCTGACCGACCAGAACGGCCGCACGCTGTCGCTGTCGAGCTTCAAGGGCCGCGCGGTGATCCTCGAGTTCATGGACCCCCACTGCACCGACATCTGCCCCCTCGTGGCCCAGGAGTACGTCGACGCCTACCACGACTTGGGCGCGGCGGCGAGCAAGGTCGCCTTCGTTGCAATCAACGTCAATCAGTACTACGCGAGCGTGGCCAACATGAAGACCTTCTCCACGGAGCACTCGCTGACCACGATCCCCTCGTGGCACTTCTTCACCGGCACGACCGCCGCCCTGCACGCCGCCTGGCACGACTACAACATCGAGGTCATCGCCAAAAACCCTAACGCCGACATCATCCACACCTCGGCGCTCTACGTCATCGACGCCCAGGGCCGCGAACGCTTCCTCGCCGCGCCGGTCGTCGATCACCGCGCGAGCGGGGCGGCGTTCCTGCCGGCGAACACCCTGACCGCCTGGGGCCGGGGAATCGCCACACTGGCGCGCGACGTCCTGAACTAAGTGCCGACGAGTCTCCCTCGACAAAGTACGCCGGTCACTGCTCTCGGGGCCAGCGAACCGTCACAGCGACTCACTTTGTAGTGTCCACTTGTGATCACGGTCCGTCGTGTGCGCCCCGCGGAGTACGTCGAGGCAGGTCAGATCACCGCTTCCGCGTGGTCGCCGAAGGAACCGTTCGAGACGGCTGAATGGACCAAGTTTCGCGACCGAGTTGCCGACGTCGCCGGTCGAGACGCCGTTGCACCCGTCTTCATTGCGGTCATGGAGGGCAAGATCGTGGGCTCGGTGACACTCGAGTTGGAGTCGCGAGTCGCCGATCCGGCGAACCCCTCGCCGTTGAGATCCGATGAGGCGCACGTACGTCTCTTGGCCGTGGC
The DNA here is from genome assembly GCA_027451285.1 of Acidimicrobiaceae bacterium. Lineage (GTDB taxonomy): Bacteria > Actinomycetota > Acidimicrobiia > Acidimicrobiales > RAAP-2 > RAAP-2. Next base: position 7,695 of record DAIDJP010000021.1, on the reverse strand, counting down.
CCCCGAGTCCCGGCGTCGCGGCGTGGCCACGGCTCTGATGACGCACTGCGTGGCGACCGCCCGCCGCGAAGGAAAGGCACGCCTGACCCTGAACACGTCAGTGCACAACGCTGGAGCCCAGCGCTTCTACGAGGCCATCGGGTTCCAACGGCGAAACGACGAGGTCCTCGCTGACGGCTCCACCCTGGCGTCCTACGAACTCGACGTGAGACCCGTCGTCGACTCGTGAGAGCCGTCTGCTCACGCCGCACCGCGCGACACGCAATGTGCGGCCACGGCACCAACCCGTCGTCGCCTCCTCAGCCGGGTACTGAGAGACCCATCTCGGCGAGGAGGTCGCGCACGCGCCGGTCGATCTCATCGACGATGGGTCGCACCTCGTCCACCGAGAGTCCCGCCGGGTCATCCAACTCCCAGTCGAGATAGCGCGTGCCCGGAAAGAAGGGGCACGCGTCCCCGCAGCCCATCGTGATCACGACGTCGGCCTCGCGGGCCAGGTCGTTCGTGAGGATCTTAGGGAACTCGCGCGACACGTCGAGGCCCTTCTCTTCTAGGAGCGCGACCACCGAAGGGTTGAGCGAGTCGCCGGGCTCGGATCCCGCGCTGTAGACCTCGACGCGACCGGCGCCGTAGTGATCGAGCAGGACCCGCCCGGCCAGGCTGCGACCGGCGTTGTGCACGCAGACGAAGAGAACGACCGGCTTGTCAGCCACGAGTGCCTCCTGGTTCGACGAAGAAGCGCCGCGCCCACAGCGAGACGTAGACGAGTCCGACGAGCACCGGCACCTCAATCAAGGGTCCGACCACGCCGGCGAGCGCCTCGCCGCTGGTGACGCCGAAGACACCAATCGCCACGGCGATGGCCAGCTCGAAGTTGTTGCCCGCGGCGGTAAAGGCCAGGGTCGCGCTGCGCGCGTACCCCAGTTGAAGGGCGCGGCCCGTGACGAAGGCACTGGTCCACATGATCGCGAAGTAGCACAGCAGCGGCAGCGCGATGCGCGCGACGTCGCCGGGATGCGAGGTGATCGTGTGTCCCTGCAGGGAGAAGAGCACGACGATGGTAAAGAGCAGCCCGTACAAGGCGAAGGGGCCCAGGCGCGCCAGGACGCGGCTCTCGTAGAACTCGCGACCGCGCCAGCGCTCGCCCAGGGTGCGCGTGAGATAGCCGGCCACCAACGGTACGCCCAGATAGATCAGCACCGAGGCGGCGATGCGGCCCATCGACAGGTGCAGATTGGTCGTGGCCAGTCCGAGCCAGCCGGGGAGGACCTCGAGGTAGAAGTAGCCCAGCGCGGCGAAGGCCACCACCTGAAAGAGCGAGTTGATGGCCACCAGCACGGCGCCGGCCTCGCGGTCGCCCCCCGAGAGGTCGTTCCAGATCAGCACCATCGCGATGCAGCGGGCCAGTCCCACGATGATCAGGCCGGTCCGATAGGTCGGCACGTCGGCGAGGAAGACCCAGGCCAGGGCGAACATCACCGCCGGACCCAGCAGCCAGTTGAAGATCAGCGAGGACACCAGGAGTCGCGGATCGCGCGCGACCACGCCCACGCGGTCGTAGCGCACCCGAGCGAGCACCGGGTACATCATCACGAGAAGGCCGATGAAAATCGGCAGCGACGTGCCCTGAGTGACCTGGACGGCCGAGATCGCCGAATTGAGCCGCGGCACGGCGCGCCCGAGGATCAGACCCAGAGCCATGGCCGCGAGGATCCACACCGGCAGGTACCGATCGAGGAACGACAGGCGCCGCGCGATCGGGGCCTCGAGGGTCGTGGTGCTCGCCACGGCCTAGAAGCTCAGGACCGCGGCGCCCTCGTGACCCCAGCGCAGGAACACGTCGCGCGCGAAGTCGAGGCGCAGCCCTCGAGCGGTGAGTGCCTCCTCGGCGTCGTTGGCGCGCGCCACGTTTACGCACGCGCCCACCACGACGCCGTGGCCGATCAGATCGTCGACGGCCTCGCGAAAGGCCTCGCGGGTCTCGCCGTCCTCGTGGGCGGAGAGGACCGCCTGGGCCGGGCCGAAGACGAAGACCTCGATCTCCACGCCGGCGTCGGGCGCGACCTGGCGCATGCGCTCGCTCACGCTCGCGCCCACGCGCAGGGACGCGTCGTCGTCGTGAAAGATCAGCACCGCGGTCTTGGCCATCTCCGTCTCCTCTCGGCTTACTTCATCGTAATTCGACGATAGCCGAAACGATGCCTACAACGCGCCCAGCGCCTCGCTGAGAGCCGCCAGGGCGAGCGCGTTCACGCAGTAGGAGACGCGCGCGCCCTCGATCTCGCCCTGAATCAAGCCGGCGTCGCGCAGCACGCGAAGGTGCTCGGAGACCGTGGACTGAGCGAGCGGGAACTCGGCCGCGAGGTCGCCGCTGACGCACGTCGTGCGCTCGGCGAGCAATCGCAGGATCTTCACGCGCACGGGATGGCCCACCGCCTTGGCCATCATCGCCAGGCGCTCGTCGTCGAGCGGTACCGCGACGGCGGCGGGATCCACGCAGTCGGCCACCTCGCGAGACATCATGGCCTCACTGTAGGGCCGCGCAGGCCGCGTGAGGCCACGACCGCGAGGATGGCCTCGGCCGCCGCGTCGGGCGTGGTGCCCGAGGCGACGCGCACCTCCGGGGCGAGGGGTGCCTCGTAGGGCGAGTCGATGCCCGTGAAGTTCGCCAGCCGCCCCTCGCGAGCGGCGCGATAGAGACCCTTGGTGTCGCGGGCCTCGGCGACCTCGAGGGGCGTGTCGACGTGGACCTCGATGAAGGTCCCCGGGGCGAAGAGGTCGCGCGCGTTCTGGCGACCCTCGCGGAAGGGCGAGATCGCCGCGACGATCACGACGAGGCCGGCGTTGACCATCAGACGGGTGACCTCGCTAATGCGCCGGATGCTCTCGACGCGGTCGGCGTCGGTATATCCCAGGTCACGGTTCAGGCCGCGGCGCACGTCGTCGCCGTCGAGGTTGTAGACGAGCACGTCGCGCGCGCGCAGACGTTTCTCGAGCACGGAGGCGATCGTCGACTTGCCCGCCCCGGAGAGACCGGTGAACCAGACGACGTAGCCCGCGCTGGGGACGGAGGGCTCGGTCATCGTCCGCGGCACAGGGGAAGTGTAGAAGACCTAGCGACCCACGACACGACCGAGGGCGCGCATCGCGCGCACCGGTGCCACGTTTCGCAGGTGCTCGAGGGCGGCGGTCGCCGCGTCGAGATCCCCGCGCAGCTCCTCGGATTGGGCGCGGAGCGCCCCGATTTCGCCCACGAGTTCGGTCACGATGGCCTCGAGGCGATTCACCTCGCGGGTCAGCTCGGCCACGAGGAGGCGGCGCTCCTCGAGCAGGGCGGCCTCCCACCAGCCGGGCGCGGGCGCCGCGGCGCGAAAATCGTCGTGACGTCCGGCGAGTCCGGCGAGGTAGCTCGCCAGGGCGAGGATCTCCTCGGGCGGCTCCAGACGGCGATCCTCGCTCACGGGAGCGACGTTGCGGCGAAGCTGAGGGTTGATCCGCGCCAGCGCGCTGGCGACGTCGGCGTCCTCGGGCAGCTCGCCCCACGCCGACAGACTCGCGGCGAGTCCGGGGAGGACCTCGCCGGGGCGCTCCACGAGGTCCTCGTAGGAACACACGTGCACGCGCAGACCGGCCATGCCCTCGAGCGCCGCGCGGTTGAAGGCCGACCAGAGGGCGAGGCCCGTCGAGACGGGAATCTGATCGCGCTTGGCGAGCGACCAGGCGACCTGCATCGGGTCGCGAACGATGAAGACCGCGCTCGGCACGCGCGGGGCGCTCTCGCGCCACAGATCCAGCAAGAGAGAGACTCGCGGGTCCTTCATGACGTAGTTCTCGCTCGAATAGAGAGTGCTGTAGAGCTCGGCCGCACGAGCTCGGTCGTCGTCGCTGATCCAGTTCGCGGGCAGCACGGGGGGGCTGTCCCAGCGTCCCCCGAGGCGCAGCAGGATCTCCTCGTCGAACTCGACGATGGGCCACTGCTCGAAGTAACCCTCGGGGTTGCCCTCGTCGGGCGCCATGAGGCTCGAGGCGACCCCGGCGTCGAGACCCAGTCCAACGAGCGCGCCGGCGAGCGCCGACGTGCCCGAGCGATGCATGCCGATGACCAAAACTCCCACGCAGGAAAACTACTCGCCGACCCGTTGTCCCCCGGAACGTGGCGCTTCGCCGGCGAGAGCGACAAAGCCCGCCCCGGGCACGATCCCCTCCTGGGAGGGCGAATCCAGCGCGGCGTGACCCGCCACGAGCGCCGAGCGTGCGCCCACGATGGCGAATCCGGCTCTCTCGAGTAGGCCCACGTGATCGGCGACGCTCAGAATGGTTGCGTGCGAGTAGAACGCGTGGCCCTCGCGCGCGAGGCGCGCGTAGCGCTCTCCCAGGTCGCTGTCGCGCGGCACTGTGCCCACGACGACTCGACCCCCCGGGGCGAGCACGCGACGGGCCTCGAGGAGGGCCCGCTCGGGATCGGCGACGAAGCACAGGCTCACCACGAAGAGGACCGCGGCGAAGCGGCCCGTGGCAAAGGGCATCTCCTCGGCCCGACCCGCGACCACGTGAACCCCGCGGGGTGCGGCCAACGCCAGCGCGCCGACAGCGGGATCGATCCCGTACTCAACGCCGAGCGCCCGTGCGAAGCGACCTGTTCCAACGCCGACCTCGAGGTTTGGGCGCGCGCTCGGCCACAGGGGCGCCAGGGCCGCAACCTCGACGTCGAACGTCGCCCGCCCGCTCGGCGTGTCGTACCACGCGTCGTAGCGCGCGGCCTCGACGTCGAAGGGATCGACGTCTCTCGATGTCACAATGTCTGCCTCGGTGAACGAACTCTCCACGAGGTCGACGCTAGATCCACACATTGGACTCAATTGGACGAGTGGAACCCCCAGACCTATGGTGCGGTTATGGGCTCACGTCGGTGGCTCTCCACCCTCGTCGTTGTCGTAGTGGTCGCGGTAGCGGCGTTCGCGGCCGGGTACCTGGTCCACTCGACGACCACCACCACGACGACGAGTCCGCCGGCCACGACCACGACGACGACTCTCGATCCGACCTGGGTCGCCACCTGGCCCACGTCGTCGAGCACAATCCGCTACGCCACCCCGACGGCCGCCGCGCTGGGCTTCGCCACGTCGGTCCTGCACATGACCTCACCGGTGGCGCGCGCCTTCCAGCGGGGCGACACGCGCTCGGGCGAGGTGCCCATCGTCACCACCGCGAACGGCCCCGTGACGACCGTGCTCGTGCGCCAGCTCACGAGCGACAACTCCTGGTGGGTGCTGGGCTCGGCCTGCGCGGCGGTGAACATCACACTCCCCCACGCGCTCGACACCGTGTCGTCTCCACTGACGCTCACCGGCCAGTCCACAGCCTTTGAAGCCGTCATCAACTACTCGCTCTACCAAGACGACGTCGCGGAACCGATGGTGAGCGGCACGGCCATGGGCGGGTCCAACGGCGTGATGGGTCCGTTCTCGACCACCGTCACGTTCGCCGCTCCGACGCACCGCTACGGCGTGCTGGTCGCCTACACCCGTTCAGCGAAAGACGGCTCGGTGCTCGAGGCGTCCGCCATTCGGGTGGCCATCTAACGCGCGACGTGGGTCTCGCGCATGCGCAGCGCGACGACCACCCCGGAGAGCGCGGTCAGGATGGCGACCACGGTGATGGCGCTCGACATCGAGAACCGGTCGGCGAGATAACCCGCCAGCAGCGCCCCCACCGCGAAGCCGGCGTCGCGCCAGAGCCGGTAGACGCCCACGGCCACTCCGCGCCACTGCGGGTGCGCCACGTCGCCCACCGCCGCGAGGAGTGTCGGATAGACCAGCGCGGTGCCCACGCCGAGCAGGGCGGTCGCACCGATCCACGGCGCGAAGGAGTGCGACATCGCGACCAGTCCGATGGCCACCGCCTGGGTCCACATGCCACCGGCGATCATCCACTTGCGCCCCCAGCGATCCGAGAGGGCGCCGGCGCCGAGCTGCCCGACGCCCCACACCGCCGGATAGAGCGCGACGAGAACCCCGATGCGCCCGATGGAGAGTCCGGCCGCGGCGAAGTAGAGGGGGAAGATGCCCCAGGCGAGACCGTCGTTGAGGTTGTTCACGAGGCCGGCCTGGCTCACCGAGGAGAGGGAGCGCTCGGTGAAGCTGGTGAGGCGAAAGATCTGACCCGTCGAGAGTCCCCCGTGGAGGTGGCTCGCGCCCACGTGGTTCGCCGCCTCGTGACGGGCGTGCTGGAGGGTCTCGCGCACGAAGACGCTCGAGAGACCCAGGCCCAGCCCGGCGACGGCAATACCGAGGAAGAAGGGCTGGGGGCGCAGCCCGGTGTGCGCGGCGATCATTCCGGTGACCAGAGCGGTCACCGCGACCGCGCCGTAGCCGGCGGCCTCGTTGAAGCCCATCGCGAGTCCCCGACGGGCCGGTCCCACCAAGTCAATCTTCATGATCACCGTCGTCGACCACGTGAGGCCCTGGCTGACGCCGAGGAGCACGTTGGCCACCACGATCCAGGACCACGTGGGTCCCCACCCGAGCAGGAAGGGAATCGGCAGCGCCACGACCCAGCCCGCGACGAGCACAGGTTTGCGGCCGACCCTCTCCGAGAGAGTTCCGGCGAAGAAGTTCGTGGCCGCCTTCACCAGGCCGAAGGCGATGATGTAGGTGGTGACGGCGCTGTAGGCGTGCAGATGAAAGACCCGAGTCGCCATCAGGGGCACCACCGTGCGCTCCTGGCCGAGCATGCTTCCCACCAGTGCGTTCACACCGACGAGCAGGGAGAACTGGGCGAGGTTCTCGCGCAGACCCAGTCGAAGGGGCCTTGGGGTAGACGCACGACGGCGCCACACGCCGATACGAGAAAGTGTCATGATATTCTCAAGAATAATAGAATAGTGTGAGGCGGCAAACGGGAGGTGCGGTGGACGGACGTGAGGCCAAGGACCGGCTCTACGAGCAGTTCGCGCGCACCGCGAAGGCCCTCGCCCATCCGACCCGCGTCGAACTGCTCGAACTCATCGCCCAGGGCGAAGTGACCGTCGAGGTCCTAGCCGAACGCGCCTCGATCTCGGTGACCAAGGCCTCCTCGCACCTCCAGGTGCTGCGCCGCGCGCACCTCGTCGAGACCCGCCGCGAGGGCACGTACGTGTTCTATCGCCTCGCCAGTGATGACGTGGCGCGTTTCGTCGCGACGCTGCGCGACGTGTCGCGCTCACGTCTCAGCGAAGTCGAGCACGTCGTACGCGACTACTTCGGCTCTCGCGACGTCCTCGAGCCGATCACACGCGACGAACTGATCGCGCGCCGCGCCCACGGGGACGTCGTGGTCCTCGACGTGCGCCCGGCCGACGAATTCGCAGCGGGACACATCCCCGGCGCACTCTCGATCCCGCTCGAACAACTCGACGAGCAGCTCGGTCGACTACCACGCGACGTCACGATCGTCGCGTACTGCCGCGGCCCCTACTGCGTGCTCGCCCCCCTCGCCATCGAAAAGCTACGCGCGGCCGGACTCGACTCCCGGCGACTCGCGGACGGCTTGCCCGAATGGCGCCTCGCCGCGCTGCCCCTCAGCCACGGAGAAGAGAGACGTCCATGAAGTACCTACTCATCCTGAACGGTCCCGCCTACGGTTCCGAACTGTCCTGGAACGGACTGCGTCTCGCGGGTTCCCTGTCGCGCCGCGAGGGCACGTACGTGTTCTATC
>DAIDJP010000020.1 GCA_027451285.1 Acidimicrobiaceae bacterium | reverse complement strand
GTCGCGCCGGTGACCCTCGGCCACGAGTTCATGGGCGTCGTCGCACAGGTTGGCGCGCGCGTCACCGCACTGAGCGTCGGGGACCGGGTCGTGAGCGGCGCCGGGGTCTCCTGCGGCGACTGCGAGTGGTGTCGTGACGGTCGCACGAATCTCTGTGAGCGCTACTACACGCTCGGGCTGCACGTGAACGGCGGACTCGCCGAGTTCGTGGTGAGCCCCGCGTCGATCTGTCGGGTCGTCCCCGAGCACCTCGACGACGTGTCCGCCGTCCTCGCCCAGCCCTTCGCCGTCGCGTTGCACGGACTGCGCCGCGCCCGGGTTCGTGACGGGGCCGGGGTGGCGATCCTCGGCGTCGGCGGCATCGGCGGCTTTCTCATCGCCGGCGCCGTCGCGCGCGGTGCGAACCCCGTCATCGCGATCGACATCAACGACGAGCGCCTGCACGGGGCCGCGGCGCTCGGGGCGACCCACGTCATCAACCCCGCGCGCGAGGACGTGAAGCAACGGGTCCTCGAGATCACCGGCGGACTCGGGGTCCACTCGGTCGTCGAGGCGACTGGAGTCGCGAGCAGCCCCCAGACCGCGATCGACATCGTGCGTCGCGGCGGTGACGTGCTCGTCCTCGGCCTGCACGCGCATCGTAACGAGCTGGACCTTCTGGCCTTCACGGTTCGCGAGGTCGACCTGCACGGCACGCTCGCCCACGTGTGTGTCGACGACCTGCCCGAGGCGTTGGCGATCCTGGCGTCGTCGGACCTCGCGTCCCACGTCCTCGAGAAGGTGATCGCCCTCGACGACCTGGTCGAGGCGGGCATCGTGCCCCTCGTCGAACGCACGGCCCGGGGAAAGATCGTGGTCGACATCGAGGGTTCGACCGCCCCATCCAACGAAGCGACCAACGCCACGGAGGTGTCGTGATGTTCAAAGCCCAGAGTCACGTCGGGATCACGGTGAAGGACCTCGACCGCTCGATTTACTTCTATCGCGACCTGCTCGGTCTACCCATCGGCACCGAGCCGAGCCCGTGGTTCAACCACGCTGAGCTCGGCCCCGCGGTCGGGGTCCCGGGTGCCGTGCTGCGCCAGGTCTGCCTGCGCCTCGGCGACACGTACCTCGAGTTGCTCGAGTACTCAGCGCCCGAGTCCGAGACCGACGGGCCGCTCAAGTCGAACAACCTCGGCGCGTCCCACGTCGCCTTCGAGGTGGACGACATCGCGGTCGCCAAGGCGGAACTCGAGTCCAAGGGCGTCGAGTTCTTCTCCGAGATCAACGTCGTGGACGACGGCGTACTCGCGGGCTGGCGCTGGGTGTACTTCTCGGACCCGGACGGCTACCCGCTCGAACTCGTCGAGTACCACTACCAGCGCCCGCAGTCCGAGGTCGACGCCGGCATCGCCGAGTACCTCGCCCACCGACCCCCGAACAACTGACCCGACCCCCATTCCGACAACCAACGAAGCCTAAGGAGCATCCATGCGAGCAGCTGTATTCCACGACCGAGGGGCCATCTCCGTCGACGAGGTGCGTGAACCGACGACCCCCGGACCGGGGGAGGTGCTGGTTCGACCGCAGTTCTGCGGGATCTGTGGGACCGACCTGCACGAGTTCACCGACGGCCCCATCGTCATCCCCGTCGAGCCCCACCCGCTCAATGGCTCCAAGGCCCCCCAGATCCTCGGTCACGAGTTCTCCGCCTATGTCGTCGCCGTCGGTGCGGGCGTGACCTCGGTGAAGGAGGGCGACCTTTGCGCGGTCATGCCCCTCATCTTCTGTGGCGAGTGCGACCAGTGCGTGCGCGGGGCCAACCACCTCTGTCGCACGATGGCCTGCACCGGACTGTCGGCGACGTGGGGCGGGCTCTCGGAGTACGCGGTCGTGAAGGCGTCCCAGCTGGTCGCGGTGCCGAGCACCGTCACTGCGTTACAGGCGGCCCTCGTCGAGCCGGCCGCGGTCGCGGCCTACGGCGTGGACCGCGGACGGCTCCAGCCAGGCCAGACGGTCCTCATCACTGGCGCCGGTCCCATCGGATCGCTCGCGACGATGTACGCGCTCGCGGGTGGCGCGCGCCGGGTCATCGTCTCAGAATCGGACCCGGTGCGTCTGGAGCGAGCGTCCAAGCTCGGCGAGGGGCTCGGGGAGGTGATCGCGGTCAACCCCGCGTCAGAGGACCTCTCGGCGGTCGTGCGCGAGCACACCCAGGGACTCGGTGTCGACCTCGCGATGGAGTGCGCCGGCAAAGAGTTGGCGCTCCAGGCCTGCATCGACGCCGTGAAGCCCGGTGGCCAGGTCGTCCAGACGGCGCTGCACGTGGTGCCAGCGACGATCTCGGCCGAGATGCTCGCGGTGAAGGACCTCACGTTCTCGGGCACCTGGTGCTACCCCGTGTACGACTTCCCCCGGGTCGTCGAGCTCATCGCGACGGGTCGCTGGCCCGTGGACCGCGTCGTCTCCTCGACCATCGCGCTCGAGGACGTCGTCGAGAAGGGCTTCGAGCGCCTGATCCAACGAGGCAGTGGCGACGTCAAGGTCCTGATCGAGGTCGCGCGATGACCAGGCTCGGTGTCTGGTACGACTTTCGAAACCCGCCCGAGTCGCGTCTGGCGTGGACCGAGCTCTACGAGGGTCTGCTCGACCAGGCGGTGCTCGCCGAGGAGCTGGGCTTCGACTCGATCTGGATCTCGGAGCATCACTTCCTCGAGGAGGGGTACCTCCCGTCGCTCGCGCCCATGCTCGCCGTGCTCGCCGACCGGACCTCGCGGGTGACCCTCGGGACCGCGGTGCTGCTCGCCCCGCTGCACCACCCCCTGCGACTCGCCGAGGACCTGGCGCTCATCGACCAGCTCGCCCACGGCCGGCTCGCGATCGGCATGGCGCCCGGCTACCGGCCCGAGGAGTTCCGGGTGATGGGCGTGCCCAAGGCCGAGCGGGGCCGGCGCACCGAGGAGGCCATCGAGCTGCTCCAGCTCGCGTGGAAGGGCGAACGGTTCTCGTACCACTCCGAGCACTTCGACTTCGAGGACGTCATCGTCGCGCCGCCGCCGTTCACCCCCGGGGGACCGCCGCTGTGGATCGGCGGGAACTCGGTCTACGCCTCGCGCCGGGCGGCCAAGTACGGTTGCGGGTTCATGCCCGACTCGGGCGCGGGCGAGGAGATCTACGACGCGTACCTGCAGGGCTATCAGGGCGCGGGTCGGCCCCGGCTCGCGACCAACCGGGTTGTCTTCGCGGCCTCGAGCATGGACGAGGCGTGGGAGCTCGCCGGGGAGTCACTGCTCTATCAGTTCAACGGCTATCGCAAGTGGTTCGCCGACGCCGACGACGCCGACACCCACGGCGCGCCCGTGACCGACTACCGCGACCTGTCCAAGGACCACTACTTCGTGGGCACGCCCGACTACATCATCGAGCAGATCCTCGCCGCCGAGGCCCGCTTCGGCTTCGAGGAGCTCATCTTCTGGGCGCGCCCGCCGGGGATGCCCATCGACGTCGCCACGAGGTCCCTCGAACTCATCGCCCGCGAGGTCCTGCCCGCGGTCGCCACAGCTCCGGCCGACTAACCACGAACGAAAGAGGATTCACATGACCACGGCACGGCTCAAGGACAAGGTGGCGCTCATCACCGGCGGCGCGTCGGGTATCGGCGCGGGCGTCGCGGCGGTGTTCGCCCGTGAGGGCGCCCACGTCGTCCTCGGCGACCTCGACGTCGAGGCCGCCGAGCGCCTCGCCACGTCGATGCGCGAGGCGGGACAGCTCGCCACGGGCGTGCGGCTCGACGTCACGTCGCGCGCGTCGATCGACGAGGCCTACGCCACGATCGAGCGACTCGTGGGGGTTCCCGACGTGCTCGTCAACAACGCGGGCATCTCGACGGTGCGCGACTTCCTCGACATCAGCGACCAGGACTGGGACACGATGATGAACGTCAACGTAAAGGGCGTGCTGCTCACCACCCAGCGCGTCCTGCCCGGCATGATCGAGCGCGGCTCGGGACGGATCGTCAACATCTCCTCGATGGCGGGCAAGCAGGGCCTGCCCCGGCTCGCCCACTACTGCGCGAGCAAGTTCGCCGTGATCGGACTCACCCAGTCGCTCGCCTTCGAGGTCGCCGCGCACAACATCACGGTGAACGCGGTGTGCCCGGGCGTGGTGCGCACCCCGCTGTGGGACGACGCGTCCAAGGGGATCTTGAACGACCTCGAGGGCGAGAAGGGCTGGCGGAGCTTCGTCGACGGCATCCCGCTCGGCCGACCCCAGAGTGCCGAGGACATGGGGGAGGCCTGCCTCTTCTTCGCCTCAGACGCCGCGTCCAACATCACGGGCGAGTCGATGAACGTGAGCGGCGGCCAGCAGGTCCACTAGAGCCGCCGATGAGGTCAACGCAGTACCCGCGAAGTGCAACAAGAGAGATTCGATAACTGGAGGTAGCAATGGCAATAAAGACATTCGGGATGAACGCGGTCGACTGGGAACAGCGCGTCGACTTCGACCGGCTGCGCGAGGAACGCCTGGCGCGGCTGAACGCGAA
>DAIDJP010000019.1 GCA_027451285.1 Acidimicrobiaceae bacterium | reverse complement strand
TTCGCGTCACCGAGACTCGGTGCGGCCATCGTCCAGGTCACTTCATCAACGTCATACCTCATCATCTCCACTGATGGAGGCAGGACTTGGCGCCGAACCGGCACGTGACTTATCTCCCACAAACGTGACGCACCTCCGACATGGATGGAGGCTCGCTCAATCATGTGATGGCCCATACGCCGGTCAACGCTCCTGTGGTCAGTTCGTCCAAAATCGTGTGGAAGTTCGGAACCGGGCGTTGCCAAACCCCTGCGACCCCTTGGCTCTAGGAGTTTCGTAAACACCCCGCCACGATCGGTCAACCTCGCGGAGAGTGGATCGACGAAGCACCTGGCTTCACGCGGGGCACGCGGAGCCTCGCCGGTGCGTGCGACGGAGAGGGGCTGCGAGTATGAGCGAATTCGTCGACTGGCCCGCCGAGAGCGAGAGCACCGTCGGACTCGCCGTCCTCCTGCCCGGGCGGAACTACCCGACGACGATGCCGCTCCTCACCTTCGCGGGTCTCGCCGCGGCACAACGCGGGTGGCAGGTGCGAGCGGTCTCATGGACCGCGCCCGACGTGGACACCCGCGCCACGATCGACTGGGTGAGCGACCAGTTGCGAGAGGCGATCGGCGGATTCGAGGGTCGAGTACTGGTCGTTGAGAAGTCTCTGGGCACTTGCGGCGCGCGCTTCGCGTCGCGCCGCGGCTACGACGCCATCTGGCTCACCCCACTGCTGCACCTTCCCGAAATCGTCGACGCGATGTCGCACAACGCCGGCCGGCAGTTGCTGATCGGCGGAACGCAAGATCCGGCGTGGGACCTCAACACCGCGCGCACGATCAGCGAGGACGTCATCCCCATCGAAGGCGCGGACCACGCGATGTTCTCCGGCGACGCCATACGCACTGCCGAAGTGCACGTCGACGTCACCCGCGCAATCGTGAAGTGGCTCGAATCGCTCTCGTCAGGAGTGAGATGACTCCACGCAGTGATGCACTCGACAGTGGAGAAACGCTTCGCCGGCCCGGCCCGAAGACGGACTAGCGCCCCAGCGCGGAGCGAATAACCGCTCCGACCTCGTCGATCTCGAGCAAGAAGCCGTCGTGGCCCGCGGGCGAGGAGATGGAGTGCATCCGTCCGGCGGTGGGAATCAAACGGGCGAGTTCTTCCTGCAGCTCTCGCGGATAGAGGCGATCTGAGGTAACGCCGGCGATGCGGACGGGCCGACGCACGCCTTTCAGCGCGGTGGTGATCCCACCGCGACCCCGGCCGACGTCGTGGTGGTTCATCGCCTCGCTCAGAACGATGTAGCTGTTGGGGTCGAAGCGGGCGGCGAGCTTGTCACCCTGATACCTCAGATAGGACTCGATCGCGTAGCGACCGCGTTCGAGCACCTCGTGCTCGTCCTGGGCCTCGCGACCGAAGCGCGCCTCGAACTCGGTCCACGTGCGATAGCTGAACTGGCCGATGCCCCGTGCGATCGACAGTCCCTCGTGGGGGCGATCCTTCGTAGCGTAGTAATCGCCCCCTTGAAAGTGAGGATCGGCGCGGATGGCGCGCACCTGAAGCGAGCAGAGGGCGATTTGATCCGCGGTGCCCGCGGCCCCGACGGCGAGCACAACAGCGCGCTCGACGCGCGATGGATATCCGATCACCCACTCGAGTGCGCGCATCCCCCCCATCGAGCCGCCGACCACGGCGTGCCAGGCTTTGATGCCCAGTCGATCGGCGAGGGCCACCTCGACCGCGACCTGGTCGCGAATCGTGATGACCGGAAAGCGCGAGCCGTAGGGCGCACCATCCGGCGCGATCGACGAGGGACCGGTCGTTCCCTGACAGCCGCCGAGCACGTTGGGACAGACGACGAAGTACCGGTCGGTGTCGATCGCCAGTCCGGGACCGACGACGCCATCCCACCACCCGGCGCTGACGTGTCCGGGGCCCGCCTCTCCGGCCACGTGGCTGTCACCGGTCAACGCGTGCAGGACGAGCACCGCGTTCGAGGCCGACTCGTTGAGCTCGCCCCACGTCTCGTAGGCCACGGTCACCGACTCGAGGTGCTCGCCGCTCTCCAGGGCGAGCGGTCTACCTCCGGTCACGGTAGCGAAGTGCCGGTGACCGGGTTCGTCACCGTCGCGCCAATACCAGCCCGTGATGGTCCTCACCCCCGAGCGGCGCGAAAGCCCGCTTCCAGATCCGCGAGGATGTCCTCGATCGACTCGATGCCCACCGACAGGCGCACGAGGTCGGGGCGAACTCCCGTGGCGACCTGTTCGGCCTCCGAAAGCTGCGAGTGGGTGGTCGACGCGGGGTGGATGGCGAGGCTGCGCACGTCGCCAACGTTGGCCAGGTGGCTGAAGAGCTCCAGGCCCTCGATGAAGCGACGTCCGGCCTCGGTGCCACCGTCGATGCCGAAGGAGACGATGGCCCCGCCGCCCTTGGGGAGGTACCTCTGCTGGCGCTCGTGCCAGGGGCTGGAGGCGAGACCCGGGTAGGAGACCCAGGACACGTCACCGCGCGCTTCCAGCCAGTTGGCGACCGTGGTGGCGTTGGCCACGTGGCGCTCCATGCGCAGGCTGAGCGTTTCGAGTCCCTGGACGAAGAGGAACGAATTGAGTGGCGCGATCGCTGCTCCCATGTCGCGCAAGTACTGCAGGCGCGCCTTGAGGACGAAGCGCGCGGCAAAGAGCGGCGCCGGCAGCTGGCCGAACACCAGGCCGTGGTAGCTGGGGTCGGGTTCGGTGAACGAGGGGAAGCGACCGCTGTTCTCGTAGTCGAACGTTCCGCCATCGACGATGACGCCGCCGATCGAGGTCCCGTGGCCACCGATGAACTTGGTCGCCGAGTGGATCACCACGTCGGCGCCGTGCTCGAGCGGGCGCACGAGGTAGGGCGTCGCGAGCGTGTTGTCCACCACGAAGGGGATGCGGTGATTATGGGCGACCGTGGCCACGCCCTCGAAGTCGAGTACGTCGCCCTTGGGATTGCCCAGCGATTCGGCGAAGAACGCCTTAGTGGTCGGTCGAACTGCGGCCGCCCACTGGTCGAGGTCGTCGGGGTCGTCGACGAACGTCGTCTCGATGCCCAGCTTGGGCAACGTGTAGTGCAGCAGGTTGTACGTGCCGCCGTAGAGCGACGACGAGGCCACAATGTGCCCGCCACCCTCGGCGAGGTTGAGCAGCGCGACGGTCTCGGCGGCCTGACCGGACGCCACCGCCAGCGCGGCGACACCGCCTTCGAGCGACGCGATCCTCTCTTCGAAGACGTTCTGCGTGGGGTTCATGATCCGGGTGTAGATGTTGCCCAGCTCGGACAGTCCGAAGAGGGCCGCGGCGTGCTCGGTGTCGCGAAAGACGTAGCTGGCGGTCTGATAGATCGGCACGGAGCGAGCTCCCGTGGCCAGGTCCGGTGACGCACCGGCGTGGACCTGGCGTGTCTCGAATCCCCACTCAGTCATTGCTACTCCTCCTGTCGACATGGCTCTGTGCGAGTTCCAAGTAGCCGGTGATACTACACAAATCTAATGGAATTAGTCAACTATTCATCCCGGGCCTGCGCGGGCGCACTCGCCGAGCGCGACGATATGTTCGGGTCGGGGGTCCATGAGAGACAGCACTGTCGGGACCGCGTGGCGTCGAGTGTTCGCCGCGCTCTACGACGCGGCGTTCATCCTCGCCGAACGTCGCGGACTGCGTGACCTGCGCGCCACCTTGATCGGTGAGGCCACCGGACGGGTCGTCGAGCTCGGCGCCGGCACCGGCCTCAACCTCGAGCACTATTCGCCATCGGTGTCGTCGCTCCTTCTCACCGAGCCCGATCCATTCATGGTGGCTCGGCTGCGCAAACGCGTCGGGTCCGCCTCGAACGTCGTCGTCACGCAGTCACCCGCCGAGGAGATCCCGTGCGCTGACTCCAGCGTCGACGCCGTGGTCTGCACCCTCGTTCTGTGCACCGTCCCCGATCCGCAGCGAGTCCTTGGTGAGGTCGTGCGGGTCCTGCGCCCCGCAGGCGTATTTCTCTTCGCCGAACACGTTCGTGCGACGTCGCCGCGGGCCGCGGCGTGGCAGGACCGCTTCAACCACGCGTGGGGCCTCTACGCGTGCGGCTGCAACTGCAACCGCGACACGATGGCGCTGATACGCGCCTCGCCGTTGCAACTGCAGACCACCCGCGCGGATCGACTCCGCTGGATCTCGCCCCTGATCGGCCCGCTGGTCGTGGGCGCGGCCGTCCGGGCGGAGTCCTAGGAGATCGCACGAGACAACCACAGCCGATCAGGGCCATCGCGAGGGGGCCGGCTCTTACCAAATTCTCAGACTATATCGGCTTTCACCTGGTATATTGGCAGTCGTAGCCCTTGAGTGCCAACCGCCTCGGGGGACATACTGAAGTGATGTAAGGAGGTTACGGCAATGCCGCTTCTTGTTCGTTCCGAACCGTTTCGTGACTTCGACCGCCTCTTCCAGCAGATGATGGGAGAGACCACCCGTCGGGCCACGCTGCTCACGATGCCGATGGACGCCTACCGCAAGGAGGACCAGTTCCTCGTGCAGTTCGACCTGCCCGGCGTCGACGCCGAGTCGATCGAGCTCACCGTCGACAACAACACGTTGATCGTCAAGGCCGACCGCAAGCCGCCGCTCGTCTCCGAGGGCGTCGAGGCACTCGTGGCCGAGCGCGCGCACGGCACGTTCAGCCGCCAGATCCTTCTCGGCGACAACCTGGACACCACGAAGATTGACGCCCACTACGCCGACGGCGTCCTGACCCTGTCCATTCCCGTCGCCGAGGAGGCCAAGCCGCGGCGCATCGAAGTGCGCCACGACTCGGCGATGTCAGCTCTCAGCGTGTAACGCGATCCAACGGATGAGGCGGGTCTAGCGACCCGCCTCATCCGCGTCATCGCCGGGGTTCCTCGCGAGCGACGCGTCGTCCCCGCCCGACCGATACCCTCGAAGAGTCGCAAGGGGGAACCGTGGGCACGACCGAGCAGTCCAGCCAATCTGACGAGGGACTCGTCGTCTACGGCGCGCCGTGGTGCCCCGACTGCCGCCGCTCCAAGCAGTTCCTCACGACGCACCGCATCCCCTTCACCTGGGTCGACCTCGAAGAGCACCCCGAACAGGTCGCCGAGGTCGAGAGTCGAAACGCCGGCAAGCGCATCATCCCGACCATCGTCTTTCCCGACGGCTCGTTCCTCGCCGAGCCCTCCGACGACGAGTTGGCCGAGCGCGTCGGTCTCAGCCGCGCCGCGGCGAAGAGCGAGTACGACGTCGTGATCATCGGCGGGGGGCCGAGCGGGCTCACAACGGCGATCTACGCCGCGCGCGAGAACCTGCGGGCCCTCATCGTCGAGCGCTCCGCCCCCGGCGGTCAGGCCGCGGTGACCGAGCGCTTCGACAACTACCCCGGATTCCCCGAAGGAGTAGGCGGCGCCGAGCTGGCCGAGCGCATGACCCGACAGGCCGAACGCTACGGCGTCGAGATCCTGTCCGCGGTCGCCGTGACCGGCGTCGAGCGCGACGGGGCGATGATCCGCGTGGACCTCTCCACGGGAGCGCGTGTCCACGCCCCGGCGGTCCTCGTTGCGACGGGCTCGACGTACCGTCGCACCGGCGCCGAAGGCGAGGCCGACCTGATCGGTGCGGGCATCCACTTCTGCGCGACCTGCGACGGCCCTTTCTACCGCGGGGCGAACGAACTCACCGTGATCGGCGGCGGCAACAGCGGATTGGAGGAGGGACTCTTCCTCACCCAGTTCGCCGAGCACGTGACGATCCTCCAGGGGGCTCCCCAGCTCACCGCGAGCCGGCTCCTCCAGGACAAGGTCGCCAACCACCCGCGCATGTCCGTCGTCCTCGACGCGACGGTGACGTCCTTTGACGCCGCCGACGACGGTTCCCTGGCCGCGGTCGTCATCGAGCGCGCGGGCCAGAGCGAACGGCTCGCGACCGCCGGCGCCTTCGTCTTCGTGGGGCTAGATCCCAACACCGGCTTTCTCAACGGCTCGCTCGCCACCGACGAACGGGGCTTCCTCGTGACCGATCACGACTTCGCGACGAGTGTGCCGGGCGTCTTCGCCGCGGGCGACGTGCGCGCGGGCTCGACCAAGCAGCTGGCGTCGGCCGTGGGTGAGGGTGCGGCCGTCGCCATCCAGATTCGCTACTACCTCGAGTCACTGGTGGACGCGGGCCGCTAGCCCCATCCGGGCGAGTGCGCCGCTCGCACGCGCTGGCACCATAATGAGGCGTGCGCGTTCTGGTCATCGAAGACGACGAGGCCATCGCTTCGGCGATCGTGACCGGGCTCACGCGCGAGGGCTTCACGCCGGTGCGCGCGGCCACCGGGGCCGAGGCCCTGCGCAGCCTGCCCACCGACTTCATCCTCCTCGACCTCGGGCTGCCCGATCGCGACGGCATCGAGCTCTTCGAAGACCTGCGGGCGGCCACTTCGGCACCCATCATCATGGTGACCGCGCGTGGCGCGGAACACGACCGGATCGCCGGACTCGATCTGGGCGCGGACGACTACGTGGTCAAGCCCTTCGGCTTTCGCGAGCTGGTGGCGCGCATCAACGCCGTCACCCGGCGCACGACGGGAACCGACGCCGAGAGCCGGGTCCAACAGGTCGGCCCGATCACCATCGATCGCCGCACCCGCACGATCACGGTCGACGGCGCCGAGATCGCCTGCACTCCCAAGGAGTACGGGATCCTCGACCTACTGGCGCGCGACCCGGGCGCGGTCGTGACCCGCCAAGAACTGCTCGACGAGTTGTGGGGGCCCAACTGGTTCGGCTCGACCAAGATGATCGACGTCCACGTGGCCTCCCTGCGACGAAAGCTCGGTCTAGCCGAGGCAATCGAAACCCATCGAGGCATCGGATTCCGATTGGCTCTGACACCGTGAGGCGTCGGCTCCTCGCCGGGTTCATCCTGTTCGCGGTGGTGGCGATGGTCCTGCTCGTCATCCCCGTCGGCTACACGCTGAACTCGAACGCCAACTCCTCGACCCTGTCCGCACTTCGTCGCGACACCGGAGCGCTGGCCGCCGTCCTGGCGAACGACATCGGACGCAATCACCTACAGGCGGCGATTAGGTTCTCCGACACGTACTCGCGCGCGACCAAGCGCCAGATCCTGGTGCTGAGAGAGGGCCGCACGCTGATAGCGAGCAAGCACCGCCAGGCGGTCGACGAGGAGATCGCGCGGTTAGCGCACAGCGTCGGAGCGACCCCGCTCTCGGGAGTGATCCCGCGCTCGTCCGTCGAGGGCGCCCAGTACTACGTGGCGATGCGCCTGCCCTACGACAGGTCAAACGTCGCGCGCATCGACCAGGCGGTGCTCGTCGTCACGTTCCCGGTGACCATCGTGACGAGGGCCGTGCACGGCAACTGGCGCAACCTCGCGCTCTACGGGCTCGTAATGCTGCTGGCGGCCGTCGGCTTCGGGTTCCTCATCTCGACCTCGCTGACTCGTCCCCTGCGGCGCATCGGCCGGGCGGTCGAAGCGATCGGCGCCGGCGAGTTGCGCATCCGCGCGCCGGTCGACGAGGGTCCCCCGGAGCTGCGCCGCCTCGCCGAGTCGATCAACGCCATGTCCGCGCGACTCGTCGAACTGCTCGAGGCCCAGACCACGTTCGTCGAGGACGCGTCGCACCAACTGCGCACCCCCCTGACCGCCCTGCAGCTGCACCTCGAAAACCTCCAGTACGGAGGCGAGACCGGCCCCGACGACTTCATCCCGGTACTGTCCGAGCTCAGCCGGCTGCGACGCCTCGTCGAGTCCCTCCTCGAGCTCGCCCGCAACGAGTCGCGGCCCGCGATCCTGTCGGTCATCGACCTGGCGGCCATCGCCCGATCGCGCGTCGACTACTGGCGACCGCTCGCCGCCGAACACGGCATCACGCTGGACTCGTCGGGGAGCCCCGAGCTCGGTGCCCTCGCAATCGACGGGGTAATGGAGCAGGTCATCGACAATCTGCTCGCCAACGCCTTTGACGCGACTCCCTCCGGCGGTCGCATCGTGGTCGACGCGCGCAACGCCGACGAGCACGCCGAAGTCCACGTCATCGACAACGGTGTCGGCATGAGTCCGGCCAACCGCCGTCTCGCCCTTCGACGCTTCTGGCGCGCTCGCGAGAACACCGCGGAAGGTTCGGGTCTCGGCCTGGCCATCGCCGAACAGCTCGTGCGACTCTCGGGCGGCAGCATCGAATTGCGCGAAGCCCCCAGTGGGGGTGTCGACGCCACCGTCACGCTGCGTCGCGTCAACCCGAACGTCAGCATGAGCATCGATGGCGCCTCGGTCGATGAATAGCGCTGAAGAAACGCGTAAGAGGATCATGAAGAACGGCTGGCGCGAGCCAACCTTTACCAATTCTTGGACGTACGTGACGGCGAGCGCGCCGACCCCATCGTTACCGTTGAACTGACGTCCACTACGACCCCACCGCGGAGGGTCGGGCGGGAGTCAGCCACCCAATCCAAATAGGAGAACACCACCATGAACACCAAGTTTGCCAAGATCATTCTTCCCGCGGTCCTCTCAGTCGGAACGCTCGGCGCGGCGGCCCTGACGGCTACGGCGGGCGCGACGACCACGACGACCGCCACCCACGCGAAGACCAAGACGACGACTCACCCGACGGCCACCAAGAGCGCCGCCGTCGAATTGGCCGGCACCGTGGTCAAGACCGAGGCGTCAAAGGACATCTTCTGGTTCAAGGACGGTGCCAAGACGTACCGCGTCGACTTCAAGGCGGCCAAGTTCACCAAGGGCCGCGCTGCCTTGATCACCAAGAACGCCAAGGTCTCGGTGGTCGGTCACTACGTCGGCAAGTCCACGTCGGTGATCCTGGCCACGTCCGTCTCGGCGTAGCACCACCGATTACGCAACGGCCGGCCGCTGGACCACGAGGTCCAGCGGCCGGCCGTTGTCGTGTCCGTCTAGTCGTTACCCGCGATCGACTCCGCCCCGACGAGCAACGAAGAACTCGCGCAGGAGAGTGGCCGACGCTTCGGCGCCCACGTCGTAGGTGACCGGCACCTCGTGCAAGAGCCGAGGGTCGGCAAGGACGTTGTAGCGCGAGCCCACGGCACCGGCCTTCTCATCCAGGGCGCCGATCACGACGCGCGCCACGCGAGCGTTCAGGAGAGCCCCCGCGCACATCACGCACGGCTCGACGCTCACGTAGACTGTGGCGTCCTCGAGGCGCCAGCGGCCCCGGGCTGCGGCAGCCGCCCGCAGCGCCACGATCTCGGCGTGGGCCGTGGGGTCGGCGTCGACTTCGCGACGGTTCTCACCCGTCGCAACCACCTCGCCGTCGACCACCACCACGCAGCCGATCGGCACGTCGTCGTGGCTCGCCGCCGCGCGCGCCGCGTCGAGGGCCAGCGCCATGAAGTCGTCATCCGAGGACGTGGCGTTTCTCACCTCGCCACTCTAGGAAACGGCGAGAGCTCTGCCTAGGGCTTGTAGGAGATCGCCACTCTCACGTACGTCATCGTCAGCGTCTCCTTGGGATTCTGTCGGCGACTCCGCTCCAGTTCTCCCCAGTGACGACGACGTCAGAGAACACGATCGTCGCCGAGTCCCCGCCGAACGCCCCGGGTGCCGACGCGGGCGGCGTGACGTAGAGGGTCACCGTGGGAAAGAACTTGCCGGTGGTGATGGCGCCGTAGAGCGAGGGACTCGCCGCATCGATCTTCCTCGTGATGATGATCGTGCCGGCCTTGGCGTGCCCCGGTCGAAACTGTCGGCCGTCGGGCGAGATGGTCGCGGAGCGCGACGTGCCAAAGGACCACGACTGGATCGCGATGTCACCCGGCCCTCCGGTCGCTCCGGTGCCCGTGATCCCGGGTATGGACATCGAGTAGACGTCCCCGGCCCCCAGCGCGTGCGCGGTCATTGACGACGCGCCGGCACCACCGGCTAGGGCCACGCTCACGAGCGCCGCGAACGCACCCGCCACGACGAGACTCCGTGTGCGACGCCGGCCCTCGGGAACGCGCCGTCGCAACCATCCACGTGCCGTCATGGCCCCTCCCCCGACGAAGTGCGGATTCTCGCCGCAGCATACGACGGGCGGACTCGCGCCGCCAGGGCCCTGAAGCCCTCGACGCCACCCCGATAGACTGGTCCACGGAGGGGTGCGAGAGCGGCCGAATCGGGCAGTCTCGAAAACTGCTGTGTCTACGGGCACCGTGGGTTCAAATCCCACCTCCTCCGCCAGCACGCAACGGGTGGCTTCGGCCACCCGTTGCGTGTTTCTCGACTGGTGACCCTCGCGGGGGTGGAACTACGCTGGCAGCGACTGGCCAGTCGCCAGTCAGATCCCAGAGGAGTCACCGTGGTTTCGTCACTTTCGTCATCGCTCGGCACCGAGCGCAAGCTGGTCACCGAAGTCCCCGGGCCGAAGTCACGAGCCCTGCACGAGCGCCGCCAGGCCGTCGTCAGCGCGGGTCTGTCCACCGGCTTTCCCGTCTACATCGAGCGCGCCGAGGGCGCCATCCTCGAAGACGTCGACGGCAACCACCTGCTCGATCTCGGCTCGGGAATCGCGGTGGTCTCGATCGGCCACGCCGTGCCCGAGGTCATCGAGGCCGTCTCCGCGCAGGTCGCCAACTTCACGCACACGTGCTTCATGGTCACCCCCTACGCGAACTACGTCGAGGTCTGCGAGGAGCTGGCCCGCCTGACCCCGGGAGATCACGCCAAGACGACCGCCCTGTTCAACTCCGGCGCCGAGGCCGTGGAGAACGCCGTCAAGGTCGCGCGCCTGGCCACGGGTCGCCCGGCGGTCATCGTCTTCGACCACGCGTACCACGGTCGTACCAACCTCACAATGGCCCTGACCGCGAAGAACATGCCCTACAAGGACCGCTTCGGGCCCTTCGCGCCCGAGATCTACCGCGTGCCGATGAGCTACCCCTTCCACGACGGACTCTCCGGCGCCGAGGCCGCCGCGCGTGCGATCGGCGAGATCGAGTCCCAGGTGGGGGCGCACAACGTCGCGGCCCTGCTCATCGAGCCCATTCAGGGAGAGGGCGGGTTCATCGTGCCGGCCGAGGGCTTCCTGCCCGCGCTGTCGGCCTGGACCAAGAAGAACGGCGTCGTCTTCATCGCCGACGAGATCCAGAGCGGCTTCTGCCGCACCGGTGACTGGTTTGCGGTGAACCACGAGGGGGTCATCCCCGACATCGTCACCACGGCCAAGGGCCTCGCCGGCGGCATGCCGCTCGCGGGCGTCACCGGCCGCGCCGAGTTGATGAACGCGGTGCACGAGGGCGGACTCGGCGGCACCTACGGCGGAAACCCCGTCGCCGCGGCCGCCGCGCTGGCGACGATCAAGGTGATGCGCGATCGCGACCTGCCCAGCCGGGCCCGCGAGCTGGGAACGACCATGCTCGCGCACCTGAACTCCCTCGCCCAGGACGTCGCCATCATCGGCGACGTGCGCGGACGCGGAGCGATGATCGCCTTCGAGCTGGTCGAGCCGGGCACCAAGAAGCCCAACGCGGCCGCCGCGAAGTCGATCGTCTCGTACTGCAACGCCCAGGGCGTCATCGCCCTCGCGTGTGGCACCTACGGCAACGTGATTCGTCTGCTGCCGCCTCTGGTGATCAGCGACGAGCAGCTGGCCGACGGACTCGGCGTCCTCGCCGCGGCGGTACGCGCGGCCAGTTAGGGCGAACAGCTCTGCGTCGACACCGCCGCGCCCGATACGTGGGCGAGGTCGGTGCGCAGAACCGAGACCGGGATCGCGTAGGCGGTCTGGGCCTCACTGAGTGACTTGGAGACGATGACGCCCGCGACGTGGCCCCCTACGAGCAGGGGGCTGCCCGAATTGCCGGGTTGAACGTCGACACTGACCACCTCGAGGGTGCGTGTGAAGAGCTGACGGTTGTAGATGTCGCGCGCCTGACCCGAGACGTCGCCGCGAACGACCGCCGGTGCACCGGTGCGCGTGCCGTTGAGGGGGAAGCCCACGACGCGCGCGGCGGTGCCGGGGGCCGGCGCCCGATTGTCGAGGGCGAGCGGACTCTCCGACAAGCCACTCACGCGCAGCACGGCCAGGTCCTGGAGAGGGTCGAAGAGCACGACGCTCGCGGGTGAGCCGCCCACGGTCACCACGTGCGATCCAGCCACCACGTGCGCGTTGGTGACGACCTCGTGGGGCGCTACGAAGAATCCGGTTCCCTCGTGGTTCACCGAGCAACCCCCGCCGGCGAGGATCTTCACGACCGACGTCGGTCCGGCGAGGTTGGGCTCGAGCGGCCCGAGCGTGACCGGGCCGGCGTTGGGGGGCGTCGGCGAGATGAGTGTCGCGAAGACGTTGGGAAAGTCCACGCCGCGAAAGAGCGCCTGCACGCGCGCCTCGACCGCCGGCACCGGCGGCAGCGCGGTGTCGAGGAACCTCAACACCGCCGAGTTCTGGATGCCTCCGGCGAGCGACCCCCAGGCCGTCGAGGCGAGGAGTCCCGCCACCAGCCAGCACAGCAGCAGCGCGCCGACGACGCCAACCGCGACGCCGCCCAGACGGTCGACGAGCCCGAGCTTGACCGCGTGCAGGGCGCGACTGACCGCCGCGCCCCCGAGGTGTCCGAGCGAGGACACCACGATGGCGCACCCCAAGATGAGCCCGATGGCGATGCCCGGACGCCACGCGGACTGCGTGATGCGAGTCGCGAGCGCCGGGGCGAACTGAACACCCAGGAGGAACCCCACCAGGAATCCCACCAGTCCGCCGAGTTGTCGCAGGGCGCCGGCGACCCACCCGCGCAGTCCCGCGAGCACGAGAACCGCAAGAATGAAGAGGTCGACCCAGCTCACCAGGCCCAGGCTAGGTCTGGACCTGCGCCATCGGCGCTACCCCAGCCCCGTAACATCGTCCCAGCGACCGACGCCGCGTCGCCCCGGGGAGATTGAGTGCGATGAGGATTCTGCGAAGGGGGCGCCCGATGGCCATTGCCGCGGCGTCACTCCTCCTGTCGGCCTGCGGATCCGCGCCGGCGGCGGCTCCGCCGATCACCGGAGTTCCCTCGGCGAGCATCGAGGTCCCGTTGTCGAGCGTCGCCTGCACGACGAGTGGCACCTGCCTCGCCGTCGGCGCGTCGAATCGCCTCGGTGGGCTCACCACCGTGGCCGAGTACCGCGCAGCGCGCGGTCCCTGGCGCGCCCTGATCGCCCCGGCGGCACCGTCGGCGCGAATCGAGGCGATCTCGTGCGCCGCGACGACCTGCCTCGTGGGTGGCGCACAACCCGCGGGAACGTTCCTGTGGCGCTTCGACGCGACGTCGCACACGCTGAGCCCACTGACCGCGCCGCCCGGGGCCCAGGACGTTCGTGCCCTGTCGTGCGCGAGCGACAGCGCGTGCGCGCTCGTGGACTCGACGAGCGCGGTGGGCCCCGCGCGTCTCGCCTTCACGAGCGACGCGGGCGCGACGTGGACGGCGCCGGTGGCGGTGCCCTGGACGCAGAACGCGACCGTGACGGCCCTCTCGTGCGCCGCGACGAACTGCCTGGTGGCCGCGAGCGCCGCGACGTCGGTTCTATTGGAGTCGACGGGCGACGCGGGCGCGACGTGGACGGCGCTGGCGGTGCCGAGTACGTGGCGCTCGCTCAGCGATCTCACCTGCTGGTCCACGCACTGCGCGGCCCTCGCCGTGGGCGGCGGCGCCTCCCTGGTGCGAAGCCGCGACTTCGGTGCGACCTGGACGACGCTCGCGCTCGATGCGTCGACGCGCGCGGTCGCCTGTTCGGACCTGACGCACTGCATCGTGGCGGGACAGACGCCGAGCGGCCAGGGTTCGCTCGCGCGTGTTCTAAAGCGCCGCGAGCGCGCCCTCGCGCTCGCCTACGTGCCCGAACCCCTGATCGGCGCGGCCTGCGCGAAGCACACCTGCGTCGCGATCGGCGCGAGCACCCTCGTGGCCTTCTCCAACTAGCGCTTCATCGCCGCGGCGAGAAGGCCGGGCAGCCGCGACCACGACGGGCGCGCCTCGAAGGCCAGCAGCTTGCGCATCACCGTGGCGCCGTTCGGGTTGGTCGCGAACCACGGTGGCGCCGGGCGCGAGACGAACGGTCCGCGCACGACCGACTTCTGGGGCCGGGCGAAGAGGTAGGCGTTGCCCACGAAACCCACTCCCGATTGGATGTCGGTGATGTCGTGTCCCGGGTACGCGCCCCAGGTGGTGGTCGAGAAGGCGAAGCTCATCGCGTGCCACAGGTTGACGCCGATGGATCCGTAGCGCAGATCGGCGACCGCCCGCTCAATGGCCGCACCGGTGACGGGGTCCTTCATCGTGCGCGGGTCCGCCAGGATGGTCATCGACAGTGTCCCCCAGACCACGTCGTTGCAGAAGTCGACCGCACGCTCGACGAACTGGGCGGGCGAGTCGGCGGCCAGCGCGGTCTCACTCGTGAGTGAGCAGAAGGCCTCCACGTTGAGGCACATCTGGGTCGTGTCGCTCGCGTCGACGTCACGCACCAGCGTCCAGGGCAGGTTCTCGCCCGGCGCGTCGCCGATCTGGCGCGCGTCGGGGTGCGCCACGATGAACGAGTCCCAGCGCGCACGGGCGCCCGGGTAGTAGGCGCGCCGGGTGGGGATCGCGGCGAACGTGGCCTCGAGGGCGGCGAGGAACGCCTCACGCTGGGCCCAGCCCGCGTGGGTGATCAGCACGCGCGGGCTCAAGCAGTTGAACCCGGCGTTGTTGACGAGCATCGTCGCCACGTGAGCGGCCTGGTAGGCGATCTCGGCCTCGCTCCACTCGCCGGGAACGATGACGACCGGCGAGACGTTGCCCAACTCGCAGGTGACCGGCTTGGTGATCAGAGGATCGCGCGCCAACTTGCGCCGCTCGCCCTCCTCGCCGACTCCGAAGACGATCGCGTCGTGGGTCTTGTCGCTGCCCGTGACGTGGATCTCGTCGACGAGGTCGTGGCCCGTCAGATACGCGCCGATCTCGGCGCCGCCCGCGACGATCGCGAGGTACCCGCGCTCGATCAGCGCGGCCATCGCCCGCTCCCAGTAGGGCACGAGGTAGTCGTTCACCGGGTTGGCCTTCAAGACGACGACCCGGTTGTCAGCGAAGAGTTTGCTCAACACGTCGCGTGGTCCCAAGGAGGCGACGTTGCCGGCGCCGAGCACGAGGGCCACCCCGGCGGTCGGGGTCTCGCGGTACGCCCGGGCCTGGGTCGCGCGCACCTCGTCCTCGGTCACCCCCGGCTCCATCCAGACCTCGGCGGAGACGCCCGCGTAGAGGATTCGCTCGAAGACGTTTGCCGGCATCACCTGGACCGCGATGCGATCACCCGGACGGTGGTGCACGGGGCCGGGGTAGCGCGGACGGCCTGTCGCGGCGTGGTCGAGCATCGACTGGCGCAGGGCCTGGGCCATGCGTACGAACGTCCCGACGCCGCTGAAGAGCTCCTCGCCACCGTCCGGACCGTGGGGGTCGAGGCCCTTGGCCGCACAGGCCGCGTCGTTCCACTCCTCGGCCACGGCCATGGTGTCGGCGATCACCCGCTCGAGCAGGCGGGCGCGATCGCGCGGGCTCACCGCCACCCACTCGCTCGCCGTCGCCGCCACGCGCTCGAGCGCCGCGTCGAGGACTGAGGTCTCGAACGGTCCGCGGTCCTGGTTGCCCGACGTAGGCGCCGCCGCGCCTCGCACGTATGTCATCGCCGTATCCTTCCCCCCGTTGGTATGGGAGGATACAGCGGTGAATTCCGCGACGTCGCCCGCGCCGCCGGGCTGGTACCCCGATCCGGGCGGTGAACGCCAGTGGCGGGTCTGGACCGGCACCGAGTGGTCCGACACCACCCGCCCCTACAGCGAGCTCGCGCGCGACGCGCGGCCCCCGAGGACCGCGACCTACGCGTCGGCGCCGGCGTTCCTTCGCCGCTACGGCGTGGTGAGTCTCTTCGCCGGGCTCGGTCTGCTCGTGAGCGTCCTGGCGCACTGGCCGGGCACCGCGCACCCCTCGCCCACATGGTTCGCCCTCGCGGCCTCGGACCTCGCGATCGGACTGCTCACGCTGGGCAGCGTCCTCTACGCGCTGGGCGCCCGCGCGCTGCTGGGGCGATGGACGCCCACGGCGGTCCTGCCGGGGGTGAACGTCCTCTTCGTCTCGGGCCTGCTCGGCGAGGCGCTCGAGGGGCGCTGGCCGACGCGGCGCGTCGTCTCCGAGGCCGTCATCCTCATCGTGTTCATCGCCGGGGCCCACGCCCAGGCCTGGCTGGCCGTCGCGCCGGTCCTCGTGGGACTGACCCACCTGGGCGCCCTGGGCGCGCTGGACGCGACGCCCTCGGGCTCGACGCTCGTCGAGTCCTAGAATGATCCTCGGGCGAGGCGCGCCCACAAAGGAGATCAACATGGCCTTCGAAGAGTGGGGACCGCTCGCCGGACTCATCGGCACCTGGGAATCTGGCCTCGACGGCCTCGACGTCTCGTATCACAACATCGAGGGCAAGATCGAAGAGACGCCCTACCGTGAGAAGACCACCTTCAAGAACTTCGGGCCGGTCGACAACGGCGAGCAGCACCTCTACGGGCTCGACTACCGCACCGCGATCTACCGCGAGGGCGAGGACCTGCCCTTTCACACCGAGATCGGCTACTGGATGTGGGACGCCGCCGAAAAGCAGGTGATGCGCTGCTTCATCATCCCGCGCGCCCAGACCCTGATCGCCGGCGGCACCGTCGAGGCGGACGCGACGTCGTTTCGTCTCGAGTCGGTGCTGGGATCGAACATCTACGGGATCCTCTCGAACCCGTACCTGGACCGCATCGCCCACACCACCCGCTTCGACGTGACGATCACGGTCAACGGCGACACCTTCTCCTACGACGAGACCACGGTCATCGAGCACAAGAAGTCCCCGACCGTCGTGATGCACACGGACCGCAACACCCTGAAGCGAGTCAGCTGGGAGGCCTAGCGCCGTGTACGAGTGGTCGCCGGAGCACCGTGCGATCGCCGAGGCGCTTCGCCGCTTCGTCGACGAAGAGATCCGCCCGCGCCTCGATGACCTCGAGCACAACGGGGAGCCGCCCTACGAGGTGCTGCGCCTGCTCTATCGAACCTTCGGCATCCGCGAGATGGCCCTGGAGTCCTTCGAGCGGTCCCTCGCGCGCAAGGTCGACAACGTGGAGACGCGCGAGCGCCCCTCGGACCCCTCAGCCTCGCTGCTGTCGACCATCGAACTGTGCCGGGTGAGCCCGGGACTCGTCACGTCGCTCGGGGTCTCGGTGGGCCTGGCCGCCGGCACCATCGCCAAGCTCGGAACGCCGGCCCAGATGGAGCGCTGGGGCCGCGATCTCGTCACCCTCGACAAGGTCGGAGCCTGGGCACTGACCGAGCCCGACTCGGGTTCGGACGCCCTGGGCGGCATGCGCACGAGTGCGCGGCGCGTCGAGGGCGGCTACATCATCAACGGCCAGAAGACCTGGATCACCAACGGCCCCTACGCCGACACCATTGTCCTCTACGCGAAGCTCGACGACGGCTCCGGTCTCGACGTGCGCCAGCGCCCCGTGCTGACCTTCGTGCTCGACGCCGGCATGGACGGGCTCGATCAGCGCCCGCCCATGCGCAAGATGGGCCAGCACGCCTCGCCCACCGGCGACGTCTTCTTGAGCGACGTGCGCGTCGAGGCTGACCGCCTGCTCGGCGAGAGCGAAACGCCGCGCGGCGGCGGTCGCGCGAGCGCCAAGGACAACTTCGTCACCGAGCGCGCCGGGGTGGCGGCGATGTCGCTCGGCATCATCGAAGAGTGCCTGCGCCTGAGCGTGGACTACGCGAAGTCGCGCACGCTCTGGTCCCGGCCGATCGCCGACTTCCAGCTCGTCCAGCTCAAGCTCGCCCAGATGGAGGTGGCGCGCGTGAACGTCGCCAACCTCGTCTTCGCCCACGTCGAGCGCAGCCTGGCCGGCGCGACGCCCACCCTCGCCGAGGCCTCGGCGATGAAGCTCTACGCCGCCCAGGCCGCCTGTCAGGTCGCCGACGACGCCATCCAGGTCTTCGGGGGCAACGGCTACGTGACCGACTACCGGGTCGAGCAGCTCAGCCGCGACGCGCGGGTGCTACGCATCTACGCCGGCACCGACGAGATGCAGGTCGTGGCCATCGCGAAGGATCTGTTGGCCCGCTAGCCAACGTAGCGCTGATAGCCGGCGATCCAGTTGGTCGCGAACACCCGCTGGGCCGTCACCAGGGGCACCACGCCTGAGCACACCAGCGCGTGCAGGCGGTTCTCGAGCGCGTCCTTCTTCGCCGCGCCCCAGGTGACGTAGCGCGGCTCGGGCCAGAGGTTCTTCACCGAGGTCGCACTGCCGCCCACCTCGAGGGGGATCAGGTGGTCCTCCTCGTAGTGCGACGCGCGGGTGTCGCCGCGCAGGTTGTAGCCGCCGTCGAGCTGGGAGAACTTGAGCCGCTCGGTGTAGCTCTCGGAGGGGCGGATCGACGAGGAGTAGCCCGCCACGCAGATCGTCGAGTGGATCGTCGTCTGGCGCACCGCCGGATTCGTGGCCCCCGGCGTGAGTCGCGCGTTGGGAAGGCCCGGGTTGCGCGCGGCGCCGGCCGGCAGGGCCGTCGCGAACAGGGCCAGCGCCGCCACGAGCACGACGCGTGCTCTCATCGGCCGGTCCTCTGCGCCAGACGCTCGGCGATGTCGCCCCAGCCCTTGTACTCGCGCGTGGCCGGCGGCGCGCTGCGCAGTGCGCGCAGCAGGTTCTCGGTGAACTCCTCGTCGCCGAGCAGGCTCGAGAGCGCGCTGACGTAGGTGCGGATCGTGAAGACGATCGCCCGGCTGCGCGCGAGGCGGCGGATCGTCTGGCGCTCGACGCGAAAGAACCAGTCCTCGGGAGCGGACTCGCCGGGCACGCGCGCCACCGCGGGCTGGAACAGGTCGGCGTTGTCGAGCAGCGTCCAGTTCAGGCGCCAGAACGATCTGTCGGGCTCGAGCCGGTCGAAGACCTTGCGCGTCGGCGCGGCCAGGGACTCGTCGTAACCCGGCACCGGCGAGTGGATGGCGTCGAGGGACGTGCCAATCTTCTCCGCCAGGCTCCAGCGCGAGGGAAAGCACACGCAGGCCGCGACCAGGCGCCACTCGTCGTGGCGTTCCAGGACGCACAGGTCCTCTTGGACCAGTCGGCTCGCGGCGACGAGGGGGTGCTCGGACTCGTCCACCTCCACCGCGACGCCGGGGTGGTAGCGGCGCAGTGACGCCGTGACCTCCTCGAGGAGTTCGCGGCAGGCGTCCTCGCCCTCGCCCGTGATGGCGAGGACCGTCGAGCGCTCGCGGGCCAGCAGATCGGACTTTCGGGCCAGCTCGGCGTCGCGGTTCGCGTCGACCTCGAGCCAGTGCTCGGGAGCGAGGGGCCGCAGCCCCATGGCCAGGCGCCAGCCGCGGGGGTCGAGCGCCGAATATGTCAACGGTGTCGGCGCAGCCACCAGAAGACGCTCAGCAACGTGAGGGGGATGATGATCACGACGGCCCGCGCGATGGGCAGGGCCACCCCGCGGTGCACGTTCGTCGAGAGGGTGGTCAGCGCGGCGAGATCCACCCCGCCACGCTACGCCGTCGGGGCCGGGGGCGCGGAGCGAATCGCCGCCAGGTGCGCCAGGATGTCCGAGATCACCTGGTCCTGGGCGAGGAGGTGCTTTTGGATCTCCTCGGACTCCTTCAAGACGGCCTCGGCGTCCTTGTAGGTGTCCTCGGCGCGCTTGTCGGCGGTCGCGGCCTGGATGTTCTGACCCACGATGATGATGGGCAGGAGAACCAACTGCAAGAAGCTCGACGAGAGCCACACGATGACGTAGTAGACGCCCTGGTGGATCGCCGAAGGCAGGGCGAAGAGCGCGAGGATCGTGAAGAGGTACGCGGCCCACATCGTTCCCACGATCAGGGTGATCTTGAGCCCGAAGCGCGAGTTGAAGCGCACGAAGAGGTTGGGGTGGTTGAGCCGTCGCACGTCAGTGGACTTGACGGGCTCGCCCTTGGCCAGCTCGCCCACGCGCGGGTGACGGTGGTATTCGTAGATAGGAGACATAGCCCGATTCTCACACGGCGCGGGCGCGCCGTGTGGATGGCTAGTTCTTCATCAGGTCGGGCGACGTCTCCATGCCGGCACGCCAGGTGGAGCGCGCGATGATCTTGGTGGTGTCGGCGCGGTTGCGGTACTTCTCGGCCACGTCGCGCACCTCCTCGAGCAGCCCCTCGGAGAGGTACGTGGGGTTGAGGCCGAGGGCCATGAACCGGTCGCGGCTCACGTTGAGCTCGTTCTCGGCGGCCTCGCGGCGCGGGTTGGGCAGGTTCGCGATCTCGACGCCCGTGAGACGGGCGATCAGCTCGGCCAGGTCGCGCACGCGGTAGGTCTCGGTCACCTGGTTGAAGACCATCGGCTTGTCCCCGCGCGTCGGCGGGTTCTCCAGGGCGATCTGGATGCAGCGCACGGTGTCGCGGATGTGGATGAAGGCGCGGGTCTGGCCGCCGGTGCCGTGCACGGTGAGCGGGTGCCCGATGGCGGCCTGCATCAAGAACCGGTTGAGCACCGTGCCGTAGTCGCCGTCGTAGTCGAAGCGGTTGATGAGCCGCTCGTCGAGGGCGGTCTGGGGGGTCTGGGTGCCCCAGACGATGCCCTGGTGCAGGTCGGTGATGCGGATCTGGTCGTTGGCCGCGTAGAAGGTGAAGAGCAGCTGGTCCAGCGTCTTGGTGAGGTGGTAGACGGAGCCGGGGTTCGCCGGGTGCAGGATCTCGCGCTCGATGTCGCCGTCGGGAGTGGGGACCTTCACCGTGAGGTATCCCTCGGGGATCGGCGCCGAGCCCGACCAGCCATATCCGTAGACGCCCATCGTGCCCAGGTGAACGAGCGCGATGTCAAGCCCCGAGGCCACGATGGCGGCGAGCACGTTGTGGGTGCCGCGCACGTTGTTGTCGACGGTGTAGCGCTTGGCCGCGTTCGAGCGCATGGAGTAGGGCGCGCTGCGCTGCTCGCCGAAGTGCACGATGGCGTCGGGGCGCAAATCGCGCAGCAGGTTCTCGAACCGGTCGTACTCGGTGGCCAGGTTCAGGTTGACGAAGCCGATCTCCTGGCCCGACAACTCCTTCCAAACGCGGATCCGCTCGCCGATCGGGCGGATCGGGGTCAGGGAGTCCACCTCGAGCTCGAGGTCGATCGCCCGTCGGCTCAGGTTGTCGATGATGGTGACGTCGTGTCCCACGTCGGCCAGATGCAACGATGTCGGCCAACCGCAGAAGCCGTCTCCCCCGAGTACGAGAACCTTCACCTTCACTCCTTCGTGACTGGCCCGGGGACGGGCCCACCGACTGACCACGCAATCGGTCGGAAGCAACCCTACCAAAGGCGATCTCCGCGACCCCCGCCCAGAGCGTGAAGGCGGCCGCGAACGACGGTCCGACCCTCGTGGGGCCTGCTTTCCGGACCCGAGCTCGATCTAGGAGAGCGAGCCCGACACGTCCGTCTCATTGCTCGCTTCGCGCCAGTGTTCGGCCACGATTCGCGGTAGCTCGCGCACCCCCTCGGCAGGGACCGGGGGCGAGAACAGGAAACCCTGGCCCAGCGAGCAGCCCATCTCGCGCAGCAGGGCCAGCTGTCGGCTGGTCTCGATCCCCTCGGCCAGGACCAGCATGTCGAGGCGATGGCACAGCGCGATCAGCGATTCGAGCACGCGCTCGTCGAAGGTCGAGTCGAGCGCGGCGCCGATGAAGCTGCGGTCGATCTTGATCACGTCGGGACGCAGGCGCGCCAAGTACGCCAACGACGAGTAGCCCGTACCGAAGTCGTCGAGGGCGGTCACCACCTCGAGTCGCTTGAGTTGGTCGAGCACTCCGATAGTCGTGTCGACGTCGGAGAGCGCCACGCTCTCGGTCACCTCGAGGGCCAGCCGGTTCGCGGCCAATCCACTCTCGGAGAGGACGCGCTTGACGATCTCGAAGAGGTTCGGGTCGTGGAACTGGCGCGCCGAGAGGTTGACGCCGATGTAGGGACCATCGACCGTGGGGCTGAGTTCGCGCCACTGCGCGCCTTCGAAGGTCGCCGTCTCGAGGGCGAAGACGCCGAGGTGGCGCACCAGGTCGCTCTGTTCGGCCAGCGGGATGAAGACCTCGGGCGAGACGAGTCCCTCCTCAGGGTGGTGCCAACGCATCAGGGCCTCGAAACCCAGCACCTCGCCCGAGTTGAGGTTAACGAAGGGCTGGTAGTGCATCGAGAGCTCGCGCCGCGACAGCGCGAGCTTGAGGTCTTGGCTGAGCTTGAAGTGCAGGGAAGACCGCTTGCTCATCTCGCTGTCGAAGACGACATAGCGGTCCCGCCCGAGACGCTTGGCCTCGTACATGGCGATGTCGGCGTCGCGGAACATGTCGTCGCCGGTGCGCCCCTCCTCACCATTGCAGACAACAACGCCGATACTGACCCCTTGACGCAGTACGTGCCCCGAGAGAACGAAGGGCTCGGCGAAGGCCATCTGCAATCGGGCCGCGATCGCGTGCACGTCGTTGACGTCCGCCACGTCCTCGGCGAAGTAGACGAACTCGTCGCCGCCGAAGCGTGACACGGTGTCCGAGGCGCGAACCATGCGTTCGAGGCGCGTCGCGATCGCCGCGAGCAAGGAGTCGCCCACCAGGTGGCCGAGCGTGTCGTTCACCTCTTTGAAGTTGTCGAGGTCGAGCAGGAACAGTGCGATCATGCCGCCACGCCGGCGCACGCGCTCGAGCGTGTGGTTCATCCGGTCGCCCAGCAACGTTCGATTGGCCAGCCCGGTGAGAGAGTCGTGCAGCGCCTGATGAGCCAGTTGATCGGTGAGAACCTGCTGGTCGGTGATGTCGCGGATCGAGGTAATCGCGAAGAGGGGCCGATCGAGTTCGTCCTTGGCGACAGACTTGGACACCTCGGCGATCGCGATGGAGCCGTCGCCTCGCACGTAGCGCTTGATGATACGGATCTGCTCAGCCTCACCCGAATCGAGACGCCGGTTGAGCTCGCGCGACTTGCCGACGTCGTCGGGGTGAGTGAACTCCATCATGCTGGTGCCCACGATCTGCTCGCGCGGGCGCTCGAGGAACTCGACGAGGGCGTCGTTCACTCGGAGGACCTTGCCGTCGAGTCCGACCACCGCCATGGCCGCCATGTTGTCCTCGAAGGCCAGGCGAAACCGCTGATCGTCAAGGGCGAAGGAGCCCAACATCGCGTTCTGGGTCACGCTTGCGCGCATCGACTCGTAGCGCCAGCCCACCACGACCGCCACCACCATCACGATCGCGAGGTCGCTCGAAGCTCCCCAGAGCTGGTCACGCTGATGGGTCGTCACCAGGATCGTCGGGATCGCGAGGACAGCCCCGGTCGCCGCCACGCCAAGCGAGCCCCCGAGGCCGAAGGACGTCCCCGCGTAGATGACGGGCAGGAGCAGCAACAGGACCCACACGAAGCCGGGCACGGCGACCACGTGGTGCTCGTAGAGGTCGTCGCCGAGCGAGTACAGCACCACGGCGACCAGCACCATGAACTCAGCCAGCCAGAACCGCCGCTCGCGCAGCGGCGGGTGTGCGATTCCGGCGAGCAACGTTCGAGAGCGTCGCGAGCGCCCCGGTGCCAGTGTGTGGTGGTTCGTCACGTTCGTCGTGGGGCATCGAGAGCGCACACGGATGTACGGCGCGCCAGCATGGGGGAATCGTAGTGGCACCCGTCGGCGAATCTTTGGATTTGGACCGGCGCGACTTGAGGTCTCAGAGAACTCTAAAGGGTTGTGCGCGAGTTGTTCAAACCCTCACAGCGCGGCTGGGGACCGGCGTGCACGTTGCCGTAGCGGTGGCGCGTGATCGCGACGCTCTGCTCGAAGAGCCAGCGCGGCGCCTCGACCGATCCCGCCTGGGCCAGGTGGCGTGGGTCGACGCTCACTCCCGCGTCGAGCAGCGCGAGCACCGGCGCCGCCTCCTCACTGAGCCAACGCACCCGCGCCGCGCCGCGCGCGCGTGTGGCCACTCCGCTGACGTCTTCGACCACCACGTCCAACCCGTCGGCGGGGGCCGCGCAACTGAGCGACACCTCCACGCCCAGCAGGTCGATGAGGCCGGCGAGATAGTCGCGCTCGACGCCGGCGATGTCCGCCGCGACGCGCACCACGATCGGCCCGCGGCGCCGGAATCGCGCGACGTTGCGCTCGACCTCGAGTCCCGAGACGTCGAGGGCCGCCCCGCCGAACTCGCCAAACCATCGCGCCGCGTCCTCGAGCGCGCTCGCCGCGTCGTGCACGCGAGCCCAGGCGCGCAGGGCGTCGACGTAGTGGGCGCCCCCGGCTTTGGCGGTCGGGCCCACCGAACTCATCTTCCAGCCGCCGAAGGGCTGGCGGCGCACCACGGCGCCGGTGACACCGCGGTTCACGTACAGATTGCCCGCCTCGACGGCGTCGATCCACGTCGCGCACTCGTCTTCGTCGAGCGACGCGATGCCAGCGGTGAGCCCGAAGGGAACCTCGTTCTGCCAGCGCAGTGCGGTCGCGAAGTCGGGGGCGATCATGACGCCGAGCACCGGCCCGAACCACTCGTGACGGTGGCTCCACGAGCCCGGCGCGACCCCGACCTTCACCCCGGGGGACCAGGAGAACCCCTCGGCGTCACGCCGACGGGGCTCGACCAACCAGCTCTCGCCCGGCTCGCACGAGGTCAGCGCCCGCTCGAGGGCCTCACCCGGCGGGCGAATCAGGGGTCCGACGACCGTCGACGCGTCGCGGGCCGAACCGGTCGCGAGGCTCGTGACCGCGTCGGTGAGCTGGGCGACGAAGGTCGAGTCCTCCCAGAGCGAGCGCTCGACGATGACCAGACTCGAGGCGCTGCACTTCTGACCGGCGTGCGAGAAGGCCGAGGACACGACGTCACGCACCGCCTGGTCGACGTCGGCGCACGCGCTGACGAGGATCGCGTTCTTGCCGCTGGTCTCGGCCAGCAGGCGCAGCGTGGGCTTCCAGGACAGGAAGAGACGAGCCGTGTCGAAGGAACCAGTGAGGATCACCGCGTCGACGCCGTCGTGGGTGACGAGGTGTCGTCCCACGTCGTCGTCGCGGGTGGGCACGAACTGCAGGACGTCGCGCGGCACGCCGCCGGCCCAGAACTGTTCGGCGATCTCGGCCGCCACCGCGACGGCCTCGGGCGCGGGCTTGAGGACGACCGCGTTGCCCGCGGCCAGTGCGGCCGCGACGCCACCGGTGGGAATCGAATAGGGGAAGTTCCACGGCGGCACCACGAGAACGACGCCAAGGGGCGTCGACGGGGGTCCCCCCTGCGCGACGTCGGCGTAGTAGCGAACGAAGTCAATCGCCTCGCTCACCTCGGGGTCGGCCTCGGCCACCGTCTTGCCGGTGTCGCGCGACATCACCGCGATGCTGCGCGCGCGACGCTGGGCCATCACACGGGCGACCTCGCCAAACACCTTCGCTCTCGACGCGTCGTCGTGTCCCGCCCACTCGAGCGACGCCGCGCGCGCCAGCGCCACGGCCTCGTCGACGCGATCGAGGGTGGCGACCCGATAGCGATACCATGCTCGACCGCCGTCGTTGGGGTCGACGCCGGTCTCCACGTCGTCGAGCGCGTCACCAATGACGACGTCGGAGAGGTCGTAGATCGCCGTGAGCTCCGACTCGACCGCCGCCACGTAGTCGGGATCGGTGGGGTCCCCATCGGGCTCGTTGGCGAAGGCGTCGCTGACCGGCACACCGCGTCGCCGACGCTGCGTGGCGACCCCGTGGCGGGCCGCAACGGCGGCGACGAAGCGCTCTCGCTGCTCGGCGAGAATCGCGGGGTCTTCGTCGAAGGAGAAGGCCGCGCGCAGGTAGTTCTCGGGCGACGTGTTCTCGTCGAGGCGCCGCACCAGGTAGGCGACGGCCGCGGCGAAGTCGTCGCGTCGCGTGACCGGCGCGTAGAGCAAGACGCGCTGACCCGACTCGACGAGGGCCGCAGCCTCAGCGGGGGCCATCCCCTCGAGCATCTCCACGTCGAGCTGATCCTCAACGCCGCGCTCACGCGCCACCTCGAGCGCCCAGGCGACGTGAAAGAGATTGTGACTGGCCACCCCCACGCGAAGGTGTCCGGCGTGCTCCGTCGAGAGGGCGACGTCGAGCAGGCGCAGGTAGCTCGCATCGACGTCGGCCTTCGTCTCGTAGGGGGCCGCGATCCAGCCGTGCAGTTGCGACTCGGCCCGCTCCATTGCGAGATTGGCCCCCTTGACGAGGCGAATCTTGATGGGTGCGCCGCCCGCGGCCACCCGCTCACGCGCCCACGAAGCCAGGGAGTCCAAGACGCCGTGCGACTCGGGTAGGTAGGCCTGCAGGACGATGCCCGCCGTCAGGCCCGCGAACTCGTCCTCGTCCAGGACGAGAGTAAAGGCGTCCACGGTCATGCGAAGGTCTCGATACTCCTCCATATCGAGGTTGATGAACGTCCCGTTCGTCGCGGCGGCCCGGTATAGAGTGCGCAGGCGAGACGCGACGCGTTCACGCGAACCGTCGTGATCGAACGTGACGATCTGACTGACCAGCGCCGAGAGCTTGACCGAGACGTAGTCGACGTCGTCGCGCGCGATCATCTCGAGAACCCGTGCGAGTCGGTCCTGCGCCTCGCGCTCGCCGAGGACGGCCTCGCCCAGGACGTTCACGTTCAGCGCCTCGCCGGCCGCACGCCGGCGCGCCACCTGATACTTCAGCGCGCGCGGGTCGTCGTCGCCGATGAGGTCACGGGTCAGAGCGCGCACCCGCGTGTGCACGATCGCGACGGCCGCACTCGGAAGAATCGAGCTGAGTCGCGACAACGCGCGCAGTCCGTACGCGTTGACAACTCCGAATCCCACCACGCTCGCGCGCGCGGCGGCGCGGCGCAGCTGTCTCGCGGCCGCGCGCGCCGACGCGAAGCGCATCACGTCATCTGTGAGGGTGATGGTCACGTCCAGGGCCGCGGGATCTCGAAAGAGCCGCGAGAAGCGCCGGCGCGCCGCGCGCTCTCGACGTCCGCGCAGTTGCGAGGAGCGATCAATAAGTCGCTGCGCGCGCTCGATGGCGCCGCTGGTCAATCCATCGATCGATGGATCGGTGCGTCCAGTCATGCGTTGGTCTCCTTTGACCACGCCGGACAGAGCCGGCGACTCCACATTGCCACGCCGCCGATAGCGCCATTGGCCAGGTCGCACGCGTGCGATGACGAGCCTGTCACCTGTGGTGCGGATGGCGATTCGACTCGCACGTCGAGGACGCGGGGTCGCTGCGGCTTCCGACCGCGCCGCCAGGCGCGAGGAGACGACCTAGTGACGGCTCACTCGCCGCCGTGGGCGTAGTGCTGATCGAACCAGATCGCCTCGACGGGCACGTCACCCACGTTGCTCAGTCGGTGGGGCACCTCGGAGTCAAAGGAGATCGAGTCTCCCGGATTCATGCGATAGGTCTCAAATCCGAGGGTCACCTCGAGGGTGCCCGAGATCACGAATCCGTACTCGGTGCCCGCGTGGCGCACCAGGCGCCCGTCGGAGGTCGAGCTACCGCCGACGTCGTAACGCACGAACATGAAGTCCGAATGCGGATGGTTGGTCGCGGTCAGACGCTGCCAGGTCACGCCCGAGTCCAGTACCAGAGCCCGGCGCTCCGAGGGCGATACCAGGGGGGAACGGACGGGGTCGTCACCGGGAGAACCGGCCCAACCACGCAGCAACGTGTCGCGCTGGCCCGCGCTCGTGCTGACCCCTTGCTCGTTGCTCGTCACAAAGGAGTCCGCGTCGCGCGGAGCCGGCGCCTCCACCGCGAAGAGTTCGTCGATGGACATGTCGAGGGCGGCGCAGATGGAATAGAGGGTCGCGACCGAGGGCTTGGCCTTGCCGGTCTCCAGCTGCGAGATGAACGACGCTGAGACGTCGAGCTGGCGAGCGAACTGGCGCAGGGAGATCCCGCGCGCCTCGCGGCGTACGCGCAGTCGAGCCCCCACGGAGTCGGCCGTCGCTCGCTCCGTCGCCAGACGGACCTCGTCGTGGCCGTTGGCCGCGGCGACCGTGCGGGTACGACGAGGGGGTACGACGCCCGCCGCGTTGTCGGTGGCCATCTCGCCCGTCACCATGTCGTTACCCTTCCGTCGGATCGACCGTCGCCACCGCTTCGACACGTCACCGTGCCGCGCAGTTTACCAACGGGTCGTTCTCGCCCCTCCGGCCCGGTGTGGCAAACCACGATGTCACTCGCCCCGACCCCACGGGGTGTTCAGGTTGGACTGGGACTCGCGCAACTCGCTGAGCGCTCCGCCCGCGGCGAAGTAGCGCTTGCCCGCCACGAGCAACTCCTCGGCCGGGAACTTGGTGATGACCTCGCAGCCGGTCGCGGTGACGACGACCTCCTCCTCGATGCGTGCCGCGGACCAGCCGTCCTTGGCCGGCCAGTAGGTCTCGAGGGCGAAAACCATCCCCTCTTCGAGGACTTCGGGGTGGTCGAAGGAGATCATGCGGCTGAAGATCGGCCGCTCCCAGATCGACAAGCCGACCCCGTGGCCGTACTGCAGGCCGAAGGCCGCCTCCTCCGAGGCGAAGCCGAACTCCTGGGCCGCGGGCCACAACGCGACGATGTCGGCCGTGGTGACCCCAGGCTTGACCATCGCGATCGCGGTGTCGATCAGCTCGCGGCACTTGGTGTAGGCGTCACGCTGGGCGACCGAGGCGCTGCCCACCGCGAAGGTGCGGTAGTAGCAGGTGCGATACCCGTTGAAGCTGTGCAAGATGTCGAAGAACGCCGGATCCCCGGGGCGGATGAGTCGGTCACTGTAGACGTGCGGGTGCGGCGAGCAGCGCTCGCCCGAGATCGCGTTGACGCCCTCGACGTGCTCGCTGCCCAGGTCGTAGAGGGTCTTGTTCACGACCGCCACGCACTCGTTCTCGCGCACGCCAGCTCGCAGGAACGAGTACAGCTCCTCGTAGGCGGCGTCGACCATCGACGCCGCCTGGGTCAGCAGCGCGATCTCGTCGGGCGTCTTGAGACGTCGCGCGGCGAGGAAGACCTGCTGGCCGTCGACGAGCGAGATGCCCTCCTTGGCGAACGCGGTGAGTATCGGCATCTCGATCACGTCGACGCCGACGGGCTCGTTCTCGAGGCCGTACTGGTGCAACACCTCCTTGATCTTGGACGCCACGTCCCCGGCACGGTCCGCGCCAGGGGGAATCGCGCCGCGCAGCGTGGACAGGCCCGCGCGGGCCCCCTCGTAGGGGACCTCGGTGCCGTCGGGCAGGACCTGGACGCCGCTCAGCCACGGATTGTAGAGCTGGTGGTGGCGCGCCGCCGACCCGAAGTCCCAGACGATCGGCTTGCCCCCTCGAGGCAGCAGCGCGAAGCGGATCAGCTTGTCCATCGCCCACGTGCCGATATGGGTGCCGGTCATGTAGCGGATGTTGTGGAAGTCGAAGGTCAGCAGCGCCCCGAGGTCCGAGCACTCGAGCTCCGCCTGTAGTCGAGCGAGGCGCTCCTCGCGCAGACGCGCCATGTCGACGCGGCTCTCCCAGTCCACGTTGTTGGTGCCGTGTGTGTGGATTCCCATGATTCCTCCTAGGTCAATTACAGGTCACGCGTCATCGACGAGTCCGTCGCGCCCACATGTCGAGGCCCACCGCCACCAGCAGGATCAACCCGAGGACGATCTGCTGCCAGTTCGGGTCCACTCCCAAGAGGTCGAAACCGTTGCCGATGAGAGCAATGAAGAGCACGCCGATCGCCGTACGCCATCCTGATCCTTCGCCACCGGCGATCGACGTTCCTCCGACGACGATCCCGGCGAGGACGGTGAACGACAGGGCGGCGCCGCCACTCGAGGCGAGGATGCTGCCGAGGCGCGCGGCGTCGATCACCCCGCCCAGTGCGGCGGCTACCCCGCTCAAGACGAACGTCGTGATCTTGATGCCGCCGACTCGAACGCCCGCCAGGCGAGCCGCCTCGGCGTTGCCTCCTGCGGCGACGACGTAACGGCCAAAGGTCGTTCGCGAGAGCAGGAGCGACACGATGACGACGAAGACGATCGTCATCCACACCGCGCTCGGCACCCCCAGGAACTGGGCGGTCGCGAACGTCGTGAACCCGGGGATGGTGCCGGTGAGGATGAGGTTGCCGCTGGTGACCTTCAACGCCGCCCCCTGGATCACGTAGGACATCGCCAGAGTCGTGATCAACGGACTGATCTTGAAGACGGTGACGATGACACCGTTGATCAGTCCGACCAGGAGACCCACGGCGATCGCCGCGCCGATGGCGAGGAATATCGAGTGGTGCTGGCCGATCTCGCCCGCCGTCACTCCCGCGAAGGCGTAGGTCGACCCCACCGAGAGGTCGATGCCCCCCGCCACGAGCACCAGCGTTCCAGCCGCCGCGATGCACAACGTCGAGGCCTGCTGGTCGAGGATGTTGATCAGATTCGTGGTGTGCAAGAACGCGGAGCTCGTCACCGAGAGGATGATGAAGAGCATCAGGAAGGGAATGAAGATCCCCGCCATCCTCCAGGACCTCATCAGTCGGGCCGATCCCGAGCGCAGTCCCTCACGCGATTCCAGCTCGTGGGACTCGATCGTGTTCTGCTCGGTAGCGTTGCTCATGTCGTCTCCTCAGCTCGCGCTGGTCTCGGCGAAGGCGGCTGCGAGAACCGCCTCTTCGTGTATGTCGTCCCCCACGAGCTCGGCCATGATCCGACCGTGGCGCATCACCAGCACTCGGTGGGCGAGGCCGATCACCTCTTCGAGCTCGGAGGAAATGACGATGATTCCCATTCCCTCGCGAGCCATCTCCGTCAAGAGGTCGTAGATCGCTCGCTTGGAGCCGACGTCGACTCCTCGCGTGGGCTCGTCGGCGATCAGGACCGACGGAGTGCACATGACCGATCGCGCGAAGAGGAGCTTCTGCTGGTTCCCGCCCGACAGCATGTTGGCCGGCAGGGACATGCTCGCGGCCCTCACCGTGGTCCTCTCCATGAGTTGGCCGACCAGTCGCCGCTCGCGAAGGCGCGACACCCAACCGA
Source organism: Acidimicrobiaceae bacterium (assembly GCA_027451285.1). Classification (GTDB taxonomy): domain Bacteria; phylum Actinomycetota; class Acidimicrobiia; order Acidimicrobiales; family RAAP-2; genus RAAP-2. The sequence continues at coordinate 44,412 of DAIDJP010000019.1, read as the reverse complement.
GTCGGCTCACGAGGTCGAGGCGCGACAGCGAGACGTTCTCGCGCACCGAGCGGCCCATGAGAAGTCCCAACTCCTTGCGCGACTCGGGGATGAGTACGAGCCCGCGCCGAATCGAGCGGCGCGGGCTGTGGCCGCCCAAGGCGTCGCCACCCAGGCGCACGTCGCCGGCGGAGACCTTCGCGTCGCGAAATATCGCTCGCGCGAGCTCGGAACGCCCCGCTCCGACCAGACCGGCGATCCCCAGGATCTCGCCTCGACGCAGACTAAAGGAGCAGCCGTCGACTCGCGGAGCCTTCAGGTCGCGCACCTCGAGCACGACCGCCGCGTCCGCCGGCGCGGAGATCTTCTCGGGGAACGCCGCCGAGAGGGACCGACCGAGCATGCCTTCGATGAGCATCTCCTCGGTGGCGCCCTTCGCGTCGACGGTACGAACGAGGTGACCGTCGCGCAGAGTCGTGATGGTATCGGCGAGGGCGAGGACCTCGGAGAGGAAGTGCGAGATCAGCACCACCGCGGTGCCGCCACGCGCGAGTGAGCGAATGATCTCGTGCAGAGCCGCCGTCTCATGGCTAGACAGCGCGGCGGAGGGCTCGTCCATGATCACGAAGGAGGCGTTGCGCGACAGCGCGCGCATGATCTCCACTTTCTGCTTGTCGGCCGTCGACAGTGTGCCTGCGGGCACGTCGGGCTGCAGGTCGAAGCCGACCCGCTCGACGAGCTGACGGAATCGCCGGCGCGCCTCGCGTCGGCGCACGAAGCCCCCCCTGGCCACTTCAGCGCCGAGGTAGACGTTCTCGGCGACACTGAGGCTCGGAACGATCGCGAGCTCCTGGGCGATGGTCACGATTCCGTGGGCCATAGCCTCGCGCGGCGATCGTAAGTGAAGGGGCCGATCGCCCAGGGTCAACGTCCCGTCATCCGGTTCGATGACACCCGAGATGATCTTGCCCAGCGTGGACTTGCCGGCCCCGTTCTCGCCGATCAGCGCGTGAACCTCACCGGCGCGGATGGTCACCGCGACGTCGCTGAGGGCCGGCACCCCACCGAACCGCTTCGACACCCCGGTGACGACGATGTCGTCACCGGGGTGCTCGGCGGAGCGACCGGGGCCCCCCGTGGGAGTGATGTCTGTCATGGAGGACCAGGACCGCTAGTTCAGTCGACTTCCGGGTGACGGCCTGGAGAGACCGAGATCAACCCGGCCACTCGGGGGTGAAGTTCTTCAGGTTGGCCTTCGTGATGATGCCGCCGTTGGGCAGGCCCGCTACCGGGTTGCGTGAACCCTGGGGCTTGCCCGTCTTCATCGCCCGGATCACCATCTGCATCCCGAGCTGACCCTCGGTCGCCGGCATCTGAGCGACGTCCGCGAACCACAGGCCGCTCTTGAGGCCGGGCACGCTCGCCGCGCTCGCGCCGTAGCACACGAGCTTCGTCGTGGTGCTCGTTCCCAGGGCGATCTGTGCGCCCTCGCAGTTCTGGTCCGAGCCGACGATCACGTTGAGGCCGGCGTTGGCCTGGATCATGTTCTGGACCTGCGTGGTCGAGGCGCCGACCTGGTAGAGGCCGTCCACTTCTGCCACCACCGAGTCATTCGGGTACTTCGCCAGCTGGCTCTCGAAAGCCGCCGACACCGCGACGTCGGGTTCGTAGCCCTTGTAGTTGTGGACGAGGCCGATCTTGCAGGGATTCGCACCGTTGCAGGCCTTGTTCGCGAGGACCGCGAGCTGCGTGCCGATCTTGGACGGGAAGAACACCACGTTGCCCGAGAGGCCCTTTACCTGGATCTGATCGGTCGTGTACTTCTTGCCCAGGATCTGGTCGATGTTGACGACCTTGATCCCGTGCCTGATGACCTGCTGGACGGTGGCGATCTCCGCGGCGCCATAGATCGGCTGAAGCACGACGCCCTGGTACTTGCCCGAGCTCATGACGTCCTGGAGCTGGGACACCTGGGTGGCCGGGCTGTTGTTCGCGTCGAACACGGTGACCTGAACACCGCTCGCGGCCGCGACGGCCTTGGCGGCGGCCAGCATCGGCGCGTCGTAGCTGTTGGCCACGGCGTAGGACATGTAGGCGACGTGGTACACCTTGTGCTTCTTGACCGCCGCCTGAGCCGACGCGCTGATACCAACCAGCGTCGTCGACACGCATATTGCGCCCACGGCTGCCGATGACAGCCAGCGCAATTTGGATTTCACCATTGGTGCTTCCCCCCTCATATACGTCGAACGCACCTCACGCACGACTTGCGTCAACCGCCGCCCCCAGCGAGGACCGATTCACGGTCAACGGGGTGACACTACCGATGTTCACTGAACGTGTCAAGTACAGGTGAACAGATAATTTCGTTGAAATTCTCAGGTTTGACGGGCTCGAGCCGCGTCGTGACGCGCTCGCGCCCGCGAGTCGCCACCGATCGGCCAGGTCAACGCAGCGCACCATCTCCGCGCATTGATCAGCGCTTGTCGTAGGTGTAGGGATTCTCGAACTTCTGTTTCTCGGGAACCTCAGGGTGCATCCCCGCGTCCCACTCCGACTCGCCCAAGGTGCTGGTCAGGTAGTCGACCGTCTCCTCAACCACCGTCTTGGCACGTGCCAGATCGACGCCGACCAGTTTGTGCTCGTGCTTGACGATGTTGCCGTTGATCACGACCGTGTGAACGTCACCGCGCTGCGCCTGCATGGAGACGTGACCGTAGGGGTGCACGATGGGGAACATGACCGGCGACTCGTCGTTCTTGATCAGAACGATGTCAGCTTTCTTTCCCACTTCAATGCTCCCGATGAGAGAGTCCATCCCCAGCGCCTTGCTACCGCCCCGGGTCGCCCAGTCGACAACCTCCTCGCAGCGCAAGTCGAGGTTGGTCACCGTGTCGTCGCGCAGATGGGCTTCGAAGTGCTGTCGTGAGCGGTCTGCACCGAGGGTCGTGCGCATGGCGGAGAAGAGGTCGGCGCTCCACCACACGCTCGTGTCCTGTGAGAGGGAGATCGGGATGTCGTACTGGCGGACCTTCCACGACGACGGGTAACCCTGACCCGCGCTCTGCTCGCTCTCGGTGGACACCGAGACCGAACCACCGCAGGCGGCGATCCGGTGATACGAGTCGTTGGACAACGTGGACGCGTGCACGAAAACCGTGTCCGGGCCAACAAACCCGTTCTCGTACATGAGGCGCACGCTGTCGTCGCCGGTGGCTCCGCGCACGCCGGTGTGCGTCGTGACGCCGACTCCCAGTTCGCGGGCGACCTCGAACGCGGCTCGCTCGGGGAACTCGGGATCGCCCGTGACGTCGAAGGCCAGCTGGAAGCCGAGCATGTCGCCCTTGCCGTCGATGCGTCGTGAGTAGAAGTCCTTGAAGGCCTTCTCCGTCGACCACTCCCACGGCCCGCGCTGGATGTTTCCGTAGGCGAGGATGAACCGACCCGGGATCGCCTCAAGGGCGTCGACGGCGGCGTCGGCGTGCTCGGTGGTCTGCAGCCCGTGGGACCAGTCCACACTGGTCGTCACTCCCGCGTCGATCGCCTCGATCGCCGACAGAAGGTTGCCGGCGTAGACGTCCTGCGGGCGGAACGCCTTACCGTGCTGAAGGTAGTACCACACGAAGTACTGCGACAGCGTCCAGTCCGCGCCGTAGGCCCGCATGGCCGTCTGCCACATGTGCCGATGGGTGTCGATCATGCCCGGCATCAGGATGCCGTCCGTCGCGTCGATCTCCAGAGCGTCGGCGGGGGCGTCGAGTCCGACGCCCACCGACCGGACCAACCCATCGACGACGAGCACGTCCGCGTTCTTCAGCACGTGGTGAGCGTCGTCCATGGTCAAGACGAGGCCGTTGCGAAAGACGATCGGCCGACCCGGTGCCAGCGACTGTCCCGTCGAACTCGTAGGATTTGCGGCCATAGTGGTCCCCCCCAACTAGGTCTCGGATGTCAAGTGTTCTGAGGGATGGTAGCACCGGTGTTCACCTTGTCAACTCACACTTGACACTTTCGGGTCGGACGTCGCTAGTGGGCCATCCCCTTCCCGCCGGTGCGAACGATAAACGCGTCAGACACTCGTTTTCGTAAAGACTTCTCAGGAAATCGATGAACCCCTTCCGACGCCCTCCGATGTCGCATATTGTTCGTTACTACTTAACGACCGTGGGGGATCGACATGCCAGACCAGACAGCACACACCGCCGTAGTGCTCGGCGGCACGCAGGGAATCGGCCGGGAGATCGTGCGAACACTGGCATCCAAGGGAAAGCGCGTGTACCTGTCGGGGCGCACGACCGACAGCGCCCGCCGCGCGGCCGACGAGATCGGCATGGGGACCATGCCCCTAGCGGTGGATCTCTCACAGCCCGAGACCATCGCCACCGCGCTCGCCGACGTCGATCGCGTCGACGACCTCGTGATCGCCGCCATCGAGCGTGACTCGAACACCCTCGCCGACTACAGCGTCGAACGCGCCATCCGACTGGTCACACTCAAGTTGGTCGGCTACACCGAGGCGATCCACGTCTTGCGTGAGCGCTTCACCCCCACCGCGTCGGTCGTCCTCTTCGGAGGACTCGCCCTCGAGCGGCCCTATCCCGGCTCGACGACGGTCTCCACGGTGAACGGCGGCGTGGTCGGCATCGTGAACTCTCTGGCCTGTGAGCTCGCCCCGGTTCGGATCAACGCGGTGCACCCGGGCATCATTGGCGACAGCCCCTACTGGGAGAACAAGGACAACAGCCACATCATCAGCCGCACCCCGCTCGGGCGACTTGTGACCATGGGCGAGATCGTGCACTCCGTCGAGTTTCTCCTCGACAACTCCGGCGTGAACGGCGTGAATCTCGCCATGGACGGCGGCTGGCTTCTCAAGTAGCTACGAGCGGCCGCCCACGGCCACGAAAGGACGACATGTACTACGTCACACGCATCGACGACAACGCGGCCACGGCCCCGGCGAAGTACGCAGGCTCGAGCGACGGGCTCCGTCAGCAGGTCCTCATCAGTCGCGCCACGGGTTCGCCCCACATGAGCCTCTCGGTGAGTCACCTCGCCACCGGGGGCCATGTCGACGCCGTGGTGCACTCCTTCGAGGTGAGCCTCTACGTCTTTGACGGAATCCTCGCCGTGACCATGCTCGGTGAAACGACGCACCTCGGGAAGGATCACGCCATCGTGATCCCCGTCGGCGTCACGTACGCCCTGCGCGCGGTCGAAGGTTCGCCGCGCTGGCTGCAGATGAGCGCCCCGGGTGAATTCGACGACGGTCGGCGTGAGGACACGTTCTTCACCGGTGACACCCTCGCCGAATCTGCATCCGTCGTGCCCGACATGCGCGACCCGCGCAATCAGCACGCGGTGCGCTTCGACGCGTCCTCGATGGACCTGAAGAAGCTCGCCCACGGCGCGCCGGTCGCCGACCCGACCGCGTCGCCGAGCATGGCGACCGCGCTGCTCGCCTACAGCGGCATCGGTGTGCGTATGCTCATCGACCAGCGCGTCGGCGCCCAGCTACACACGATGTTCATCGTCGACTACCAGCCCACGGCCATCGCCCACCCGCACGACCATCCCTTCGAGGAGGCCTACATCTTCGTCGAGGGCGAAGTCCACGCCCTGGTCGACGGGGACGAACTGGTACTGCACCCCGGCGACGTGCTGTGGGCCGGTGTCGGAGCCGACCACGGATTCGAGAATCGTAGTGACGGCTTGGTGCGCTGGATCGAGACCCAGGCTCCCCAGCCGCCCGTCCAGCACTCGTATCGCTTCAGCCGCGAGTGGGAGCACCTGGCCGACAAGCTGCGCGAGTCCCGCGGCCACTCTCACTAGTCGCGACCGCCGGGTGCCGTCACGACGCGCTCGGTACCATGTCCGTGTGGGGCTCGCGACCTACCGCAGTTGCACGTTCACCGAGAAGCGGGCGGTGCTGCGCACCTTCTGGACCCACCACGCAGCCGAGTCCGACAAGGTCACCCAAGCAGCCCGCGAGTACGGTCCCTACGCGTTCGGCATGGTCGCGGTCATCTGCGTCGAGCTCACTCTCATCGCCGCCGCGCTCTTCGCCATCGGCAGCGCCTGGGCCTGGTTGGCCGTCGCGGCTACGGTTCTCGCCGGCCTGAGCACCTGGCGGGCTCGAGTCTGCCAGCGCGCAATGGTGCGCCCGACGAACTAGTTGACGATGTCTCTGCGATGAAGGCCTACGAGGACTCGCCGAGCGACGGACGCCTCGCCCAGAGCACGACGTCCACGACGGCGGGACCCTCACCCTCGGCCGGACGGTCGATGCGCGCCAAGCGCTCCACGCGCAGCCCGGCGAACGCGTCGCGCAGCGTGTCCTCGGTGTAGAGGCGAGCCGGGTCTGGTGGGCCGGCCACCCCGAGCGCCTCGACGTGGTGACCAATCACGTAGAGGTGTCCGCCGGGCGCCACCGCGGTGGCCACACGGGTGAAGAGTTCGGCCCGCTCCTGCGGCGCCGGATGGATGTTGGCCATCACCACGAGATCGACGGGCGCGTCCGGCGAGTACGTCATGAGATCGGCCAGGACCCAGTCGGCGACGAGGGACTGATCGCCGGCGCGAGCCTTGGCGATCTCGAGCCCCACGCTCGAGGAGTCGACGCCGGTCACCCGCCAACCCTGACTCGCCAGCCACAGCGCGTTGCGCCCCGTGCCGCAGCCGAGGTCGAGAGCGGTGCCGGGCGCGAGCGTCGTCACCAGCTCGACGAGCTCGCGGTCCGGCTCGGTGGGCCAGGGGTGGGTGCGGTAGCGCTCGTCCCAGGGACTCGCTGTGGGTGGCTGACTCGCCTGCGCGTCGGACATGATCGCTCCTCGGTCACCGGGCTCGCTCCATGACGTCGCGCGGCCCCGGTCGGTCATCCTACGCTGAGCCCGTGAGAAGCGTCCCCGAACTGAGCCCTCGACTGGGCGACGCGCTGATGAGTGGTATGGCGCTCCTGCCGGCCGGTGCCAACGTCGTGATGCAGCTCAGCCAGCTCCCGGTGGGCCACGCGGTCGCGCGCAGCCCGGTGACCGAGGGGGCCCTCACTCACCACCCGATCAAGCGCACGCGCACGACGCTGGCCTTCCTCGCCATCGCCGTCTTCGGCACCGACGCCGAACGCCTCGCCCTGCGCCGCGAGATCGACCGGTCCCACGCACGCGTACGGTCCGCACCCGACGACCCGGTGGCCTACAGCGCCTTCGACCCCGACCTGCAGGGCTGGATCGCGGCCTGCCTCTACCAGGGATCGCGCCAGGCCGTCGAACTCGCCGGCGTCGAGCTCGCCGCGGCCGACGAAGAGCTCTACCGGGTCGCCGAGCGCCTGGGCACGACCCTGCAGGTTCCCGAGGGTTGGTGGCCGCGCGACCGCGCGGCCTTCGAGCGCTACTGGGCGCAGCAGATGGACCAGGCCGGCTTCGACGACGTGACGGGCAACTACCTTCGCTCCTTCGTCCGCCTGGAGTTCCTCCCACGCCCCCTGGCCGTCGTCCTCGGGCCGGTGAACGAACTTCTCGTCTCCTACTTCCTTCCCGAGGTTCTGCGCCGCGAGCTGGGTCTGACCTGGGGACATCGGCGCGAGCGCGTCGCGCACGTGCTCGTCGCGTCACTCACCCGGCTCTGGCGAGCGCTGCCCGCACCGCTGCGCCACTTTCCCCTCAACTGGGTCCTCGCCGACACCCGCCGACGCCTGGGGTCGGGTCGGGCCGTGGTCTGATCTCTCTTCGTACGGGCCTAGTTCGCGGTGAGTCATCCCTGACCGTCCTGCGCCTGGAGACGCGCGAGTTCGTCGCGAAGCCGGCTCAGATGCTCGAAGTATCGCGGGCGGTGCTCGGGCAGGTGCGGGCGAAGCACCGGATGAAAGTGCGTCAGGTGCCGGTGGGCGTGGGGCAGCTCGGCCAGAACGTCCTCGTGGCCCGAGTGCGCGGGCGTGTCCAGGATCCCGTGAACCCGATGCCCGATCTTCGTAATCGACATGGTGAGAGCCGCCACCGCCACCGAGGTCTCCACGATCGCGAACCCGGCGGTCGCCACGGAGAAGCGCGCGACGCACAAGAAGGCGAGGGCTGAGGTCACTATGTCCATCACGTAGGTGGTCTTGCTCTCGGAGTCAGGCTCGAACCAGACCTTGAACAACGTCGGGGTACCGGCCGCGAGCTGGCCCACGAGGAACGCCCAGAGGCCGAGCGTCGGGTCTCCGGTCGTGATCCAGATGATCACGCCGACGACCGCGATCGCCCCGCACAGGTAGTCGATGACGTGCAGCCGGTACGGGGGGCGGGGGGAGCGAACCGCGGCGACGAGCACCAGTCCAGGACCCACACCTGCGGCGAACGTCGTGAGCGCCACGACGCCCACGCCATCGACCAGCTGCGTTGCGAACGCCAGCAGCGGAATGGCGGTCCAGAGTCCCCACGAGACGAGATCGGGGTCCGCACGCCCCCGGCGCACATCACGGACGTAGATGAGATAGCCAACCATCGAGAGAGCGACGCCGAAATAGATGAAGTCCGGGCTCAGAATGGCGGTCCGAGGATCTCCACTCATTAGGCGATATCTGGTGACCTGGGCACCGTGGCCCCCTTTGGGTTGGACGTCGCCCGCGGCCCGCGAGGTGACGATCGTTGCGACTGAGGAACCGCTCCCGTCCGCTTCGCGGTCGTTTCTGTGAACGTAGTTCGCGACTGGCGACGAGGACCGGTGAGACGGTGAGACGTCTGAGGCGATTCTCAACTGACGGTGGTGCCGCGTCCGCCCCCGCGGACCGGCACGCTGACTCGCCGCGTAGCGTTGGCTCTCCTCGCCGCCGTCAGAGGTGGGCGGTACACTGCAGGCCTACATCAAGAGCGACCGAGGGACATGGCCCGGTGACGTCGCCGCAACCAGCCGAAGGGCAACGGTGCGAACGCCATGCGATGGAGGAATCATGCAAGACACCCGACCCCCCGCGTGGGCCTACTTCGGCGATGGGCCAATTCGAGTGCGTAACCAGTTTGAACTGGACCTCGTCCTCGCGAACCCCGACCCGTTCGGCGAGCACACGTCGGCCCTCTTTGAGGGGCTGCGCTGGGACGACGACGCCGACGGCGTCGTCGCAGTGGCCGACGGCGCACATCAGGTAGTGGCCCGAGGTCTCCTCCCGGCGCCGACTCACGAACTTCCCCGTCTGGGTGCTCGAGTCGAAACGATCGAGATCGGGGGCCGTCCGAGTCCCGCCGGCCGCTACGGCGTCGGAACGGTCACCAGCCTCTCGTGGAGTCACGGCTCCGCCACGTGGCGCGTTCACGTCGAGTTCGACCACTGCACCGGCGGATGGCAGGGCTATCCGATCTACGGCACCGACACCTTCGTGTGGATGGTGCACGTGATCGACAGCGACGAGCCGCCGTTCTCGCAGATGTCACCCGACGCGATCGAGCGCCTCTACCACTCTCGCCAGAGTCAGTTCGCCGCGGCGCCGGCGCCGGCGCGACCGGCGCCAGCGCCCGCGCCCGCGCCCGCGCGCCAGCGAGCTCACCCCACGAAGTCGGCCGCTGAACGCGAGAGGTCCCGGGCCCTCGCACACTTCGGTGACGGGATGATCAGCATCTGGAGCGACGCCGACCTCGCTCACCTCTTGGCGTGTCCGGCCCACATCGCCGTGCGCGAGGACATCGGCTTCTCCGGACGTCTGGACCGGTACGACGACGCCCTCGAAGGCAGGTGGGTGGCCGACGCGGTCGCCCAGGTCGTGGCGGCGGGAATCCTGCCCGCGCCCCGTCGCGAGCTGCCGACCTTCGCCACCAGGGTCGAGACCATCGCCCTGGCCAATCGGCAGAGTCCGCGATATGGCTGGGCGACCGGCGTCGTCGACTGGCTCTCCTGGCGCGGGGAGTGGCGCGTGTCGGTGCGCTTCGATCCGCGCCTCGAGATGCGACGCGGCGGGCGACTGGTGAACTTCTCGTGTCATCCCTCGATGGTGCGTGTCGTCGGTGGTGACGAGCCGCCGTTCTCAGGGATGGGTCCCGACGAGATCAAGGAACTCTTCGAAGAGCTCCGTCAACGCACCTGAGTCGCGACCCGACCTCGACGAGGTTCCCCTCACCACGTCGCGACGCCGTGAACGGTGTCCACGCGCCGCTGGCGACGCCGCAGGCAGTGGACCCAGCACGCAAACGCGGCGTTGAGCGGGATACTTACGACGAACGTGCCACCCGGAGGCGACATCGTGCCCGACCAGTAATTGGGGGATGGACGAAGTACGCTACTTCTCAGGACGTCTAGAAACCTGCTTCCTTCTTGTCTGACACATCGTCAGACTCCATCAGAAGACAGGAAGCACAGTGCGAAACACTTCAAACGTCCACACTCGTCGTTGGTTGACGAGATCCCTCACAACCCCGTTCATCGCCTCGGCGGCGACCGCGGCGCTCCTGGTCGCGGGGTTGAACTTCGCGGCCGCCGGGCCCGCATCAGCCGCGGGGACGAAGACGAACACCATCACCGCGGTGGCGGCCCCGTCGGCCGGCAGCGCGGGCGGGTCCTTCGTAGCGAGTGCCACGGCCACCTCTGGCGACACCGTGATCATCTCGACCGATGCCACCTCCACCGGTTGCACGCTCGCCGGAGCCAAAGTCAGCTTCACCGGAACGGGTAGTTGCGTGATCAACTTCAACGACGCCGGCAACGCGACCTACGCCGCGGCGAACCAGGTGCAACAGCACGTTCAGGTGTATTCGGCCAACACGATCCACCCCAGCACGGCCCCGACAACGGGAATCGTGCACAGCACCTACAGCGCGAGTGCCACGGCCACCTCGGGCGACACCGTGAAGATCTCCCTTGACGGAAACTCCACGGGCTGCGCGCTGAAGTCGGGCAACAAGATCAGCTTCACCGCTCCGGGCACGTGCTTGGTGGACTTCAACGACGCCGGCAACGGTGCCTTTGCCGCCGCCGTGCAGATTCGTCAGAGCATCACGGTGCGTACGACGGCCCTGAAGACCCAGGCGCCCCTCTACCTCACCAGTGTGAACGGGTTCGTCGGAACCGGGCTCGCCCTGACCTCGTCGGGCGGTTCTGGATCGGGCGCAGTCACCTACGCCGTCACCAGCGCCGGCAGCGCGTTGTGCTCGGTGTCCAGTGGCATCTTGCGTGCGTCAACCACCGGCACCTGCCAGGTCACCGCGATGAAGGCCGGTGACACCATCTACCTCGACGCGACGTCGAACGCCACGACGGTCTCACTCGCTCGCCGAGTGGCCACCGCGCCGTTCGCGATCAAGATGAGCTCTGCCGTCTTCACGAACCGCTCCATCGTCACGTCGGTCATCGGCGCCCACTTCTACGGTCAGCCCCGCTTCACCAGCAGCGTGGGTGGAACCAGGGTCGGCGTCATTCGTGACACGGGTCAGGTTCTCACCATTCGCGTGACGATCTCCGCGTCGGCTCCGCGCGGCGTACACACGTTCTTCCTCGTGTTCGCTCACGGTCAGCGCACGTCGGTGCGCTACAACCAGCGCTAGAAGCAGCGTCGTCAACTCGGCCGGCGGGTCGCTCGTTTTCACGAGCGCCACCCGCCGGCCGAGTGATCAACACTGAGAGCCTTGACCATCACGGTCGCTGACGACGCTCCATCGGCGCGGGGTCGGCCAGTTCGACGAACGGCCTCGACGTCGTTAGAACACCAGGCGTAGACCTCTTCGATCCACCGTTGCTCCGATGGCCGGGCCCGGACCACGTGGATTCACCGACACGTGGACCCGAACCTGAGATTCAGGTCTCGCAGTGCGGCTGGAGGGATTCGAACCCCCGACCCTCGGTTCCGTAGACCGATGCTCTAATCCGCTGAGCTACAGCCGCAGTAATACAGGCCTCCTATCCTAGCGGTCCTCGACCAAGGGCGGCCTCGCCTCTACCATGCCCCAATGGCCCTGACCGACGACCTGCCTCGACTCCTCGACCTCGTGGAGGGCCCGATGGTGGCGATCCGCCACGACCTGCACGCCCACCCCGAGCTCTCCTTCGCCGAGTTCCGCACCAGCCAGGTGATCCGCGAGCGGCTCGTGGCACTCGGCTGGCGCCTCGAGGAGTGCCCGACCGAGACGGGCGCGGTGGCCACATTGGAGGGTGCGCCGGGACATCGCGTCCTGATCCGCGCGGACATCGACGCCCTGCCGGTGAGCGAGGAGACCGACCTCGCCTTTTCCAGCGAGACCGCGGGCGTCATGCACGCCTGCGGCCACGACGTGCACACCGCCGCGGCGCTCGGGGTGGCCGACCTCTTCGCGCGACTGCACGAGGCGGGTGAACTCGTCGGCACCTTCACGCTGGTCTTCCAGCCGGCCGAGGAGGGCCTCGGCGGCGCGCGCGCCATGCTCGAGCGAGGCCTGCTCGAGGGGCGCGACGTCGACTACGTGATCGGCGCCCACGTGTCGAGCCTGGGTCCCGTCGGCTTCGTCACGGCGCGTCCCGGAGTCATCATGAGCGAGGCCCACGCCTTCGACATCCGCCTCGCCGGCGCGGGCGGCCACGGCGCCATGGCGAGCGTCGACGGCAACGTCGTGCTCGCGGTCAGCGCCCTCGCCCCGCGCCTGGGCGAGGTCGTCGAGGGGCTCTCCTTCGAGGGCACCGCGTGCGCGTGTTCGGCCGGGATGATCCGCGCCGGCACCGCGCCCAACGTGGTGCCACGCGACGCCAGCCTCTCGGGCACGCTACGCACCTTCACCGACGACCAGCGAGTCGAAGCCCTGGCGCGGCTCAACGCGCTCGTCGCGTCGGTCGCCAGCCAGTTCTCGGTCACGGCCCACATCGACTTCACGGTCTCGACCCCCGCCGTGACCAACGACGCCCACGCGATGGCGATCGTCGCCGACGCGCTCGGGCTGGCCCCGGGCGTCCTCTACGCCGAGATGGGCCCGGTGAGTCCCAGCGACGACGTCTCCGAGCTCTTGAACCGCGTGCCCGGCTGCTACCTCTTCGTCGGCGGGGCCGCGCCCGACGGCTCGAGCGGCATGCACCACAGCCCGGACTTCGTCGTCGTCGACGAGGCCTGTCGGGTCTTCGCCACGACGCTCGCGACGGGCGCGCTGGCGCTCGCGCGAAGCTAGAAGAGCCGGGCGGCGCCGCGCAGCGGCGCGAAGTTGCCGTCGATCTCGACGGGCACCGCCAGCGTGGAGAAGACGTCGGGCGTCACGCGCCGCGCGTTGCCGCCGGCGAGGTGGATCGCGGTGGCGGCGAACTCCTCGGTGAAGCCGGCGACCGCCTTCACGAGGTCGCGATGCCAGCGGGCCTCGTCCTCGGCGCGGGCCCGCTCGCCCAGCGCCTGGTCGAACGTGCGACCCTCGTCGAAGGGCGCCGCGCCGACGTCGCGCACGCGCACGAGCTCGCCGTCGACGACGAGGGCGAGCCCGCACCCCGTGCCGAGGGTGATCACTACCTCGCGACCCACCCCCTGACTCGCGCCCAGAGCCGCCAGGGACGCGTCGTTCACCATGCGCACGTCGGCGCCGGTCGCCTCGCGCAGCGCGCGCTGGAGCTCGAAGCCGCGCCAGTGCGCGTCAAGGTCGGGGTCCACGGGCGTGGCGACCCCGCCCGGACGCGACAGGTTGCCCGGGTGCACCACGCGTCCGTCGGTGAATTCCCCGGGAAAGCCCACCCCGGCGCGCTCGACCTTGGCCTTGATGATCCGGTCAGCGACCACCCCAACCAGCCGCTCGGGCGTGCACGGATAGGGCGTCGGGCGTCGTCGCGGATCCTCGAGCAGGGTGCCGTCCGCGTCGACCAGGCAGTACTTGATGTTGGTCGCCCCGATGTCGACCGCGAGCAGGGCCCCGCTCGTCAGGTGCGTCGATTCCACCAGCGAATCGTAGCGACGTCGCGGCGACCACGGTGACGGAGGTGGCGCTGGCGCCACCACGGCACCAGGCGAACCGGCGCGACCGGGGCCGAGCGCGACACCACGAGTCCCGTCCCCGGCGAGAGCCGCCGCAGCGGCGCCTCGCTGGAACCGGCCGCCTCGGGCAGGAAGGTGGCGACCGCCGGATCGGCCAGACCGCCCAGGACGAGACGCGTGGTGTGATTGTTCACGATGGTCGCCGCGCGCTTGCCCCAGCGGGCGTTCAGCTGCGCGAAGTCCTGGACCACGGTCACCAGCGTGACCGAGAGCCCCGCGAGCGTCGCGGCCAGCTCGTCGAGGTCCTCGAGGGGCGCGACGCTGGCCGCCTCGTCGAGCACGAGCAGCAGCCGCCGGGCGCTGCCCGCGTCGACGAGTCGCTGCTGCTCTTCGAGCACCGCGCGCAGCGCTCCGCGAAAGAGCGATTCGTAGTGGCGTTGCTCGCCGCGCGGGCTGACCAGGTAGAGGGTGTGGGGTCCGTGGACGACGTCGCGCACTCGGGCGAGCGGCTGGGCGAAGCGCCAGGCCAGCAGCATCGTCTCGGCCGTCGTGATCACGCCGTCGACCGTCTTGGCGTCGTGCTCGAGGAACCCCCGCAGGAGATCCGCGGCCTCGCCCGGGCTGGTGAGCCACTCGTCGAAGGCGCGCGTGTCGAGGACCCGCGCGACGTCAAAGACGCTGCGCCGACTCTGTCGCGCGATCACGAACAGGGCGGCCACCAGCTTGGTGGCGAGCGCGTTCCAGAACTCCGAATCCGCGTGGGGGCTCGCGCGGCTGGTCAGCTCGTGCGCCACGCGCAGCGCGTGGCGCAGCGACTCGACGCGCTCGAGCGGATCCCAGGTGAGTCCACCGTCGCGTCCGGGCTCGAGGACCTGGACCGCGCCGAGCGCCCCGCGCCAACGCCGCGTCGTCTCGACGACGTCGGACTTGACGCTGGTGACGACCAGCGCGTCACTCCACGAGAGGATCGCCGGCACCACCAGAGAAGAGGTCTTGCCCACCTGGGTGGGTCCCACCACCAGCAGCGAGCTGCGCTCGCCGAGGCGCAGTCGCGGACCCAGAGCGACGCCGCGCAACGTGCGCCGCCCGAGGACGAGACGGTCGGTCACGCGCGCATCGCCGAATCGGTGTCGATGAAGCGCGCGTCGCGCGCGTCGGGGATCACCCGCACGACCGAGCGAAACGCGCCGTAGCGCACGAGGGCGGCCCCGCGCGGTAGCGCGACGAGGTAGCGCGACTCGTTCGCGTGCAGCGAGAGGGCCGTCGCGATCTCGCGGGCCTCGTCGGCGCCCTGGCGAAAGAGCCACGTCGTCTCGCACTCGCGCAGCAGTCCCAGCGCGCTCTCGCGCGTCGCGCTGCCGGCGTCGCCGGCCGCGCCCACGTCGCTGAAGCGGTGCAGGACGAGCACGTGGCTGATCCCGCGCGATCGCGCCAGCTTCCAGGATCCGCGCAGCCAGCGCAGCGACGCCGGATCGCTCAACAGCACCCACGCCTCGTCGAGGACGAGATATCCCGGACGGTCGGGGCGAGCCAGGTTGGCACCGG
This sequence comes from Acidimicrobiaceae bacterium, assembly GCA_027451285.1. Lineage (GTDB taxonomy): Bacteria > Actinomycetota > Acidimicrobiia > Acidimicrobiales > RAAP-2 > RAAP-2. Next base: position 29,015 of record DAIDJP010000019.1, on the reverse strand, counting down.
CGGCGGCGGCCGAGAGCGCCGCCACCGCGAGCGAGTCACCCGACCACTGCGCGCTGAGATCGAGCACGACCAGATCACCCTCGAGCGAGAGCGCCGGTCCTTCGCCGTCGAAGAGTCCCGCGAGGTCGCCCTCGACGAAGCGGCGCACGATGAGAGCGAGCGAGCGACGCGCGCCGGCCGGACCGTGCAGGTCACTGCGCAAGCGCTCGTGCAGCGCCGCGAGCAGCCGGCGCGGTCGCGGCGCCGGAAGCGTCCGCCAAGTCTCGTCGAGGGCGAAGTGCAGTTCGTCAGAGAGCCCGCCGGCCGCACTGGCGAGCAGGGCGCGTACGAGGTCGCGGGCGCGGCTCTCGTCCTCGAACGGGTCGCACCACCCGTCGCGGCCCAGCACCAGGGGCGTCACACCGTAGGAGGCGGCGAGCGCCCCGTACTCGCCCTTGGGATCGACCACGACCACCCCGCGGCCGCGCGCGAGGCCCCGGTCGATCACCATCTTCACCAGTGTCGACTTGCCCGCGCCGATGGAGCCAGCCACGAGAAGGTTCGGGTTGGCGACCAGACCGGCGCCGTAGGCGTCGAAGGGCTCGTAGACGAACTCGCCACCGCCCAGACAGTCGCCGAGGGGGCGCCCCGCGAGGCCCGTGCCCGCGTCGTGGGCCGGCAGGCGCAGGTCCAGCACGTCCTCGGACGTGGCCAGGTGGGTCCACGCCCTCACCAGCCGGGACCTCCCGGGAGCGACTGGCAGTACCAGCGGGCCTGACGACCCAGACCGCGATCGAGCACGAGGCCATACTCGCGGGCCGCTCGCAGGACCCCATCGACCGCGTCGTCGAGGTCATCGAGGCGCGTGGCCCGCACCGTGACGAAGACCGCGAGACGCACCAGGGCGCGCCCTTCGGCGACGCGCGCCTCGCGCTCGAGCGTGCGCGCCACGCGCCGTCGCGCGCGCGAGGTCTCGCGAAAGCCCCACGTGCTGGCGGCCGCCTCGTTGCTCGTCGCGGCGTGACTCAGTCGCTCGACCCGCCTTCGGGCGCGAGCGTCCTCGAGCACGTCAAGGTGCAGCGACACCGTCGTCCTCGCCTTGCCGCGCTGCAATCCGGCGAGCAGCGGCACGGCCGCGGCCGAGTAGTCGCGCACCCGCAGCACGCGACAGACCCCGTCGGTGGTACGCAGGTAGCTCAGGCGCTCTAAGAGCCAGAGGTGATCGGCCAGTCCCACTCCGCTGACGCGCGCGAGCAGGTCATCGTCGCGGGTCCACCCCTCGGGTGCACGCCCGCCGAGGCACAAGAGCGTGGCGACGTCGTCGTCGCGCACGACGTGCAGCGACGCGTGACGCCCGCTCGGCGCCGTCGCGAGGGCGTCGAGGCTCTGGGCCACGCGACGCGCCAACTCGAGGTCGGCCCCGCTGAGATCGAGCCGACCCCGGTGACGTAGCGCGTAGCCGCGCGTGGTCGCGCTCGCGAGCGCGTGAACGACGCACGGGTCGCCGCGCTCGATCACGACCGAGGTGACGTGGGGCCGCGCTGCGTAGGCGAGCGCGAGTCCCACTCGCTCGGCGACGCTCACCCGCTCGCCCACGGGCAGCGCCGCGGCGAGCAGTGCGACGCCCAGACCCACCTGGACCACGAGGTGCGTGCGCATCAGCGCGTCGGCGAGCACCCCCGCGCCGAGGGCGAGCAGCGCCAGCTGGAGCCGGTCGAGGCCGAGGATTCTCGCGGGGGCGTCGGCGTCGCCGAGGCGCACGCCCTCACTCATCGAAGTGCCACGTGACGACGGGACCCATGTGGTCCGAGGTGTAGGCGACGTGGCCCCCGCGGCGCTGGGGCTCGCCCACGGGCGCCGCGACCGGCCCCTCGTAGGGCGGCGCCAAGGTGACCTCGCCGTCGCCTTCCCACAGGTCGAATCCCAGGTCCTCGGGCGTCTCGGGTGGCGCGGGCACCGACTCGGGCGCGACCATCGATCCCGCTCGCGCGACGCCCTGCGCCGCCTGACGAGTGCCGCGCGTGGCGCGCTGGCGGACCCCCTCGAGGTGGTGCAGGGCCGACTGCTCGATGATCGGCACCACGCGCAACAGCGTGAACGGGGTGAGGGCCGCGAGGGCCAGGGTGACCGCCCCGGCCACGACGCGCGTCGCCGAGGTCCCTGTCAACTCGTCGAGCCCCAGGACGAGAGCGATGACGATGAGGAACTTGCTGGCCGCCACGGCGACGAAGGTCTCGGCGAGGCGCCAGGCGACGCGGCGCAGCGAGGGGAACGTGGCCAGCGCCGCCACCACGGGCACGAGGACGAGCACCAGCGACAGGACGACGACACGCACCACCAGCTCACACCAGAGGAACCACGACCCCACCACCACCGCGACCGCGAGCAGAAAGAGGCCGAAGCCGGGAATCGTGCCCACCAGGTTGCGCAGGTCGTCGGCGAGGAGTCCCTCGTGGACGAGCACCGTCGCCGACGCGGTGCTCGAGAGGTCGTTCACCCCGCGCAGGATCACGCCGGCGATCGGGCGAGCCAGCGCGATGGCCGCGACGCTCGCCGGCGCCACCCCGAGGTAGGCGCGCCATAGCGAGGCCGCGTCACCGTGGCGCAGCGCCGAGAGCGTCGCAACCATGAGTCCCATCAGCATCAGGACCGGCGACAGCGTGGTGAGCGTCGCGTACAGCGGGGCGACCGAGGTCGTCACGGTCGCGGGATCGGTCGTGGTCGCGAGCACCCCGCCGGCCGACGTGAGGATCCAGTGCACGCTGCCCACCACCCAGTTGGTCACAGCGTTAAACAGGTCGCCCAGCGTGGCGTGGGTGACAAGACCGGTCGCGCACGTGGCCGGATCGAGCAGGCATCCCAGTCCCATCAGTGCACCGCGAGGCCGGTCTTGAAGAAGAAGTTGATCAGATACGGCGCCGCGCCGATCAGGATCGCGGCCAGCAGCGAGGTCATCACCGCACGCCGGCCCGCCGCCGACTGGTGGTAATTCTGCGAGTGGCTGCCGAGCGCCCAGAGACCCGCTCCGAGCACCAGAGCCACCAGGCTGGCCACGAGGGCCCAGCCAGCGATGCCGTTGGCGAGCGACTGCAGAGCCGCCCCGCCGGGCAGGGCGTTGACCGAGGGATTGAGGCTGACGGAGGCAAAGGGCATGGGCGACCTTTCAATCGGGGACTCGCAACGGTCGCTACCCCCACTGAAGTGCACGGGTCTGCGAGACTGTTCCCGTGCTCCTCGACGCCGTCCACAACGTGGTCTCCCAGTGGTCCCCCCTCGCGCTCTACCTCGCCACCGCGGGCGTCGCCATCCTGGGCGTCCTGATCGGCATCCTCTACATCCGCCGGCGCGACCACCGCGCCATCGCCCAGCGCCTCACCGCGCTCGGCACCCGCCTCGGCGTGGAACCCAGCCGCGACGACGGGCGGGTCGAATCGGCGCTGGCCTACCTGGAAGAGGTCACGAGCGCGGCGACCAGCGCGGTGGGCGAGTCCAGCGCCGAGTCGGTGCGCCTCCGACGCTCGCTGGACGCGCTGCCCCTGGGACTCGTCCTGGTCGACGAGTCCGGCGAGGTCCTGTTTCGCAACTCCCAGGCCGAAGCGCTGATGGCGAGCCGCTACGGCGACGCCATCGCCGCCCAGGCGGTCACCGACATCCTCGCCGAGGGCTGGAACCAGGGAACGGCCGAGCGCACGATCGACATCTACGGGCCGCCCAGGCGCACGCTCACCATTCGCGCGAACGTCATCGACGACGGGCGCCGGCCCCTCGGTGTGCTCGCCGTCATCGAGGACGTGTCCGAGCGCCGCCGCCTCGAGGAGATCCGCCGCGACTTCATCGCCAACGTCTCGCACGAGCTCAAGACCCCCATGGGCGCGCTGGGACTGCTGGCCGAGACGCTGCAGTACGAGCGCGACTCGGCCGTGGCCAACCGGCTCGCCGAGCGGATCAACACCGAGGCCTTCCGCGTGAATCGCATCATCGAGGACCTGCTCGACCTCTCGCGCATCGAGAGCGAGGGCTCGCCGGCGCGCGAGTTGGTGCCCGTCGCGCTCTTCGTGGCCGAGGCGCTCGAGCGGATCAAGATGTCGGCCGAGCAGCACCAGGTGACCATCCTGTTCAAGGAGCCCGAGAGCAACCTGGTCGTCGTCGGCGACCGTCGCCAACTGGTCTCGGCCGTGCACGCGCTGCTCGAGAACGCTGTCGTCTACTCGCCTCCCGGCGGGACCGTCACCGTGTCGATCGAGCGCGTCGACCCCGACGCGCTCGACGTGGACACGCCCGGACCGCTGGCGCGCGTGGCCATCTCCGACCAGGGCGTGGGCATTCCGGCGAAGGACCTGGAGCGGATCTTCGAGCGCTTCTATCGCGTCGATCCGGGCCGCGCCCGCGAGACCGGCGGCACGGGACTGGGCCTGTCCATCGTGCGCCACGTCGCCCACAACCACGGCGGCAACGTCGTCGTCGAGTCGCGTGAGGGTGAGGGCTCGACCTTCGCGCTCGAGCTGCCGATGAACCCGCAATGAGCAAGAAGTCCGACGAGGCGCGCACGCGAGTCCTCGTCGTCGAGGACGAGGAGTCCTTCGTCGACGCCCTGACGGTGGGCCTCGCCCGCGAGGGCTTCGACGTGACGATCGCGCGCGACGGCGCCGAGGCGCTCGCCGAGTTCGCGCCCAAGCGCTTCGACGTCGTGCTGCTCGACCTGATGCTGCCCAAGGTCTCGGGTCTGGACGTGTGCCGTGCGATCCGGACGCTGAGCGACGTGCCGATCATCATCGTCTCGGCCAAGGGCGAGGAGGTCGACATGGTCCTGATGCTCGAACTCGGCGCCGACGACTACGTGACCAAGCCTTACCGGTTGCGCGAGCTCGTCGCTCGCATCCGCGCGGTGGTGCGTCGTCGCGAAGCGCACGAGGACGCCGACGTCGACGTCGACGACGAGCGGATCGAGCAGGGACAGATCCGCATGGACGTCGAGGCGCGGCGCTGCTTCGTCAACGGCGAGGAGATCAAGCTGCGCAAGAAGGAGTTCGCGCTGCTGCGCCTGCTGCTGGAGAACCCCGGGCGGGTCCTCACCCGCGAGGTCCTGATCGACCGGGTCTGGGGCAACGACTACGTCGGCGACACCAAGACTCTGGACGTGCACATCAAGCGACTGCGCAGCCTCGTCGAGGACGACCCCAAGAATCCGGAACACATCACCACGGTGCGCGGCGTGGGGTATCGCTTCGAGTCCGCTACGCGCGCGCCGTAATCACGCGCTGGCCGCCGAGATAGGGCGCCAAGACCTCGGGCAGTTCGACCGAGCCGTCGGCGCGCCGACCGGTCTCGATCAGGGCCGCCCAAATGCGCGGCCAGGCCAGGGCCGAGCCGTTCACCGTGTGCACGAAGGCGGTCTCGCCGTCCTCGGTGCGATAGCGCACGTTGGCGCGCCGTGCCTGGAAGTCGCGGAACCAGCTCACCGAGGAGACCTCGAGCCATCGCTCGACGCCCGGGGCGTAGACCTCGAGGTCGAACGTGCGCGCCGAGGACGTGCCCAGGTCGCCCGCGCACAGGTCGAGCACGCGATAGGTCAGTCCGAGCGCGCGCAGCAGCCCCTCGGCGCGCGCGAGCACGTCGGCGAAGGCCTCGTGGGCCTGCTCGGGCAGCAGGTAGTTGAACAGCTCGACCTTGTCGAACTCGTGCACCCGCAGCACTCCGCGCGTGTCGCGTCCCGCGGCGCCGGCCTCGCGGCGAAAGCACGCGGTCAGCGCAGTCATGCGAATCGGCAGCTCGGAGGCGTCGAGGATCTCGCCGCGACGCATCGACGTGAGGGGCACCTCGGCGGTGGGGATCGCCCAGAGGCCGTCGCGCTCGATCGCGTACATGTCGTCCATCGACTTGGGCAGGTGCCCGGTCGACATCATCGTCTCGGTCAGGGCGAAGGTCGGCGGGCGGATCTCCTCGTAGGCGTCACGGTGCCGATCCAGAGCGAAGGCGCTCAACGCGCGGATCACGCGCGATCCATCACCGCGAAAGAGCGGGAACATCGAGCCGGCGAGCTTGGCGCCGGCTTCGAGGTCGAGGATGCCCAGCGCGGCACCCACCTCCCAGTGGGGCACGCGTTGGTAGTCGGCGTAGTCCGGGAAGGGCGCTCCCTCGTCCATGCCCACCCACCACTGGCGCAGTTCGACGTTGCCCGTCTCATCGAGTCCGTCGGGCGCCTCCAGCGCGGGCAGGTTGGGCAGGGACAGCAGCAGCTCGCGCAGGCGTGCCGCGACCGTCTCGGTGCGCGCGGTCGCGTCGCGCTCGGCGTCCCCGAGCGCACGGCTGCGCGCGGCGACCTCGTCGGCGCGCACGGCGTCGCCGGCGCGCTTCGCGTCTCCGACCGCGCGCGAGAGGGTCTTCACCTCGGCGCGTAGGGACTCGGCCTCCTGGAGGAGTTGGCGGTGCTCGACGTCGAGGGCCACAATCTCGTCCAGCGTCTCTGCGGGCACGCCGCGGCGCGACAGGGCGGCCTTGACGACGGTCGGCTCACGGCGCAGTTGGACGAGATCGATCATGGAGCAAGCCTACAAAGGCTCCGCGCCCGGGCTCGAGACGAGCGACGACCGGGTAAGTTCGCTAGTCGTGAGTTACGCCATCGAGATGAGCCGCCTGCGCGTCACCTTCGGCTCGCTGGTGGCCGTGGCCGACGTGAGCCTTCAGGTGGCCTACGGCGAGGTGGTCACCCTGCTCGGGCCCAACGGCGCGGGCAAGACGACCGCGGTCGAGACACTCCTGGGCTTTCGCCCGCCGACCTCGGGCACGGTGCGACTGCACGGGCTCGACCCCGTGAGAGACCACCACGACGTGGTCGCGCGCACGGGGGCTCTCCTGCAGCGCGGAGGCGTGTGGTTCCCGATGACGCCCGCCCAGGTGCTCGCGCTCACCGCCACCTACTACGACGCGCCGCGCGAGCCGGGTGAACTGCTCGAACTGCTCGAACTCGAGCGCTGCCGGGCGACACCGTGGCGGCGCCTCTCGGGGGGAGAGCAGCAGCGCACGCTCCTCGCCCTCGCCCTGATCGGCCGGCCCCGCGTCCTGGTCCTCGACGAGCCCACCACCGCGGTGGACCCCGAGGGGCGCCAGGTCATCCGCCAGCTGATTCGTGCCGAGGCCGAGCGCGGCTGCGCGCTGCTGCTGACGACCCACGAGCTCGACGAGGCCGAGCGCGTGAGTGACCGGCTGATGATCATGAATCGCGGCGCCGTGGTCGCCGAGGGCACCCTCGACGAGCTCGCCGGCGCCCCCGAGATGATCGTCGAGACGAGCGCCGCCATCGCGCCAGCCGAGCTCGCTAACGCGCTGGGTTGCGCGGTCGAGGAGAGCGGCGCGCGCACCTATCGCTGCGCGACGCCCTCGACTCCCGAGTCGATGAGCGTGCTGACCTCGTTTCTCACCGCGCACGGCGCCGCCGTTGTCTCGCTGCGCACGCGAGCCTCGCTTGAGGAGCGCTACCTCGAGCTGATCGCCGCCGAGCGGGCGGCCCAGTCATGAGAGCGCTGCTCGCCCAGACGCTCGCCGAAGTGCGCATGACCGTGCGCCGCGGCGAGACCCTACTGCTCACGGTCGGCATCCCGGTCCTCATCCTCGTCTTCTTCTCCACGACTCACGTCACGTCGTCGCCGACCCCCCACCGGGTCGACTTCATCGCCCCGGGCGTGCTCGCCCTGAGCGTGCTGTCCACCTCGCTGGTGGCTCTCTCCATCGCGACTGGCTTCGAGCGGTCCTTCGGGGTGCTGCGGCGCCTCCACGTCACGCCGCTCGGCCGTCGGCGACTCATCGGGGCGAAGGTCGCCGGCGTCCTCGTGACCGAGGCGATCCAGATCGTCATCTTGACGGTGGTCGCGCTCGCCCTCGGTTGGCACCCGCGCGGCGGACTCGGCGGCGCACTCGCGATCATCGGCCTTATCCTCCTCGCCACGGCGGGACTCGCCGGCATCGGCCTCGCGTTCGCGGGGCGACTGCGCGCGGAGGTGAACCTCGCCGCGAGCAACGGCCTCTACCTCGTGCTCTTGTTGCTCTCGGGCATCGTCGTGCCGTCCACCTCGCTGCCCAACGTGATCCGTTCCGTCATGACGTGGATCCCCTCGGGGGCACTCGCCGACGGGCTGCACCGCGTGCTCGGCTCGGGCACCACGCCACGCCTCGTGGACTGGCTGAGTCTCGCCCTGTGGGCCCTGGCCGCGCCGGTTCTCGCGGCCCGCACGTTCCGCTTCGACTGAGGCTGATACGTTCGGATTCATGGAACCCCCTGAGCGGTTCCGCCGGCGACGCCGATCATCGCTGCTCTCGCTGATCGTCCTGTTCGTGGCCCTCGCCGCACCTGTCGCGGCGCGCGCGAGCGAGCCAGTGACACTCTCCCTGGTGCCCACGTCGCTGACGGCCTCGGGAGGGTTGGTGGCGATCACCGCCCACTTCGTCACTGCTCCGAGCGCCGCGTGCACGTTGCGCGTACGTGGGTCGACGAGGGTCTGGCCCTGCTCGGCCCAGCCGGTGATGCGCTTCGCGCCGAACACGAGCGCAGGCCCCACGTCGGCGCCCCTGGACGTGACGGTCACCGACGGCACGTCGGTGACGCACGTCAGCGCCACCGTCTCCCTCGCTGGTGTGCGAGCCGGTGCCTACGTGGCTCTAGGCGACTCTTACGCGTCGGGCGAGGGCAATCCAGGTAGCGGCTGGGTGGACCGCACCGGCGCCGCGGTCGACAACGTGAACGCCACCGACGGCTGCGACCGGTCGGCGATCGCCTATCCCGTCCTGGTCGCGCGCTGGCTCGCCGCGCGCGGCACCCGCGCCCCGTTGTCGTTCCTCGCGTGCTCGGGGGCGACGACGAGCGACCTCTCTCCGGAATCGCCGGCGGCGAGTGAGGGGCTCGCGGGCGCCGGCGGCAACCACGACGAGGGCCCCCAGCTCGACGATTCGGGCGAACTCGCCTCGGCCCAGGTAGTCACCGTGACGGTCGGCGGCAACGACCTGCACTTCGTGCCTGTCCTGTTCACCTGCGTCACGATCCCCGACTGGTGCTCGGCCGACTCGCCAGTGCCCGCCGTGCGCGACCTGCGCGCCAACATCACGAACCTCGCCAGCGCGCTCTCGGCGACCTATCGCCAGATACGCACTCTCGCGCCCCTCGCGCGCATCGTCGTCGTCACCTACCCGCGCCTCGTGCCGGTGCCGCAAGCTCTCACGCGCGCGATCCTCGCGCGTGGCTGCGCCGGACTGCGCGGCGGGGCACTGCTCTATCTCTCGCGCGCCGAAACCGCGCTGAACAACGTCATCGCGACGGCCGCGCGCGCCAGCGGCTTCACCCTCGCCAACCCCAACGCGGGTGCCGGGTCCTTCGCCAGCGGTGGCGGCCATTCGCTCTGTAGCCCCCGGCCGTGGTTCAACTCGCTTGACCTGCGACATCCGCGCTACTCGTTTCACCCCAATGTTGCGGGCCAGCGCGCCCTCGCGAGTGCGGTCGAACGGGTGTTGGCCCGCTAGACCTCACACGCTCAACGTGGGATATGAATGTGGCACACATACTGGTTAAGTTCCCGGGGCAAACGCGACTTCCGAAGGACCACGTTGACCGACGAACCCCAGATCTCGCTCGAGCCCGAATCCATCAGCGCGCCACCCCAGTAGACGAAGAGGTGGGCTGACGTGCCCGTCGCGCCACGATACGTGAGACCGAGCGTGTCGCCGGGCCACACGGAAGGGTCGTAGAGAGTCGGCGACACCGTCTTCCACGGCGAGAGGCGAAGCGTGGAGACGGAAAATCCCGCCACCTTCGTGCGATAACCCATCGCGTCGCCCGTCTGCATGGCCAGATACGCGGTCCCCGGCGCACCGCCCACGACCTCGACGAGGTGACTGGCGTTCGAACCAGGTGCCATCGCGATCGGCGTCGACCAGGACTGGCCGTCGTTGGTCGAGTAGGCGAGGTAGGGGGTGTCACCGCCGACTCCCTGCGCGTCCCAGGCGGCGTAGAGCGTGCCGCCCGCGTCGATGCCGATCGACCCGTCGACCCACCACGTGGTCAGGGGGATGGGCGCGGCGTTGACGAGGCTCGGGGTCGTCCAGGTCAGACCGTCCACACCGGAGTGGCTGAAGGTGATCGGACCCGAGGACATCGCGTAGGTCGTGGGTTCGGTGAGATGGTCCCACATCAGTGCATCGAACGTGTCGTTGGGTTCGGCGACGAGGGCCGCCGACCACTCGCCACCGACCGGGTATCGCGGGTCGATGGGGATCTGGTTGCTCCACGTCGCCCCGCCGTCACGCGAGACCTGGACCACGGCGTTGTACTGGCCCGCGGCGAACGAGCAACTCTGACCCTTCGCGCACAGGAGGCTATAGGGAGCGGTGCCCGGACCGAAGTCGTAGCTCACGGCGATCGTCCCGTCCGGCGCGATCGCGACGAAGGGCCGGTCCGCGAAGTTCGACGTCGTCGGCGCCACCGGCTGATAGAGGGGTTGGCCCGCCGAGAAGCTCGCGCCGTGGTCGGTGGAGACCGCCACGTACGGTGAGGTCACCGCCACACTCGAACACGTGGTGAAGACGCAGGACACGTGGCCCACCATGTAGACGAGATAGACGTGGTGGTCGGGCCCCACCGCCAGAGTCGGATCCCAGCTCGAGGGAGAGGGCGAGATGAGAACGGGCGCGCCGAACGTGGCGCCGCCATCGGAGGACGTGGCCACCGCGATGTTGGTCGTGGCCGACGCGCAGCCGATCCAGGCGACGTAGACGTAGCGACCGTCCACCGCCGAGACGGGCTCGGCGTTGGGTCCCGCACACGAGCTGATCTGCGTCGTCGAACCAACCCTGAGGACGGGTCCCGCCATCGCCGCGACCGGGGTCGTCAGCACCGCCAGGGCTACCGCCACGCCGACGACGCTCTTCAACCTCAACGTACGCATGCGACCCCCGCTCAGACATTAACGATGCACCACGGGCACGGCGCCGACGCCACGCTCGAGGTATCAGCGCTACGCCGAGAGCGCCGCGATGCCCTGGGCGAGCTTGTCGGTCGGGATCGCCCCGAAGTAGACGTTGGTCACCTTGCCCCGGGCGGTGAGGAACACCGTTTCGGGCAGGGTGAGGAACTGGAAGAGCCCGTTGGTGACCGTCCCGTTGGCGTCAAAGGCGACGGGAAAGCCCACCTTGTCCTTGGTGACGAAGGCCTTCGCCGCGGACTGCTCATCGTTCGCGTCGACGCCCACCACGCGCACGTCCCCCGTGTGGTGGGCGTGCAGGTAGGCGGCGACCTTGGGCATCTCGCCCTGACACGGGCCGCACCACGAGGCGAAGAAGATCACGACCGTCGGATGCCCGCTGGTCCACGGTGACGTCACCGTGCCACCGAAGAGACCCGGACTGGAAAATCCCTTGAGCGTCTTGCCGACGAGCTCGGTCGTCGCGATCGGCGTCGTCGTGCTCGACGCGCCCGGGGAGCGGCCGTTGGTGAGGAACGACACGGTCAGGATCAGCACGAGCGCGATCGTCACCCCCAGTCCGAGCGACAGCAGGGCCATCGGCGACGGTCGCCGCCGCGGACTAGTGGAATCGGACAAGGACGTCAACCGCCATGAACACGAAGAGGGCCGTCAGGTACGTGATGGAGAAGTGGAAGAGCCGCATGGCCTCGGCAACGTCGGCCTTGTTGGAGGCCGCGTGGCGATAGAGGCGCAGCGCGTAGAAGGAGAACAGTGCGCCCAGCACCGTCGAGGCCAGCGCGTAGATCCAGCCCAAGTGGGCGAAGGGACCGATCAGCATCGTGATCGCCCACAGGACGACCGAATAGACCAGGATCTCGAGCGTCGTGCGCCGCAAGGAGGCCACCACCGGCATCATCGGCACGTTGGCCGCCTCGTAGTCATCGCGGTAGCGCACCGCGAGCGCCCAGAAGTGCGGCGGCGTCCAGATGAAGATGACGGCGAAGAGCAGCACCGGCGTCCAGGTGAGCGAGTTGGTCACCGCGGCCCAGCCCACCAGCACCGGCACCGCGCCGGCCGCGCCGCCGATCACGATGTTCTGCTTGGAGCGCCGCTTGAGCCACATCGTGTAGACGAAGACGTAGAACGCGGTGGCCGAGAGCGCGAGCCACGCCGACAGCGGGTTGACCCACGTCGAGAGCACCGCGAAGGAGACGATCTCGAGGGCGGCCGCGAAGACGGTCGCGGCGCGCGGGGTCATCACGCCGGTCACCAGCGGACGGCGCTTGGTGCGCTGCATCACCGCGTCGATGTCGCGGTCGATCACCATGTTGAAGGCGTTCGCCCCGCCGGCGGCCAGCGTGCCGCCGATCAGCGTCGTGACGATCAGCCACAGACTGGGGATGCCATTGGCCGCCACTACCATCGTGGGCACCGTGGTGACGAGCAGGAGTTCAATGATGCGCGGCTTGGTGAGGGCGACGTATCCCTTGACCACGTCCGAGGTCGAGCGAGGGCTCGTGGCCGAGATTGTCATGGGGAGCATTCTATGAGTCGGTCCTTCCCTAGGCTACGAAAATGACCGGAACTCGCCGACGTGTGACGATCCCCGTCTTTCGCTGGTTCGCGCTCGCCTCCTTCGTCTCGATGATCGTGATAGTCCTGACCGGAGCGGCCGTGCGCCTCACCGGTTCGGGCCTGGGCTGTCCGGACTGGCCCACTTGCTATCACCACCGCATCGCGGGGTCGTGGTCGATCCACCCGCTCATCGAGTACGCGAACCGCATCGTCACGGTCACGCTCATCCTGGTCGCGATCGCCACCTTCATCGCCGCGTGGCTGCGCGAGGTGCGCCGTCGCGATCTGCTCGTCCTCTCGGGGCTGCTGATCGCCGGCGTCGTCGCCGACGCGATCCTCGGCGCCTTCGTCGTCTACTCCAAGCTCAACCCGTGGCTCGTCTCACTGCACATGATTCTCTCGCTCTCCATGGTCGTCGTGGGCGCGATCCTCTATCACCGCTCCAAGTACGTCTACGGGCCCGGCGCGCGCTGCGACGTGCGCGACCCACACTTTCGCCTGATCGCGCGGCTTTTGTGGATCCCCTTCGTGGTGCTGCTCGCCACCGGCACCATCGCCACGGGATCGGGACCGCACGCCGGTGGCTCCCAGGGCCAGCTGGTCGCGCGGCGCCTGCCCTTCGCCTTCGCCGACGCCGCGTGGGTCCACTCGGTCGCCGCGGTCCTCTTCATCGGTCTGGTGACGGGATTGGTCTTTGCGATCTGGGGCTCGAGCGCGCCGCTCGCCCTCCAGCACGGCGTGCGCCGCCTCGTCGTGATCTCACTCGTCCAGGCGGCCATCGGCGTGACCCAGTACCTCACCCACGTGCCGGTCGTCCTCGTCGAGCTGCACGTGGCCGGCGCGATCTCGCTGTCGATCGGCGTCACGCAGTTCCACCTGCGCCAGAGCGCGCACGACCGCGAGCCCGGCACCCGTCGCGCGCCGAAGGTCGAAAATCCAATTCCTTCCTTCTCTAGCGCAAAGGCTTAGGATCAGGGACGATAGGCGGGGGCTTTAGGCCCTGGTAGTTCTCCGCAATGACGTGCCACACTGGGTCCAGCACCATGAGATCGGAGAAATGGGATATCTATGGCGTGGTTTTCTTTCCTAGCGGCGCTGATACCGCTCGATGGCTACGGCCACTATCTGCACTGGGGTGTCATCAACATCAGTGTGGCCAACTTCATCGTCATAGTCCTGATGGTCGTCACATTCATCGCGGCCCTGCTTCTGCCCTTCCCCGGGCGTAACCGCCGAAAGGAGAGCAAGTGAGCACCAGCATCGACCAGCAGTGGACCACTCGCCTGCGCCGCAGGGTCGCCGGCAAGCTGCCCCCGGAGAAGCTCCTGCCGGACACCCAGCCGGCCTACGTCTCGTCGTGGATCTACGTCTTCGGCGTAACGACCATGTCCGCGCTCGCGGTCGTCATCGGCTCCGGGCTGATCCTCGCGCTGCGCGGACCGCAGTGGTGGCACGAGTCCTCGATCGGGCACTTCGTGAACTCACTGCACCTGTGGAGCGTGGAGATCTTCTTCTTCGCCATGGTGGTGCACCTGTGGGGCAAGTTCTTCATGGGCGCCTGGCGCGGCGGTCGCACCGCGACGTGGATGACGGGGGTAGTCACGTTCCTCGCCTCGATCGCCACCGCGTTCACCGGCTACGCCTCCCAGAGCAACTTCGACTCCCAGTGGATCACCACCCAGGCCAAGGACGGCATCAACTCGACGGGAGCCGGCGCGTTCTTCAACGTGCTCAACCTCGGCCAGATGCTCATGTGGCACATCGTCCTGCTGCCGCTCGCCGCGGTCGTCCTCACCGCCCTGCACGTCCTGCTCGTGCGCATCAAGGGCGTCGTCCCCCCCTACGAAGACAAGGTTGGTGAAGCACAGTGAGTTCCAAGGCATTCCGTCCCGACGTCGACGCCCCGGAGTGGAAGGGCGGTCACAGCCCCTACGACATCATCAAGGAGGGCACGATCGCCCTGGTGGTCGTGGGACTGCTCACCGTCATCCTGGCCACCCTCTTCGGCGCGCCGGACGACCACGAGATCACCATCAAGAACTGGGCCAACGCCGCACCCACCGACTTCGCGATGACCGCCATCAATGAGATGAACGGCACGACGACCACGGCCGGCTACGGAGCGCCCTACAACACGGCGAGTGACGGCCAGAAGCTCGGTCCGCTCACGCTGGCCAAGTGGGTGGGCGTGCGCATCCCGATCAACACCGAGCAGGACTTCGTGTTGGGGCCCCTCGAGTCGCTGCCCTACAACGCGCAGCTCTCGAGCGCGCTGTCCACGTGGAAGTCGGCGTCGACCAGCCAGCAGACGACCTGGGTCAACAACTACACCAAGGCCGACTCGACGATGACTTTCAAGAACGGCCAGATCGCGGTGAACGCGTCCAACGCCGGTCCCGTGCCCGTGTTCATCAACGACCTCACCGCGATGGCGCGTTCCGGCGCGCTGGACACGGCGCTCGTCCAGGGCGGGAACTTCTTCTCGATGGACTACACGAAGCCCCTCTTGTTCCTCTCCGACGGCGGCTACCTCGCGCAGCTCGCCGAGAAGCAGCACCTCCTGGGCAGCCAGTGGGGCATGATGAACGAGACGAACAGCTACCCGGGTCAGGCGTGGCTGTGGCTCTACACCTTCTGGTACCAAGTGTCGCCGTTCTCCACGAGTGCCAACGCCGACGTCCAGGTCTGGGCCACGATGATGCTCCTGTCGGTCATCCTGCTCTTCTTGCCGCTGATCCCGGGCCTGCGGGCGATCCCGCGCAAGGTCAAGGTCTACCGACTGATCTGGCGAGAGCACTACCGCAACTAATCCGACCACGACGGCCCGGCTCGCCAGAGCCGGGCCGTCGTGCGTTCGGGGACGTTTCTAGGATGAGTCCATGGACCTAGAACTGGACAACCGAGCCTTTCTCATCACCGGAGGCACCGACGGCCTGGGCATGGCCTTGGCCACCAGCCTGCTCGCCGAGGGCGCGCGCGTGGCGGTGTGCGGACGCGACCCCCAGCGCCTCTCCCTCGCCCAGGAGAGCCTTGGCCCCGAGGCCCTGTGCGTCGAGGCCGACGTCACCGACGCCACCGCGCTCGACGAGTTCTACGACGTGGCTCTCGCGCGCTTCGGACGCATCGACGGCGTCGTCAACAACGCCGGACGCAGCGCCGCCTCCTCGGTGGCGACTTCGACCGACGAAGCCTGGCGGGCGGACTACGAGCTCAAGGTCATCGCCGCGTTGCACCTGTCACGCCGGGCGTTGCCCGCGCTCGAAGAGACTCACGGTTCGATCCTCAACGTGCTCGCGATCATGGCGCGCACGCCGCCGCCCAACTCGACGCCCACGGCCGCCTCGCGCGCGGCCGGGCTGGCTCTCACGAAGGCGCTCTCGCACGAAGTGGGCTCGCGCGGCGTGCGCGTGAACGCGATCCTGATCGGTCTGATCGAGTCGGGTCAGTGGGTGCGCCGAGCCGCCGAGGCCAAGCGCGACCTCGACGAGTTCTACCGCGAGATGGCCAGCCGCGCGGGAATCCCCCTCGGTCGCATCGGTACTGCCGCCGAGTTCGCCAACGTGGCCACGTTCCTACTCTCGCCGCGCGCGTCCTACGTCACGGGCGTGGGCATCAGCGTCGACGGCGGTCTCTCGGGTGCCATCTAGCTAATCCCGCGATCGGTGGCTCGCGCACAGTGAGGTAATCGCCAAAGGGGGAAGTCATGACCGATGCACGCACCGCCCTACTCGCCGCGAGCGTCGCGAGCCTGCGCGGCGTCGAGGGCGAGATCCTCACGTACCTCGGATCTCTCGACGAGCACGTCGTAGCGACCATGCCCGAGCACCTTGCCGAGAGGGCGAGCGCGAGATTCGACGCACTCGACGCGTACCTGCGCGCGGGGGATCACGACGCCAACAAAGAAACGCCCGCGCCACGCAGCACGGTGGCCGTCGCCGGCCCGGCGTCGGTCGCGGCCATCGCCCTGTACGCGCGGCACTCGCACGCCGCCATCGCCTACGCGGCGCTCTTCGAGATGTCGCTGCGCCTCTACGACCCGCGCCTGCGAGAGATCGCCCCCCGTCACCTCAACGAGGCCGCGCAGGCCGCGAGCGAACTCGCCGAAGGGTTGGCCCGTCTCGTCAGTGACGAGCTCGCCGGCGCGGGTCTCGACTGTCACTGCGTGTGCCCGATGTGCAGCCTGGGAGCGTGCGGCTGCGTCAGCGTGGGCCATGGCGCCGCTGCCACCCTCTCCTACCGAGACGGCGACCCCGCCCGCGAGGGATTCGACCTGCAGCGTCCGCGACCCGCCAGCCAGCTCGCCGACGCCGGCGTCGTCGCGGGCGATCGACTGCTCGCGATCGACGGTGAGGCGGTCACGAGCGTGTCCGACGTCCAGGGCGCTCTGCGGCGCCACGACATCGGCGAGCGCGTCGAACTGCTGATCGCCCACGGCGACGTGCGCCGCCACCTGGAAGTCACCCACGTCAACGACTACTGATCGCCACGCGCCGTATCGGACCCGGACGAGCCCGATACGGTGAGAGGTCTCACAACTCGGCGCCACGAGGCGTCAGAGGGAGCGTTCATGTCTGCCTGGATCGTGCTGGTCATCGCGGCCGCGGGGATCGCCCTCGTGCTGCGCTGGTCGAGTCGCTACGGCGGACGCCACCGCGCCGGCACGTCCTTAAAGCGCGGGCCCCGTTCGCACACCAGCGCGAGGGGACGGCCCAAGGTGGGATATCCGACACGCGAGGCGGCCCTCGCCCAGGCCCATCGTCTCAGCCGCGACGGTTCGCCGATGAGCGTCTACCAGTGCGACACGTGCGCTCGCTGGCACGTCGGTCACACGAAGTAGGCGACCCGTTGGCCGCTCAGCTCTTTGGCGGGAGGGACTGCGCGTAGGCGAGGCCCCGACGCACCCAGCGTGTGAGATCGCGCGTCGTACGTAGCGCCTCGGCCTCGACGATGATCCACCCGGGCATCTCGCGTTCGCGCATCACGAAGGGTCCCGCACCGCGTTGGGCGCGCATCGCGTCGTGGTTCGTGGGATCGACGCGCACCATCATGCCGCGCGACGCGCTCATCACCGCCACGGCCAGGTGGCCACCGACGAGGAAGCCCAACCCGCCGAACATCTTCGTCTCGCGCAGGTCTCGGCGCGCGCCGATCACCTCGCGGATCCGATTAGCGAGCACCTCGTCGTAGGCCACGTCGCGAGACTACGTCGACTCACCACAGGCCCGGCACCAAACGCCACGGCACCCGGGCGCAGTAGTCACGATACGTCGCGTTGGCTTTGAGGAGTTGCTCCTCGGCGAGGGCGCGCGCGACATCGCACGAGATGACCACCGTGACGATCGCGACGTTCGCGACCGAGACGCTCTGGGCGAGGTACCCGAGCTGGAGGAGCACGTAGGCGCCGTAGAGCGGATGGCGAACCGCACGGTAGGGGCCCGTGACCTTGAGTCCCCGATCCGCGGCCGCGAAGCCGAAAGACCGACCCAGGGTGACGAGGGCGGCCGCGGCGAGGACGAGTCCGCCACCCTGGAGGACCGTGCCGACGGTGACCCCGAGCGCACTGTGCCAGCCCGACGGTCGAAGGAGTACTCCGCCGAAGGTTCCGCCGAAGGCCACGAGCCAGTGGCGCGCCCGTGTCGTCACCGCGGTGGGCGGACGGCGCACCAGATACGCGATGACCACCCACACCTGGGCGACGACGAAGCCGGCGCCGATCGCCGAGCGGGTGGCGAGGAAGTGCTGGAGGCCGGCGCGAACGAAGAACGCGGCACCCGTGGCGCCCGTGAGATTCGCGCCCGCGCGGGCGAGCCGGTGTCGACGCGTACCGTTCGATGGCGGGAAGCGGTGACGTCTGAGCAGAATCCCCGATGCCGCGCTCACGCGCGCAACTTCCGCGCGAGGACGGCGTCGAGGCTCAGTCGTCCCGCGCCGAACACGATCACGACCACCGACAGGGCGCAGAGCGTGAGGTTGAACTCGTATCCGGGCGTCGCGCTGAGAGAGTTGATGCCGTTGTGCCAGGTGACGGTGATGATCGCCATGACCTGATCCCCCAGGAGCGCCAGCGCCGCCACGCGCGACACGAGACCGAGCGCGATCGCGAGAGCTCCCCCGAACTCGATCACCCCACCCACCACCGCGAACAGCCCGCCGGGGCGCAGGTGCGCGGTCTGAGAAAAGTAGAGCGCGGTGCGATGCAGGCCTGGCCCGCCAAAGGCACCGAAAAGCTTGCCGGCGCCGTAGTACACGAAGATCCACGCCACCACGGCGCGCGCCACCACGAGGGCGCCGTCACGCGCCAGGGGACTCGGTGATGCGCCCAGCACGAGTGCAAGAGGTCTGAGGCGTGATGGCTGGGCCGACGAGATGGTCACGACCTGGGCCCCTCGACGCGCTCGAGGGGACGAAACGGTCCCCAGAGCTGAGCGAGCAACGTGGCGACGTGTCGGGGCCGTTCGCCGGCTTGCTCGACCGGCAGAGGCCGCCCGGGTAGCCCGGTGTCGGCGCGGACCGTCGCGGGACTCGGGAACACCGAACGATGAGAGAGCTGGTCCCAAATGGTGAGGGCGAAGCCCAAGTTGACGTCCTGACGCCCTTCGAGTCGATGGTGGATCCGGTGGTAGTTGGGGCTGACGAAGATTCGTTCGAGGGGCCCGAATCCAAGGTTGGTGTTGGAGTGCTCGAAGGCGACGAAGGCTCCGTAGGCGACGAGAAGCGTCGTGGGTACCGCGCCGTTGGCCACGAGCACGATCCCGGGCACGAGAGCGATGAGGTAGGAGACGTGGATGAGAGGATGGGTGCGAAAGACCGTAAGGACGCTCATGTCCTCCTGGGAGTGGTGCAACTCGTGAAAGCGCCACATCACCTGGACCTTGTGATTGGCCAGGTGCGCCAACCAGTTGCAGCCGTCCATCGCCACGAAGATCAGGGCGATCACCATTCCACGCGGCACCGTGGCGACGTGGGGCATCACCACCCAGGGCATCGCTCGACGGGTGACACTGGCGAACGAGAGCGAGAGCGCCACCACCAGTGGCGCGACCACCGTCGCGTTCAAGACGGTGTAAAGGAGGTCGTGGCGGTACCCTCGGGCGAAGATCGGCCGGCGCTGGGCGGGACGAAGGCGCTCGACGACGAGGAAGATCGCCAGAACGAGGAGCGTCGTTGGCCCGACCAGCACGACGCGCAGGCTCGTCATCGAGGCGGCGAAGTTGGCGCCGCCCCAGCGACTCACCCACCCGTCGACGACGAGGGCCGCGGCAACGAGCGCGAGAGAGACGGCCGGGAGATAGACGCGTGACGTGAGGGGCCGACGACGCACGACGGGCAGAGAACGTACGAGAGGATCCTCGCGCAGATCAGAAACCGATGCCACCGCCGCCCCCTGCCGGGCTCGTCGTGGTGGGCGACGTCGACTTGGTCGAGCCCGCCGACTTCTTCGTCACGACGACCTTCCACGACCCCCAGGTATCGGTGATATTTCCCCTCACCTGACCCGCGGTCTTGTCGAGGGAGAAGTAGTAGAGGGCCCGCCGGGCGTAGGTGACCTGGAGTCGGCCGTTCGCCAGTCGGTGCGTACCGAGCTTCGCGGCGATCACCCCCGGCCCGGCGACGGCCTTGGTCGAACCCTTGGGCAGGAGGACTCGGGGCCAGTAGGCCAGGCAGGCGGCGCGACACGGCGTGTGAGAGGGAGAGAGCGTATAGACCGTGTGCCCGGCGACGAGGATCGTGCCGTAGTTCGAGGTCTTCCTCTCCGAGATGACGAGCGCCTTCGTCGAGCCCATCGCAACGCTTGCCCCGATTCCGACCGTCAACACGCTGGTCGCGAGGGCTGCCGTCACCGCCTGCGCCACTCGATCGCGCCCACTCATTCGTCTGGCCTGCATCATTTCGTCCTCCCTCACGTCACGCACGAGTTCTCCATTCGGGTCTTCTCGTCACGGGTGTACGAACGAGGGGCGATGAGAGATCACCGCGATCCAACGTGACGCGTCGATGATCAGGTGGGCAGCGTCGCGCGCGCCACGACCACGCCGCGCGAGTCCACGAGGCGCGCCGTGCGGACCTGGTCCCTCGGGGCGTCGACGCGCATCGTCCACGCCCCGTATCCCGTGGTCAAAAGGTAGGTGCCCACGGTCTTCACCGCACCGCTTGCCAACACGACCTGGCAACGTACTCGTCCCCCCAGGGAACCTTCATAAACAGTCATCGAGAGCCACGAGGGACTCCCGCCGGTGAGAAAGACCTCACCGAGGACCTTGCCGTGAGCGGTGAGGCGCGCCGCGAGAGGACGAGCACTGGCCGATGACGTCGGACTGGTCGTCACGGCGTGAATCAACGCTTCGGCCCCGAAACCCAGGGTCGCGATCACGACGGCCGCGACCGACAGAACCGCGCGACGACGACCTCGCGGCTCGATCGAAGGTTGCGTCTCCTCACGGAATCTCTCCATCACGCGCAGTTCGAAGCCGACTGGGGGCTCCAACTCGGGCGCCAGGGTGAGCAACGCATCTCCCGCGCGTGACAGCGACTCGACCTCGGCGGCGCAGCGTACACATCCCTTCAGATGCTCGAGAACATGGGCCCGCGCGCGCCCCGCGAGGGTACCCAGGGCGAAGGGGGCTAGGTCCTCGTCCACGCGCTGGCACGCCATCGGCAGTCTCGCTTCGTTGTTCACGTTGACTCCACGGGAAGGACCGACTGGCGCAATTTGGACAATCCGAGGCGGATCCGGCTCTTCGCAGTACCCAGGGGGATCGATTCGAGGGTGGCGACCTCGGCCGCCGTGCACCCGTACAGGGCGGCCAGGGTGACGGCGCGACGCTGCTCATCGGGTAGCTCGGCGAGTGCCGCGAGGGCCGCCGCAGCGCCGTCACGGGTGAGTGCCGCGTCGTCGGGTGCCGTGCACGTTGCACGCAAGTCCGCAAACAGCGAGTCGTCGGGCGCGATAGGGACTGCCCGACGCAGCCGCAGCGCGTCGATGGCGAGGTTGCGGGTGATGGTCAGGCACCACGTAGACACCGAGGCGCGCCGGGCGTCGTAGACCGAGGCGTGACGCAGGATTCGGATGAACGCTTCCTGCGCGATGTCCTCGGCGTGGCCCGAGTCGCCCACGATACCCAGAGCTAGCCCGAAGAGACGACGCTGATAGCGGCGCACAAAGACGAGGATCGCGCGCTCGTCGCCCACGGCGACACCCGCCAGCAGAGCCTCGTCGGAGACCTCATCGCCCCACCCGTGGTAGTGCATCAACTGATAGTACGGCTGAGCCCTCTTTTGGGATCACTGTCGCGGTTGGTGGAGACGATGGGGCTCGAACCCACGACCTCAGGCTTGCAAAGCCCGCGCTCTACCAGCTGAGCTACGTCCCCGGGAGAATCAGTCTACCGACGAGGGCGTGGTCAAGGGAGTGTGGGCACGCGCCCCTCACGTGCGGCCCGGGCCAGTGCCTTAAAGTCCGCGAGGTTGCGCCGGCGATACGCCTCGGCGAAGTCGGCGACCGCCTCGGCGAAGCTCTCATTGGTGCCGAGATATCCCGCGATGCGCGCGGACTCGGCGCTGCGCGCGTGGGCCCGGGCGAGCGCCCACGCGCAGGCCCGCGCGTAGGCGCGAAGCGACTTCGCGGAGAGTCGCGTCAGGTCGACGCTGGCCTTGTGGTCGTAGAGCTGGCGCACGTAGAAACTGGTCGGTCCACCGGCGTTCTCAATGGTGTGCCAGCCAAGGAAGGGGTCGGAGCGAGCCTGGAGAAAGCGCTGGCCCTCGACGACGCGCGCACCGGGGTCGATCCCGTCGACGCCGCGCGCGAGCGCCACGGCCGAAGCGCGCGCCTCCTTAACCTGGAGAATGAACAGGTCGTTCTCGTCGCGTCCCGTGAACAACACGAGGTAGCACTCGCGACCCACTGAGCCCACGCCCACCACCTGACGGCCGACGTCGGCCGGGGTGAACTGTCTCAACAGGGCCGCCCGATCCGAGATCAGGGTCGCGGGATAGCCCTCGAGCACGAGGTCGATCGTGCGACGCACCAGGGCGCCGTCGTCGCCCAGCTCGGACACGGGCATCAGACGCGGGGGGCGCGATCGCAGTCGTGGGCCGGCGTCGGTGCCGATAACCAGCCGGCGATAGGCGCGCGAGCGCGAGTCCGACTTCAGCGAGCGCAGCAGCGTGTCCGCCTGCTCCAACTCGTCTTCGCGGAAATAGCCGCGCAGGTCGCGATTCAGTGTCGACACGTCGAAGGCCAGGTACCAGGCGTCGAGTCGCGAGAGAGTCGCGAGTTTGGTCATCGAACGCTGATACTCGAGGGCGACCGCACGTGTCGCGTCACGACGTCGCGACTTCGAGAGGCCGAGTGCGTGACCGGCGATCGCCACCGAGGCGGCGAGTCGCTTCACGTCCCACTCGAAGGGGCCGGGCGCGGTCTCGTCGAAGTCGTTCAGGTCGAAGACCAGTCGACCCTCGGGCGAGGCGAACACGCCGAAGTTCGACAGGTGCGCGTCGCCGCTCAGCTGCACGTCGAGGGGCGAGGACGGCCCGCGCGCGAGGTCCTCGGCCATCAGCAGCGCCGCGCCGCGGTAGAATGCGTGCGGCGAGGCCAGCATGCGCTGGTAGCGGATCGCGAGCAGGTCGGCGCGACCGCCACGTTGGGCCCAGATCAATCGCGAGACCGGGTCGTAGCTCGCCGGACGCGCCACGAGTTCGCTAAGCGCCGAACGCGGCGTCCTGTCCCGCAGGGCACGGCCCTCGGCGCGACGGGCCTTGACGCTCACGAGAGCACCGCCACCGGCCGACGGGTGCGCACGCGCGGGCCTACGCGCGTCGTGATGAGTATGACGAGCAGCGCGTCGGTGATCATGATGACGCCGGGGAAGAGCGCGCCGGCGGTCGTTATCTCGTGGAGCGTGGCGAGAGTGATCCCCGTGTTCAACGAGCCCATCGCGAACGCCCACCACGTCTCGGTCTCGGGCGCGAGCCAGGACTTGCGCACGGTGGGCAAGGCCGCCACCTGGTCGGCCACGACGAAGGAGACCAGCGCGATGGTGGGCGCGTTCACGAGCGCCCAGAAGGCAATGCCGGCGAGCGAGATCACCCCGCACACGATGTCAAAGGTCGTTAGCCGCCACACGCCGTGGTGGTGGCGAAACGACGCAGCGACCACGAGGATCGGGCCCAGCCCGAGCATGAGGGTCATCCCGGCGGCCAGGCCCACGTGCTGCTTGATCTCCACGGCGAAGGCGAGCACTCCCTCGAGCGCCCACAGTCCCCAGGTCACCCGGTTGGGCGTCGTCACTCCGCGCAACGTGTCGCGGATGTAGCCGGCCACGCCCACGAGCGACAAAGCCATCGCGAGGTAGACGAAGCGCGGATCGATCACGCCACCCAGTCTGCCCCCGCCACGGTCCCTCCGGTGCGAAGGGCCCCGATTGGTAACCTCGGCGTTCGTGGACGCCCGGGAGTTTCTCGCACTGGAACGAGCGAGCGAGACCACGTGGCGCTTTCGCGTGACCGAGCGCCTGATCACTCCCGGCCAGTTCCTCTTCGGCGGCTGCGGGCTCGCCGCGGGCCTCGTCGCCCTCGAGGAGGCTTCCGAGCGCCCGACCGTCTGGGGCAGTGCCCAGTACCTGTCTCACGCTCCATTGGGCAGCGAGGTCACCGTCTCGACCGAGCTCGTGGTCGTGGGACGCAACGTCACCCAGGCGCGCGCGATCGCGCGCAGCGAGGGTCGCGAGATCCTTACGGTCAACGCGGCGCTCGGGACTGGGTCCTTGAGTAGCGACCGACCGTGGGTGGAGATGCCCAGTGTTCCCGCGCCCGAGGACTGTCCGCCGCGTCAGATGCCGCGCGGCATGGGCGAGTCGATCTTCGAACACGTCGACGCCCGCGTGGCCATCGGTGCGCCCTTCGAGAAGCTGGACGGCACGCCGGGACCGGCCCACTCGGGGATCTGGGCGCGCGTCCCCGGCCACTTCGAGCCCTCAGCGGCAACGCTCGCGATTTTCGGTGACTACGTCTCCGGTGGCGCCAGCCAGCCGATGGGACGGCGCACGATGGGCCGCAGCCTCGACAACACCTTGCGCATCGCAACGCTCGAGCCCACCGAGTGGGTGCTGTGCGACATCCACATGCACGCCCTGGCCAACGGCTTCGGCCAGGGGACAGCATTTCTCTGGAGCGAACGCGGCACACTGCTCGCCACCGCCAGCCAGTCCGTCGTCGCCCGGTTCTGGGATCCGGCCCCCGAGGACCACTCGTCGGGACGGTAGACTGGTCCGCCTGGGGCTATAGCTCAGTCGGTTAGAGCGCGTCACTGATAATGACGAGGTCGTAAGTTCGATTCTTACTAGCCCCACCACAAGAGACAGTCAATCCGAACCGATGTGACGATGAACAATCCCAAACGGTTGCCACGGGCGACTGTGCGGATGCGCACGGGATGCGCACGACTGGAGTGATCGTCGCCTAGTAGCGGGGTGGACCGGCCGCCACGTAGTCGTGCACCTCCGAAAAGTCCAGATCGAAGGGTCCCGGACCGGTGAGGAACCACGTCACCCCCGCGCGGGCCCACTCCTCGTAGCGCTCGTCCTCGCGATAGACGAGTCGCTCGTCGCGCTGACCCCAGACGGCGATGTCAAAGTGATCCACGTCGGCGCCGGCCTCCTCGAGGCGAGCCCTCAATTCCTCGACCTGGGCGGGCTCGGCTATCTGGATGACCATCATCCCGTCGTGGCGGGCGGCGCGCCGGATGGGTCCGAGGTGCGGCCAGCGACCCGCGGTCCACGTCGGGATCCCCGTGGGGCGCAGGGCGGTGGGTCGATACGCGACGTCTCGAGCCGTCACGAACTCCCCGTCGACGTCCACGACGTCGCCACGCACCAGGCCGGAGAAGACCGTCAAGCCCTCGTCGAGCGCACGAGCGCGCGCGGCGAGGTCGGTCAACTCACCGAAGCAGGCGAGATCGCCCTCCGGGTAGTCGTCCCCGAGACCGAAACCCATGACGAGACGCCCACCTGAAAGGTGATCGAGGGTGACGGCTTGACGAGCCACCACCTGGGGTCGGCGACGGATCAGCGGGGTCACCATTGGGCCCACCACGATCCGCGAGGTCCGCGCCGCCATCACCGCGAGACAGGCGTAGGCGTCGGCGATCTCGCGCACCGGGGCCGCGTAGCGAAGGTGGTCCCAGACGAAGAACCCGTCCCAACCCGACTCCTCCGCCAGCACCGCGAGCTCGCCCATGCGAGCGGCGTTGGCGAGGCCGTCGAATGGGGGAAGGAAGAGCCCGTGTTTCATGTCAACTCCGATCCTCGTCTCGCCCCGAATCACGTCCCCGGTGCAAGTCAGTCACTCGTTCTCGCCCCGTCCAATCGTCGCCAGTGTCCCTCGGAGACCACTTCGACGACGTCGCCGTTTACCTTGATGGCCTTGGTTGTCAATCGCGTACGTCGGAGCCGGCACCCCCGCCGCCCACTTCTCGACGTTCTCCATTGAGCTGTCCTCGAAGTTCGGGTCTGGGTGGTCGAGATGCACGCACAGCGCGAAGTCGACGAAACCCAGCGACCTCTCGCCCCCCTTGGCCATGTCGCTGCCAACAGGAACGAACTGGCGATTGAAGTCGATGTCGACGTTGTAGCTCGACATGGCGATGCTGCCCGCACTCACCCCCACGTAGACCAGCGACTCCAGTGACGGCAGGAGGTCTGCGAGTCCGGACTCGCGCATCCAGTGACACAGGTACAGCACATTGCCACCCCAGACGAGCAGCGCGTCGGTGTCGTGGATGGCGGGAACCCAGCTCTCTCGTTGAATGCTCGGCAACGCCGTCAGTTCGAGTACCCCCATTGACTTCCAGCCCAGATCGGTGAGTGGGCTCTTGGCGGATCCGCGGATTGCGTTCCAGGCCATCGTGCTGCCGCCAGGGAACGGATAGATCACCGTGGGCACGAACAGAGCGCTGGACTCGGACACCGGCTTACCCAACAACTCGACCAGCGCCTCGTGGATACTCGGATTCGTGATGCCGCCCGAAGTGAGTAGCAGCTTCATGTCGTCCCCCCCATGGTCACGGCCACCGATCAGCTGGCGATGACGCAGCACACCGTAACAGCCCGTTTCCGAGGTTTCCTCGACTCCAAGATCACGCGCGCTCTCGCGGGCCCGCGCGGTGTACGGGGGACCGCGCCGCCCCTACCGACACAAGCGCATCATTGGCGACACCGCGCTGTACGGCGGCGATGGCGGTCTCTGACCACCCCACTCGCGATAGCGGAGATTCCGACCCTTACCTTGTAGGGCGCGAGAGAATGAGATCGATGACATCGTCTCGGCGGATGCCTTGATGTCGGGCGAGGTCGAGAAGTTCGTCGATCTGGGAGAGAATCGCGCCGCGTCCTGGGGTGCCCACCACCCGGATGCCCCGCCCCCTCGTGAAGTCGAGCAAGCCTTCGTCGCGAAGAGCGTGGAGAGCTCGAATGACGGTGTTCTTGTTGACCGCGAGAACTGCTGCAAGGTCGACCGCCGGCGGCAGTCGCTCACCCTCGGAGATCTCACCGTCGGCGATAGCCCGGCGAATCTCGGCCGCCACCTGTTGGTAGAGGGCCATCGCTTCGACCTTGTTGACTTTGCGAAAGTTCATAGTACTATCCCAGATAGTACCAAAAAGTTCGCAGCATGACGGAGGACGGATGGCCGTAGTCGACACACCCACGCGAGAGGTGGTTTCGCCGCACGACGAGGAGCTTCTCATCAAGGAGGCGCGGCTGCGAGCTCGCCGACGTCGCTGGATAGTCGGCCTGATCGTGCTGGCCGTCATCGTCGCCACGGCGATACTCGTGGGCGGCGGCAAGTGGCTCCCGCCGCGTTCGACGGTGGCTCAGTCCCCCGTGCCGCCGCGCTCGGGCGTCGCGGGCGGCCACGGCGTGGCGACACCTGCGATTTTGGGGGGCCAAGTCGTCATGTCGGTGTGGCCCGTGAGCGCACGCGCGACATGGGCAGTCACGGCCAACGTGGTGTCCTCCACCAACGCCGGCCAGGGCGTCGAGTGGACCAGCAACGCGGGCCAGACATGGCGCAACGCGACGCCTCCGGGTTACAACGTTGCGGGGGGCCAGCACTACTTCGGCAACTTCTTCGCCCTGTCGGCACAGCGTGCGTGGCTCGCTGTGGGATCCCTGTCCGACTCATCCGGCTCGAGATTCCGACTACTCGGCACAAATGACGCGGGTCGAACATGGTCGATTGTCGGAACGGTGCCGTCGACGTGCGCGCTGATCTTCTCGTCGGCCGACGTGGGGGTCTGCGCGACCTCGAACGGTGCAGGAGGGTCCGCACCGCTCGCTCTCTACGTGACCCGTGATGGTGGGCGAACGTGGGCGAAGACTTTCGACAACACCTCACACTTCACGACCGGCGGCACGGTTGATGGCGGCCTACCCTTCGAATGCGACAAGGTGACATCGCTGACCGGTCCCACCGTCTGGGCCGAGTTCTGGTGCAACAGCAGCGTCGCCATGCTCTATCGCAGTGACGACGCGGGTCGCACGTGGTCGGCGGTCACTCTCACCCAGCCTTCCCCAGTGCGTCCCGGTGGCGCCGAGTTCACTGGCCCTGTGGTGTTGAGTGGCCAACGTGGCGCGGTGGCCTTCACGGAAGGACGGACTAATTTCGTCTACGTCACCCGCGACGGGGGTCACTCGTTCACCCCCGTTCAAGCGCCCGGAGCCACACACCCGTGGGCGGTCGACGTCGTGAGCCCGACCACGTGGCACCTCGCCTATCGCAATCAACTGCTCACCACCACTGATGGCGGAACGTCGTGGACGGGTCTGACGGACAACGCCTTCTCGTCCCCGGGCATCCGGCGGTCACAGCGCTACAGCTCGGGTGCCCCGGCGACGTTGAGCTTCACGTCGCCGTCGACTGGTTGGATGAGCTGGGGCAACGGCAACGGCGCCCTCGTTATGAGTACGCGAGACGGCGGACGGATTTGGCGACTCGTCAATGTTCCGGGCACCGAGCCGCGTTAGATCAGTTCAGAACGCGCCACGATCAGAGTTAGTGGCCGCCCACTGGGAGTGACCGGTGACGCCGACTACCCGATCTACTTCAAGAAGGAGATCACTCTCTCCAACAGCGTCGTCACGGCGGCCTCGTCGTAGTCGCGAAGGCTGCTGTCCATGAAGAGGTGCTGGGTGCCGGGATACAAATACAGAGTGGCAGCATCAACCGTCGCCGCGAGATCTCGAGCGGCGTCGAGATCCCCTTCGAGAACCCACTCGTCGTCGCTCTTCATATGTATCTGCACGGGGACTTCGGCCGGCCAGTCGGTGCCGAACTCCGACGGCGGGAACGCGGCGGAAATCAGAAGTGCGCCCATGGCACTGTGGGGTCCCCTCTGAAATGATCCAGCGCGACTGAGAGTCCCGATGCTCCAGAATGGAGCCAGGAGGACAGCATGAAGCAGAGGCATCACACGCCCGAGCAGGTCATCAGGAAGCTCGCTGAAGGCGACAAACTGCTCAA